>CAYLQV010000030.1:0-30476 GCA_964385925.1 uncultured Galactobacillus sp. | reverse complement strand
TCTTTCCAAATATCTTTGAAATACTACTTGACTTTGGTCATTACATAACAGTTTGTTGTTTCTGCTGTAGCTTCTGCTGAAGCTGTCGCCTCTGCTGCATCCGCTGAAGCGGAAGCACTCGCAGATGGACTTGGTGATGCAGAAGAATAAATTCTCTTGCCATACTTTGCCGCAATACTGTCTGCTGCCAGATAGCCTGTGACAACTGCCCATGCGGATCCTGCACCCGGCTTCATTGCGCTGCCAAAGACATTGCCGCAGACACTGCCGATGGCATAGATATTTGTCACTGAACTGCCGTCTGCCTTGACAACGTTCAATGCTTTATTGCATTGAATGCCGCCTAGTGTTTCATAAACATAAGAAGTCATTGGGACAATGTATACTTCATCTTCATCCGTGATCTGTGAACTGAATGTATCGGCTTCACGGGTGAAGGCTATATCTGTCTTAGCCTTTACATCCGCATTGTATGTATCTATTGATTCCTTGACGGCAGTATAGTCCAGTCCGTATTTTTCACACGCAGCCTGCAGAGAGTCAGTCGTGTATTTTGTATCCATATTGCTGTCTGCATCCGTGCCCAGCACAAGCTTTCTCTGTTCTTCACTCATATTGACGAGCAGACCTGCCTTGAACGAACGGTATGCATCATAGCTGAGGACCATGTAGCTGCTGGTCTGTGCCGCAATGGAATTTGACAGCATATTCTTCGGTGCATCTTCATTTACAAATCTCTTGCCGTCCTGATTGATCAGAAGTGCACCTGCTTTCAGACTGCGCTGAATTGCATTGTATGCATCAACTGCATTGGTGCTGCTCAGCTGGAAGCCGGTTGCGAATGCTGCTGTGCCGTTCTGCTTGAGAATGCTGAAGCTGTTCTCAGTGCTCTTACCGACGGTGACCAGATCACCTGTTGCACCTAACGGTCCATAGTACAGTGAAGATGTATCATTCAGAAGTGACTGATTGGCACCATAGCTGCCGCTGGCCAGAACAACATAATCCGCCTTGACCTTTACCACGCTGCCGTCGACCTGCTTTGCGGTCACACCGGTTGCGACACCGTCTTCATAGTTGATGCCGATGACAGCTGCATTTGGTACGATCTTTGCTCCGGAGACTTTGACTTCTTTTGTCAGCAGCTCATACAATTCTGAATCATCTGTATTGTAGTAGCGCACCGCATTGCTGGAATAGCCGCCGATGCTGTATTTATCTTCAAACGCCATGCCGAGATCACTGATCTGCCAGTCGGTTACCATGCCGATGTTGTCCACCAGCAGATTTACCAGAGACTGATCTCCTTCGTTATTGCCGTAGTTCATGATATCCGTGGCAATGGCATCGGATTCTTCATCCGACACATTGTCCTTATGGAGCTTGGTACTGCCTGATGTAATCTGCAGAGAGTTGAACATGTAGTTCAATGATCCGCCGACTTTCGGCTCTTTCTCAACAATCAGTGTTTCAATGCCAAGCTGCTGTAAGCGCAGTGCCGCAATAATGCCGGCATAGCCGCCGCCGACAATGACTGCCTGCGTTGTATAATTGATCTCTTTATCTTTATGCTTGCCGGTGCAGTCGACCGTCCACTGGTCAATGTTGCCGCCGGCTGGTGTGACTGTGCTGGCCACCGCTTCGCAGATTGCCTTGCTGGTAACAGTTGCACCTGTTGATACATCGACATTGGTCGACTGATTCTCAACAATATAATTCGGAATGTTCTTCATTGCGGAATAAGCGACAACACCTGGTTCACTGTTCTTTGTGACCTCAACGTTTGTCATCTTATTATCTTTGTACGTGACAGATACTTCAATTTCTCCATTGTATCCTTGAGCTGTTCCTGTATAAGTGCCGTCTTTAATGAATTTCACTGACTCAGGTGAAACGCAGCCTGCAAAAGCGCAGACCATGGCAGCACACATCACTGCTGTTAATGTCTTCTTCAATAATTTTTTCATACCATACAAGTATACCATTTTCACTCATCTTCGTCCCCTTTCCATAAAAAAATTCAGAATATGTTAAGAATCCCACATTTCTTCATCCAAAGTTCACCGTCTTATCTCATTTTTTTAACTTTCGTTCCGTATATTACTGGGTATAGAAAGGAGAAAACAAAGAGTCATCCACAAGATGACATGTTTCACCCGATAATTTAAAAAATAATTTCTTTCCCCCCAAAGAATGGAGAACTGGTCCTCGTCAAGAGAACCAGTTTTCTTGTATAATGAGTCAGAGGTGACAGACATGATCTATCCAGAATTTATTAAGAAACATGAAATCATTGGCATCGCTGCGCCAAGTGCCGGAACAGGCAGATATCTAGAAAAATACCAGGCATCCATCGATACATTGAAAGCACAGGGCTATACCATCCTGGAAACAGAATCAGTTCGTAATGACGATGACCGGTCAACCAGTGCAGAAAATCGCGGCGAGGAGTTCACTTCTCTTTTCCGGGAAGATTCGGTCAAGATGGTCATGTGTGCCAAGGGCGGTGACTTCTTAGATGAATGTCTGCCGTATGTGAACTTTAAAGTCATGCAGAAAAATCCAAAGTGGGTCATGGGTGCTTCTGATCCAACCGGAATTCTATATCCATATACGACAAAATATGATGTTGCGACCATCTATGGATGCAATGCCTCATCTTATGATGCAAAGCCAATGCTTGATTTTATAAAAGCAAACTTGGAGATTCTAAAAGGAAAGCATGTAATTCAGCGCAGCTATCCGGCTCACCTTTCGGAGCCGCCGTATGATATAGAGCAAATCAAATATGACACGCCGACTCAGTGGCTTTCCAGTCAAGATACGATTCGGATCAGCGGCAGATGCATCGGCGGCTGTATTGATGTGCTCAAGGATCTGATTGGCACGGAATATGACGGCACCAGGAAATTCCTGCAGAAATACAAGCAGGACGGCATCATCTGGTATTTTGACAATTTCTCACTTTCTGCTGAAGCGCTCTACCGCACACTGCTGCAGTTCCGCTATGCCGGATGGTTTAAAAGTACCAAAGCCGTCATCATCGGCAGAACGGTGTATGAATCATCGGAGACCGGCATGACCTATACCGAAGCCATCACGATGGCAATGCAGGAGATTCCTGTCCTGTATCAAGCTGATATCGGACATACATATCCGCATATGACCATGATCAACGGTGCCATACTGCACTTGATCTACAAGGATGGCCAGTCTTCCCTTTCATTTGAACTAAAATAGCCGTACACATAGAGTACGGCTACTTTTCTATCTGTTTGGCCAGGACAATCTCTCTTAATTCATCATGATTGCGGACACATGTCTGCAGGGAGATCCAGCGGTCATTCATGGTGAGTGTTTCTCCCGTATCATAGAAGTCAGCCTGCTTGACGGCACTGTAGTATGTCTGGAAGAAAGTGCTGTCGTAATTGACATGGTAATACTTCAATGTTGTGCTCTCCAATGGATAATAGAAAATATCTGTGATTACATATCTTCTTTCATCGGTTGGGCTGAAGTAGACATCAATATATTTATTTGCCTCGTAGTTTGCCGGATCCATCAGCGTCTCCAGCGGGGTGAACATCTTCGATGCATCATAGTAGACATAATGTCCATAGAAGATCAGATTCTGATCCGTCAGATAATTGCGGTAATCCAGGTAGACCGAACCTTCGTTGTTGACGGTATTGTCCCAGGCACGGTTCAGATACTTGTCATTGTCAGCTGTCTGGGTAATGTTCTGTTCAATCAGTCCGCTCTCAAGCTTCATCTTGCCGATATACTCACTGTTGACGGCTTTGTTCTCGTTGTATTCTTTCTCAAATATCGTATCAACCGGTGTTGGTGTCGGTGTCGGTACTGTCGTTGGTTCAATGGTCGGCTCTGCTGTGACTTCGGCAGCAGCGGCTGGCTGCGCACTGAATACTGGGCGCAGGAACCAGAAAGCAGTGAAAAGAAGACATACTGTGATCAGTATGATGCAGGACTTTCCAAATTTCGTCAGCCGGCGCTTTTTCATATGGTTCTATTATATCGGAAAAAATGACGAATGCACTGCATGAGCGCTGGCTAGCTGCATTGACAGATTTATTTTCCCCCTGGTTTATGATACTATTACATCTGCATATGGGGCCATAGCTCAGCTGGGAGAGCGCGTGGTTCGCAATCATGAGGTCGGGAGTTCGATCCTCCTTGGCTCCACTTGTCAAATAACTGCAGATCCGAAATGATCTGCAGTTATTTTTTATATTTCATAAGTAATCTATTCAGAATCTTGATATGATACTTCTAGAAAGAGAGGAATCACTGTATGGGAATCGGGGAAATATTCAAGTCATTTGCGGACATGAAGAAGATGGGAGACTTCCAGAAAGTTTTGACGGAAGCCTGCGATGCACTGGAAAAGGAAGGTAAACTTCCGGATGACATCAAGTCATTCATGGAAACGATGAAGAATGGCAGCAGGAACACCGACACCAATGCCCAAGTAGACTTCTTAGAGAACGGCCTTAAATTATTTGAACAGCACAGTGACTTGTTTGACGGCAAGATTGAAGAAATCGTTAAAAAGTACGAGAGCACTGCCGAAGAAGTCGGAAAGATTGCTTCTTCACTTAACCAGAAATAGTACTGAAAAGGCCGCCCATATTGAGCGGCCTGATTTTTTATGATTGTTCTTGATGGTTCCTGCGGTTCAGCAGGCCGCCGATGACCATGATAACAGCGAAGACAATCAGATACCAGAAGTTCTCGATGCCATGGCTGACAATTGAAGCATAGATCATGAAGCATGATCCAGCTGCAGCCAGCGCTGGAATGATATATCTCTGCGTCACTGAAGCATCCTTTGTCTTTCTCATCCACTGAATCAGGATTGGCAGATAAAAACCATAGATTGTGATAATCGGCAGTTCAGATGAATCAAAGACAAATGGACCAGTCCATGTCTGTGCCAGGTTGGCCAGGAAGAAATACAGGCCCCAGGCAGCTGTAATCATCAATCCGAAGACAGCAGAGTTATTCGGCATGTTCGTTGAAGGATCGACCTGTGAGAATACCTTTGGTGCAGGTCCTTCACCACGAACGGCTAGGGAGTACATGCAGCGCGTCACTCCGAGCATCAGCCCATTCAATGTGCCAAGACAAGATATGGCAATGAACAGATTCAGGATATTTCCAAAGACGGGTCCAAAAACATTGATAAATGCTATTGTCGCTCCGTTGTCAATCAGATCCTGGTTCGCAGCGCCGCCAGCAACACCGATATAGTATGTTACATAGATTGTCATGACAATCAGACATCCGATGACCAATGCCTTTGGCAGATTCTTTTTTGAATCCTTGATTTCAGAATTGATGCTCGTGACAATGATCCATCCTTCATAGGCGAATGCTGTAGAACAAACTGCGGCTAACAGCAGACTTCCATTGGAAGCACTGGTCGTGACAGCTGCAGCAGTTGTAAAATTGCTGCCAAGTGTGCCGTTGACCAAGCCCATTACAACACCGACCACTGCCATCAATACCAGCGGTATCATCTTGATCACTGTTGTACTGACCTGGAATTTCCCGGAAAGCTTTGGTGAAAGTCCATTGACCGCATAGGAAGCACACAGATAGAACATTGTCAGCGCCATGCATTCAGGACCTATGACTGCGCCGCCTTCACTGGCCGGAATAATCAATTTCAGGTTCGGGGAGACTGATACCAGAAAAACCAGTGTATATCTGGCAGAAAGCCATGCAAGTACGGATGTCATTGCCGGAAAATAGATAGTTGTTGTAAACCATCCTACATAGTAGGCATATTTGGAGCCAACGGTCGCTTCTGCATAGTCAACAATACCATTGACCTTTTCATAGCGCTGCGCCATCTGTGAGAAGGCAAGCGCGCATACCATCATGATGACACCGCCGATGATCCATGCCCAGATGCCTAGCGGCATATTGCCGCCTGTCTTGGTCAGAATTGTCTGTGCCTTGAAGAAGACACCTGAGCCGATGACAATTCCAACAACCATGCATATTGCTGTCAGCAAGCCATATTTTTTTGTTAATTTACTGTCCATATTTCCCCTCTTTAAGAACATTGCAGTATTGGAATTATATAACAGACATATTGCGAATGTCATTGATTTCCTTTCGGTTTTGTTGAAATTTGCAAAACAAATAAAAAAGATTCTCAATTGTGAGAACCTTTTCAAGGATTTTGATCAAGAATGGAAGATTTTGTTCAGTTTTGGCTGGGTCACTTCATCCGCCAGGGCAAGGAGATCATCACCTGCATGAATGACTGTATCACCTTTGGTAATGAAGTTCTTATCCCCCCGCATCAGGGCAATGATGATTGCATTCTCAGGGATTTCCAGATCCTTGATCTGACGGCCGTTGACTGAAGATGTCTCACTGACATGAATCTGGACAATGGAAACATTTCCACGTTCCAGCTTCAGCAGTGTTGTCATATCCCGCATATCAATTCCTTCCAGAATGATATGTCCGATCAGATCTGCCTGATTGATGCTGACATCAACACCCATGCCGGCATTGAACATCCATGCATTATGAGGATTATTGACTCTGGCAATGACACGAGGCACATTGAATTCAAACTTACCGATTGTTGAAGCAACTAAGTTCACTTCGTCAGCACCTGTTGCACATACCAGGACATCACATGTATTGATGCCGGCAGCTTCCATCATATTCGGATCTGTACCAGATCCATCAAATACACAGTCAGCAGGAAGCTCTTCCTTCACCTTTTCCAGAACGCTTCTGCGGCTCTCCATGACTTTGACACGGCAGTGATTTGCTAAAAGAAGATTGGCTACATAGACACCTGTCTTGCCGCCGCCTACGATAATAACATTCATGTTCTTATCCTCCTCCTTAGTCCATTCCCAGCAGTGACTTCAAATGATCTGTTGAAGCGCACAGCACTGAGATATAAAGAATATCATCTTTTTCAATCGGGGTTCCGCTGCTTGGAATAAAGATCTTATTGCCGCGGCTGATGGCAATGACATTCATCTCGCCATACACACACAGTTCGTTGACTGTTCTTCCTTCCAGCATCTCCGGTGCATCCGCACGGATGATCTCTGCCTGGGAATCACCAAGCATCATCACGCTGTCAAGCTTGTTGAAGCTCAGCATATCCATAGCTCTCTGTACGCCCCATGAGGTCGTTGAGATTGTTTCAATACCGAAGCTTCTGTAGATGGCAGCTCTTCTTGGATCATATAAGCGGCAGATGACACGCGGTACACTGTAGGCATCTCTTGCCAGCTTGCCAATTAATGCATTTGTTTCATCTTTCTTGCTGCAGGCAACCACTGCATCACTTCTTGAAATGCCAGCCTGCTCCAGGACAGCACGGTCGAAGCCGATGCCTGTGATCTTTGTACCAGTGAATTTACGATCCAGCAGTTCAAAGGCTTCCGGATCACTGTCAATGATTGTTACTTCATTTCCCTTTTTCTCGAGCGACATTGCAAGTCCAGATCCGAACTTGCCGCAGCCAACAATGATAACCTTCATCTTGTTTCTCCTTTTTCTTTCCGCGTATTTTGACGGACAATGAATTTTCTTAACTCATCTAAACAGATGATCAATACAGGACATAATATCAGATACAACCATTCTACTCCACCTATCGGTGCTGTCTGCAGGAATTCTCGCATGAACGGCACATACATAAAGGAGAGGATCAAGAGGATTTCCAAGACAATACCAGATAAGATCGTACGGTTATTGAAGATGGAATTCTTGAAGATGGATGTTGTTTCTGTACGGGCGCATAAGACAACGCCAATCTGACAGAAAACGATGGAAGCTAAAGCCATTGTTGTTGCTTCCTGATATACGGAACCGCTGGAAGCTAATGCCGTGGCAGAAGGCCATCCATTGGCAATGTTGACCAAGAAGTAGCCGCCTAAGGACAGCAGTGATTCCATCATGCCATACCAGCCATATGCAAGCATCATCAATCTCTTATTCAGCAGACGTTCGCCTTGTTTGCGCGGAGGAACTTCCATGATGCCGTCTTCTGGCAGTTCTGCACCTAAGCCAAGGGCTGGAACCATATCAGTTCCAAGGTCAATGGATAGAATCTGCATGACTGTCAATGGCAGCGGAATCAGTCCCCCTGAGAATAAGAAGGCAGCAGAAGGAATTGCTTCCGGTGTATTTGAGTTGAAGATATAGAGAAGGAATTTACGAATGTTCCTGTAGACTGCACGTCCTTCACGGATTGCCTTGACGATAGAGGCAAAATTGTCATCCGTTAAAATCATTTCTGCAGCTTCCTTGGCAACATCTGTTCCGGTGATGCCCATGGCAACACCGATATCAGCTTTCTTCAATGCCGGTGCATCGTTGACGCCGTCACCTGTGACGGCAACAATCTCACCGATTTCCTGCAGGGCACTGACAACACGATACTTCTGTTCCGGTGCCATACGGGCGAAGATGACTTCATTTTTCAGGGCAGCCTTCAGATCTTCATCCGGCATATCCTTCAGCTGTGTACCAGTGATGATATTTGGATGTTCAGAAGTGACAATGCCGATCTTCTTAGCAATGGATTCTGCAGTCAGACCATAGTCGCCTGTGATCATGATGATGCGGATGCTTGCCTTGTGGCATTCTGCGACAGCCGCAGCGACCTCAGGACGAGGTGGATCCATCATGGCAACCAAGCCGACAAACGATAAGTTCTTTTCAATGATCTCCGGTGTATAGTCACGCAATGCCGCAGGCAGTTCATCATCCGGACCAAGTCTTCTGACCGCAACTGCCAGGACACGCAGTCCCATTGTTGCATAGTGGTCATTGGCGTCCATGATCTGCTTCCGCATTTCATCGCTCAGTTCAACCAACTCGCCGTCCTTCATCATATTGACGCAGAGGTCCAGCGTTTCCTTTGGTGCACCTTTAACATAGGCAATCCGGTTCTTTCCGTTGACTGTTCTTGCCAGGTTGTGGATGGTGCTCATCCGTTTTCTGGTCGAATCAAATGGAAGTTCACGGAGTCTTGGCGTAACATCCAGTTCCTGCTGAATATGGATGCCGGCTTTCTGTGCCGCAACACCTAGGCAAGCCTCGGTTGGATCACCTAATACTGTATAGCGGTCGCTCTTCTCATCCGGTGGAAGGATACGTGCATTTCCACAGAAGGAAGCAGCAACTAACAATGTCTTCAGATCATAGTCATCTTCTGCCTTGACCGGCTTACCTTCATAAAGGATCTCTCCTTCAGGTGCATAGCCGAGTCCGCTGACTTCCATCTCACGTCCAGGCAGGAACAGGTGTGTGACCGTCATTTCGTTCTGGGTCAGTGTACCTGTCTTATCAGAACAGATGACAGATGTGCAGCCTAATGTTTCAACTGCAGAAAGTCTCTTGACCAATGCATGTTCTGTTGCCATACGCTGAACAGCCATTGCAAGGGACAGGGTCACCGTCGGCAGCAGTCCTTCTGGAATGAAGGCAACAAACATGCCTAAGGCAAAGATGAATGCCTATGCAAACGGCTGATGGACGACAAACAGTGCTAGGACCAGGAAGCTGATGCCGACAACAGCAGAAATGATGGTGATCTGCTTGGTCAGTACATCCAGTTCCTTCTGCAGCGGGCTCTGTTCTTCCTTGACTGTCTGTGCCAGAGAAGCGATGTGTCCGAATTCAGTATTCATGCCGGTCGCAGTTACCACTGCTCTGCCGGTCCCGGAAGAAACGCTGGTTCCTTCGAAAATCAGGTTGGACATTTCAAACTTTGTCAGACCGTCTTCCAGAATTGGATCATGCGTCTTGCGGATCGGATTGGATTCACCAGTCAGTGTGGACTGGTTGACCTGCATATCACTGGAGGCAATCAGTCTTGCATCTGCAGAGATCTTGTCTCCTTCTTCAATGATCATGACATCGCCCGGCACCAGGTCTTCTGCTAAGATCTGTGTTTCATTGCCATCACGGATGACACGTGCATTTGCCGGCAGCATGTTTTTCAATGCTTCTGTTGCCTTGCCGGCTCTGAATTCCTGCCAAAAACTGAACAGACCGTTCAGTACGTTGACCATCCAGATTGCATAAGCAAGTTCCGGTGTGCCTGTGAACAGTGCAATCCCGCCGCCAATCCATAACATGATTGCCATCAGACTGGTAAAGTTCTCTAAGAACACCAGAATGATCGGCTTTCCCTTCGGTTTAGCCAGAACATTCTTGCCGTAGACACGAGTGTTCTCTTCGACCTGTTCATTTGATAATCCTCTTAACGTTGAACCCATTGCTCTGCAGGCATCCTGCGGGTTCAGCTTTTGAATCTCTTTCGATGTATCTTCTGTCATATCTTCGGTTCTTCTTTCGTTATCCCCAAATAAATTCCTACAACAATCCGTGATATTAGCACCGCGAAAATCCCTTTACAAGCGTGAAAATGAAAATAATTCACTTGACTTTCATAAAATTTGGACTTGTCATATGTCCCCATTTCTAGGGCTTTTCAGAGAATGGCGATTTTTAGCCTCCGTAAGGGGTTACATTAAAAACACAAAAAAAGCGCCGAAATTTCCGGCGCATGCGCATTTCTAGGACTATTCAGCCGCTAATGACACTGGTTCAGGGATCTCTGTTCTGCCCACCTGTCTGCCGATCCTGCCGTCTGCCTCCAGCTTGAAGGATATGACGTCATTGGAATAGCGGTTTGCGCACAGCAGATAGCCGTCTGCCAGGATGAAATCTCTCGGGTGTTTTCCGCCGCAGGAGGTGACCTGCATCAGCGTTGGAATATGATTGTTCAGCTGAATGACGGATAAGACATCTTTCTCCCTCGTACTGACATAGATGCGGTCCTCGGCTTCATTCAAACGAATGGCAGCTGTTCCGCGGACATGCTTCTCATCATTCTCCAGCACACCGATGCATGCCTCGATCTTCCAATCGCCGCAGTGGATCACAAACAGTTCATTGCTCAATTCAGAAACCAGATAGAGATATTCTCCATCTTTTGAGAACACGCCATGACGCGGTCCCGTTCCCTGATGGAAGCGAATGGATTCTTTCTGGTTCAGATTCTTGTCAAAGATCACAACACGGTCCATGAACAGCGTTGGGATCAGGATCAGATCTTTCCACAGCAGCACCTGATGACATCCTCCGCCGTCCATCAGCAGAACCGTACGAATCAGCTTCAGCTTTCCATCTTTCTTCTCCAGGACACTGAATGTCCCTTCATGATAATTAGCCGTATAGACACGGTCTTCCGTCTGTGCAACATAACAGGAAGTATGATCTTCATACTTCTTATGATCAATGATCTTTCCTTTCTTATCAATTAAAGCTGCACCTGCACCACCTTCAAAATCAGCCACAGCTGCCACAATCCCATCCTGCAGAGAAATATACTTTGCATTCTTGATTGGACAGAACAGTTCTGGTTCTGACAGCTTTCCGTCTTTCAGACTGAACTTGTAGATGCCTTCACTTCCTGTACCTGAATAGGTACCTGCATATATTGTTTTTTTCATAGTTCCATTATAACAGTAAGCATCTCATCGTAGATAAGAAAAGCTTCTCCGCAGAGAAGCTTATGCAAATGATTTCAGAATCTTCGGCAGATCCGCTACAGTGATGATGCCTAACGGCTCCTCATTCAGTGAACCTTTATCCGTAATAATGATTGCCAGCAGAGAAGAGCCATGGTTCATAGCGCTCTCAAATCCCTGGATGGCGGAAGTCACAGAACTGCTCCTAGGCAGAAAAAGGACTTTCTCATCCTTCGATGCTGCCAAGATGTCATTAACAGTATGTTTCGTGGTATCACGGTTGATGCCCCAGCCGGCAATCTCTTCCAGCGTCACCAGGCCTTTATACGTTCCCTGCTCATAGACAGGCAGCTTGCTGGTATGCATTTCATCCATGATTCGATAGGCTTCTGGAATTTCTGTCTGCAGGGAGACCGTTTTGACCGGCATCGAAGAAAACTGCAGGATGCTGTTGTCCTGTTCCAGCAGACCGGCAATCCGTTCAATGCTTTCGGTCACCGAATCACATGGTTCTGCAATGATCTCATTGTTGCCGCCGCGTTCATGGACAATCGCATTTCTCAATTCACTGTATTCCCGCAGTGTCTGCTGATTCAGAGAGATGACTTTGTTCAGAGAAGCACATCGGTACAGCAGCTGGGCAAACGGCTTATAGCTTGATTCCTTGCTGATCTCACCCATCTTTTTTTCAATCCTGGCATATGCTGCTAAAAAACGTTCTGCATTTGTCATCCATTCTTCCTCTCAAATCCATTGTAGTCACACAGTGCATCATAAAGATCTTGAGCAGCCTGCTGATAGCCTGCTTCATTCGCCCATTTGTCTACATCCGCCTGATTGGTCACATAGAACTGATTTGTTACAACGACCGGCATATCACACTGCTTCATCAATGCAAAAGTATCCAGCTTGTAGTCTGTCAGATCATCAGAAGTGACAAACTTCAGCTCATAATTTCCTGTCTCTTCATACGGCTGATAGTAAAGATATCCTGTATCCACCGACCAGTCATTGCTCTTGAAGGTACCTGCAACTGCCTGGGCAAGACGCAGAGATGCTTCATGATATTTCTCACTTGGAATCTCAGCATAGATATGCATGCCGCTGAGTTCAGCATTTGGACTGCCGTCAGCATGGACACTGAGCACAAACAGCGGGTTATCCTTATTGATCTTCTCTGCTCTTTCTGCAACGGTTGCCGCCGTACCTGCTTCATGGCTTCGCAGCACCTTGAATCTTCTGTCCTTCTTCAGCAGAGCTTCTAAGTCATTGACAATATTCTCCGTGACATCTGCTTCATTGACCAGTCCCTGATAGCCGGTATCCCCACCGCCATAAGCCGCATCCAGTTCAACTGTGACCGCATTCTTTAATGTTCCTGTGCAGGCACCGAAGGCTGAACCAAATGTCAGAAAAACAAGGATTGCACACAGGATCATGACAATCGGATCTTTCCAGGCAATCTGCTTCAGATCAGTTCTGACTCTTTCCCATACTGCATTTGTATTTTTTCTGACGTTAGAAGTATTTCTTTCTGTCATCTGTATTTCCCTTCCAGATCCGCCAGCGCTGCATCTGCATCCATGTGATCCAGGATCATCTTCATCAGATTCTCCATATCACTGTTCTCACTGTAGTCTGCCTGGCACATATAGTCTGCACGGCCGTCATTGATCAGCTTTTCTGCTGTCTCTCTGGCCTTCTTTGAGCGGCTGCTGTAGACCGCAATGGATCTGCCGCCATACAGCTTTACTAAACGCATGCATGGTACATCCGTCAGTCCATCTGCAATATAGACCATTCTCTCAAACGGGACCGGCCTCTTTTTTGGATCATAGTAGTCATTCAGTTCCTTGTCATCATTCTCATCCAGGACCTGCTTATTGATTCTGAAAATATACTGCGTCTTTGTCGTATAGTTGACGATGACTGCCGGCCATTTAGCAATATTATTGCCATCATAATAATAGCGGCAGGAATAGATTTTGCGGAACTCATGAGCAATCGAAGTCCCTTCAATGATCTCACTCATGCCTGAAGAAATAATGTAATGTTCAATCTCCAGACCATGTGCAAGTCCATATGCGTTGATTCTCTCGAACCATGTATCCACACCGTTGTACAGGACAATGTCTTTGCCGAGATTTTCAAAGTCACTTTTCTTCAGCGGTCTTCCCTGTTCTTCAAACTTCTTCTGCAGAAGATAAAGATATGCACTGATGGAATCCATTTTGTTCTCTTTGGAGAGGGCGGTGACCTCAGCCCAAAACTCCATCGGATCATCATATCCAAGGGATGGAATCAAAGAGTATTCCTGCATGTCTTTTGTGCAGAGTGTTTTGTCAAAATCATATAAGAGGGCGACTTTTTTCATAGTTCCTATTATAGCATTATACAAATTGAAGTTCCTTCTTTCCTCTCTTCTCAAAGAAAAAGATGCAGTTTTCTGCATCTTAGATCTTCAATAATTTACAAATGCCAGCCACATAGATCTCTGCCTGTTTCAGCAGTTCATCCACCTTGACCCATTCATTGGCATCATGAATATGATAATCATTGCCAGGGAATGCACATCCAAAGGCAATGGTATTGTCAATGCCCTTTGCATATGTACCGCCGCCGATGACCATCGGCTGTGTCTCTGTATCGCCTGTGACTTCCTGATATGCTTCTGTCAAACAGGTGACCAGGGTACTGTCAGAAGGATAATACAATGGCTCTACAGTATGAAGCACTTCAACTTCACCACCGTCATCTGAGAGACGGTCGTTCATCATCTTGCAGACTGCACGAGAATTCATGGTCACAGGATAACGAATATCAATCGAACCAGTTACCACGCCGTTGTCAATCCCGATGACACCGCAGTTGAGTGTCAGTGCGCCGTATTCATCACTGCACTTGACGCCTAAGCCTGTACCATCTGTATTCAGGCCGAAGTGCGTGCAGTAAAAATCCACGAACGGATCCTGATATCCTGCTTCCTTCAAGCCGACCAGCAGATAGGAAATTGCATTTGTGCCAAGTTCCGGTGTGCTTGCGTGTGCCGCCACACCAGTGACTGTGATCTTAACTGTCTGATCCTGATCTTCAATTTCAAAATCAATATTATTGTTGTTATACCAGTCAGTCAGCTTCTTTCTGGAGAATGAGCACTTGTCAACAACAATATAGCATCTGCGGCAGACAATATTCTTTGCGGTGCCGCCCTTGATATCACGGATGCCAGTTTTCTTAGAACGATAGACTGCACTGACCATGCCCTTTTCACCATTGATACATGGAAAATCTCCATCCGGTGTAAAGCCGTAGTCAACGGAACCTTCCTTCTTGACATAATATGCCAGGCCTTTGGATCCAGTTTCTTCATTGGTTCCCATGATCAGTCTGATTCTCTTGGTCAATGGAATCTGCATATCCTTGATGACCTTGAGGGCAATCATAGAAGCCACAACAGCTCCTTTGTCATCAGAGACGCCGCGTCCATACAGAACGCCGTCTTTTTCAGTCATTTCAAACGGATCCGTATTCCATCCATCTTCCATATGTGCCGGCACAACGTCCAAGTGTCCGACAATTCCAATGCATTCCTTGCCTGCTCCAATTTCTGCATAGCCGGCATAGTTCTCAAGATTGACTGTCTGGAAGCCGTCTGCGGCACACATCTTCAGTGCTGCCTGAAGAGCATCTCTAGGTCCTGCACCAAATGGTGCATCCGCTTCCGGTGTTCCTTCTTCACTATTGATGGATACCAGGGTCCCCAATCTTTTGACAAGTTCTTCTCTGTATCCTTCTACCATCGATTTTACATCCATATCTCGACTCCCCCTAAAGCATAGCAATTATACTACAAAATTGAAAAACGGCACTTTATATTTGTATATTCAGCTCAACTGGGCAGTGATCTGATCCCTGTACAGTGTCGTGAATAACAGAATCCTTTACCTTTTTCATCAGCCGGTTGGAAACAATGAAGTAATCAATGCGCCAGCCTGCATTGTTCTCACGGGCATGAAAACGATAGCTCCACCAGGAATACTGTATCTCTTCCGGATACAGCTTCCGGAAGGTATCTGTAAAACCTGATGCCAGCAGATGTGTCATCTTTTCTCTTTCTTCATCAGAGAAGCCTGCATTCTTATGATTGGAAGCAGGATTCTTGATGTCAATCTCTTCATGGGCAACATTCAGGTCACCGGTATAGATGACCGGCTTCTTCTGATCCAGTGTCATCAGATGCTTCTTCAGCATCTCCTCCCATTCCATACGGTAAGGCAGTCTTGCCAGTCCCTCTTTGGAATTCGGCACATAGGCGCACACAAAGTAGAAATCTTTATATTCTAAGGTAATGACGCGGCCTTCCTTTGTCGTATCGCCTTCAATGTCATAGCTTACCGAAAGAGGCTCCTTCTTTGTATACACCAAAGTTCCGGAGTATCCCTTCTTTTCAGCACTGTTCATATACAGATGATATCCGGGGAACTTCATTTCTTCACTCATCTGTTCCGGCTGCATCTTCGTTTCCTGAATGCCGAAAATATCAGCATCCGCTTCCTGAAAGAAATCCGCAAACCCTTTTGTCATACAGGCTCTCAAGCCATTTACATTCCATGATACGATCTTCATATTTTTATCTCTTCAACGCTGCCGTTGCCCTGCGCAGGAAAGTCAGATCTCTGCCCTTCAGGTATGGTGTCAGCTGTTTTCTGACTTCCTGATGGTAGGCATTGATCTGTTCAATCTCAACGTCATTCAGATACTTTGTATCAATTGCTTCCAGATCATAAGGGCAGTAAGTCACATTCTGGAACTTCAGCCACTGACCATAGAAATTCTTGCCGTCTTTGACAACAAGCAGCTCATTTTCTATACGAATGCCAAGCTTATGCGGCAGATAAACACCTGGTTCGTCTGTCACAATCATACCAGCTTCCAGGCAGGCACTAGGACGATTTGCACTCGGCATGCCCCAGCGGACCCCATGGATGCCTTCATGGACACCTAATACATGACCGACGCCATGTCCAGTACCGCATTGATAATCGATATTCATATCCCATAACGGTTCACGGGCAAGGATATCCAGATTATTCCCGGCTGTACCGCGCAGGAAGTGCGGACGCATCAGGGCAAGATGTCCTTTTAATACTTTTGTATAGTACATCTTTTCTTCCGCGCTCAGCGGTCCGACAGCAATGGTACGGGTGATATCTGTTGTGCCGTCTTTATATGTTCCGCCGGAATCCACCAGCAGGAATCCCTTTGGATCAACTTTCGCAAACTTCTCTTCTGTAGCTGTATAGTGCATCATTGCACCATTTGCCTGATATGCAGCAATTGTATCAAAGGAAGGTTCGATATAGTCCTTTCCTTCAGCACGCAGTCTGTACAATTCATTCTGTGCAGAGAGCTCTGTCATATTTCCCTTTGGTGCATTCTCCTTCACATAGCGGAGGAACTTCACCATGGCAGCGCCATCCTTGACATGGGCATGGATCAGGTTCTTGATCTCTGTCTTATTCTTGATGGAACGGTATGCCATAATCGGTGTCAATGCATTGTAGATCTGATTGTCTGATGCAATATTTGCATACAGCTTAGTATTCAGGCTGCTGAGATCTGCCCAGATTGTCTGATGATGCAGTTTGGCAAGATCTTCTGCCAGTGCCTCATACGGACGTACTGCAACACCATTCTTCTTGAAGTATTCTTTGACTTCCTTAGTGACCTGCTTCTTTGCCACATAGTATGAAACTCTGCGGTTTGTAATCACTGCAAAGGCATAGGCAACCGGTGTGCATGGAATATCATTGCCGCGGATGTTGAGCATCCAGCATGGATCTTCCAGCATTGTCAATACCATGACATTGACCTTCTTTTCCTTCATGTCATCTCTGATGCGTTCAATTCTCGTCTTGGCATCTTCCCCGACATACTTCTTATCCAGAATGAACAGCGGTTCTTCCGGCATTGACGGACGGTCTGTCCAGATCAGATCAACAAGATCTTCACTGACATGCATGGATGCATTTTTCTTCTTCAGGGAAGCAGCCAGGCGCAGTGCTGTTGCGGCTGATACAACCGAGCCGTCAAAACCAAGCAGACCATTGTTCGGTGTGTGGTCAATCACGAAATCCAGCGGGTTCGGCACCCCTTCCTGGTTCAGTCTCATCAATGTGACGCCTGTACCCTTGAGCTCTCCTTCAGCCTGTGTAAAGTAGCGGCCGTCTGTCCACAGTCCGGCAAAGTCCTTTGTCACGATCGTACACCCTGCATCTCCGCTGAAACCAGACATGTAGGATTTGCATTTGAAATGATCTGCTGTATATTCCGCTGACAAATGATCATCTTCGTTAGGAATATAGTACATATCAATTTTTCTATCCTTCATTAATTTTCTTAATTCTGCAATGCGTTCACTGATCTTCATAGTATTCACCTCGTGTTACATTATAGTAAAAAAAGCATGATTGTGCACAGATACGCATCATATCTGCAATTTTTGTTTGCTCAAAAAACATCTTGTCCTATAATAGAAAACTATGAAACAGGTCATTCACACAAAACAGATGTCAGAATCACTGCTCACCATCTCCTGCATCACCTTATCCGGCGGTTTTCAGGATGCGTATACATATTTTGCCAGAGGAAAAGTATTTGCGAATGCGCAGACAGGCAATATTGTCCTGATGGCATCACACTTTTTCGATCTCGATCTATTCGGCGGTCTGAAGTATCTCGTTCCTCTTCTGTTCTTTGCCTTAGGTGTCTTCACTGCCGAACAGATTGAAGGCAGCCACAAGCAGAGAAAAGATATCCACTGGCGTCAGCTGGTGCTGATCCCGGAAATTCTTCTTCTGCTGATCAGCGGCATTCTTTCAGAAGATTTCAATCTCTTAGCCAATTCCATGATCTCCTTTGCCTGTGCGATGCAGGTGCAGGCCTTTCGGAAATGGAACGGCAATGCCTATGCCAGCACCATGTGCATTGGCAACCTGCGCAGCGGCATGGCAAACCTGTCTGCCTATACACGCACCCATGACAGAAATGACCTGCATAAATCTGCCTATTACTTCTTAGTTATCTTCATCTTCTTTCTGGGCGCCGGGATTGGGTATCTTGCGGTCAAGCAGTTCGCTCTGCATGCCATATGGTTCTCGTGTGCAGCCCTGGTCATCGCCGCCGGTTGCATGTGGAATCTCAACACAAAATAAAGGAACTGCATGTTTAAATGCCTGTTCCTTTTTTCATTCTATTATTTCGGCTTTCTGCCGATATGAAATTTTGATTTCATTTCTTACAGCTTCCGCTGTATTTTGCAAAACATTCGGTTTTAAGAAATTTTGCCCATTGGTCTGTCCTCATGCAGACTTTTTACTTTCTTTTTTCATTGAGGATAAAGCTTATTATGAAACAATTCTCAATACGTTCCTCTCAGTATTTCTGCTTTCCTGAAAGAAACGTTTACCTGTATTCCAACAACACCTTCTTCATGAGAGTTACCTCCTTTGACCTTCTTTCTGATTTGGTCTCTCTCTTTCTAACTCCAATATAGCGAATCTAAAATACAATAACAGTCTGTGCAAACCTGATTTTTTAGCTTATAATATACATGTTGGGTCGCAGAAGACCTATTTTTATTTTATTGAGGAGATGATTGAATGTATCAGGATATCAATCCGCACAAATATCATAACGAATATCGGCCGGTACCTCCTGCCAAAGGAGATGTTGTTTTCGGTTATCTGGATGACAATATCATTTTGAAAAAGGATCAGACCTTCTTTCATTATGAAGAGCTGGATCCATCTCAGGAATATTATTTTCTTTTCCGTGTTGATGACACCAATTTTTATCTCGCAGATCTGAGTACACAGAAAGATACTAGTACTCTGTCCTACCGAGATATGCGCACATATGAACCATCATACCTTGCCTTCGCGGCCGTGACGGGATGGCAGCTTTACCGCTGGCGGCAGGAGAACAGGCACTGCGGCAGATGCGGTGAAGAAATGCATCCGGATGAAAAGGAACGCGCCATGCGCTGTCCTAAATGCGGAAATCTAGTCTATCCGAAAATCATGCCGGCTGTAATCGTTGGCATCAGAAACGAAAAGGATCAGATTCTGTTAACGAGATATGCGCACAGCACATACACGAAGTTTGCCTTAGTTGCCGGCTTTGCGGAAATTGGGGAATCCATCGAAGATACAGTTAAGCGTGAGGTCAAAGAAGAAACAGGTTTGGATGTCACTGACCTTTCCTTCTACAAAAGTCAGCCGTGGGCATTTTCTTCCACCTTGTTGTTTGGTTTCTGGGCGCATGCGGACAGTTCACAGAAGATCTCCATGGATGATGGAGAACTGAAAGAAGCCGACTGGTATGACCGCAGCGTCAATGTTGACAATCTTGATCAGGCTTCCTTAACAGCTGAAATGATCCGCGTCTTCAAGAAAGGACTGTATTGATTATGGATTTCAATCAAGTCATCTATCAAATATACCCATTAGGATTCTGCGGTGCACCTAAGGAAAATGACCATGTGTCTGCACACCGCATCCTGCGGGTCAATGACTGGATCCCGCATTTTAAAAAACTCGGCATTACAGCCGTTCTGTTCAATCCTGTTTTTGAATCTGACAGACATGGCTATGATACCGATGACTATAGTCAGATCGACTGCCGCCTGGGAACCAATGAGGATTTCCGGAATGTGTGTGATGCTCTGCATGATGCCGGCATCAAGATCATTCTTGACGGTGTCTTCAATCATGTCGGCAGAGGATTCTCTTACTTTCAGGATGTGATTGCAAAAAGATATGATTCCCAATACCGTGAGTGGTTCAACTGCAACTTTGATGATCCGAACGGTCCGGATGGATTCTGGTATGAAGGCTGGGAAGGACATCAGGAACTGGTCAAGCTGAATCTGAACAATCCGGTTGTACGCAGATATCTGCTGGAACGGGTGGAACAGTGGATTGCGGAATTCGGTATCGACGGGCTTCGCCTGGATGTTGCCTATATGGTCGACCGGAACTTCATGCACGAACTGTGCGATACCGTGCGCAGCCATGATCCTGAATTCTTCTTTCTAGGTGAAATGATCGGCGGCGACTACAACCAGCTGATGAATGACAATCTTCTTGATTCGGTCACCAATTATGAATGCCGCAAGGGACTGTATTCTTCCATGAACAGTCACAACCTGTTTGAAATCGGCTATTCACTGAACCGCCAATTCGGCAATGACAGCTGGTGCCTCTATCGGGGAAAGCATCTTCTCTCCTTTGTCGACAATCATGATGTCAACCGTCTGGCAAGTGAACTGGAAGAACAGAAAGACCTGCCGTTAACATATGCATTGATGTATGCAATGCCTGGCATCCCCTGCCTGTACTATGGAAGTGAATGGGGCATCAAGGGGAAGCGTACGAACTGGTCAGACGATGCTCTGCGGCCTTCCATCGAAAAGCCATCCTGGAACAAACTGACTGATGCCCTCGCAGCTATGGATGACATGCGCAGGCACTACTCTGTATTTACAGACGGTGACTATCGGCAGATTTATCTGCAGAATGAACAGATGGTCTTCCGCAGACGCAATGACAAAGGACAGCTGACCTTTGTCATCAACATTTCCGACAAAGCGGTGCATCTTGATTTTGATGCAGAAGTTGAAAACGGCATCGACTTGATGGCAAAGAAAAAGATCAACTTTGACAAAGGAGTTGATCTTCCGGCAAAATCATTCCGCTTCTTCTATACAGACTGGGTAAAGTAAAAGGAATTCCGCGTGAATTCCTTTTTCATTTCAGTAAATTCTGCATATCCTGCGGCATCGGTGCTTCCACTGCAATCTCTTTTCCATTGAATGGCTGTTTCATCGTGACTCTGATGCAGTGCAGCGCTGGCCTGGCAATCGCATTGGACCTGCCGCCGTATAGCGAATCTCCCAGCAGAGGATGGCCAATCGAAGCCATGCCGGCACGGATCTGATGCGTGCGTCCAGTGCGGATGGATACTTCCAACAGAGAATTACTGCCATATTCCTGAATGACTTTATAGTCAGTGATGCACAGCTGTCCCTCGTCACTGATTTTGCGGTCTTTGTATCCTTCCACCTTTTCCAGCCGATATTCCAACGTACCCTGCTTCTTGGCAAAGATGCCCTTGGCAACTGCATAGTATGTCTTATGCAGCACTTGTTCACTTCTCTGTTTGGACAGTCGGGCTGCACTTGGCTGGTTCTTGGCATAACACATCACACCGGAAACATCCTTATCCAGTCTGCCGACTGCACGGATGGTAAACTTCTGCCCGTCGTAGTATGTCTGCAGCAGTGTTCCCATATCATCTCCCTGATGTTCATGAGACGGATGACATGGCATGCCTGCAGGTTTATTCACTAACACGACATCTTCATCCTCATAGAGGATTTCCGGTTTTTCCGGCAAATATCCTAAGCGGATACTGTCAATCTCCGGAAAGACAACTTCCAGCAGATCATCTTCCTTTACCGGCTCAGTCACCCTGCATGTACGGCTATTCAAAAGAATACCGTCAGAGAATTTCAGACGGGAAATCTCACGCCGGCTCAATCCTTCTTTTTTAGATAAAACGGTCTTCACTGGAAGACCGCTTTCTTTCTCTGTAATTTTTATCGAAATTGTTTTACGCATTGTCATCACTGGCGATCTGTGATCTCAGATAACTGTCAATAAAACCGTCGAGATCACCGTCCATGACACCTTGGATATTGCCGACTTCAAAGCCGGTGCGCAGATCCTTGACCATAGTGTATGGTGCAAAGACATAGGAGCGGATCTGTGAGCCCCACTCATTGGCCTTGACTTCACCTTTAATATCATGGAGCCTCTGTTCCTGTTCACGGATCTTCAATTGAAGCAGCTTGGACTTCAGCATATTCATGCATGCTTCACGGTTCTGAATCTGTGAACGCTGCGTCTGACAGAAGACAGTAAACCCGGTCGGCTTATGTGTCATACGTACAGCAGAATCTGTTTTATTGATGTGCTGTCCGCCGGCACCGGAAGAACGCATTGTGACGACATCCAGATCACGTTCATCAATTTCAATGTCCATATCATCTTCAAACTGCGGCACAACTTCAACTGACGCAAAAGATGTATGTCTTCTTGCATTAGCATCAAACGGTGAAATACGCACCAAGCGATGAACACCGTTCTCAGCTTTCAGATAGCCGTAAGCCATCGGTCCTTCAATTAAGACAGAACAGGACTTCATGCCAGCTTCTTCACCTTCTTCATAATCAAGAATGGTTGCTTTGAAGCCTCTGCGCTCGACCCAGCGCATATACATTCTGTACAGCATGCCTGCCCAGTCCATCGCCTCAGTTCCGCCGGCCCCTGGGTGAATCTCCAGAATGGCGTTATGGTCATCATACGGACCAGAAAGAAGTACCTGGATCTCAAACTCCTCGAACTTCTTCATGGTTTCTGTATATTCTTCCTGGACCAGATCATTCATATCCTGATCATATGTCTTGGAAAGATCAGCAACACTGGCACTCAGGTCAGTCAATTCATCCATTAAGGAATCGTGTGATTCAACAAGTGCCTTCATCTGGTTGTTGTCACGGATCAGCTTCTGTGCCTTCTTCTGGTCATTCCAGAAATCCGGATGTGCCATCTCTGCATTGTTTTCCGCAATCAGCTTCCGCTTACCTTCCAGATCCAGAGACTTGCCAATCGATTCGAGCTTCGCTAAATTCTTAGCGATGCTCACTTTCATATCATAAAGTTCCATTATGCCTCCTTTGGCTTCTGGTCTTTCTGGTCTGCCGGCAGAATTCTGACATTCATGCAGAAGCTCACAATTTCCTGAGCGATTGTATGCATCATATCTTCAAACAGAGAATAACCTTCCTGTACATACGC
Organism: uncultured Galactobacillus sp.; assembly: GCA_964385925.1. GTDB lineage: Bacteria > Bacillota_I > Bacilli_A > Erysipelotrichales > Erysipelotrichaceae > Bulleidia. The sequence continues at coordinate 7,006 of CAYLQV010000030.1, read as the reverse complement.
CTGCAGAGGATTTGCCTGCGCATAGGAACGCAGACCAATACCGTCTCTCAGCTTGGACATTGTATCAATATGATTTGACCATGCACGGTCAATGGTACGCAGTGACATTTCCTTCTCCAGCGGCTTGATCTGTTCCTTGACTGGTTCAATCTTTGTCTGATAGTAGTCCCAGGCCTTCTGATCAACCAGATCAATGACATCTGCTCTGCTCTTGCCGGCAACATCTTCAGCCTTGACCAGATCCTTGAAGCCAATCTGATTCAGACCTTCAATCAATCCTGCTGCATCAACTTCTTCATTCTTGCTTTCTGGATCAACATGAGATGCGACAACATCAGAGACGACACGCTTGAACATGTCTTCAATGACAGTATGTACATCTTCATTTTCAAGAATGAAATCTCTCTCTTTATACATTGTTTCTCTCTGCTGTCTCATGACATCGTCATACTGAAGCAGCTGCTTACGGGCATCATAGTTGACGCCTTCTACACGCTTCTGAGCAGAGGAAATTGACTTGGTGACTGTCTTGGATTCAACCGCAACATCACCTAAGGACTTGAATAACCCTTCCATACGCTCTGAACCGAAACGGACCATCAGATCATCCTGAACTGAAACATAGAATCTGGACATGCCCGGGTCACCCTGACGTCCGGAACGTCCTCTCAGCTGATTATCGATACGTCTGGATTCATGACGTTCAGAACCGAGGACGCATAATCCGCCCAGTTCACGGACACCTTCGCCCAGCTTGATATCGGTACCACGGCCGGCCATGTTGGTCGCAATTGTGACTGAACCCTTCTGTCCTGCCTTGGCAATGATCTCAGCTTCACGTTCATTGTTCTTAGCATTTAATACATTGTGTGGGATCTTTCTTTCCGTTAAGTATTTTGAGATCAGTTCTGATGTCTCAACGGCAATTGTACCGACCAGGATCGGCTGTCCTGCTTCATGTCTTTCCTTGACTTCATCGACCAGGGCATTGAACTTAGCTGCCTTTGTTCCATAAACTGCATCCGGATAGTCAATACGCTGGACCGGAACATTAGTTGGAATCTCCACAACATACATGTTGTAGATCTCGAGGAATTCCTCTTCTTCTGTCTTTGCAGTACCAGTCATGCCGGCAAGCTTGTTGTATAAACGGAAGAAGTTCTGGTATGTGATTGTAGCAAGTGTTGTTGTCTCCTGCTTAATGGAGATTCCTTCCTTGGCTTCGACTGCCTGATGAAGTCCGTCAGACCACTGTCTGCCCTTCATCAAACGACCTGTATTTGGATCAACGATGACAATCTCATCATCAGTTTCATCCACGACATAATCAACATCTCTCATCATGACGTAGTTTGCACGCAGTGCCTGATTAATATGGTGCAGCAGCTGTGTGTGAGAAAGGTTGAACAGGTTGTCAACCTTGAACAGCTTTTCTGCCTTGGCAACGCCCTGCTCACTCAGCTGGACATTCTTTGCCTTGACATCAATTTCATAATCCTCATTTTCCTTCAGATGCTTTACAAAACGATCTGCCTGCAGATAGAGATTCGCTGTCTGCTTCTGGCCGCCTGAAATGATCAGAGGTGTTCTGGATTCATCAATCAGGATGGAGTCAACTTCATCGACCAGCGCAAAGTGAAGGCCGCGGAGAACACGGTCATTGATATTCGTGACCATGTTGTCACGCAGATAGTCAAAGCCCAGTTCTGCGTTCGTTGTATAGGTAACATCACAGAGATACGCATCTCTCTTCTGTGATTTTGTCAGCTGTCTTAAGTTCAATCCGACTGTCAATCCTAAGAATCTATGAATGGATCCCATCCACTCAGAGTCACGCTTGGACAGATATTCATTGACGGTGACGACATGGACACCCTTGCCGCTCAAAGCATTTAAATAAACAGCCATGACGGATGTCAGAGTCTTACCTTCACCAGTTTTCATTTCAGCGATATCACCGCCCTGCATGACGGCAGCACCCATTAACTGCACTGGATAAGGAAATTCACCGATAACTCTGCGGCAGGCTTCTCTTGCCGTCGCAAAAGCATCTACAAAGATATCATCTTCTGTTTCTCCGTTCGCAAGTCTTTCCTTGAGCTTCGGTGTCATTGCCTTCAGTTCATCATCAGACATTGCGGCATATTTTTTTTCAAGATCCAATACCGGCTGGATCTTTGATTCAATCTTTTTTACTTTTCTAGCATCCTCATTAAAGAGGTTGGAAAGGAATGTAGCCATGTAAATCCTCCTTTAAGCGCAAAAATCAGCTAATTTATTATACCGGTATCCCTATTAAAAGGCAATTTTCAAAGATACTTATGCCCATTCTTCTCCTTTTTTCAAGATTCTGTCCCGACTGTCTGCCGCCGCAGTGTAAATTCTGACCTGATGAATCTTCAAATCAATGCACTGCAGAGCTCCTTTCAAAGTAGCACCAGTTGTAATGACATCATCACACAGCACGATCTTTTTGGGCAGAATCATCCCCTTTTTCAAGACTATTGCATCCCTCATTTTCTGTCTGCCATAGTAATCCTGCTCTTTTTGGGCTAGGCTGCTCTGTTTCTCAAATGGTTCCATTGTTTCAATTCCCAGTTGAGCATACATCGCCCGCAGATGGCCGAAGCCGCGAATATTTTCCTTTTCCTGTGTGCTGGGCATCAGACAGAGCGTCCATCCCCGATATCTTCTCTTCAGCTTCCGTTTTACTGCATACAGGAACACATCCTTCAGAGCTTCATCTCCGCATTCTTTATACTGGATCAGGCAGCTGGAAAATCCCGAATAATAGATGTAGTCACTGTCCGCTCTGACTCCATTAACTGAAAAATGCTGCGGAATATGGAGCCAGGACTGACGGCATTCCAGGCAGAGCTGATCTTCTCCAATCAGTATGTCCCTCAGACTGCTCTCTCCCAGTTCTATTCCGCACATACAGCATCGCATGAAGCATTTGCCTCCCTTAAAGTATTTCTGCATTTCCAGCAGAGTTCACTGCGCTCTGTACACAGGAACAGCACATCTCCATATGGATCTTCAAAGAATCTTCCTGCCCGTCCTGCCATCTGAATCAGCCCAGCTTCGTCAAAGATGCCATGATCTGCCTGAAAGACACAAATATCTGCATGCGGCACCGTCACTCCGCGTTCCAGTACAGTTGTCGCCACAATCACACTGCGGGGCTTCTGCCGGAAGGCAAGAATGACTTCATCTCTGTTCTCTGTCTTTGAAGTGCATACACTACAGTTATACAGAAAAGATAAGAACCAGCCCAGCCTCTTTGCGGCAGCAATCGTTGGCACAAAAACCATTCTAGGATGCCTGTCATGCCTTTCCAGCCACCGAAGAAGATGCATGATCAAGATCAGCTTCGGACCTGTATGAATGACCGGTACTGGAATCGGCTTTGCATGCGGCCGCTGGTTCAAAGTCAGACAGCATAAAGACCCATTTTTGATCCGTTCCTTCAGTTCATCATCCGGTGTTGCCGTCAGATAGATGACATGACCTCTGCAGCTGGTCTTGGCAATCCCATGCAGAACAGCATTGCCGCGGAAAGGAAACGCATCCGGTTCATCCAGAATCAGCAGATCAAACGCTTCATGATACCGATACAGCTGATGCGTCGTGCATACAATCAGATCACCATCACTCACTGCTGTATGTCCCTGACAGACCGGCACGACAGAAGCTGTCATAAAGTACTGCTGCAGACGTTCTGCCACTTCCAATACGACCTGCCGCCTGGCAATCGCAAAACATACTTTCATATGTGCTTTCAAAAACATGGCAATTGATGCAACGACCATCTCTGTTGAACGAGTCCATACTGCTACAATCCCGCATGTATAAAAGTTCAAAAAATGGCCTGTTTAAGCCACTTTTCCGTATTGCTTAAAAATTCAATTTTTGCCTATATCGCAAAGAATTTAAAAAACTGGCGATTCTTTCCCGAATGAAATACACTCTGCCATATATCATTTAATAAAATAATGCATTTCGTTAAATTGTTTACAAACTGTTAAATTGTTTAAAATTTCAGTCTAGCATTGCATTTGCAATAAATAGGGATGAAAATGAAAGGACTGAATTTGCGCCAAAGCTCGGAGAAATTGAAATTTCTTCAAGTTTTTATATTGTAATGATTGTTTTCCAATGTTCTTTTCGCATCGACTGTGTTACCTGTACTATACATGGTTTGGACTTTACTACTCATCACTTGGATTGCCTATGTCATGACCAAACATGCTGGAACGACCCGTTCAGTTTGATGTCTCAAGTGTAATTTTGTATATTTCCCTTCAAGGGAATATGCACACAGCAGTTTTTGCATTTTGCTCGTTCGTGGAAATATGTCTATTGTGCATTTCTCATTTTGCCCGTTTGCAGAAATGTTTCAACTTATTCTATATCGCTTTTACCTAAGTTACATTTTGAACATAGCGTCTGCAAATTATCAATAACTGTTTCTCCACCCTTTGACCATGGGACAATATGGTCAACATGTAATTCTACTGATGGATCTTTTGCGGGCGAAGCACCACAAGCACAGCATGTAAAATTATCTCTTTTCATTACTTTGTATCTCAACCGAAGATTGACATCTCGGCTTGTTTTATGGTTCGATGTAATATCTACTTTTAAATTTGTCAATAAATTCTTTTCTATATTTCCATTATCGATTTTAGTTGTTTCTTCTTTAACAACCTCCTCGTCATCTCTATCGTTGTTTATATATTCCAAAAAAGCTAATAGTGCAGCTCTCCAACCACCAAATCTACGGCTATAAGTATTTAAGGAATATTTGGATAAACCATTCTTTACATCTGTTGTGGTCGGTTGTTTACCTTTTCGAATCCACATTCTTTCTATTTCATCAAATAGTTCTTTATCGCTTATTATCTTATAATTGGTTTGCTCAAGATTGGCCTTTGTTAGTGCTTCAGACCATGTCGAGAATCTAGAAAGTATTGTTTGAACTTTATATTTTCCATATTCGCTATAATCTTTTGTAGAAATAGATTTAGTATTTAATAGTCTTGATACCGATAGCATATCTTTCAATAAAACCTCATCTTTAATGCGTAAGAAGTCTTTTTTATTCCTAGTCGTGTTAAGCCCTGCTCTTTCGCAGGCAACCAGCCATGAACCAAAATTACTGATAAACGGAGTTACCGAATATTTACCATTCTTCTCATATTCACTTCGGGAAATATAGCTTTCATCCAACTTCTCGGCTACCCTATGCAAATCCTCTATGAGATTTTCTTTACTTATATTTTTTTGATACTGGTTTAACTCAAACTTCATAAACTCACCAACTTTCATACTGTTATCTATTTTGACTACTCAACCTATCTAACATCCATCTCACCCACTCAAATCACTTAATTTACCGATGGGGGTGCGGACATTTTTCTGGACTGATCAAACAGCGATTCCAAGACTCTGTCTATCATCCCATGGGCTCATGGATCCTAAAGATTGTTTGATGCGGTTATTGTTATATCATAGCAGATTATCATTGCGTATATCGATGAATTCATCAACACGGATACCAGTCCATGTCTGATGATAGAACATCTCATTCTTCAATCTGCCAAACTGTCCATCACAGGCTGCATGATGGGCACACCGGCTTCTCCAAGTTCGAATATATCCGCAGTTTGAGCAGTCACAGGTTATTAAGAACTTGCAGTCGTCCGCCTCAGTTTCATTCCTACTGAGTTGCGGAGCCAATATAAATGTTTAGTTATATTACCCCTGTCTTGTTCTGTTTCCTCTGTTTTTATTATACCCATGATTGTTCGCGTCATAAGTGTTAATCAATGACTTCTCCATGCTGTCAATATTTTCTCCGGCGAGCTTGAGCAGACGAATATCGAACTTATCCCCATATTTATAATCCGCATACATGTCCCCATTGCCATGTCCAGTAAAGTGTTGCCTCGCACGTTGCATGACATTCTTTCCCTGACCAACATAGTACATATTTTTTGTTAAATTATGGATAACATAGCAACCAACAAAATCAGCATCATTCTTCTTATAGTCCATAAACTGTTGAATAGTTAGTGGTTCCTGGCTATCAGCAAGTGCACGGAGTTTCTTTTTTTTGTTATTTAGCACAATAAACTTGATGATCACAGCACCCCAAACTACAATTACCACAATAACGAATGGTACAATCCAGCCTTTGAAATAATTAGCCATTGTGTTTATAAAAATATCTCCTACATTAGTCATGCTTTGCCCCCCCATTTTCTAAATAATCATATCACGGTGGTACGAAAGAAAAAGCCAAATCATGAATACTGCTTGCTCATCAAAAAAAAGCATAATTTATTTGGTAGTGGCTTTCGCTTTTTTACGGCAGGATTTAGGAAGTGAGGGTGACCATAGGAATTAATCATTAAACTCTGGAGTCTCAAGTCTGGCATATATTTTATGGTCAAAGCTATACTCAGAGTAAAATAATGTCAGGCTTCCAGTAATCGATTATTCCAACTGAAAGTCTGAAAACCTTTTATTTCAAGGCATTTTGACTATTTACCTATCTTCGCGTGATATCAATACTACCGTCTCGACGTTGTGTAATTGATTCAGATGAATGTCTATGCACGATTTTCTATACTGCCTCGATTACGTTTGTTCAAGGAAACTTGCCAGTGGCTAAATCCCTCCAAATGTAGTTAAAATAATGCTTCGTCGGTAACGGTAAATAAGTCAACACACATTATATGCAATCAGGCAAATTCTACGATCATCTTGTGACCTCGCTCTGAGGAAACAAGTCTGAAATACCATCATCTCAACCTTGATCTATCTTTTTAAGCCATGCAAGTCATTTAATGATATTTCCGTCTTAACAGAAGCCAAGTAGCGCTCCATCGCAGAAATGTTCTGCTCGAACTGTTCCTTATAAAAAAAGGCATCGCAACTTTTCCGTTTAGACAATATGTAATGACCCAACCGTGATTTGCAATGTTCGAGGATTTACCTG
>CAYLQV010000029.1:0-32056 GCA_964385925.1 uncultured Galactobacillus sp. | reverse complement strand
GCCTCCAATGCCCTGAGAATATACCGCGGCCTGATATACTGCTGTACTCGTTAATTTACAATTAAATGTCAAGTCACCAAGTTGGAGGTTAAGCCAGTTCTTTTTTCATTTACTACAATATTCATCCTTTGTTCATTAAGCTGGTCTGAGTTTGAGCTATAATTAATTACGGAGGTTCCCCATGTCATCCTTAATAAAAGAAACTACTGAACTTCATAATGGAATTGTGATGCCGACAATCGGCTATCGTATTGATAAGGACCATCCTGAAGATATATATAATCATGTTCGTACTGCAATCGATGCGGGTTTCCGTCATTTTGATCTTCCGACTGACGGTGAAGCAGAAAAGAGAGCAGGAAAAGCATTCAAGGATTCCGGTGTTGAAAGATATGAAATGTTTTTGACCATGAAGCTTGATAATGAAAATCATGGCTATGATGCAGCTCTTCGTGCAATGGATCATACATTAAAAAGAGTCGGCACTGACTTTGCTGATCTATATCTGATTAACTGGCCGAATCCAAAGAAATTCAGAGCGAAGTACGAAGCAGTAGAAGCTGATACTTGGCGTGCATTGGAAACAATGTATAAGAATGGTACGGCGCATTCCATTGGTCTTGCCAATTATGAAGCACGTCATATCGAATTCAATCTCGGCCATTCTGAGATCTCACCGATGGTCAATCAGGCACGCATTTATCCAGGTTTCCCATTTGAAGATAATCTGAACTGTGCAAATGAACATAAGATCCTGACAGAAGCTTTCCTGCCGCCGAACTTCGAACCGATTGTTCAGTCAAAAGAGCTGAAGATTTTTGCTGAAAAGTACCATGTGACTCCTTGGCAGATTGCTATCCGCTATCAATTGGAAAAAGGCTGTGTTGCCTTATGCCAGTGTGATGATGCGGAAGAGTTAAAGAATCTTTCAAAGGTCTTTGACTTCACAATTGCTCCTGAAGATATGATCTTTCTTGACAGTATGAAGAATTACGGACCTGAAAATATCAATCCAGATACATGTGATTTCTAAGAAGAATTTCGGTTCTTCTTTTTCTTTATAAACAAAAAGACTGCCCGCAGACAGTCATCATTTCTATATTGCCGAAGGGTGATATGTTCCCTCTTACGTAGAGGTGGGTATCCTTAGCTCTTCAAAGGATTCTCAGCCGTACCGAGCGTTCACACAGAAGCCGCTAATCAGGATTCCCTTATATCAAAATGTAGGAAAAATATTTGGACCTCCGGCACCTTTAATATACCATAGGTTTCTTCAAAGAATAGTCTTGACACTCTCGTTATTCATATTATTCAAAAATCATCCCCCAAGCTGACCGGAGGATGATTTGAGTTAATCAAGATTTAAATGACGGTCCAGTACATACCATGTAAAGATGCCATATAAGACGATCCAGACAAGCTGATACAGGCAGAGTGGAAGTACGCCGGAAGTATTGAATCCAGCTGGATCAAAAGTCGTGGCAACAATCACTTCCAGAATGGTCAGACCGATGAATGCCAGTGCTGCTCCCAGAATGCGATGACCGCTCCATAAGTGACCGGCAGCGATGGAGGCATAGATCCTTGTAACACCCATGACGACGGTGATGCATCCGACAAGCAGGACCTGAACGACCTGCATGAAGGCATCCCCATTAAACTGATAGCGGGAGAAGATGTAAGGAATCATCTTCATGATTTCATACCAGTTGTCCATGGTCATCGCAAGTGCTGCAATAATCAATCCGCTGAGCAGTACCATCGCACATCCCAATAACATCCATAATAATGAAGTAATAATCTTAGCCAGAATATGTGTTGCGGTATTGACCGGCAGAGCAAACATCAGATAGCCTTCGTTGCCAAGCAGATTGTGATAGAAACGGTCGACCAGCAGGTAGATCGTCAATATCACTGCCGCCATGATCAGCAAGCCGAACAGCATTGTCGAGATGACAAAGATATAATTGGTGTTGCCTGCCGCATTCCTGTCAAAGCGTGATGAGATGCCGATGACAGCTGCTAATACAAGCATGACTGAATATGTCGGTACGAAATATCTCTGACCTGCTTTCAGGTCATATTTAATTAATTTACCTAGCATGCAAATACCTCTCTGAAATATGCGTCCACACTCTCACCCGTTCTTTCCCGGATGGAATCAATGGATTCATGAAGGATTACTTTCCCCTGACGGAGGAAGACTGCTTCATCCAGTACCGATTCCACATCTGCAATCAGATGAGTCGAGATCAATACCAGAGCATCCGGTTCATAATTGGCAATGATCGTACGCAGAATATAGTCTCTAGCGGCAGGATCCACGCCGGCAATCGGTTCATCCAGCAGATATACTTTGGCTCTTCTGCTCATTGTCAGGATCAGCTGTACCTTATCCTTTGTACCCTTTGACATTTTCTTCATCGGCCGGTCAGATGGAATCGCCAGATCTTTCAGCAGTTCCTGCGCTCTTGCCATATCAAAGTCTTCAAAGAAGTCCTGATAAAATTCCAGCAGCTCCCCGATCTTCATCCATTCAGGCAGATACGTACGGTCCGGCAGATATGAAACAATCGCCTTGGTGTGTTCATTCGGCACTTCTCCGGCAATCTTCAGTTCACCTGAAGATGGCTGCAGCAGTCTGTTGGCAATCTTGATCAATGTTGTCTTACCGCTGCCATTTGGGCCGAGCAGGCCGACAATCTTCCCTGACTCTAATGTCAGGTCCATTTCATCTAAAGCAGTCAGGCTGCCATACTGCTTTGTCAGCTTGGTGCATTCAAGCATATTCATTTTGATTCCTCCCCTGTTCCTTCAGCAGGTCTGCCTTCCAGGGCATCATTCTTATCAGCCCTGTCAGCGACCAGTTCTTCAATTTCCTTTGTATTCATGCCCAGCTTCTTCAGTCTCCTCAGCATTTCATCAATTGATTCCTCTGCTAAAGACGACCTGAGCCTGTGCAGTACTGCCTGATCTTCTGTCACATTTCGTCCATTGGTCCTCTCCGTATGAAGGAGACCATCCCTTTCTAGTTCTGCAAATGCTTTCTGTACGGTGTTCGGATTCACTCCCGCCTCAATGGCAAAGTCCCTGACTGACGGCATACGGCTGCCGGGAGGGTATGTCCCATTGGCAATAGATTCCTTCAGCATAGTGATCATCTGCAGATAGATCGGTCTTCCGTTTTCAAATTCCCATTTCATAGGTGCCTCTCTTGTATCACTGTATTATTCACTTAATACAGTGATACTATAATCAATCTTTCCTATTCTGTCAACACAAAAAAGAATCCTCTTTCGAGAATCCTCTTTTACGCAACAATAACTTCTCTTCCTTCCGTCATTGGTTCAATGAGTTTTGTCAGTACCTTTTCTGCCTGTCCTCTTGCCTGATTCTTCAAGGTATCCAGGTTGGCGTGCTCTTCAGCATCCTTCTTTGCGGCCGTGATAGCACTGCCGATATCTTCCTTATGCGACCAGTTGAACAATGCCAGCCGTTCATCATAGAAGCGCAGTGTATTTGTATCCACTTCAATGCTCTGTACTTCTGTCTGCGGCAGATGGATTGTTACGGTGCGCGGCGTCACTTCCACCTTCGCCTGTGAGAGGTCAATTCCCGCTCTGATATTTGCCTGATAGATCATCGAAAAGGCTTTTTTGGTAATCAGAGGAATGGATCCTTCAGTATACTTCACCAGATCAACATAGACTAGATTGCAGGTGGTCAGATCGCTGCACTCTGCAATTCTCGATTCAATAATCGTACTGTTCACACTGGTCTTTTTCTTTCTTGCCTGCAGGTACCAGGCCAGCAGAACACCAGCCGCAAATGACACCAAAGCTGTAATTAGATATCCCATATTGACTCCCCTTTAAATTCTCTTATTTTATTATATATTTATTCTTCTTTTCGGGATGTATCGATTTCGATTAAATAGAATGAAAAACGGTTCACATAGTGATATATTAATCATCATGACAAAAGAAGAAAGACAGAAGCAGATTATCGGAGCAGTAAAGCGGATCATCGCCCAGAAAGGCATGAATGGCTTCTCCATCCGCCAGGCGGCAGAGCTGACTGGTATCAATGAAGCTTTGATTTATCGCGACTTCTATACAAAGGATCAGCTGCTGGAAGAGTGTTATCAATCCGTTGAAGATGCAATCTACCAGATCTATGCCAATATCGGTCCCCTGGACCTTAGTACGCCGGAGCAGAATCTGAATGCGATGCGTGAGATGTGGATGAAATCTTTCTGTTTTCTGCTGGAACATAAGGATGATACGCTGTTCATCCGCAGCTATCGAGAATCCTCCTACCGGCAGAAGCTCCTGGAAGCTGGTGCAAAAAGACAGCCGAAGTACTTCTTTGAAGCACGTGATAAATTCGCATCGGTGCTGCCAAAGAATCTGGACATGCATCTTACCTGGGTCTATGTCATTGACATCGCAATTGAATTTGCCGTCAAGATCCTGCAGGAGGAACTGCCGAATACTGAGGAAGCCATTACAAAAATCTGGCTGCTGATGTATCGGGGACTCTCACAATCAGTCTGCAGAGCATAAACAGAAGTTTGTACTGCACCGTAGAATTTTTACCCTATAATATTCATAGTAAGAAGCACTAAAAAGGCTTCTGAGGATGAATGTATGGAACAGTTAGTCATCGCAGGAATTATTGCCTGTTTGATTCTGCCGATTCTGGTCTATTGGATCAACCAGATCAAGAACAGTAAAAAGTAAATCTGTCATTGCTAAATAAAGCTGCATCCTCTCTGCATTGTACAGGGAAAGATACAGCTTTTATTGAATATTCATTTCTGCTCGCCGACGTGTATCACATGCAATCCATTCATCCAGAGTCAATGGTGCGTAGTCACTGAACATGCAGAAGCAGTTGATCATCTGGCAGGGAACTGAAGTGGGTTCCTGATTATACTTTGATACAACCTTTGTATTTCTGGTCTCCTGAATAAAACGGTTGATCAGCTTTTCATCCTGTGTGTTATGAACGTGCCCATACAGCATGTAAACAGAAGGTTTTCCATCTTTCCGATGATACTGTCCATTGTAGCAGAAGGTAGGATAGTGCGACAGGATCACAGTGCGGTTGTTGTCATGGATCTCTGCGTACTGCTTGATCCATTGAAATGCACTCTTGTCAAATTCCGGGTCACTTAAAAAGGCATCATGATTGCCAACAATAAAATAGAGCTTTCCATTCAGCTGCTTTACAACATTATTTGTCGCAATGCCTTTGGCAATTGATAAGTCACCCAGGATGTATACTTCATCTTTCTTTGTGACTTTTGCATTCCATTTCTGGATCATTGCCGCATTCATTTCTTCATAGTTCCGGAACCCGCGGCAGTCCATCTGCTTATTCAAGGAATTGTGATAAAAGTGAAGATCCGAGATATAGAGCTTTCTCGCCGGTATGCAGCTGCTCATATGGAGCTTATGCAGCAGTTCTTTCTTTTCCAGTTCAGAGAACCAGCGCACATCTCTGCGGGAAGGCTGATGGATCACTTCCCCAAACGTTTTTCCCAGCACATCCAGCTTCTTCTGGCAGTATAATTCCGGAACAGTCATACACCATTTAGCTGTCTTCTTCAGGTGATCATCCAGCAGTACATTTTCCTGTCCGTCTATTTTTTCTTTCAGCATCCTGACATCTTCATAGTTAGCACAGTCAGGATTCATTTCAAGCACAATCTCGCAGACATGGGTCAAATGACTGCATTCAGTTTTGGTCAACAGATTCTCCATCCAATTCTCCGTGTTATTTCTAATTCTCGCATTCAGCGAAGAACTTTTCTACTGCCTCTTCATATTTTACAGGATCAGCATTATGAGCAACTGCATGTGTTGCATCAGCAATCCATACCAGGTCTTTCTTTGATGTACATGCGTCATAGTTGATTTGACTGTTCTTCGGCAGGACAAAGTCATCTGCTTTGCCGTGGATCAAAAGCACTGGCACTGCAGCATGTTTCAAAGCTTTCTTTGCGTTCGCCTTGAACATTGAGAAGTGCCCGATCAGTCTGCACCATAGGGCTACGAACCATACCAGCGGATAGCCCGGAATATGGAACCAGCGCCATGACAATGATGCAAAGATATCTTCCATGGAACTGTATCCGCAGTCACCGATGATTCCTTTGACTGAAGAAGGAAGCTTTCTGTCACTGCATGTCAACACAGTGGAAGACCCCAGTGATATTCCATATAGATAGATTGGCAGTTTCTTCCCTGTCATCTTATCCAGCCATGCAGTCCATAACATGACATCATCTGACTCCATGGCACCAAAGGTATAATACTGTCCTTCACTGCCTTCACAGCATCTTTGATCAATCAGCAGCAGGCTGCAGTCCTTGATCAGCCATGGTGCTGAACTGCAGAAGTCTCCGAACCATGTGCCATGATAGCCATGCACACATAGAACAGCCCGCTTAGTATGTTCATTCTTATAGTAATGGCCATGAAGCTTCAGACCATCTCCCGAGAGAATATCTACTTCTTCAAACGGCTGCGCTTTCAGCCATGCGGCATCACGGTCATGCTGCTCCTGATACTTTCCCCAGGCAGACTTATTATTGTCACCCGAGAAAATCTTGCTGTCCTTCGACAGCGCAAAATTAAAGAACCTGTATCCCATCACAAGATACACAATAATGATCAATACAATTACGATCCACAGCCAGACTGGCATAAAATCACCTCATCTCTTTGCCAATTATACTACGCTCCTTTCCAGATAGTACTTTTCTTTCATGGGTGAAGGTACATACGCATATAAAAAATAAATGAGTTCTAAAACATAAAAAGGAGCTGTTTCCAGCTCCAGGTGTTTCTTAGAATAATCCCTGTGACATCATTGCATCAGCTACCTTTAAGAAGCCGGCAATGTTGGCACCCTTGACCAGATCATATCCGAATCCATATTCCTCAGCGCACTTTGCACTGTTGTCATGAATGGACTTCATGATCTCCTTTAACTTATGATCAACTTCTTCCGATGTCCAGGACAGTCTCTCAGAGTTCTGGCACATTTCCAATGCGGATACAGCAACGCCGCCGGCATTGACTGCCTTAGCAGGTCCAACGATAACGCCATTGCTCTGCAGGTATTCAACTGCTTCATTTGTTGCAGGCATGTTCGCACCTTCGAAGTAGTACTTTGTTCCATTGGCAACAATCTTCTTTGCCTCTTCCATCGTCACTTCGTTCTGCGTAGCACATGGAATTGCAACATCAGCCTTGACGCTCCATGGCTTTTCACCTTCATGGAATTCACATCCGAATTTATCTGCATACATCTTGATATTTGCATTGCGGCTTGCGCGCATTTCCAGCAGATAGTTCAGCTTTTCTTCTGTCGTAATTCCTTCTGGATCATAGACATATCCATTATGTCCAGAGATTGTAACTGCCTTGCCGCCCATTTCAGCAATCTTCTTAGCAGCACCCCAGGCAACATTTCCATATCCAGACAGAACGAATGTCTTGCCCTTAACAGAATCATTCTCATGCTTCAGGACTTCATCCGCATAATACATTACACCATATCCAGTAGCTTCCGGTCTGATCAAAGATCCGCCATAAGATAATGGCTTGCCTGTTAAGACGCCATTATCCCAGGAGTCTCTGACTCTTCTGTACTGGCCGAACATATAGCCGATCTCTCTGCCGCCGACACCGATATCACCAGCAGGTACGTCTGTATTTGGTCCAATATGTCTCTGCAGTTCTGTCATGAAAGCCTGGCAGAAACGCATGACTTCAGCATCACTCTTGCCATGAGGATCAAAATCAGATCCACCCTTGGCACCGCCGATTGGCAGTGTTGTCAGACTGTTCTTGAATGTCTGTTCAAAGCCTAAGAACTTCAGGATGGAAAGGTTGACAGACTGATGAAAACGCAGCCCTCCTTTATAAGGACCCAGGGCACCGTTGAATTGAATACGATATCCTCTGTTGACTTGTGGTTTTCCCTGGTCATCTGTCCAGGCAACTCTGAACATGACCTGGCGTTCTGGTTCTACTAGTCTTTCCAGCAGAGCAGCCTGTTCAAATTCAGGATGTCTGTCCATCACTGGCGCAAGACTTGTCAGTACTTCTGTAACTGTCTGCAGGAACTCTGGCTGATCAGGATTCTTCTTCTTTGTATCTTCAATGACTCTCTGTACGTATGCATTCATATTTTTTCAATTTTCTCCTTTTATTTTGATATGAGTTAAAACAAAAAGCGAATTACCTTATAAAGAACTGATTGACGACATCACCCGGATAAGTACCCTGGACCTTCGTCCCCTTAACACGGCCATAGAGACTGTAAGAATACATAATGATGGAAGAACTGTTCTGCTTTACTTCAGATCCACCCAATTTCATGTCCTGGTCTCCTTTTCCTATAGTATTTTATACTTTTCATACCTCAATGAAAAGATTTTCTTTCAATGTAAATAATTACATTTCTTCAGAATACAAAAAAGACCGGTTTCCCGGCCTTATTTCAGCTGATAGCTTCCCTGTCCTTCATCATGGAGCGACCGGGAATAGAATTCCTTCATTGCAGTAATGAGATACTGTGTATCTTTTGTCCCTGCGGTTTCATATGGGCTGTGCATTGCTAACTGCGGCAGACCAATATCTACTGTATTCAGTGATACGTGCGTATTTGAAATATTGCCCAGGGTCGAACCGCCTTTGGCATCACTGCGGTTGGTGAACACCTGCAGCGGTACATTCACTGATCTGCATAAAGAACGGAAGACAGCAGCACTGATGCCATCGGTCGTATAGTGCTGATTTGCATTGAACTTCAGCACGATGCCCTGATTCATATGCGGCTGATTAACTGGATCTGCTTTCTCTGCATGGTTAGGATGCACTGCATGCGCATTGTCAGCACTGACCATGAAGCTCGATGCAGCCGCAACTGAAAGATCCTTGTTAAATGCTTTTGCAATTCTCTGCAGTGTATCTTCTAAGAAGCTGCTGTCAGCCCCCTGCTTCGTTGAAGAACCAACTTCTTCATTGTCAAAGATGACCAGCATTGGAATCGAATCACTCTGCGAACTCTGCAGGAATCCCTGCAGATCTGCAAACCCGCACTGCAGATCATCCAAGTGCGGTGCACTGAGATACTCTTGATCCGCACCCCAGATGCTTCCCTGTTCACGTACATATAAGAACAGATCGTGCCCGATAATATCTTCTTCTTTGACCCCTGCTGCTTCAGCAACGATCTTCATGAATCTGCCTTTAGCAGTCGCATCCCCGATGATTGGCAGCAGATCCGTCTGTGCATTCCATGTATGATCCTTGTTTGCATCTCTGTCCATATGGATGGCAAGATTCGGGATCATGCATAAGTCCCTGTCAACATTGACCAGTTTCGTTAAGAAACGGCCATCCTGCTGCACAATGATTCTACCGGCAACGCTTAATGGACGGTCCAGCCACGGTCCCATCAGCATTCCGCCGTATCCTTCCACATTCAGTTTTACATATCCATTTTCAATGATCTCTGGATTCTCCTTGACTTTAAAAGCCGGGGAATCACTGTGGGAAGCCCCAATCATGAAGCCGCCGAAATCCTTCGATACGGTACGGAAGGCAATCACGCTGGATTCATTTCTGACCACAAAGTACTTTGCGTTCTCTTTTAGATCCCAGCACTTTCCCTCAGTAATCTCTTCATACCCATTACCCTTCAGTACATTTCTGACATATCCTACTGCATGAAATGCTGTATAGGACTGATTCAAAAATGACAGAAGCTCTTCATTTACATTCATTGCGCATCCTCCTCAGAATACAAAGTTGCCATGACGGAAGACAGGAACACACGTTCCATCAAAAGTCATTCCGTCGATATTCATTTCTTTTGTGCCGAACATAAAGTCTACATGCTGGACAGAATCATTGGCACCATGTTCCTTCAGTTCCTCTTCACTCATATTGACTCCGCCAACCAGGTTTTCAGGATAACAGGCACCTAATGCCAGATGGCATGCGGCATTCTCATCATAGAGCGTATTGAAGAACAGAATATTAGAATTGCTGATTGGACTGTCATACGGGACCAGAGCCACTTCTCCTAAATGCCTGCTTCCTTCATCGAAGTCAAGCATCTTGGCAATCGAATCCTGTTCCTTTTCTGCACCGAAATCAATCACTCTTCCATCCTTGAACTGGAACCAGAAGTTTTCAATGACCTTGCCGCCGTAGGATAACGGCTTTGATGCATAGACTCTGCCATTGACGCCATTGCGGTCCGGCATGCAGAAAACTTCTTCGGTTGGAATATTAGGATCAAAGTAAGCACCGCGAGGAGTTGTATCCCCGCCGCCCACCCAGATATGGTCCTTGACCAGCTGTACTGTCAAGTCTGTTCCAAGTTCGCTGGTGAAGTGCAGTTCCTTAAATTTGTATTCGGTCAGTTTTTTTGCATGGGCAATCAGTTCTGCATCATGTTTCTGCCAATTGTCTAAAGGATCAGAATCTTCACTGACTCTGGATGTCATGAAGATGGCATCGCCGAGCTTTTCATATGCTTCTTCTTCCGGCAGCTGCGGGAAGACAGTATGCGCCCATTCTTTTGAAGGCAGTCCGACAATTGACCACTGCCCTTCATTGTTCATGGTATACTTGCGCAGGTCTTTCATCTTCTTGGAAAATGCCATCCGGTAAGCTGTGATCTTCGTATGATCAACGTCCTTCATGCCGTCCGGCTGGTCTGACATGACATGCAGGTAACATGCGCCGTCTCTATTTCTCCGCTCTGTCTGATCATAACGATCCTGCGGAATATTCTCTAATGCAGCAATGCTCTGATACGTAAAGTCCATCTTTTCGATATTCTGATCATGCCAGTCAATATCGACGTAGGAAGCACCTGCTTCATATGCCTCCTTGACGCACAGCTCCACAAAAACATGATCCTTTACGGATGCAGTGATGACTAACGGCTGTCCCTTCTGGACATTGACGCCTCTTCTGACTGCCAGCTTTGCCATCTTTTCATACATCGTTTTTGTTATCATTATTTCTCCCTCTCCGATTGTTTCAATACAAATTCTTTTCGATATCCTTCTGATGAAATAATGCTTTCCACCAGTTCTTGTGTCAATGCAAATGGGCGAGGCCCAAATGGATCAATGACCATCCCGCTGAAGCCGTTTCTTAAAATTGGCAGAAGCTGCTGGAAATCCATGATGAGAGTAACACTGCGGTCACCATTCACAACATCCTTCCAGTTCTTCAATGCCTCCCAATCCGTAAAGATCGGCAGCATCTGTTCTTTTCTCCCGGTCTGTGAAACAGAAGGAAACCCAACATCTGTCTGATTCGAAAGCACGTCCATCATATCGCCAAGTCGTTTATTTCCCTGTGCTGTTCCAGCAATCAGATACTTTGCATGACATACCTCATAAACAACCATATTAAAGTACTTTGGCTCCCGATAGAACCTTGAATATTCCATCAGCAGGCCAGTTAAATACGGATTTTCTACATTATTAATGCCCGTCTGCAGTTCAGACTTGTATGGATGAATATCCGTCAGGACAGTATAGGCAGGCAGCTGCAGATTCTGCGGCAGTCCCTTTAACGTCAATGTGACCATTGAATTTTTTGCATTACGGACTTTTTCACCGCCGACACTCAATGTCTTGATCCGGCAGAGAAGTTCTGGGTTATTCGGATACACGGTATATACCTGATCACCTGCATGCATC
The DNA here is from genome assembly GCA_964385925.1 of uncultured Galactobacillus sp. Classification (GTDB taxonomy): domain Bacteria; phylum Bacillota_I; class Bacilli_A; order Erysipelotrichales; family Erysipelotrichaceae; genus Bulleidia. Next base: position 20,310 of record CAYLQV010000029.1, on the reverse strand, counting down.
TCACCGCGGACAAAGCCCTCAATTTCCACACTGTCATCTTCAGCTTCTTTCATCTGTTCAATCAGCAGCGTATATCTTCTCTCTGCCTGCAGGACATTTTCCTTCATCAGATCATTGATCCGTGCTCCAACGTCCTTTGTCTTTTTATAGTTCTTTGCGTACATCCATATCGCCGCAATCACTGCCGCAAACCCAAAGATGATCTGATATGATCTTCCTTCTGAACGCAGATTGCCTGAAGGCACCAGTGAAATTTCTATCATAAAAATGACAAAGACAGTGACCAATCCATAGAACATTGTGCTGCGTGTCCATCTGCAGACAGCTTTCCGTTTTCCGGCAAATCCAGCAATGCGGTCATAGACAAGGTTGAGATAGTTGATGACCATCAATACAAGAATCAAGACCGTCACAAGAAAGAATGCTGCTAAGTAGTCCGGTTCTGTCTCATTCCCATAGAAATAATATTCCGCAAGCATATCGGTACCGATGATCAAATTCATCTCATAAAAGATGACATTGAATATAAATAGGATGTATACGATTTGTTTCTTCAAATTCTTCTCCTTCGCACCACTAGTCTATCACATCTCTCTGGATGTCTTTCTCTTCGATGCACGCGCCTAAATGCTGACATACGAGACTGCTGATGATATTTGCCTTTCTTACGGCATCAGCCAATGTCATTCCTCGGCATAGACATGCCAGAATACTGCCGATATGGCTGTCTCCCGCTCCGGTGCCGTCAATCACGCTGCAGGATACAGCAGGAATCTTTTCTATCTGCTCTGTCATGACTGTGACATCGTTTTCTCCATCTGTCACGACTACACATGCATTGTGATATGCATGGAGCTTCCTGCAGGCGTCTTCTATATTTTCACACCCCGTCAAAGCTTTGATCTCCCTGGCATTCAAATGGATCAGATCAGCTCTTTTCATGATTCTTTCCATTCTGATTGGATCAATCTTCATCAGTCTTGGACCTGGCGCAAAGCATACCTTTCCCTCTGCATGTTCCAGAAAAGAAATGATATTTTCGCCTGTTTCATTTTCCAATTCCAGCCCGCATGCATAGATCCATGTATTCTCATCTGCCATCAGACTGTTCATCCATTCTTTCCAGAAGTGATACTCTGCCCACTGCACTGACATAAAAGAGCGATTCCCTGCATCATCTACCAGACAATAGCAGGCACCATTCTCTTCTTCTGCATTCTTCCAGACAGGAATACCTTCTTCCTGCAGCTTTCGTTTAACGTAATCGCCATAGATTCCGGTACCGACCGGGGAAGCAAGCTGAAAAGGCACATGAAACAGTCCAGCCGCATGTGCCGCATTGTGTGCGCACCCGCCCAGGCTCATCTTCTGCTGAGATACATTTACATCTTCTTCCAAAGAAGGCAGATGATCCAATTGTATAGTGATATCTGCACATGTCGAACCTATGAACAGTAATTTCATCATGGCTACATTTTAATACTTTTATGATGTTCTATCTATAATCAGCCCATTGAAAAGCACAACATCGCTGTTGTGCTTTCCTGAATCGTTCTTTATGCTCCTGTAGCTTTCAGTACATTTCTCGGCAAATATCCTGGGCTGACATTTTGAATACATACTACCGCTCCAGCAGGTATTGCAGAAGCATTCAGTGTATTGTACCCAAATGTACCAGAATTCTTATATATCATCGTTGCAGAGATTGGCAATAATGATGTACCTGTATTTGCTACAGAAATATTAATATTGAAAACATTTGCAGTTGTCACCGTACCGATGCGACAAATATTTGCATAGGCAATTCCATAACCACCGGTAGTAAATTTGGTAATGACAAGATCATATACGGAGCCAATGCTGCTTGTTGCAGTGTTTTTCCCTATGAACGCATATCCGGTTATCTGACTGCCATTTGCTGATATTTGATTTATTGTGACTGTATCAATGGATTTTGTACTGCCTGTATTGTAAAAATCACCATCATTGTTCAGGCCTAAAATTCCTATATTTACTGCAGTTTTTGTTGTTGCAGCAGGAAGATCAATACCGCTTACCAATACGTTATTTAAACCAATATCTGTAATTTTTCCGCCATTTTCACCAAATGCCCCATACGCTAAATATGCTGGTGAACTCAATTCGGTAATCGCATTTGTTGAATTGATATTTGTAATTGAAATATCTTTAAAACTGCTATTCGTAATACTTCCTTTGTTCAATCCAACAACACCCCAATATTTAGTATTTAAGTTTAAATTGTCCATTGCGAATCCATATGAAGTAGTATCCTTCGCAATGTTCATACCTGTGACATTGCCCTGAGATCCAATATACCCAATCAAGCCAGAAGTTTGCCCAGTAATAGTATTTTTTAATGTACCGTTAGCATCATTATGAATAATTACATCTGATACAGTCAGTGTTGTGACACTGCTGTTGATGTAACCGATGATTCCAGCTGAAGATGATTTTGCAGTTGAATTGACAATCTCAACATGAGAAATTGTTGTATTTGTAAATGCTTTTTCAATTTCAGGAATAAGCGCAAATGAACTCATTGAGTCATATGTCTGAAGATTCTTCCAGTTAGTAGTCAAAGGTGTCACTGTTACACCATTCCATATAACCTGACTGATTGAAAGGCCATTAGACTGTCCTTTGTATCTACCAAGCAAGCCAACACAATCAGAATTCAATTGAACTGTATTCCATGACACATCGTTTATAGATGAATTAATATTTCCATATGAGCTGATGCTTGTGTTTCCTGCATACCCAATGATGCCGTAATCATTAGCTGTTCCAGACACATTGATCCATTTTACATGATTTACTGTTAAGCCAGATAAATATGTAGCACCGTCGTCGAGCATTCCAATCAATCCAACGTTGCTTCCATTTATCGTTATATTGGACCAAGTTGTATTCAGCAAATTGATGTTCGATACAGTAGCAGACCCATTCACATATCCTATCAGACCAACACCGCCAACTACAGTTGAATATTTATTAATAGAACCACCATTCCAAACAGTGCCATCAATGATCACATTAGTCAATTTTGCTTTTGTAAAACACCCTATACAGCCAAAGTATGTAGCATTTATCGTGTTATTTTCAAAGTCTGTATTTGTTATAGTGATATTATTCATGTCTGAATAAGTATATCCAAGCAGACCAACTGCAGATGCACTGATTGTATTTCCAGTCCATTTCGTACCCAAAATAGTAATATTTGATGAATCAAGACCAATACTGCCAATCAAGCCGAATCCAGAACAATTTGCTGATACACCTTCATATACAGTATTGTTGAATGTAATGTTATTCAAATTAGAATAAGCATATCCAATGATACCTACTGCCTGATAATTGGTAGTTCCTGTTTTGGACGGTATTGTTAAACCCTTGACCGTTGATGTATCAAAGGTAATATCAGTAAATGTTCCATTTACTTGATCGATAAACATACCATATGATTCACCATATGCCGCAGAACGGATCTGCGCTGTCGACAGGCCAGATACATTAAGTTGAACGGTCATGTTTTTCATTGATGAATTCGTATCAGTATATTGTATAAATGTATTACCGATACCAGACAGAATAGGTTTACGGACGGTGCCATCTGTTAATGTTACGGAATCGCCGATATAGCTGGTCGCCTTTTCCAATTTTGTGATGAAATAATTAGTCGTTCCAGCTGATAATTGAGTCGAATAATATGAAGACATATCAATATCCAGCTGTTGATGTACCTCGACAGTTCCAGAAATCCAACCATTCAAAATATTAACGCCTTGCTTCTCAATGATTCTATTTAACTGCGAACTTGTGCGAAGTTTATGATACGTGTCTCCATTCAAAGTGCTATTCGGCTGCACAGAATCAGCAAAGTACGGGTTCATCGTATATGTACCGATGAAATTAGCATTTTGATTATTCCCATCCTTTACTGTAACAAGCGCCTCGCCATCCAAACGAACACTCTTCCTGTACGTTAAGCCAAGATTTAATTTATATACCTTATTCCCTGTCAGACCCATTGCGGTTACATCGCTTGATGAAACTTCGGACAATACACCGTCTTTCATTCTCTTAGCCAACGTCTCATATTTGTCTTCGTAGATACTACTGCTGCCGGTATAATAGCCAATATCAACATTGATTTGTTCTGGCCCCGATTTTCCATTTGCAAAATAGATGTTCTTTATTGCTAGCACGTAACCTTCATCTACAATTTTTATGCCTTCTGCTGTAGCAAAGTTAGAATCGCCAATCTTATCATCGTCGCTAGAATATCCGCTCAATTTGTAAGTTCCATCAGCATATTTTTCATAATAAAGCAGTCCCGAATCACTTGCTATCGGCTGAAAATAATTATCATATGCAAATGTCGTTGTTTGATTCGTATTATAAATTGGCAGTGCATATGTGGTCACACCAGAACCTTTGTAAGGATATGTCCATGTAAATTGATAGAAATATGAATAATACTTTACCGATAATTTACCTGTCCAAGTTGTATTGAAATAATTATTCGCAGATAACTGCTTATAATGATTCGTCAGGTTCTGATAACCAGTACCGCTTGTTTTTTCAACAAAGAAATAGAAATATCCAGGCTGCAGATCTTCAATTGTCTGTTCAAATGAATATGTGCCATTGTTATTTACTAATGATGCACCGTTCAAAGAATATGTTCCTACATATTCGTATGAATAATCATAAGGATTTCCAAAATAATTAATATAATATCTCGTATATGTACTAACTGGATTGTAATCAGTCAATCGATACAATTCAAATTCTGTATTCTGTCGAATATAATTAAGTTCTGTCGTTTCATCTACTGTACCAACAAAATGTACATTCTTTTTAAATGTTACTGATGCACCTTTTACTTCTGCCCAGTCTCCATGATGAATACCTGAAGTTGTTCCAGGATATGGATAAACTGTAGTCAAGGCACTGTATGGCACTGCAGTTATAGAAGATAATTTAAAGCTTTTTAAAGATTCTTCATCTAGTATTGAAACGATACTTTGTGTACTGTAATTTCCAAATTCATATATATCATTTACATTGGAAACTTTATCCAAAATTGCAACATATTTGCTGTCTGTTTCAACAGTCAGATTATCATAATTCAAATATCCAATAAAAGAACCTTCGTATCCATTACCACCAACGCTTCCAGCAGCATATACATTAGATATAGTTAAGTACCCATCTACATTACCAACAAATCCTCCCGAAACGCCTGTTCCAAAAGCGGATGCAGTTGTATATGAGTCTGTAATATTTGCACTTCCTGCTGATGTAATAGATCCAATCAATCCGCCTGCTGTTGTCCCAGAAATATTTGCGTCGCTGATGGATTGTATATTGTAACTGTATTTATCTTGAACTTTGCCGCCAACATAAGATTCTTTAATATCTGCACTGCCGGCAGTGACCGCACCAATGAGACCGCCTGATGCTTTCGTTGCATTGCTGCTGGTATACTTACCGACCTTGACGGAAGCCGAGGAATTATAAATGCTGGTTGACCCATTGATCTCTCCTACAAGTCCTCCGGCATAATTCTTAGAAGAGTTGACCCAATACTGGCCGTCACTTGTACCATAAAGATCTGTGCTGGAATTATAAACATGCACATTTGTTATTGATGTACCTTCGTTTGCTTTTCCCATTAGAGTTCCGCATGACTGCGAAGCATAGACCTTGAAATCCACTAGATCAAGATTTGCAACATTCAGTCCATATCCAATACTAAAGAGTCCTGCCGCCTGTACGTCTGACAAGATATTAAAATTCTTTAATATCAGATTATTTCCTTTGAACGTTCTCAAAGTCTGGTTATCAATTGACAAGAAACGACTTTCACTGACGCTGGTGCCATCTGTTTTTGTTACTGAATCACTGCCGGCGAAGGAACCCCAGTTGAAGATATTGGTAGATTCGTTGATCATGTTCAAAGACAGTGATGCAGAAGTAATATTCAATTCAATTGTCTTTGCATAACCAGAAACATCTTTCGACAGGTTAGCCAGATGTCTTCCATTATCAATCGAAGCACTGTATTCAACAGTACTTGTTGTATTCTCAAGACTTGCGTTGCCAAAGATTGAATTCGTGTCTTTTGCACCTGAAACTCCTGATTTATTTCCTTTATAACTGACGGCTGCACTGACCTGAATGTTTGAGCCCGGCGCAATCTGTTTAAAAAGATTCACAAAATGCGTGTATTTGCCAAAAATATTATCAAAAACAATATGGTACTCTCTGCCAGCAGATGTATCGACGGTCCACCATACGGTATTCTGTGCAAAATTAGCTGGATTAATATTTGTGCCTGTAATCGGACTGGTACTGTTAGGATCAATATTGATTGTTGCCTGCTGTGCCTTTGCCGCATCAGTAGAAGTCACACTTGTCGGTGTAACTGTAATTGATATTGTATTGTTCTTGGATGTCTTGTTTTTATCCAGTACAACGACTTCGAGCACTCTTCCATTGTTGATGGTGATCTCAGGCTGACTTAACTGTGTAGATTCATTCTTAACTGCAGTTGCGCCGCCGTAATAGCCTACTGCGACCTGCTTGCCGCCTAAGGTAAAATCTGCACGGGCTGATGCTTCATCATCACCACGAACTTTATTCAAGCCTAAGGCTGCTGCATCGCTGGTAAAGAAAGAACGGCTTGTATCATTGCCGAGATATCCGCCCGCAGTGCCTTCTGTATAGAAGACGCCATAAATGGTCTGTGTGGATGCATCAAATTCGATAATATAGCTTCCGCCTGAACGGATTGTCTCATCGATCGAACCATATGGAAGCAGCTGAGAAAGAACACTCTTGCTGCTTGTTAAGGCATCTTTATACGTTGTGCTGTTGTAAACAACATAATAGTACTTATGGACTGCAGCCGTCTGCACTGTTCCAGACTCTTCTTCAGTAGGATAATCAGAGATTGTATAAGTGATCGGTTTCTGCCAGTCTGTTGATGTGATCAAAGAAGAGGAAGTCGATTCGTTATAGAATGCCGTGTTCCATGTTCCGGCAGCTTTGGAAGCAGTGAGATGATTTTGTGCCGCGACAAAAATCTCACGGGCTACATTATCCATTTCAGTACGCTTCAGTTTCTTCTGATAAGCCGCAACCTGACCAAAACCGAACGCAGCTAAAACACCGGTGATTGCAATTACAATCAACAGTTCAGCTAATGTAAATCCAGCTTTGTTGTTTTTTCTCAAGTTACGTAAAATCTCTCTCATACTGCTTCTTTCTGAATGTTATTTTGTCGTGGTGCTGTCGGTTGTAATCAATCCTTCCAGAGATGTCGCTCCTGTTGTTGTTTCAAAGAATGTCAATGTTATTGATACAGTAACGGTCGATGTATCTGTAGAAGATGTACTGTGAGCCAGTGAAATCTTACTGATGGAATTCTTATACTTCATGTCATTGATTGATTTGATCAGTGAACGGGCAGTGTCATAGCTTTTTGCCTTGAAGGATATCGTGGCAATTCTTCTGACCGTTGTATCTGTCAATGTCGGGGACGCCCAGGAGATGCTGACTTCTTCAGCACTTCCATTCAGGATCCTGCCTAATTCATTGACTTCATTTGCCAGGTTGTTGTATACCTCGACCTCGCCGGTGGATGGATTGGCTTTTTCTGCTTCGATGGCATCCTTCATCTGTTTCTCACTGGATGCTTTCGCCTGCTCAATGATCAATTGATCCTGCAGACTTGTGACATCATATGTATTGACTGAATTTACTACGCTTTTATACACAAGTTCGTAATAGAAGATGCCCAGTGCAAGGAATGCGGCAATAATGATCAGCAGCAGTTCTCTTGACGTAAATTTATGTTTCATGACTGTGTACCTCCTGTCGAGCTGGTCGCAAACGTGATTTCAAATGTTGCTAGCACGCTGTCTTTGTTTGATGAAGAGGCACTTGTTGTGGTAACAGTTACATACTTATTTCTTGAATCTGACTGAAGCTTTGTGATGACGGATGAGACTGTTGTCAGATCCGTTGATCCACTTTGAATCGTCACCTTTGTCCCATCGATGGCAATCGCCTGTACACTGATGGAAGGTGTGATGTCTTCTTCAATCATCGTGAAGATTTCCATCCGATTGCGGTCAGCACGTTCATCATCTGTCATATAGGATCCTGTGACAGAATCATACTCTGCCTTGACTGTTGCATAATCAGAAGTCTGTGACTCCAGATCTGTGATCTGTGACTGGATGGTCCGGTAAGTTCCTTCTGCATCGTTGACTTTCTTGATCATTCCATAGACGCCGAAGTAAGTGAATGGAATCAGCAGGATCAGGAAGATCAGGAAGATCACTAATGCTTTTCTGTCCTGCTTTGCCTGTTCATCGCTGACAAAGTTGATGGTTGTCTTGGATGGCCATTTAGAGACTTTCCCGAAGGAGATCTCTTTTGAAAGCATTGATTTATTATTCTTATCTTTCATCTTAGCCTCCTTAATCCAGACAAGCGCCGATAGCAGCAGCGTTGTTCAGCAGTGCTTCTTTTTCTGTTGCCTTGAAATCTGAAAGCGGAATCAGAGTCAGCTGTACACTGTCAGAGATCTCTTGAATCAGCGGTTTGATCCAGGAACCAAATCCGTTATAGTACAGTTTATCCAATGAACTGCCTTGGTTCTCATATGTGTAGTAGTTGACTGCCCGCATGATCTCAACAGCAATTTGTGAATATACCTCACGGCATTCCTGGCTTTCCAGGACATCATTTTGATTGCTGTTCAAATAGCTGCTGGCAATATGCGGATCGCAGTTCAGCTTATTAGAAATCGCTAATGCTACATCCTTCAGACCGACATCAATAGATCTTGTTACTTCATAAATACCGTTCCTGAAGATGTCTACTTTGGTTACACCGTAGCCAAGATCCAGGATTGCCATATCTGTTTTCAGATTCTCTTCACTGAGAGAACGGATCAGATTCTGCAGGGCAATGATGCGTGGAACAGCTTTGATCAGCCTTAATCCTGCATGGTTGAACAGTTCTGTATACTGCTCAAGCAGTGCTTTCGGCATGGCTGCACCAATCAGTTCCATATCTGTCGGTGTATCTGCGTTTTCACCGGTATATTTCATTTCAATCATTGCATAGTCGAATGAATATTTGTCTTTATCATCTTGAATAAAGTCACGAAACTCATATGGAAGGTTGACCATCAGCTGCGATTCTGTCATTGCCGGCATGATCATTCTTCTAACATATGCCGCAGAATCAGGAACAACCAAAGCAGCTTTCTTTGCCGTAAAGCCGCCGTCCTTGAGGGCACCCTTCAGTGTTTCTGCCATGGCATCCCAGGCAATGATGGTGTCGCTCTTCACATTATCCTCTGGTACTTGAACAGTTAAAAACTTCTCCGCTTCTGTGCCGGATACCTGTACCAGTTTGATTCTCCTTGTACCGATTTCAACCCCTAATATACTCTTTGCCATATGTACGCCTTTCTACATAAACAGAATAGAATCGTTTACTTTAGTAATCCTACATACCATGCAGACAGGTACGGAAGTACGGTCATGCCTAAGTATGCAGCGAGACTGATTGATGGGCCAAATGGTATCTTATCTTTCTTTAATACTACCACAAACAAGAGACCTATCACACACGCCAGGATCAGCGTGAACAGCCCATTCAAAGGCCCTAAATACAAGCCGATGACGAACAGCAGCTTGATGTCGCCGCCGCCCATTGATTCTTTTTTCAATACCTTGTCCATGATCAGTGACAGGACAAGAATGCTTCCTGCGATTCCAATGCCTGCCAGCAGTCCCTGTACTGCTGTTGCCCATACATCCATACCGGAGAGATACTCTGCCAGCATGCCGGCACACCACCAGACGATGCTGAAGATGATGTACCCATCTGGAATCTCATATTTATCCAGATCAACAACTGATAAGCCAAGCAGTGCACAGGTCAGTCCCCACTGCATTACAACTTCGATATTCAATGCGCCGGCATGCCACAGGATGCCCATGAAGGCCAGGCACATCAGGATCTCAGTAATCAGATACTTATTGCTCAGCTTTGCCCCGCAGTAGCGGCACCTGCCGCCATGAATCAGATAGCTGAAGATCGGTATCAGGTCCAGAGCCGACAATTGATGACCGCATGCATCACAGTGCGATCTTCCCTTGATCCAGCTTTCACCTGCTGCAATGCGGTCTGCCTGGCAGGTGATGAAAGAACCAAACACAGCACCCAGGATTCCCGTCAATAGATACAGATAGGCAGCCATCCAGGGTTCAAGAAGATTCAGTTTCATCATTCGCTACCTTTTCCCTTCACCCAGCTGGCAGTCACTTTTCCATTTCCTGCCGTTACTTGAATGACCATCGTTCCTGGATCCCCGTAGAATGTCTGATCATCAATATTCATTTCAGAATACTCGTTGTATCCTGCCGGCTTTTCACCGACGATATGTTTCGTTATCTTATCCATGTATCCGACCGTTTCATTCAGGCCAGTCCAATGCGTGCATACACCGCCCGTATTGCTTGGGCAGTCTTCCACAACACAGTTGATGCCGTTGCTGCTGTTCACCTTTGCTTCGGAAACTGCTGTATTCACCAACAGTGAATCGTTGCCGTGTGCTGTCATTGCTGCCAGCCACGCAAAGCCTTTGTAAACGATAAAAGAAGTCATCAGCGCAATGAAAAGTATCAGGATCATTTCCAGTACAGATATTTTGCCGGATGCATCTGTCAACTTTCCTTTCATTGCGAAAAAATCCCCTTCTTTAGCTATATTATTATAATTGATTCAAAGGTCATCTCCAAATCACCAAAGCCTCTAAAACGCCCTAAATTTGGGTAATATGTGGTAACTTGCATGAAAAAGGTCTTTCTGAAGTGTGAACATGCATCAGAGAGACCTTTCTTCTATTTCGCGTCCTCGTGTTCTGCCTTTACCTGTTTCAATTCATCAAGGCATTCGGTCAGACATTCTTTCATGAGATCAGAGAATGCACCGCACTCTCCATTCATGATCATTTTGTATGCCTGGTCTGTAGAATATGCTTTCTTATAGACGCGCTTGCTGGTCAAGGCATCAAAGACATCAGCCATGGAAACAATCTGTGCGGCAATCGGAATCTCATCACCCTTCAGGCCTTCCGGATATCCTTTCCCATCATACTTCTCATGATGATATTTGCAGATATCATAACTGAGCTGATGCGTTGCATCATCCTGTGCCCATTCCAGTTCTTCCACAATTTCAGCACCTTTTTCTGCATGTGTCTTCATCACTGAAAATTCTTCCGGCGTCAGTTTCCCAGGCTTCAGGAGAACGCTGTCCGGAATTGCTATCTTGCCCATGTCATGCAGTGCTGATGCTTCTGAGATCATATCGACATCTTTCGGGGTCAGTCCATATCTAGGCGCCAGTGCCATGACTTTGTTTGCCAGGACTCTGGAGTAGAACTTCATCCGTTTGACATGCTGTCCTGATTCCAGACTGCGGAATTCGACAATACTGCTCATGACATCTACGATATTGCTGTTTGTCTGACGCTGAATGCTTTCCTGTCTCTTCAGCTGTCTGACCTGCTTCTCCAGGATTTCTGTCTGATCATCTACAATCTGTTCCAGATGATTCTTGCTTTCATACATATCGACAGCGCGCTTTAATCTTGCCTTTACAACCGTTCCATCAAAAGGCTTATGAATAAAGTCAAAGGCTCCATTCTGATATCCTTTTCTTTCAAATTCAACAGTATTGTCAGAGGAGACCAGCAGAACTGGAATCTTCTGCAGGATCTTCTGCTCATGCATCTTCTGCAGCACTTCAAATCCGTCCATGTTTGGCATAATGACATCAAGAAGGACCGCAGAAATTGAATCGCTGTGCGTGTTTAAAACCTCCATCGTTTCAACCCCATCAGCAGCTTCCAATAAATGGTAATCACTCCGAAGGATTTCGCGCAGGATGGCACGGTTCAATTCCACATCATCTGTAATCAGTACTGTTCTACGTTTCATGGATTCCTCTGTCTATCTTTTAGGTTTTCTAGTTAATTGCCGCAACTGTGTCATTGTAAAGCTTCGCTAACACCGGGAAATGTTCTACTGCTGAAGGAATATCTGCACCATTTCTCAAATAGTCTACAAAAATAACTAAGTCGTTATACAACTTGGTCATGCTCAGATTGCCAGCAACACCTTTCAACGTATGCGCTGCTGCAAAAGCTTTGTCATAATCCTTTTCTTCCATCGCTTTTTCAAGCTCTTCAAAAGAATCATCCTTTACAAACATCTGTAAAAAATTCTCATACATCTCAGCGTTCCCCATCAGTCTTTCAACACCGCCGTCGTAATCAATCCCAGCAGCCACCAATTTCTCTTTATCCATAAACACTCAGTCCCCCAATCCCTATGATGATAATAATGTGATATGTCTGTACATATCATAAATCTCTGCATAGTTTGTAATCAATACCACTTCCTCAAGATACTCAAAATAGTTTTTACTGTTTTGCCACCGCTTTTCAAGGGTATCTTCCTCAATTCCTCACTGCAGCTGCCGATCAAAAGAAAAATATCCATTTCTGGATATCTTTGTTCAGTACTGTATTCGTTATTTGATCCAGCCAAAGTGCAGACAGGCTTTCCGCAGTCCGTCATTTTCAATATTGGCAGTAACATAGTCCGCTGATTCCCTGCATTCTACACATGCATTACCCATGGCAATGCCCAAAGAAGCAGCTTTCAGCATGCATACATCATTCGGTCCATCTCCAAAGGCAGCCGCATTAGCCAATGTGCAGCCAAAGTGTTCACATACAATCTCCATAGCAGACCCCTTGTCGATTCCTTTTGGTGTCTGTTCATGAGCAATTTCAAAATGTGTATGGATCTCTGAGGAAAAGATGTCATCAATCTCCTGGATCAGTTTTTCATCTGTTGTATAGTAGAGGATCTGGATCAGTCTCTCCCCATTCCACTTCTTTACTTCCGGGATCATTGCATACAAGCGGTAAAAGACCTGGTCGATATCCTTCTCCGAACGGTTCAACCAGCATCCGTCATGGTCATCCACCCAGCGGTAGACGATATTGTTTGCTTCCATTACGGCAATTGCTTTTCTGACATGTGCATCATCCAGATATCGGTAGGATGTATGTCCATCAATTTCAATCTGGCTGCCGGCATTCATAATCAGTGCATCCATCATTGTGATGAACCTCTGCGGAAGCTGGGACATTTCCTTCTTTGCCCGGCTGGTATCAATGACCAGCTTCATGCCATGATCCTTCATCTGCTGCAGGGTCTGCCAGGCAGAAGCAGGAAGGTCTCTAATATTATTCTGATATGTTGTCCCATCGATATCGAAGAACAGAATATGGACCTGCTCCGGCGCTCCTGGATTGATCACTGCTGTATTGTCTTTCTCAAGCATCTTTTTTCCTCAACATTGCAATAGCATTATACAGGATATTTCCTGCATGGCTGTGCGATGTTGCATTTTCCTCTGTTTATTTTTGATGATGCCATTTTTTCTTATCTTCATAGAGCATCTGATCCGCCCGGTCCAGCGCCGCTTCTGATGTTTCTTCTGGATCATCATACTCCTCCGCACCAATGCTGACTGTAAGCGTGTATTTCTTTTTGTCATCCTGCTGAGCTTCCATGAGTGTCTTCTTTATATTTTCGATGACTTCTTCGCATGTATGCCCGCGTTGATTCATAACGAGACAGAATTCATCGCCGCCGTATCTCGCCGCAAAGCCAAAATACTCTGCCGCTACAGTTTTCAGGACCTCAGCGAATTTCTGCAGAGCATGATCTCCTTCAATATGACCATACTGGTCATTGATTGCCTTGAAATTGTTGATATCGATGATAAAGATCAGGAACTTGCTCTCAGGTGACGTCTTTACCAGCTTCTCAGACAAAAATGTATTCAGTCTGCGTCTGTTGTTCAAGCCTGTCAGAGCATCCGTACTGATCCGCAGATTCTGAATCCGCAGGAACAGGATCAAGATTATCATCAGGATGTTCAATGCCAACAGCGGCACATGAGCAAATTCATCTTCATAGATTCCTGCCACAAGCGGTGCAATCATATACAGGACGTAGACCAGGAATTCTTCTCTATCCTGCTTTGTCTTAGCGTGAACTGCCCGTGAGATTGTCACAGCTGTTGGAATGAGCAGGTACGCATAATTGATGAAGCCCTGGATCCAGAACAATTCTGTTGCCTGATAATGGCCTTCACTGTTGATTTTGAAGATCCAGCCGGTAAAGATGGAAAGAACATCCAGAGCACAGATGAACAGAAGAGGGTATACGACCATGGCATCAATCTTCGGCCGATTCATCAAGGTGAAATCAGTCCGGTCTTCAATAAATCTGAACCAGAAGTAGCATCCGCTGGAAACTGCCATCAAGGTAACTGCATTTACTGCCGCATTTAAAAAGACAGGAAGATAAAGTAAATTATCTTCGGTCAGCGCCCACAGAATATCTGTCACCAGCATCGCAGTATATGAATAGATCATATATTTCAGCTGGCTCACTTCATGTTCAGAACCTAAGTTGCTGTTGAGACTGAACAAGATTGTCAGACCCATGATCAGGCAGTATATTTCGGTAAATATGTAAGGCAGATAGGATGCTGTCACTTTATACTCCTTATCTTGTGATTCGTCTCAAGTATATCATTGAATCAAAATTATATTTTGACGGCTTTGTACACTGCATCACTGGTGCGTGAATAATATTGCGTAATCTTGAACAAAAAGAATAAGCACTGCATTGATATCCATGCGGCGCTTATTCTTTCTTTTATTCAGGCTATTTCATCATAGCTGACAAGTTTAATATCCTGCTCCTGCAGCCATTTCTTTGTTTCTGGACTGCACAGCATTTCAACTTCCTTTGCACGGTTATATGTAAGGGAAGAATTCTCAAGCAAATATGCGTCTATGTAGCCAGGATGACATACATAGACATTCGGCATCGTACTGTCAGCTTCCTTCACTGCATCCTGCAGTGACTGGAATGCATCATATTCCTTTTCCATGCTTTGCATTCTGCATGGATGGATCTTATGACCATTGAATGTGCCTTCTGCATCTCCCGGCTTCTGCATGTTCAGCCGCAGATGATATTTCTCAGCGACAATCGCCAGTGCTTTCCAAAGATTGTCACTGGCAATCGCATGTGCTTCAAAGTAAGCAGGATCTTTCCCCGTCATTTCTTTGTACTTCAAATACTGTGCTTCTGCCTCTTTTACTGCATCTTCCAGAACAACAAGATCTTTTCCGTTCTTATAGGCAGTGCGGTACTCTGAAGAACTCTTAAATGTGCCATCCTCTGCAACGAGAGAGGGAATCTCTTTTGGATCACAGCATGGCACACCAAGACAGATATTTGTATGCAGGCCGATGCTGATCCCAGTTCCTGCTATTCGAGCAAGACCGTCGGCAGCTGTCGGCATGTTGACCATCAGGCCAGTGCTTCGGATCAATCCTTCTTTGACTGTTTTCTCGATACCGCAGTTCACAGCATCGCAGTATCCCAAGTCATCAGCACGCAGTAATAGTTTCATCATTCCTGCCACGCCTTTCTTTTCTTCTCAGGGTCGTAGATCAGATTCCCTTCTTTGCCAGGATGCTTTTCCGGACGGGCCATCATGCCTTTGCTTCCCATTCTTTCAATGGGGATCTGAGCATCGCGTCCATCCAGTACATCTTCAGTCAGTTCGATCATATCGAGCAGGATTTTCTTCGGTGAAGTACAGCTTCCATGGAAGCGGAGGACGGTATCAAACTCATCTGCATATTCCAGCAGATGGATTAACCCTGATTGATACTTCGAAACAGATGTGCTCTCAGGGAAATGCAGCAGTGTGCCTTCTCCAATGTCATCGCCGAAGACCGCAATTTGATCTTCTTTGATCATTGGGATTACACATCCCTGCGTATGTCCCGGCACTTCGACACAGGTTACACTGACTCCACCCAGATCAAACCTCTGATTCTTTTTCAAAGGCAGATATGGTTCCGTTCTCTGAGGAAGAAAGTCAGCTTCTGAGATTCCTTCCGGTACACCGAACGGTGCATGGAAGACATCAAAGATGCGGTGTTCCAGTGAGGCATGTTTCTTTTCAAGCTCCCAGTCTTTTTCACTAAGATATGCATTTTCAAATTCAACAGAGCCGCCCGCATGATCGCAGTGCCCATGCGTCAGCAGTAAATCACATGACATGACATTGATGCTCTGCAGATACTCTTTCAAACTGCCGACACCCATGCCGGAATCAATCAATAAATTTTTCTCTGTCCCCTGAACAAGGTACATGCATACACCGAGCGGTGTACGGATGCGCCTTATATGTTCAGAGACACTTTCTATCGGAAATAAAGTCATTTCGCTGCCACAATTAGTCAGCTAAAGCTTCCTGTGCTTCTTTTTCCTTTTCTTCTTCAAGGAGCTTCTTATCATATGCCTTGTAGAAAGGCAGATAGAGAACGATGCCCAGCGGGATGGCAAGGAGCTGCCACAAAGCTACCATCCAATTGCCCTGGACTAAGCCATAGAGTACGACTGGCACCTGCATAGACACCTGTGCACCTGACAGCGGTGTAACAATACCGGAAGCAAAGCCGATATAGAAGAATAAGTTTGTAACGATTGGGACTAAGAAGACAGATGGAATCAGCATGTATGGGTTCAATACGTTTGGTACCCCGAAGACGATTGGCTCACCGATATTGAAGACAGCTGCCGGTGCTGCAACTTTACCAATTTCCTTGAGCTGTTTGGACTTGCAGAAGAACAGCAGGATAATTACGACACATACTGTAGACTGACCAACAACGGTCATCATGGACATGCCAATCGGGTTTGTCGTTTCACCTGCTAATCTAGCTGCATCTATTGAAAGATAGATAGGCATGATGATACCGGATACTACATTGAATCCATGAATACCAAACCACCAGAGCAGCTGGATCAGAACAGTGATCAGCAGATAGCCAGGTAAAGAACCAGTGACAGCTGTTAACGGAGCCTGCAGATATGTATAGATCATCTGATGGATGCTTCCAAATGGAGTCTGTGCAAATGCCCATGCAAGGATCATGCATACAGTAGCAAGGATAAAGCCAGGAATCAGTGAAGCAAATGACTTTTCAACATATGGAGGAACAGAATCTGGCAAATGAATGACCCAGCCCTTCTGCTGGAAGAGAACATAGACCTTGGCAACGATGATGGCGAAGATCATGGCTACGAATAGGCCCTTGCATCCTAACCAGTCAAAGCTGTATGCATATGTACCTGCGCCGAACAGCAGTCCCTGAATATCAGTTGTATATGGTGTTAAGACGAAGAAGCAGATCAGTGAGATGATGCCTGCAAAGAAGCCATCCTTGATCTCAGCTTCTGCATAAAAGTAAGCGACTGCAAATGCAACATATACGGCAAACAAGCCCATGGTTGCGTTATAAGGAATCAGAATATAACTAGCTAAGCCTGTGCTTGTCAGCATTGTTGTCCATGCTGTAATAGGGAAGTTTGCAATCAAATAGAACAAGGAACTGATGATTGTTACTGGAAGTACTGCCATGAAGCCTTTGGATATTGCCTGTAGTGATTTGTTGTTTGCTGTCCACTTTGATAATGGGTTCAGCATCTTTTCGATAAATGAAGTAAATTTATCCATACGTCCTCCTTGGGAACAATCCCTTTTCTATCTTTTGTTTTGGAATTCGTTCCGTTTACATGCTGATTATAGTTCATCAGAAAAGGAATGCAAGCGCTTTCTGCAATATTTTCCATTTTATTTTATATTTTGTACTTTATTCCATTTTCGAATATTTTTATTCCAAAACGACATATACGCGAATAATCACCTAAATAAAAGACAATTCTCAATTAAAGAGTTGTCTTTGTGGTCCTTATTCCTTTTCTGCTCCCTTGCTGGCATAGTACACAACAATCTCATTGAACACCGAGAAGATTGGAACATTTTCCAATAATGACTTGCTGGAGACCGCCAGGGATGGCAGTACAATGCAGTCATCGCACCACTGTTCCTCTTCCACCTTAGCATTCATTGTAATCACCATTGTCCTGATATGACTGTTCTGCTTCAATGCCTTTACTTCTGTTGTAATTCCTGACCTGCCCGACACTGTATACAGAATGATCAGATCATTCTTATTCACCGTAAGGTCCACTGCTTTGACATCTGCAGCAGACGGCAGGAATGATACATCAATACCAAACATTAATAAGGAGTATCTAAACTGCAGTGCTGATACAGCCGAGTTGATTTCTCCTGCCACATATACTTTTCTGCACTTCTGTGTCAGATCAATCAGCTTCTTGACCTTAGCTTCATTAACAGTGTTATGAATCAGCTGAATTGTACGGCAGTATGCATCCTCAACTATCTGCATACTGTTTTCAGACTCAGAAGACTTCTCTTCCTTATGCTGGTTCACACTGCGAATCACATCATAGCGGAATTCCGAATACCCGCTGTATCCCAGTTTCTGGCAGAATCTAAGAATGGTTGTCTTCGTAACACCAATCTTTTCTGAGAGCTCATTTAATGACAGCGTCTGCACCATGACAAGATCACTGCAGACAGCTTCGCATGCCTTCAGTTCATTCTTTGTCAAAAGGCTCTTATACATCTGTATATTAGCTATAACGTCCATTTTTCATCTCCATCTTGGGATTTATTCCATATCCATCATAGCACTGCTGAAACCATTCATGTCACATAAAAAGCAGAGATCTGATTGACCTCTGCTATATTCCTGATGTTTTCTCTTACTTTGCAAAAGCGTCCTTGATGGAATCCTTCCAGATCAAGAACATAGCGATCAGGTTCACTGCACTTCCGCCATACTTCAGAACTGTATTCACAGTTGTATTTGCAATAAATCCCTTTGCGCCTACAAATGTCAATACAACGCCGATGATCCAGACCCATATTCCCTTTGAACGAGTCAGAATGACACCGACAAGTGCTACCGCTGCACAGACTTCCATCCATACGTGCGGAGCTTCTGCTCTGTACATGAATGCCATCACAATCATTACGATGGAACCAATCAAGAACATCAAGCCACCAATTTTCTTAACCATATAATATCCCCCTGTATGCATATCTGCATCGAAAATATTATAGCACGCATGTTTTTCAGTTTTACAATTTATTAGGTTTACTAACGTTTACCTTGCGATAAAATACTGTGCCAACTCTGCAGTTGTACCGCTTGCAGGTGCACTATTGTATATACTGACTGTCTTAGTATAGTCTCTTTTTGTTGTAGAATCTTGTCCAACAATCTCATGATAAACAGTTGCTCCTGTCCCACCGGCAAGTTGATTCGAACCATCCGACGCCTTTTGAACAAGCTCATACGCTGCTGTATAAGTCAGATACTTCTTATTTGGATTATACCGAATCACACGAACCCAAGTCCCCACCGGCACAGATGTAATATCTACATCCGTCACCCAAGGAATTGTATAGCTGGAATCCTTTTCGATTTTCCACGATACCACATTCATTTGATTGAACAGCTGTGTAAAATTCTTTCTAACATAATCAGCTGAAGCTGAAGTGTCAGTCGAATCAATCGGCCAGCTCGCCAGATACTTGCTGTTAGCGGAGGAATCCGCAAAAGCAACAATGCTCTCCTGTATTGTAGAAGTACCATTCATCGCTGCACTGACAATTCCAGAACTTGTCCAGCTAGTAGTTATGTTTCCATCCGTGTCAACTATGACAGAGAGAATACTCTGAGTGTGATCTTCTTTTACAGATCCAGATTCTGTTCCCTGACCATATGCGGAAATACCCTGACGCGTGGCTAGAAGTTCAGCTGTAGATGCATTGTAATAGTAGATACCTGCAGTTGACTGCGTTCCTTCCTGATTCAGAAATTCTACAGAAGCAACCATCTTTGCTGTCTTCTCTACATTAGAGTCAGCGTTTTCTTTTCCAGTCTCAACTGCATAAGAAAACAAAGGAATCGCAATTCCTGTTAATACACCAACAATCGCGACAGCAATCAACAATTCAGCTAAGGTAAATCCTTTTCTGTTAATCATATTAAAAGTATATCATCGCAATCAATTGAATTGTGAAAAGAACATGCATTACTAATGATTACTCATTTACTAATGATGCTAGAACAATCATGACCACCCGTAAATGGGTGGTTTGCTCCACGGGTATAACCCGTTTATTACCAGCCAGCGCCTTAAGACA
>CAYLQV010000028.1:0-33565 GCA_964385925.1 uncultured Galactobacillus sp. | reverse complement strand
TCACTCAATGACGGTTTTCTTTTGAATCACGACCCACTGGTGATTTACCATTTACAATAGACCTGCTACACAAAGCCTTGGTGATCAGATGCATAAACTCATTGCTATACCAACAAGAAACACTTTTATAGATTATGATTTTTCTTTTGCACACTTAAATAATAGAATACGAAAGATTCCGTTTACTTGTAGAGAAGCCGTACCGAGAATATATTCCGAAGGCTGGGAACAAAAGTTAAAAGATAAAGAAGATTTTTTTAAGTTATCATTTTCTGCAAATATTGCGAAAAATTATGGTTTATCTTCATCAATAATAAGAAAAGGTGCCCATGAAATGACTTTATTGGCAAAGACATACTGGCAAGAAAACGGAACATATCCAATAGAATAATTACATCTATGTTTATTTAGAGTTAGTAAAGTGGCATGATTTTTCATCATGCCACTTTAATTTAGTCACAAAGTTTGCTTTGCTTAGGCCATGTACTGCCGCCTAAGATGCCGCTCTTATTTGATTTGAAATAGTCCTGCTGTGTTTCATCGTCTTCCTTTTTATCTTCGTCCTGCTTAATATCATCTCCAGCAAGTCTCTTTGCTGCTGCCTCATCAAGCACTTCATCATAAGGCGTGACTGCCATGAAGAGATTGTGCAGCTGGTCTTTATCTGTTGTAAGTTTGTATGCCTTGAATAGAAGTCCAAAGGACATTCTATCCTTGACTGCTGCCAGCTGTGCTTCCTCCAATGTCTTTTTGTCGATGTTCAGGAGTCTTTTTGTGGCAACAGTCTGAGCATTGAAGTATGGCTCTACAATTGCCCTCAGTGTGGTCTCCATCATGTCCATATAGGCATCTGACGTAGAGCTGTCGATCACCTTGGCATAGTATTCACGGATGCATCTAGTGATGATATCAGCACGCTTGACTGGGATCGACCCCATCATATCATCCTGGGCTGCGGCTTTTGCCTCAATTTCATCCAGCATCTGCAGAGTCTTGGCATCTATCCTTACTGATAATACATTGTTCATTGTATTTTTCCTCCTGCGGGACGAAACATCCCGCCCTATCTATCACTCCAGGTTCTTGAATGAGAACACAGGTTCATGCGGATCACGTTCCATGATGACGGTATTGTATTTGATCTTGCCTGTTGCAGCTTCTTCCAGGACATCATCGAATACTGTGTGCTTCTCCAATACCCTTCTCAACAGCTTCGCATCTTCTGGAAGCTCATCGCTCCGGAACAGCAGGTTGAAGCACATTCTAGTCATCAGTCTCTCTGCTTTCAGGTCTTCATCCATGGACTCACTTTGATTCATGATCTTCTGTACGGAATCTAGTAACTGTTCTATATATGGATCCAATGTCTTCCTGATCGTGGCAGCTATGATGTCTGAATAGGCATCTGCAGTCTTGTTCTCTATGCTCTTGGCATAGTGCTCCTTGATGCACTGGCTGATGATCTCAGCACGCTTTGGCTTGGATGTTGCGGATTCCTCAGCTGTGACGATCTGCGTCTCCAAAGCTTCCAGCATCTTCTGCGTAGGGTCATCAATCCTGACAGACAATACATTGCTCATATTTTTTCCTCCTGCGGGGTGTCTCACCTCAGAATTATTTTTTTCATATCCACCGATAACGGATTTACCGGCGTCGGTGGAACAGCTCTCGGTCATCATTTGAACTGTGACTTGCCTCCGTTGTACATGGTCTTGTTGACAGAATCCTCCAAGGCCCTGTCAAAGACCGTGTACTTCTGGAGAATAGAATCCAGCTTCTTCTTATCCTCTGGCAGATTGCCTACCCGGAAGAGCAGGCTGAAGCACATCCTGTTCATCAGTCTTTCTGCCCTCAGGTCTTTATCCATCTTTTCGCAGAACTCTACCATCGTCTTGTTGCTCTCAGTCAATGCATTCACTTTCGCAAGCAGCTGTGTTGTTGTATTATCGATTCTTTCAATTTTTTCTCCATTCATATTTTCCTTCTTTCCAGCGGGATGTTTCATCCCGCACTGTATACAAATGCGTTTACATCTGTAGACTTCCGTTTACTGCTTTTTTTGTGATGTAGACAATCGTGCAAAGTAGATTCCTGCTCTGTTCAGCCAAAATCGAGCATTGCTCGATTGTTCATCAGGAAAATGTATACACGGAGTGTAGACATTTTCCCTTATCCTGCTTATAAATTAAATCTATAAGAAAGACATAACAGCAACCTCTCTTTCTATAGACAAGATCAAGAGATCACTGTTAGATTCTGAAACATTCGATTGATAATTATTTGTTGTCTGAGTCATCGTTACCTGGTACTTTCTTTTCCTCTGCCATCCTGCTGATTGCCTTTTCAATTGCTCCGCTGTACTTTCCATATCTGTTTGCAAAGATATGGCTGTATGTCTCCAGCACTACCTTGACGGTATCTCCGATTCGATATGCGATATCCTGTATCGTTAATTCCGGACAGTAGTTATAGCAGTACGAAACATGAGAGTGCCGGAAGCTATGAATATCAACATGCTTTAGATGTGCCTTCTGGCAGCCCTTGTTAAGCTGTCTGCGGAGTCCTTCTGGCGAAACTGGTCGATAATCACCAAACAGGAAAAAATCGTCATTAAATCCATCCAGTGACTTCTTAGCCTCTTTCCATTCTTTCAACTGTCTGATCAAATCTGAATGGACCTCAACAGAATATGACATCTTATTCTTTCTCCCAGGGACAATGATATAGGTCCCCTTCTTGGCATAAACGAAGTGGTCCCTGACACGGAGCATATGTGTATCAAAGTCAACGTCCTTCCACTGCAGGGCTAGCAGTTCGCCTTTCCGGACACCAGTCCAAAAAAGCACTTCGAACATCAAGTGATACATCGGATTCTTTATGTAGTCTCTGAACTTAAGATATTCATCATAAGTCATGAATTCTTTCTCTTTTTTGATTGTAGGAAGCTTAGGCGTGTATTCAAATGGATTGATGCCGGAATACCCTACTTTGCAGGCATAACGCATTGTGCGATTCACATTGGATACCACTTTGTTGATCGTAGCATTCGTCCTTCCATTCTTTTCAAGGTCTTCTATGAATCGGGTCATGTCTGATCTGGTATAGCGATTGATGACTCGATCAGGAAGAAAATCTTTAATGTGATTCTGATAGACAGAATCATATTCATTTCTGCCACGCTGCGAGACATTTTTCGTATAACTGTCTGAAAGTTCCTGATATACATCACTGTATTTCCGTTCTACATGTTCTACATACCTGTCTCTTTCAATTTTCTCTGCAGCCAGTGCTTCCCGCTTTGAATCATAAATCGGCCTGGATCTGACACGTTTCTTCTGGACAAAGAACTGAAAGTACCATTTCGGCGGTGTAGCAAATTTCCATTTTCCATTTTTGTCTTTGATTTTATACTTTACTGCCGTCATGATTGTTTTCTCCTTTCGCAATTGCTGGATAAATCATGCGATACTGTCTGATCTTGTTCTCAAGGACTGTGATTGCATATCCTTCATCATTATCTGGATGCTTCCGCTCGAGTACTTCCAGTGCTTCTTTCATCAGCTGCACATAAGCCAGTTCGCCCTGTTCATTCAAATTCTTTAGAAATATATAATCTGCATCTGAAATCATCTGTACAGCATAGTTAAGAATGTAAAGTTTATATTCTGACTGGCAGTATGGTTCCAATTCTTTTGGATAACAGAGCTTTCGATAATATGTCTCTTCCATCTGTTCAGGTCCATCTTTCTTTTCGTTTGTATCATCCCTGTTGAAATAGATTTGATACTGCTGGCTCAAGAATTTTCCGTCACTGCCGCGGATTGTTTCTCTTTTTATATATCCTTCTTTGACCAGCACGTTCAGAGCACGGCTGACCGTAGATTCGCTCCAATGCATCTCCTTTGCCAGCCAGTTGATCCTGAAGATGAAATTTTCTGGTTTGCTGCCCATAAAGCAGTACAAACCAAATGCATTTACTTCACCTTTTTTGAGCAACAAATTGATTGCTTGATTTGGAATCTGAGTAAAATTACATCGGATGTTAACAGCATCTATAAAGTGCATTACATGCCTTTGGCAGCATATTTTTCAATCTGCGTTTCAGTGAGATGCAGGTAATCCATTACCCTTTTTGGTTCAATACCGAACGGGCTTACAGTTTTACCCTCTTTCAATACCTGCATCGTTAGATCGGACCATGCCATGTCAGCCATTGCTTGTCCACATCCAATATAATCTTTCAGCTGGGTCTTTCTGATGTAGCCCTGGGAATTCAATTCAATGCGTTTTTCATTGATGTGTTCCACTTTTCTTAACCTCATAATCTTTTCTCCATCTCTTTTCTAGAATATAGCCTTTTGGCTATTTTTAATATAGCCTTTTAGCTATATTTGTCAATATGCATACTTTTATTTGCAATTAAATAATTATGTTTGTGTATATCGTTGGATGTACATAGACGTCTGATATGTGTCTCTCAAAAAGAAAAAATTTAGGCTATAATAAACCTATGAGTGAAATGAAAATAGGTAAACGGATTGAAGCCGCACGTACCTTCCGTAAAATGAGCAGATCTGATCTGGCAAAGAATATTGGTGTTTTTTACCAGGACATTGTTCGATATGAAAAAACTAACAGAGAGCCTCATCCAAGTACATTGAAAAAAATAGCCGATACATTGAATGTTGATGTAAATTTTTTTCTTGATGATATTGAAGATTATGAAGACAATGGTCCAATTAAGGGATACGCTTCTCTTGATCCATATCTTCCTAGAAATGAATCAACTTATGGAGAACTCCTTCAGGGATACAGAGAATCAATAAAGAGCAGCATTGACGAAATTGACGATAAAGAAAAACTGCGGATGATTGCCAGAATGATGACTCCAGAGCTGAAAGAAGAGAACTTAAAAAAGCTTGAATATACAATACGCTTAATGGCAACACCACCAGATGATCCCGAAAAAGGGATATATCACGGTGTAAACTTCAAAAGAAAAAAATGAAACAGATTGCGATCTTTATTAGACACAATTTGTTTTTTTAGCTCAAATAGTTCAAAGTATAATTAATTTATGGAGGTAGTGATGGATTCTAGCAGAATTTGTTTCTTTTCAGAAAATGATATGTCAGTTGGTGCCTTTATACCTAAAGCAAAGGATATTATCAAAGCATATCCACAGTGGAACTCATTTACTGATGTTAATGACATAATCGAATTATATGAAGCATCACTATTCTTTGACTGTGCTTCTTTATCAGCCAATTTTGCCGATGATATAGATACGTATCACGAGCATCGCAAAGAGCTGTTCGCAACGATTGGTCATTTCTTTAGCAATGTCGGTGAAGAAAACATTGAAAAAATCATTTCTAACTTAGACGTTATGTATAGTGATGTTTTTTGGAAATTGATATCTGAATATCGAGCATTTGAAAGAATTAGTGTACCTTTTTTTGCCAAAATGTTGGAGACACATTCTGCTGGGCTTGTTTATATCCTTTATAATAAAAAATTGGTGGACAGATATGGCGAGACCATTAAAGCGTATTTACTAAATAATGTTGAATATGGCAAATTATTAATCTGTGAATACCTCGAAAAAAAAGGACCATCTCATAAACCATTATATTTTCCTTCTGAAATAACAACAGCAGACAAAGCACAGATAATAGATAACTATATACAATCAGTTGGAGCAAACGCTAATATCTTAAATTTAATTGCTCAATCAAAAGGATCAAGTAATTTTATGGTATCCGATAAGCAAAGGTTGGCAGCAAAAGAAAGATATCAAAAGAAAATAGATGAAATGTTTAGTTCAAGTGCAGGTATCTCAGTAGAAAGTTGTGTTTCATTTACGCCCCTTGAAGGTAATGAAGTTCAGTTTACAGCAAATGGATCATCATACAAATTTAGCTATGATATTAACTGGATAAAGAACAATCTTGATTACCCAACATTGATGAATAATTTTCTATTTCTATTTGATTTTACTGATTCAAAACTTCGTTGGAATCTTATTTCAAGGAGAAATCACATCAGTTCAATCGAAAATACTATAGGCGTTCATGGCTATAAAGAATATCCAATCGGGTCAGTATTTACAAATTTAAACATGATAGCCTTATGTCAAATGGAAGGTTATTATTCAATTTTGAAACAAAATGGTATCTCCATTGAGAAAATTTTTCAGTGGTTTTTTCAAGACTATTTAAGTGAAGAATTTGGTGCGAAAGGTTTTATTTTCAATCCGCCTTCAGAGGGTGCAAATTGTTTAGAGAAATGCAGAGATATGGTCATTGAAATGGATGGAATTCTTAAACAATTTAATTTGTTTTGTGAAGATGGGTATGTGAATAGACATTTATTTGAGATTGGCACCAATCAAATGAGTATCAGTGATGTTCGAAGTCAATTAGAAAATAAATATTTCTATCCAATTGGGCAAGATATTCAAGGTGTATTCAATCTTCTATATTCAGATCAATCCATGATGTTGTATAAACCGGAGTGGTGTGACAATATAAATACTGCATATGATTTACTAAAGGAACGGGTTGTAAATTTCGAAGATTTATTGCCATATCAGCAACAGCAAGTACAGTGGCTTATCGATAAAAAGATTTTCTTTTTAGATTCCAAAAGAAATATTGTCTATGATAACAAATTATTGAATCTGTTGTACGATTTATACCACAATGATTTTAGTTGTAATTCTTATGATGCCGCAAAATATAAAGTACAATTATCATTTCTTAAAAATTCAAACATGATTGAATATGAATCTTCACTGCTAGCTAGACCTGAACAAGATTATTTTGACTACCTATTCAATCATTCCAAATATGATAATTCTCTTGATTTGCGAAATAGCTATGCTCATGGCAATCAATCAATAGATGAAAAAAATATCGAAAAAAATTATTATCAAATTTTAATTGCAATGGTCTTGATAATCATCAAAATAAATGAGGAATTCTGTTTAAAACATCCTGTACCAATCTCATAGAAATTTTCAATCACAATTGGTGCCGCAATATCATCATCATCTTTTATCTTTATTATTTATAACTTCTTTATTATTTAGTGCGGTCAAATCACCGGATGCGGTATTTTGACAAATGGCTGGAAAAACAAAGAATTCTTGAATAATCGTCCCTAAAATCGTCCCTAAATTGCTACTTAAGTATTAAAAAAACGCTCTGTTGAGCGTTTTCTTTGATTTCAAATGCCGATTGGCAGGTTTTGCAAGCGCATCGGTCATAGCTCACCAGAAATTACTATGCGTACATATAGCCACATCTTTGATAACAAACAGCCACATTAATTGTGTTAAAAACAGTCAAATTTTGAAAAAGTATCACCGTTTTATCAACAAAGCAATTAAAAACCGCCATTTCTAGCGGTTAGTGCCGATTAGCAGAGTTGAACTGCTCGCTGATCCTTACCATGGATCTGTATTGCCGCTATACTAAATCGGCATAGCCCATTTATATTATCCGAAAATGAGCAGTTTATCAATATTGATTGCGATTTTTTAGTTCTTCATAGACAAGATTCAGTGGCAAACCCATGATTGTATAGTAATCTCCCTCGATTTTCTGGATATATTTGCCGCCGAATCCCTGAATGCCATAGGCACCAGCCTTATCCATACATTCTCCTGTAGAAATATATTCGCTGATCTCTTCATCACTCATTGGAGCAAATGTCACCTTGGAGATGCTGACATCGGTATATTTCCTCTTTTGACTGAGGAAGCATAGTCCGGTCACGACTTCATGTGTATTTCCCTGCAGCTCCTTCAGCATCCTGGCAGCATCTGCTTCATCCTTTGGCTTGCCTAATACTTCTCCATTCAGGACTACGATCGTATCTGAACCTATCACAAGTGCTTCTGGATGGCGTTTCAGCACCTCTTCCGCTTTACGATAAGCAAGATTCTGTATTTCTGTGTTCAGATGATTGCTAAGATCCATTGTTTCATCAATATCTGCCGGATCACATGTGAAGGAAACACCGCATTTCTCCAGCAATTCTCTTCTTCTCGGGCTTTGCGAAGCTAATATAATATTCATAAAATTACCTCTCAATTATTATAACAAAGATTCATCAAACCATGATTACGAGGTATAATAAAAGCGCAGAAATAAGGAGAAAAATCAAAATGAAAAATCCAACATTGGTCATTCTTGCCGCAGGTATGGGAAGCCGCTACGGTGGAATGAAACAGATTGATGGTGTTGGTTCCCATGGCGAACCAATCATCGAATTCAGTATTTACGATGCTTATCAGGCAGGTTTCCGCAAAGTAGTCCTGATCATCAAGCGTGAGCATGAAGAGCTCTTCCGCAAGGCCTTGACAGACAGAGTCGCTGCCGGTGGAATGGAAGTAGACTTTGCTTACCAGGACATGACAAATATTCCAGAAGGATTCAAGGTTCCAGAAGGACGTGAGAAGCCTTGGGGAACAACACATGCATTATTAGCATGCAAGGGCATCGTCAATGAACCATTCGCAATCATCAATGCGGATGACTTCTATGGCAGAGATGCATATAAAGTAATTTATGACTATTTGACCAATGGCATTTCTGATGACCATTATGCAATGGTCGGCTTCAAGTGCCTGAATACACTGACTGCCAATGGTACTGTTACCAGAGGTCTCTGTGAAGAAAAAGACGGCAATTTGTCTCACATTGTTGAGATTCAGAAGATTGCGCTGCAGAATGATCATGCAGTCTATGAAGACAGCGGCGAGTGGAAGCCTATTGCAGATGATGCATTGGTATCCATGAACTTCTGGGGATTCACTCCAAAGATCTTTGAGGAAGTTGAACCTATCTTCAAGAACTTCTTGGCAAACAACATTGAGAAGAATCCTATGAAGTGTGAGCATGTCATCCCTACAGCGATGGGCGACTTGGTCGCAGAAGGAAAAGTATCTGTCAAAATGCTGTCGTCTTCTGACAAATGGTTCGGTGTCACTTATAAGGAAGACAAGCCTGAAGTTGTTGCCAAGATTCAGGAAAAGAAGGATCAGGGAATTTATCCAGACGTTCTCTGGAAGTAATGAATCAATTAAGTGCCAGGTCAATTGACCCGGCACTCTTTTATTTCTTCTTGTTTAAATCGTAGAGGATGCGCATTCCCTTAAAGGCAATGTCTGGATCATATTCATTGATCTCAGGTGTTTCCTTGGCGATGACTTTGCCAAGACCGCCGGTCGCAATGACATAGCATTCTGGATCTTTGAGCTCCTTCTTCATCTGACGGATGATTCCTTCTACTAAGCCAATATAGCCGTAGACAACACCTGCCTGCATTCCGGCAACAGTATTTCTGCCGAGAATTGATTTCGGTTTCATGATTTCAATTTCCGGAAGCTTTGCTGTCTGCGAAGTCAGTGCATTGGCACTGATGCCTAAGCCAGGAGCAATGACAGTATATTCAAAGACACCCTGCTTTGAGACATAGTCGAATGTTGTCGCTGTACCGAAGTCGACGATGATGCAGCTGCGGTCATAAAGATAATGAGCGGCCGTGACATCCACAATACGGTCAGCTCCGACTTCTCTAGGATTGTCATTTCTTAACTGAATGCCCGTCTTCATGCCTGGGCCGACCAATAATGGATCCTTGTTGATATATTTGCGGATAGAGGCAGTCAGTGCATACATTCTCTTTGGTACAACACTGGAAATGATGACATCGTCTACATCTGCTGCTTTAATGCCGCTGGAATCCATTAAAGACCGGATGCAGATGCCGAATTCATCAGAGGTACGAGGCGTCTGTGTTGTCAGACGGAAAGAACCAATGACCTTCTTCTCTGCCATCAGGCCTAAAGAGATATTTGTGTTGCCGACGTCAATTGTCATTAAAATATGCATTATGCATTCTCCTTCAGGCACTGTCTCAAGATCTCAGAAGCAGTATCATCCTTGCTCATCAAGCCTAGATCAATCTGGCTGTCCTTCGATAGGATCACTGTGCGGTTCGTATCGGTGCCAAACCCGGCACCTTTATCATTCAGATTGTTGCCGACGATATAATCACAGTTCTTCTTCTGCAGCTTCTCTTTTGTGCGTTCAATCATATTCTCTGTTTCCATCGAGAAGCCGATCAGAATCTGATCTGGTCTTTTACGCTGACCTAAAGAAGCCAGAATATCTACCGTGCGTCTGCATTCAATGGACAGATTCCCTTCGCTTTTATGGATCTTCTCATCTGCAGCATGCACCGGCGTATAATCTGCCACCGCTGCTGCCAGAATCATAGCATCGCTCTCATCTTGTCTGGATAATACTGCGTCTGCCATTTCCTGTGCAGATGCAACATTGATCGTATACACACCGCGGACTGGTGCCAGAGTATTTCTGCCGGCAACCAAGGTCACTTCGGCGCCTGCATTTCTCGCTGCTCTTGCTAGTGCAAAACCCATTTTTCCTGTGCTGTGATTGGTCAGATAACGTACTGGATCAATTGCCTCCTGTGTTGGACCGGCGGTTATCAGTACTTTCTTACCAGTTAGATATTTATCAGTAACAAGCAGTTCCTTGACCGCATCTTCGATCTCTGCCGGTTCCGGCATTCTGCCGCTGCCAACATCTCCGCATGCAAGATATCCTTCATCGCTTTCCAGAACATGCATGCCATAGTGCCTGCACTTTGCAAGATTATCCTGTGTGATTGGATTCATCAGCATATGAGTGTTCATTGCCGGGACAATCAGCTTTGGGCATTCAGCAGCCAGGAAAGTTGTTGTCAGCATGTCATCAGCAATCCCATTGGATACTTTGGCAATGATGTTTGCAGTTGCCGGAGCAATCACAAAAGCATCTGCCTTCTTAGCAATCGAAATATGATGCACATCCGGTGTAAAATCCTTTGTGAACATATCAGTAATGACTTTCTGTCCGCTCAATGTCTGCAGAGTCAAAGGGGTGACAAACTGCTCGGCATCCTTAGTCATCAATACAATGACTTCATACCCCTGCTTCTTCAGACTGGATACTAAACTGCAGATCTTATATGCCGCAATGCCCCCGGTGATGCCGACAACAATGCACTTATGATTCTGTAACGGCTGTACTGCGTTCATGATTGAAGCCCATCCTTTCTGCACTTGGCTGAAGTGCCTTGGCTAATGCTGGAACAGCGATGCCGGCCAGAACTGCTTCCAATACTGCGTTGCTGGTAACGACACCCAGCAGCAGTGCAGCAACACCGGCAGTGCTTGTACCTAACGCCTGGCCATACGGCTGAGCAAAGAAGAGATAAATGCCGCTAAGCACCAGTCCTGTATGGATCATTGTATTTACAACAGCAGTCACAGCTGATGCTGCAACACTGTTTTTCATTTTTCTTACGATAAAAGAATACATCATTCCAGACAGCCAGCCAAGCATGATCCGCGGCACAAAGCAGATGATCAGGCTGTAGAAGTTGCCCTGAATTCCGCCGACAGTGATAAACGGCGAGAATACAAATGAGGTCAGATTCGGGGCAAGTGTTGCATGCAGAAAGGATGTCAAACCGAAGACAAAGCCCATTCCTGCCCCAAATGCCGGACCTGCGATAATACCAGCCAGAATGACCGGCAGATGCATGGTCGTGATGTTCAGGGCACCCACAGGAATATATCCAATCGGGGTAAAGCCCATGATCAGCTCAATGGCCACAAAAAAAGCCGCCAAAGTAAGCCGCTGAATTTTCTTCTTGTTATTTAACATTTTCTTTTCCTCCTATCGCTCCATTTTCTGGATGCAATGAATTAAAACAAGCAAGACGTGTTCGGAAGGCAGAGATCCATGTCATTTGATCACGGTCTCTTAGAACAAAATCATTATACATTGTTTTTCATCCGGTGACTGATAAAATATTATTTGGAGATTATACATATGAGATATTTAGTCATTTCAGACATCCACGGCGATCTCACAGGCGCCGAGATCATACAGCAGGCGGCAGAACGCATCCAGCCGGACAGGATCCTATGCTTAGGAGATATTCTTTACCATGGGCCGCGCAATGACCTGCCTGCCAATTACGCCCCAAAGAAAGTCATTCCTATCATGAATTCCTATACCGACAAAATCATTGCGGTCAGAGGAAATTGCGAAGCAGAAGTAGATCAGATGGTCCTGAACTTTCCATGCATGGCAGACTGCAACGTGATACCGATGGACACCCGTGACATTTTTATGAGCCATGGCCACATCTATGGGCCAGATCACCTGCCTGCTCTAAAAGCTGGTGACATCTTCCTTTCCGGTCATACGCATATCCCCACTGCGGATCAGAAGGACGGCATTTATCTGTTCAATCCAGGATCTGTATCCCTGCCGAAAGGCGGACATCCGCGGACCTATGCTGTGCTGCATGAAACAGGATTTATTATTTATACAAGTGACCATCAGGAATATATGAAGAGCATGTTTTGAAAGTTCATGCTCTTTTTCTTGTATACTATTCAGGAGGTAAATAAACAAAATGAATTCAGCATCTAATTTAAAAACATATCTCAGACATGAAAAAGGAAATCTGATCCTGATTACCATCACTGGTCTGATCTACAATATCGGCATGGTCGCCGGTCCTTGGTTTGAGGGACAGCTGGTGCAGACCTTAGCAGACATTTTGGATGGAAACAAAGTGCTGGCAGACATGCTGATCCTGGCAGCAATCTATGTGCTGACCATCTTATTTGTACAGGTCATGCGGTTCTTCAAGCGCCTTTATGTCAGAAAATTCGCCAATAACATCAACAAGGAAATGAAGGAGAATCTGTATCATACGATTCTTTCTGAAGATGTCAGTGCAGAAGAATCCGGAAGTTTTATTGCCAAAGCAATTACCGATGTCGATGCCTGTGTTGAAGGCATCCGCAAGTTCGTCACGGAAGTCTTTGATACCGGGGTGGTCATGGTATCCTATGTTGTCCTGCTGGCGGTCTATGACTGGCGGCTGACATTGATTGTTCTGCTCTTCCCGCCAATCGCATACTACTGTGCACAGAAGTTTAAAACAGTTGTCACCGAAAGCACACAGGCAGCCAGAATCAGCAGTTCCAACCTGAATGAAGCTTCTCTTGACAGAGTCTCCAATGCTCTGACCTATCGGATGTATGGAGAAGAGTCCAACCAGAATCAGATCTATGAGACCTACCTGCATGACTACGAAAGAAAACAGGCAAAGGCCAATATCCTGATTGCCTCGGCGGAACCGCTGTATCAGATCATATCATTGATCAGCGTCATCTTCATCTTTTACTTCGGTGCAAAAAACGTACTTGGACAGGGATGGGCATCCTGGAATATTGCCGCCTTCTCAACATACCTTGCCTGCTTTGCAAAGCTTGCCAAGAAATCATCAACAGCTGCCAAGCTGTTCAATTCCGTCCAGAAGGCATCTGTATCATGGAAGCGCATCAAGCCGCATCTCGCTGACATTCCGCCATTTCCATGCTGCACAGTTGCTCCCGGCAATACGCTGGCGGTAGAACATGTGACCTTCGGCTATACAGAGGAACCTTTATTCAGTGATCTGAACTTCAAGGCAAAAGCCGGTGACATCATCGGCATTACTGGTGAAGTTGCCTGCGGCAAGACAACACTGGGAAAACTGTTCCTGAATGTCCTGCCGTATCAGGGATCCATCACATTGAATGGAAAACCATTGGCAGAATACAAAGAACGGACCGTCAGCTATCTCGGTCATGATCCGCAGCTGTTCTCCAGCACCATCGGTGAGAATATCTCACTTGGTGATGAGATTGACTTTGATGAAATTCTGAAGGAAGTATGTCTGGATGAAGAAATCAAAGAATTTGATCAGGGACTGGATACAGTGATTGGTGACCATGGGGTCAGAATGTCCGGCGGACAGCAGGAAAGAATCGCTTTGGCCCGTGCGTTAGCACATCCGGCACCAATCATTCTATTGGATGATCCATTCTCAGCCGTTGACCCGCAGACAGAAGGAAAGATTCTTCATGATCTCAGGGCAAAGCATAAAGATTCCATCATCCTGCTGATCTCACATCGATTAGCTCACTTCAATGAACTTGATCAGGTCATCATGCTTGGCCATGACAGAACGTATATTTCAACACATGAAGAGCTTCTGAAGTCTTCTGATGTCTACCGTCAGCTGTATGAAGTCCAGAAAGGAGCAAAGCAATGAAACACTCCCTTCTGAAAACATTCGGCCATGTCATGCGCCAGAATCTTTTGATCAGCTTCTGCCTGATCATCCTGATGGCAGCCGCCATTGTATTAGCTGTTGTACCGCCGCTGATCCTGGCATCCTTTATAGATGCCTTGACAATCGACCATACATTCTCCCTGCAGACCATCCTCCTCTACTTCGGCTCCCTTGCCTTAGCAGGTGTTGCAGTTGCAGGAAAGAATGCTCTGATTGCAGATTTCGGTCAAAGAATCACCCATGCCCTGCGCAGTGAGATGAGTGCCAAGCTGAATGTTCTTCCGGCTTCGCACTATGTCAGTACACAGTCAGGTCAGACAGTATCCTTATTCACAAATGATATTGATACCATCGAATCATTATTTGATGAAGGCATTGTCAGCATGATTGTTGATCTGTGCACAGTCATCAGTATTCTGTTCGTCATCTTTACCAAATCTAAAGGCTTATTTGTACTGCTCCTGGTGCTCCTGCCGTTCTTATACTATGTAACAAGAGTCATCCAGAAGAAGATGTATGCCGCAAATATGGACAACCGCAATGCAGTCGCAAGAAGCACGCAGCTGATTCCAGAAACAATTCATAATCTTCTTTCTCTCCGGATCTTCAAAAAAGAGAAATGGATGGAAAAGAAATATGATCAGACAATCAATGAGAGCTTCAAAGCGGTCAATCGCGTCAATTTCTATGATGCTGTTTACTCGCCAATCATTCTAACGACCAGTGCATGTGCAGTTGCCATAATGATGTGCCTGTCTGCCGGAAGCGGTGAAGTCAGAGTATTCTTCGGCATGACTGCCGGTACTGCTGTTGCATTGATCTCCTACATTTCCTCCGTCTTCTCTCCACTAGAGAGCATCGGCATGGAAATCCAGAATATTCAGTCAGCTGCTGCAGGTATTCAGCGCGTAGAAGACTTCCTGAATCTTACGGAGATGGAACCTGTTCCATCTGTTGACAATACAGGTGAAGATGCTGTCGCAATCGATCATCTCACCTTCGGTTACAACAAGAATGAACGTGAGATCTTCCATGATTACTCCCTGCATATCAAGGAAGGCATGATGGTCACCTTAACTGGACGTACCGGTGCAGGCAAATCAACTTTATTCAAACTGATCCTTGGTCTATATCAGCCGGATCAAGGCACAATCCATATCTTTGGCAAAGAACCGCAGAATATCCCAGAGGCAGAGAAACGTACAGTCTATGGTTCTGTGGAACAGGATTTCCGCATGATCCACGGCAGCATCCGTGAACAGATCACACTGGACAATCCTTCAATTACAGATGACATGGTATGGAAGGCATTGGAAACAGCGCAGCTGAAAGATACGGTTGCCTCTTTCCCAGATGCCCTGGATACCCGCTGCACGCCGGAGATCTTCTCCAGAGGCCAGTTCCAGCTACTGTCTATTGCACGTGCCATTGTATGCAATCCAAAGCTCCTGCTGCTGGATGAGATCACTGCAAATCTGGATGTTAATACAGAGCAGCTTGTCTTTACGGCCTTAGCACAAGCTTCCAAGAACCGTACCGTTCTTTCGATCTCGCACCGTCTGTATCAAGTTCAGGGCGGCACACAGATTGAAATCCAATAAATAAACAGCTCTTCAGGAAGTCGTATGACGCCTTGAAGAGCCGTTTTTTATAAGAGATTCAAATGATGAATATCAATGTTGTAAATTACATTCTTGCGCTCAACGATGACCCTGATCCGCTCCATCAATGCAGGATCTTTCTGGATGTTGTCCAGCAGCTCCCTGGTCGGATTGATGGCATTAGGATGGCCGGTATTCTTGAACATGGTCAGATCACCATTTGTATCTCCATAGGAGTAGCACTCACTGAGATCCAAATTGTACTTATCTCTGAGCTCCAGCATTGCCTTCTGCTTTGAGACACTGTCCCACATCGGTGTAATCTCACCCGTGTAGATGCCTTTATCATCTGTATGATAGATAGTTCCTCTCCAGTCATCAAAATGATACTTCTCAGCCATATATTTGACTAAGGCATCTGGAGAACCGGAGATTGCAATGATCTTATGTCCGGCTGCTTTATGCATTTCAATTTCACGCCGAGTGAACTGATAGACTCTCTCGCCTTTCTGTTCAATGACTTTCTTGGCAATGAAATCAATATGTTCCGAAGAGATCCCAACTGTTGCCTTTTTAAAGATTTCGATCATTCTTGACAGATAGTCATCATATTCACCGACTCTTCTGTCCCAGGCAGTATAGGCATACTTTACATCATCATCCCAATGTTCTGCCCCAATGATCTCGTGTGTCACCATCTTCTTAAAGACTTCCGTGATCAGTCCTTCACGGTATATCGTTCCGTCAATATCGAAAAACGCTGCTACTGTCATTGAGTATCTCCTTATACAAAATTTATTTCATCCTATGATACTTTGATTCCTGTATCCCATCAATGACAATATGCACTTTTATTCGAAATGCTCGCCAACAGAAGCAATATTCTGTTTCAGCACTTCAGCAGATTTTGCCAGTTCCATTCTTTCTTCTTCAGAGATATCTACTGGAACAAGTCCTTCTACACCATTGCGGCCGACAATTGCCGGTACGCTCAATGAACATCCTGTAATGCCATACGCTCCCTTAGGATCTGTGGAAACAGGAAGTACAGTCTTCTCGTCCTTCATGATTGCACGGCAGATTCTCACGACGGACATCGCGATGCCATAGTAAGTTGCCTTTTTCTTCTGAATAATTTCATAGGCACTGTTCTTTACATCGTTCCCCATCTCTTTTTCAGCTTCTGCCAGATCCTGGTTGCCCATACCTCTTAACGCAAAGAAATCAGCTAAAGGTACAGAAGAAACATTAGCATTGGACCATGTAATCAATTCTGAATCACCATGTTCGCCAATGACATATGCATGAACTGATCTGGAGTCAACGTCCAGCTTATTGCCAATCAGATAACGCAGACGTGCTGTATCCAATACTGTACCGGAGCCGAAGACTCTGCCTTCCGGCATGCCGGAAGTTTTCATTGCATAGTATGTCAGAATATCAACTGGGTTTGCAACAACGACCATGATGCCTTCGCATTTCTGTTCCTTGATCTGCGGCATAATGCCTGAGAAGATACCGATGTTCTTCTTGATCAGATCGAGTCTTGTCTCGCCCGGCTTCTGTGCAGCACCTGCTGTAACAACAATAATTGCAGCATCTCTTGCATCAGCATAATCGCCCGCATAAATATTCATTGGGGAAGTGAGTGCTGTTCCATGGCTGATATCCATTGCTTCGCCTTCTGCCTTCTCTTTGACAACATCAATTAAGACCATCTCTGAGAAAAGACCGCTCTCCATCAATGCAAATGCACTGGACGAACCGACAAAACCACAGCCAACTACAGCTACCTTACGGAAATTTACCATATCTATTATCTCCTTTGATGTTTTACCATCTTACGTTCTAATTATAGCAAACCAAAAAAGAAGTGACAGCAGAATGCACGAGAAACATCAAAAGAAAGCGCTTATCTATGCTATGATGAGCGCTCAATGTTCATTCTCTTCAATTTTTCACGAAGTTTGCCTTCTTCAGGGCAAAGTAGACTGATGGAATCAGTATCAGATGAATCAAGATAGCAGGAGCCGTACCGACAAAGTAGGAAGATGCCCATACTGTCAGAGAGTATTTTTCTGTTCCTAAAACAGCTGCCTGTGTGATGCCGCCGGCAATTCTACCCAGGATCATCGCAGCAGCCAATGAACCGTAGACGCGGATGCCGTCCCTTTGATTCTTTAGAGCTTTCATGAAGATACCGCTGGCAATGCCATAGACCGGCAGTTCTATACACATGCCGATCAAAGTGCTTCCCTGAGGCATGCCGAACATCACGTTGTTCAGCAACGGGCATGCAATGCCTACAATCAATCCCTCCACCGGTCCTAAGACCAGACCGGCAAGGAGCGCCGGGATATGCATTGGTGAAAACAATACGCCGCCGTTGGGAATCAGCCTCACCACTGCCGGCAGTACAATCCCAACTGCAATCAATAATCCGCACAGGACAATATTTCTTGTGTTTCTCATTTCTTTCTCTCTTTTTCAATCCTTCTTCTTACTTCTGCTATACTGATTTTTTTCTGATCTGCAATAGCAGCAAGATCATCATATTCTATTTTTTCTTTTTCAATGCCATAGCCTGATGACACCTTCAAGCGCACATCACCCATGCTTGTTGAGACAGTCTCAATATGTCTTGTCAGTGCATGCCGGCGGCATTTATTTTCACGTATGCCTAATGTTGTCAAATGTTCAAACATCAGTGCAAGCATCCTGACCTTATCCTGATCTCGGCAGGTGCAGGTAAACAGCAGGCCCGGACGATTCTTTTTCATCAGTGCATTTACGGCATATACATCCAGTGCACCTTCTGCAAACAGAACTTCCATAGCATGGCCAATCTCTTCCGGAGACTGATCATCCAGATTGCACGTCAATTCAACAACTTCACCATGATCTGTTTCTTCTCCCAGAAAAGCACGCAGTACATTTGCAGCAGGAAAGTCTTTACTGCCTGTCCCGCAGCCAATCTTCTCACTGCTCATCTCCGGCATACCGTCAAAGGAATCAACAAAGTGCTTCAAAAGTGCAGCTCCTGTCGGCGTACATAATTCAGCTTCCACTACGCCGGCACTGGTCGGAATGTCCTGCAGCAGATATGCTGTCGCTGGTGCAGGTACAGGCAGAATGCCATGTGCACACTTGACCATGCCGCTGCCAACAGCAACCCTGCCGGCATATACTTTATCCGCATCGATCATTTCCATCAGGATGCATGAGCCGACGATATCAGCAACTGCATCCTTCATCCCTACTTCATGGAAGTGGATTTCAGAAACAGGGACCTGATGGGCGCGGCTTTCTGCTTCAGCTAGGAGATGATAGATTTCCAGCGCATTCTTTTTTACCGAATCAGAAACATGCAGTGCATTGATCGTACTTTCTATCTCAGACATGGATGCATGGTGGTGATGGTGTTCATGATGCTCATCATCATGGTCATGATCAAAAACAGGAAAATGTTTATGTTCTTCATGATGGATATCTTCGCTGTGTTCTTCTTCTCCATTGATCTTCACCGCAGCATGTGTTCCCATGATACCGCATTTCATAGAAGGAGCCAAAGTGATGCTGATGCCTTCGATGCCGGCATCTTTCATTTTCTGCAGGAAGATATTCTGATCAACAAGTTCACTCAGAGCACCCATCAGCATATCTCCGCTGGCACCCATACTGCATTCTAGATAAAGTACTCTCATGTTCTCTCCATTCTTTACTTCAGTTACTCTAATGTCTTGGCAATTTCCTGAAGCCACTGTCTGATTTCAATATGCTGCGGGCACTGCATCTCACACTGACCACATTGGATGCATGCCGAAGCCTTGCCGTGTTCGCCGGCTGTATTCCAGTCATAGTGCTGCTTGGCACTCTTCATGTTTCCATAAATCAGATAAGTATTCATTGCTGCGAAAAGATCTGGAATCTTGATCTTCATTGGGCAGCCGCCGGTGCAGTAATGACATGCAGTACAAGGAATCTGATGGATATTCGCCAGAATATCCTGTGCCTGTCTGATAACATCCTGTTCATGTGCATTCAGCGGCTTGAAGTCTGCCATAAAGGACGTGTTGTCCTGCATCTGTTCCAAATTGGACATGCCAGAAAGAACCACCATGATGCCTGGCAGCGATGCGACAAAGCGCACAGCCCATGAGGCACAGCTTGCGTCTGGATCTTCTTTCTTCAGAAGATCAGCGACAGGCTTTGGCGGATTTGCCAAAGTACCGCCCTTGACTGGTTCCATCACAATGATCGGCTTGCCGTGCTTTCTTGCGACTTCATAGCATTCTCTGGATCGAACAGATGGATTGTTCCAGTCAGCGTAGTTGATCTGCAGCTGAACAAACTCTACATCCGGATGCTTTGTCAGAAGCTCATCTAAGAATTCCGGTGTATCGTGGAAAGAGAAACCGTAGTGTCTAATCTTTCCCTGTTCCTTTAATTCCCTGACATAGTCCCATAAATGCCAGTCATCAAATTTCTGTACGTTGCCTTTGCCAAGAGCGTGCAGCAGATAGAAGTCAATATAGTCAACTCCTTCTCTTTCCAAGGATTCATCAAATTCATGCTTTGCACTGGCTTCATCATGCACTCCCTGCGCGTTAACATTCAGCTTGGAAGTAATGTAGAACGATTCCCTTGGATGACGTTTTACAACTGCCTCCCGGGCAGCAATTTCTGATCCATTATAGACATATGCACTGTCAAAGTACTTCAGGCCGCTGTTTAAGAACAGATTGGCCATCTCGGCTGTCTGTTCAACATCAATAATGTCTTTTTCAGCATCTGTCCTTGGCAGTCTCATTAAGCCGAAACCAAGCTTTGGCATTTCCTTTACAAATTTTTCATCAAGCATTTGGATCATCCTCCTAAGATTATCTATATTTTACAATTGAATCCATGATTCTTATCATACTTATTTTGCAGTTGAGCCATGTATTTTATGTATCAATCAGATTGCTCTGTAGTTCATCCACTTTCCGCTGTGATAGCGCAGGGTAAAGCATACAATACGTGCACACCAGTCCAGGAACATGGCAAAGTAAGTACCCAAGACAAACAGATGCAGAACTGAGCCAAGCAGATATGCCATGGAAATTCTGACCACGAACATCGAGACAACACCGACAATCATCGTATACTTAGCATCACCAGCTGCGCGCAGTCCATTCGGCAGCACGAAGGAGAGCGGATGCAGAAGTGCAGTTGCGAGACAGTTCCAATACATGATCTCGGTAACAATTTTTTCTGTTTCCGGCGTCAATGTATACATCTTCATGCCGATTGGCATGACTGCCAAGACAAGCAGACAGTTGACCAGACCGCTGATATAGGCAATCTTGATCATCTTCTTCATATAATATTGTGCCTGTTTATAGTCATTTGCGCCAACGCATTGCCCAACAACAGTAACAATTGCCAGCTGGACGGCAGCGGAAGCAATGATTGCAAGCGTAGAGAAGCTGTTGGCAACACCATTCGCCGCAATCTGCGATGTCCCATAAGTTGCAATAAATATGGTGACAACTACTCTGCCGAATTGGAACAGACCATTCTCAATTGAATTTGGAACAGCAATCTTGAGGATCCGCTTAAGAATGTCGCTGTTCCAGGCAAGGATGTTCTTCCATTCAATGGATACTGCATTTTCCTGATTAAAAGCCAGAGTGCACAGGATCAATGCAGCAATCACACGGGAAAGAAATGTCGGCCAGGCAACACCGGCGGCACCCATATGAAAGATATAAACACCGATGTAGTTGCCGATAATATTGACCGTATTCATGATGATGGATACCACCATAGTCACTTTAGTCGCATTCATTGAACGATACATCGCTGAACCGCAGTTGTATAAGCCGAGAAATGGGAAGGACAGCGTTGTGATCCAGAAGTAGGTCACGGCAGCTTCCATGACATCCGAAGAAACACTGCCGTACAGCAGCATCAGTATCTGCCTGCAGAAGACCAGACAGATGACCATCAGTGCAGTGCTGATCAGGAATGCTATCATGATCAGCTGTGAGGCAGACTTGTTGCTGTTCACCTTGTCATTATTGCCTAGATACTGGGAAACAATAACGGCACCGCCGGCGGCCAAAGCAGAAAGCACTGTGATGACCAGATAATTAACTTCATTGACAATGCTGACACCCGAGACTGCTGCCTCTCCTGCACTGGATACCATGACAGTATCCATCATTCCTACCAGCATGACTAAAAGCTGTTCGACCAGAAGAGGTCCAATCAGCCGTCTCAGCTGTCTATTTGAAAACATTCGATCCATTTTTACCTCCTTGATTTGCAATCAATGAAAAAGGCCGAATACTCAGGCCTCAGCAGAACTCTTTGAAGAAAGCACATTCCTCATCATTGCAGAGTGTTCCTTCTGCCATGCGCATGTTGCAGTGGAACACATGGGATAAAGGATTCTTTTTACTTCCATATACACGGTATACAAACGGAACACCGTTCTTCTTCAGTTCAGGAATCAGAATATCCGGGCCGGCAAACAGGAAGTCACCTGGACATGTCATGATAAAACAAGGTGGAAATTCCGGTGTGATGAAATGCC
Source organism: uncultured Galactobacillus sp. (assembly GCA_964385925.1). Taxonomy (GTDB): domain Bacteria; phylum Bacillota_I; class Bacilli_A; order Erysipelotrichales; family Erysipelotrichaceae; genus Bulleidia. Next base: position 11,167 of record CAYLQV010000028.1, on the reverse strand, counting down.
AGCTGCTGATATTCTTCAGTTCCTTCTTGGTTCCGCCCTTCGGCATCAGAACCTTCATCAGCTCCCTGCTCATCTCGCCCATTGTATCGGCTTCCATCTGATAGATACCGCAGTTCAATGCAATTGCCTGGAAGGCAAAATTCTTTGGCAGGACAAAATCTGCTGCATACTTTGGATTTGTCAGCGCTGCTGCAAACAAGGAAAGCATATGTGCGCCTGCACTGTCGCCGACGCCAAAGATATGCTTTGTATCAAAGCCATATTTCTTTGCATTGCGGATGATCCAGGATGCGACTGCACTGGTGTCTTCAAAAGATGCCGGATACTGATATTCCGGTGCCAGGCGGTATGAGAAATTCACCACTGCAAATCCACGCTGTGCCAATGACATACAGTAGTGCTGATAGACTTCCTTGTCACCATAGACCCAGCCGCCGCCATGGATGCTGAGAATGACTGGCAGCACTTTGTCCTTTGCCCTCTTTGGACGGTAGACATCAAGCTTCTGCCATTTTGCGTCTGCTTTTCCATAAGAGATATCATCTAACCTGACAACATCCTTTGGTGTCTTCAAGCCAGCATCTCTGACTGCATCTCCTTCTCCAAATGTCTTGCGGATCTGAAGTGCATACTCATCATGATTCATCTTTCATTTCCTCCCGCAGGCTTCCCTGCACAATATTTTCTTCCTTCATAATGTGCCGGATCAAGTTCAGCACTTTCTTTTTATCTGTGCTCCATGAAGGAGCCAATAAGATCTCCTGATTGCCGTCACCGGTCAGACGATGGATCACAATGGAAGGATCCAGATGTCCCAGACAGCGGGCAGTCATGCGTGCATATTCATCAAGGCTCAGTACATGATACGCATCCGGATCTGCCTGATATGTCCGACCGAGGTCAGTTTCCCTGAGATAATGCAGCAACTGTAATTTTATGCCTTCAATCTTCAGTTGATTTAAATGTTCCATCGTTTGGAACACCATCTGTTCATCTTCCTGCGGCAGCCCCAGGATGCAGTGCACAATCACCGGGATATCAAGTGCGTGCAGAGACCTGACTGCTTCATCAAATACCGGTAATGGATATCCTCTGCGGATCCACACGGCCGTCTTTTCATGGATTGTCTGCAGACCAAGCTCGCACCAGATGAATTTTTCCGGATAGCTTTTCTTCAGTTCAGTCAGCAGTGCCAGAACATCTTTCCCCAAGCAGTCCGGGCGCGTGGCGATTGAGATCCCGGCAAAGAGTTCATCTTCCAATGCCGCAGTGAACAGCTTTCTCAGCCGGTCAACTGGTGCATAGGTATTCGTATACGACTGAAAGTAGGCAATGTAGTCACCATTCTGTCCGTCCTGGTGATTATAGATCAAGTCTTCTCTTTTCAGCATCTGTCCATGATAGGAGACCGCAAAATCTCCGGAACCTCCTTCATCGCAGAAGATGCATCCTTTGTTTCCTAATTTTCCAGCCCGGTTAGGACAGGTCATGCCGGCATCCAAAGCTGCCCGGTAGAGTTTTCTGCCGAAGGTCTTCTGGCAGTATTCACTGAATGTATAGTAACGTTCCATATTTCCATTTTACTATGAAAAAAACAATCAATGCATGACATCGATTGTTTTCACTGTTTATTCGTTTACAAAGGCAGGAATGGATGAAGCATCATGATACCCTTTCAGATAGAGTTCACGGATCGTTGTGACATCTTTTGTCAGCGTCTTCATCTGTCCGATATCCGACGGAGCAACAATCAGCACTTTTCCCTGTTTTTCAAGTTCCACTGTCTGGTCAACCTGACGGTTGTAGACTTCACCTCTGTTCATAACATCCTGGCCGGCAGAAGGATACATTACAGAAAGCAGTTTTGCACCTTTTTCATCATTCTTGGAGATACGGCGGTAGTCCTTCGGGCGGGTCAGGATAATCACCAGCTTATCGCATCCATCCGCAAATGCCTTTTCAAAAGGCACTGGATCAGAGATGCCGCCGTCATAATATGGAATGCCATTCAGCATATATGGTCTGTCCACAACGGGAACATTGCAGGATGCCTTGATGGCACCGTAGTCGTCCTGGCGCATATCGCTCTTGTCAAAGTAGACTGGCAGTCCAGTATATGCGTTGGTGGCTACAACCTTGAACTTTGCAGGATTATTGACAATCGCCTGCCAGTCCAGCGGATACTCTCCCCAGGAATCAGACAGATCCCCATAGATATATTCCAGCCCAACATAAGACTTTGTCTTCAATATTGACTTCCACCCCATGTATTCCGGACGGGACATGTATTCTGTATAGAATGTGTAGTTCCTTCCTCTCTGATGCGCTAGATAGGAAGAAATATTAGCACTGCCGGCCGAAACGCCGATGCCGTAGTCAAACACAACATCATTGTCCATGCAGTAGTCCAGGACTCCTGCCCCATATGAACCTCTTAAGCCGCCGCCAACATCAATTACACCGATCATCTGTTCTCCTCCAATCCATCCAGGATCCCCTGCACTTCCATTATTGCTTCCTTGACCTGTGAACGGGCATCACCAATCCTTGACTGGGTGAACCAGTCAGCGACAATGCCGTCAAAGAAATAATCCGCAAAGCCAAGAAAATCATTCATCTGCAGTTCAACTGCAGGCATCCTGCGGACATCGATCAGATACCGGCTCAGCTGCCGGATGGCATTCTTTGCCTGTTCAATTTGAATTTTCGCATCCGACATTTTAGAGCGCTTGATCATCGTTGTGACCAATCCTCCGCCAAGCAGATCCACAAAGCCCCAGTTCTGGGCACTGTTCAGTATTTCATCAGCCTTCTGCAGATGATACAGTGCATCATTTGCAGTATTAACTGCTTCATAAATTTCCCGATTCATATTCACTCCAATTTTCGATATTCCATAATCATTCTGGTCGGGGAAACAATCTTGGTCACATTGAAGCCAAGTTTTGTATACAGAGATACTGCACCGACATTCTCTTGAAACACATAGAGATAGACTGGTTCATCCGTTTCCTTCAGGATCTTTGTCAGCACTTCCGTACCAATGCCCTGCTTCCGAAATGCCGGCAGGACAAAAAGATCATCTAGTTCTGTCCGCAGGTCCAGCTGTTCCGTCAGATGATAGTATCCTGCCTTGACGCCGTCTGCATAGATGCATGTATATGCTTCATAGTTCCCTTCAATTTTGGTCCGGCACCACTTCAATGCATGGGTGATATCTGTCACCGTCGGATCCTCATACTTTCTGACAAGGATTTCCACCATCTGATAGATGGCATCAATGTCGCTGCGGTCTGCATTTTTGTATTCCAGTATTCTCATGGCTTCTATTATAAACGAAAGATGAAATGAGTGAATGATACAATATTAAGCTTTTGTGAACTGTCTCTGAACTGCTTTAACAAGTTCAACAACCGGAATCACAATGATGGCAAAGCCGAGTGCAGTAAAGTATTCCGCCCAGCTGACCGGTGTGAAGCCGAACATATCGGCAATGAAAGGAACTTCCAGGACAATCGTGACTAATGCTAAAGATCCAAACATGGCAAGCCACAGTACTTTATTCTGTGAATCCAGGGTAAAGATGGACTTGCGTGTTGATCTCATATTGAAACTGTGGAAGATCTCACACATATTCATTGTCAAGAAAGCCATCGTCATGCCGTCCGGCGATATGCCCTGCGGTATTTCGAAGTGTCCGATTTCCATCGAATGACCAACGATGTAGGAAACAATTGTCAGTACTGTAATTAAAACACCCTGATACAAGATGTCCCAGATCATGCCGCCGGCAAAAATGGAATCCTTGGCATCACGCGGTGCTCTTTGCATGATATCCTTTTCACCCTTTTCCATGCCTAAAGCAAGTGCTGGGAAACAGTCAGTGATCAAGTTGATGAACAGCAGATGGACTGGCTTCAGCAGTGTAAAGCCAAGGATGGTTGAAAAGAAGACGCCCATGACTTCACTCATGTTTGAAGAAAGCAGGAACTGAATCGCCTTGCGGATATTGTCATAGATCCTTCTGCCTTCATCCACTGCATTGACGATAGTTGCAAAGTTGTCATCTGCCAGGATCATGTCCGCAACATTCTTTGTTACGTCTGTGCCGGTAATGCCCATGCCGACACCGATATCAGCAGCCTTGATGGATGGGGCATCATTGACTCCGTCACCAGTCATAGCTGTAATCGCACCTCTGCGTTTCCATGCATTGACAATCCGGACTTTATGTTCCGGCTGTACACGTGCATAGACATGATACTTGTCAATGACCTTGTCCAACTCTGCTTCCGTCAAGTTATCAAGATCAGCACCTGTGACAGCCTGGGATGGATCATCCAGGATGCCTAATTCCTTTGCAATTGCAACGGCAGTATCTTTATGGTCACCGGTGATCATGATTGGGGTAATGCCGGCACCTCTGCACTCTTCAATGGCGACTTTGACTTCCGGACGGATTGGATCGATCATGCCGGTCAGACCAATATAAGTTAGATCATGCTCAAGGTTCTTTGGTGATGTATCAGCCGGCTTTTCTTTGTATCTTCTTTCAGCCGCGCACAGAACACGCAGTGCCTTGTCGGCCATAGCTTTGTTTGATAACAGAATCTCTTTCTTCTTTTCTTCTGTCATCGGCTTGACTTCACCGTTTTCCAAATAGGATGTACATAATGACAGTACGATGTCTGGCGCGCCTTTTGTATATTGAACAATACCGCTGGATGTCTGATGGATTGTTGACATCATCTTGCGCATGGAATCAAATGGAGCTTCACCAATCCGCGGATTTTGAACACTCAGTTCTGTCTTGGGCATGCCCTCTTTGTTTGCATAAGCAACTAAAGCAGCCTCAGTTGGTTCGCCAGCTGCGCTGCCGCTGTCATCCAGATAGGCATCAGAACACAGAGCCATCGCAGCAGCCAGCTGCTTTGTATTGCCCGTATCTTCCACAACTGTCATGCGGTTCTGTGTTAAAGTACCTGTTTTATCAGAGCAGATGACCTGTGTACATCCTAATGTCTCAACTGCTGTCAGTCTTCTGATTACAGCATTTGCCTTAGACATTTTTGTTACGCCGATAGACAGAACAACAGTTACAACCGTTGCCAGTCCTTCCGGAATTGCGGCAACCGCCAGAGATACAGCAATCATGAATACATTCAAGATGCCAGTCAAAGTAAACTCACCAGCCATAAACAGATCAAAAACAAAGATAAAAATACAGATAAAGATAACAAGCCATGACAGCTTCTTGCCAAGTTCATTGAGCTTGATCTGCAGCGGTGTACTCTCATCCTGCGTCTGATTCAAGGCATCCGCAATTTTTCCCATCTCTGTATTCATGCCGGTCTCTGTAATTACGGCAACACCTCTTCCGTAAACGACAGAAGAACCCATGTAGCACATATTTGTACGGTCACCCAGCGGGATTTCTTTTTCCTGACTCGTTAAATTCAGAACATCGATCATCTTATTGACCGGTACGGATTCTCCCGTCAGAGCTGCTTCTTCAATCTTCAAGGAGACAGCTTCCAACAGCCTGCCGTCAGCAGGAACCGCGTCTCCTGCTTCCAGGATCACAATATCACCAGGCACCAGTTCAGCACTTGGAATAGAAATCTGACGGCCGTCTCTTAAGACCTTGCATGTTGCGGCTGTCATTGTCTGCAGTGCTTCTATTGCCTGTTCCGCCTTTGACTCCTGCAGAACACCAAGACAGGCATTCAGCAGTACGACCACAGCAATAATGATAACGTCAGCCATTGATTCTCCGCTGATAGCACTGGTGACAGCTGAAATGACCGCTGCACACATCAGCATGATCAGCATTGGATCTTTCAGCTGTTCCAGAAATCTCTGAAAGTTCGAAATCTTTGGTGCTTCCTTTAATTTATTCGGTCCTATCTTTTCTCTTCTCAGTTCTGCTTCATGTGTGCTGAGGCCTTCTGCACTGCTTTCAACATTCCTAAGCACTTCTTCTGGATTCTGAATATATTCCTTTTCCATGTTCTTCTCCCTGTGCACATAAAAAACTCATGCACGCATTCTATATGTGTGTATGAGTCTCATTCTTGTATTCAGACATTCCGGGTGTAAACACCGTCTTGACGAAATGCCGCACAGAGAAACTGTGGAATTACTCCCTCAAACAGGGATTATATTATCACAGTATAAATATGAAGAAAAGAGATATTTCTACCTTCAGATAAACAAATTTAACGATTTGTAAGCCGATTTAACAGACTTGCGAGCAGGAAGGCAATCCCATAAGCGGAACCTAGGATGACAATCACCCAGATGATGCTCATAAAGACCGGCTGTTCATAGACACGCAGGAATGGATACGGTCCCTCAACCACCCGCATGAGATTCAATGCCATCAGAATCAAGGCATAGATCAGAGTCGGAAGCATAGACAGCAGAACATCCTTTTTCGTCAGAGTGCCAATTGGGTCGAACCACAGAAAGGAGATAAAAGTCAGAGCCGGACACAGAAGATGCCGGTACAGCATTGATCCATCCAGCAGCAGAAAAGAAGCAGCGCTGAAGCCTCCCTGCATTGGAATCAGCAGACAGACGACCACTAAGAACGTCAAGGTCAGACTGACAGCCGCAAAGTATTTCAGCCCCTTGAGCCATCCCGGCAGTGTATCTGTACCATGCTTGATCATGCCGTATTCATAGACGGCCAGGAAAAGACTGGCAAACATTGCGATGGTATTGCTGTCCTCTGTATAGAATTCGATGAATGTCCAGCCGCTTCTGATCCAAGCCAGATATCCGCCGATGACTTCTAAGATAAAAATCAGAATATTTAACACAAAAGATATTTTCAGTCTATTCTGCCTGCTCATATACCTGCCTTCTTTGAAGATTCAGTGCTTTCCTGCCATTGACTGCAGTGACAGGATCATTTCTCCCAACAATACATATTCATCAATATTTGTGATATGCACCAGTTCCGGCATATGACTTTCAGGCATGTATTTCTTCAGCTCATTTCGAATTTCATCCATATCAGGTGTCATGCACGATCTGACGCAGACCAATTCCGGATCACAGCTCACACATCCAACCGCAATCCCTGCTGCCACTATCTTGACCATTTCATCCGGAGTGCGCACGACATTTGCAATCTGCTTTACTTCCTCAAGATGATTGATCACGAAGCGGAGCTCACCTGCACTCTGATGGGCACCTTCCACTAAATTTCCGTTAATGACAATTCCCTGTCCTCCGGATTTATATCCGACTGGTTGAGAATGGAAAATAATATTCTTATAGTGATCCTGCTGTCCATAATAGCCGATGGCGGCTGCATTTACATTGTTATTAATGAATACCGGTATTTTATATCTCTGTTTGAAATAATCAAGGATATGAAAGCCGTCACCTTCACCATTTTGTAAATCAAGTTCACTCATACGTCTGATGCTGCCAAGGATCTCGAGCCTTCCCTGAATGATCATTCCTGGGATTGCAATACCAATCGCATCAATATCCATTTTACCGTTGCAGGAGCATCTTCTTGTATCAATGATATCTGTGATGTCATGGAGCGTGATTGTCTTCTTAATGACCTCTTCATCCAGGCAGTTTCTGCCATGATCATACAGACGATATCTGATCCAGCTGCCATTTACATCCGGCATAACGGCGATGATCAGCAAAGTCTTATCATTGCTAATGTCATGTGAAATATGTTCAAGTGCTTTTTCTTCAGCAGATTTTTTACGTTCCTGCAAAGCGTTCTTTACCATCTCCACACAGGCGCCTGCATTGTAAGAGCCAAAGATCTGCGTTGGTATCTGCATGACCAGCTGATCCTGCAGTACACTGCTGATTCGTTTCAGAAGAAAGCCCACCTGTGGTGCAACCAGGACAGCATCATAATGAAAACCTTCAGTATATACAGAATTGACATCCTTGGCACTGAAAACATAATCTAGGTCCATTGCCTTTGCGGTCTCATTCAATTTTTCCGCAAAGAAAGACGTTGTCAGACCAGCTGAACAGCACAGCAGAATCTGCGTGCTCTGCTGTTCCTTCAACGACACCAGAACCTCCGTCATTTCCGCAAACAGGCTCTTGGCATGCGCTTCTTCATCTGTCTGAAAATGCAGGAAGAACTTTACTTCATCATCTTTGTGATTATAGATGCGGAACTCTGCAATCTCCGGTTCATTCTCCAATTCATAAAAATTGATCTCGGCTGCAGCGTATTCTGTATTAAGTTTCAAGTGATCTGGATCAGATGCATCCAGATTATATTCTCCCGACTGATCTTTGATCCAATTTCTGAAATCGAACTGAGGCATATGAAGTCCTCCTTATTTTTTATTCGTACTGCTGAATGATCTCGGTGATCCTCGGCACAATCTGTGATTTTCGTGACAGCAGTCCTTCATGAACTGAATACGGCTGTCCCTGGCTTGGGAAGGCTTCTTCGATCCATCCAGCATTTTCTCCTGCCGCAAACAGCACAGAGCCTTTATCCGGCAGACTGGTGAAGCAGACCAGCAGGACTTTCATATCCTTCCTGTCTGCATACTCATTGATCTGATCCTGGATCTCATCTGCCTTCTCCTGGATCTCTTTTAAGGAAGGTGTCATGATCTGTGAGATGATGACTTTGCTGGATTGGATCTCATAGGACTTGATGTCCTGATTGATCTGCTCAATCAATGTCTTGTTGCCGCTGTCAGCCTGTGCCTGCACAATCTCCCTGCCGAATATATCAATATCCAGCCCTGCAAGGGCAGCCAGGATATTGGCAGTTTTGATATCTTTCTCTGTACAAGTCGGTGACTGGAACAGAAGTGTGTCCGAAAGAATCGCGCCTAATAATAAAGCAGCGAGTTCTGACGGCATTGGTATCTGGTTCTCACGGAACATTGTTGCCACAATGGTCGCAGTCGCACCGACAATCTCATTGCGGAAGGATACTGGCTGAATTGTACTGAAGTCACAGATGCGGTGATGGTCGACAACTTCAAGCAGCTGTGCTTTTTCCACTGCCTGCACAGACTGTGAGAATTCATTATGGTCGACAAGAATGATCTTCTTTTGAGAAGCATTCATGATGCTGTACTGGGACACATATCCCTGCAGCCTTCCATTCATATCGAGGACTGGATAGGTACGGTATCTGGAGGCCATCATTCTTCTGGCGGTATCTTCTGCCAGGTCGCTGCTGTGGAACGTAATCAGCTTCTTCGTCATGACCAGACGGACCGGCGGTGCAAAATAGATATAGCGTGATGTATTCATTGAGCCATGTCCGGAGATAATGACTGGGCAGTGATACTGTTTTGCCGTGTCAATTACATCCGGTGAGATCTCCTTGGTCCATACAGCAATCAAGATTCCTGCCCCTTTCTGGATCAGTTCCTTCTGGGCCTGACTGTCATCACCAACAATGACAATCCTGTCCTTGATCTCATAATGGTCCAGCTTGGAGGAAGTCAAAGCAATGATGGAAACCTTGCCGTTGATATGCATCTGTTCATCCCGGTAGACGATTGTTCCGGCAATTGTCCGTGCGATATGGTCAATGGATGTCTCTTTCAAAAGATCGATCCCGCTGGCGGTATCACCGAGCCCGATGGTGCTGAGATTGGATTTTGTGACCATGCCCAGCACATTGCCCGCTTCATCCGTCACACAGAAAGCCGGACGGTGGGTTGCCTGCATCTTCTCAATGGTCTCGTAAATGGTGGTTTCTCCAGATACTGCATCCGGCGGATCCAGTTCAATCTCTGCCAGTGTCTTCCGTGCATCTTTCAATAAGACCGGTTCTTCAAAATGGAATCTCTTTAAAAGATATCCAGTTTCACTGTTGATCTTGCCTAACCGGCACGGTACAGCATTGATGCCCTGCGCCCGTTTGAAAAAAGCATAGCCGATGGCAGAGGCAACTGAGTCTGTATCCGGATGAATATGACCAGTAACATAAATAATCTCTTTTGGATTCATATGATATATCTCCCATGTCAATTATATCTGAAACATGCAGCAATGCACTGAATATAAAAACAAATAAGCCAAGATTCAGCTTATCCATTTTCTTCTATTCCTGCGAAATATACATGCAGAGCTTGCGGTACAGCTCCTGCATATCAACAGGCTTGTATACAAATTCATTGCCGCTGCAGATCTTCCGGTGTACAGAGATCATATTTCATTGTCACCGTGAACGTCGTTCCCTGATTCTGAACACTCTTCCAGGCAATCTTGCCATCCATGGCATCAACGAGTGTTTTAACGATATAAAGACCCGTTGATATGGTCTCTGCGCATTTCTGCTTCCTGCTTGAATGGCTTTCATTCTGATTTGACAAGCTGTTTTCTTAGATCAGCTCATTTGAATATCACTGTAATCAAGATATTGTCCAGATTTGACAGTTTATCATCATATGGCTCATCCAGGCTGATCGTTTGTGACGAGACTTCCATGCCTTCTGAATTGCTGATTGGATATAGACGATACGGCTGTTCATATTTGCTGTTTTTGATGCTGAATTGGGAATTTCCAGGTAACTTTCCTTTAAATCCCTCAATAACATACTTGTATTGATCAAGATCTTTTGTAGTGTAGATTGCCTGCTGAGTACTCCTTGTCACGCTGTTCTCTTCAAGGATTGCATTCACTTGATTTTCAGAGCTTTCCAATTTCACATCAATATAATTCACTTTTGAATTATCATATGAAAAAGATGTCAGCTTTTCCCATTTATGATTAGCAGTATTTGAATGATAAATATTGAATTCAATGGTATCTGCACTGATCTTCGTCAAGTCATACCCAAGATAGGAATCATACTTCAAACTGGATGAGCATCCATAGAGTAAAATGCAAAAACAAATGAAGAAACCATAAAACACACTTTGACACTTAATACGGAGTTTCATAGATTTTTCCTTTCTCTTGGCAATACAGACAAAATGATTATGCAGATATTTTGCGGTTAGTGGTACATTCAACGGCAAGCCTTTTATATTTACATTGTAATTACGGTCTGTTCAAAAAACCATGACAATCTAAGCCTTTTTGAAAGCTGCCACAGAGCCACCTTTTTCTATATTTATTATAATCTGAATCTCATGAAATTTCTGTTCAAATCTTGAACCAATCGTTCAATATGAAGGCACCAGAATTTCTTTT
>CAYLQV010000027.1:0-39209 GCA_964385925.1 uncultured Galactobacillus sp. | reverse complement strand
TCTAACCTTCATAATATTTTTGCCTCCTGGACAATTTATAATTTTAACATATTCAACATTGAATGTCTGTAGGTAATTTCCAACGTGTTTCTTTACCCAGGAAATACAGCGGAATCTCATTTCTGTTAAAATGCGAATGCAATTCATTCGGATTTTACCAGCAACGTTGGCACGAAATTCCTGACCATGCTGCATTTACTGACAGATCGAAACAAATCCCAGGGAGAGATTTATCTCTCCCTAGTTTTGTTACTTGATCTTGCTTAATACTTCTTTAATCGACCCGAATACTTCTTCCGGTTTTCTTGCAGCATCAATGCGTGTTGCCACACCTTTTTCTGCATAGAAATCAATGACCGGCTTTGTGCTCTTTTCATATTCATCCATTCTGACCTTCAGCTGTTCAACAGTGTCGTCTTTTCTCTGAACGAGATCAGAACCGCACACATCGCACTTGCCTTCGACCTTGGATGGCTTTGTATGAACATGATAGATTGCACCGCACTTCGGGCAGATTCGTCTTCCGGTAATACGTTCTTCCAGAACATCGAAGCCTACTTCCAGAGCAATGACGCTCTCGACCGGCTTACCAATCTTGTCAGCAATCTGTGCGAATGCTTCCGCCTGTACTAATGTACGAGGGAAACCATCCAGCAGATATCCTTTCTGACAGTCAGGTTTCTGGAGCCTTTCTTCAACCATGGCATTGATCACATCATCCGGTACGAGCTTTCCAGCATTCATATAGGACTGTGCTGATTTACCAAGTTCCGTATTATTCTTCACATTTTCTCTCAGCATATCGCCAGTGGAAATGTGCGGAATATCATATTCCGATACAATCAGATCGGACATGGTACCCTTTCCTGCTCCGGCAGGACCCATGATTAGAAGATTCATTTACTTTCCTTCTTTCCTTATTTCAGGAAGCCATGATACTGCTTCTGAGTCAGCTGGCCCTTTAATTGAGCCATTGTTTCCAAAGCAACACCGACGACGATGATAATACCTGTACCACCGATAGATGTAGATTTAGGAAGTGAAGTGAACATCGGAAGAATATATGGAATGATTGCTACGATCGTCAGTGCAATTGCACCTAAGACTGTAATACGGTTGAGGACCTTATGCAGATAGCTCTTTGTCTCAGAGCCAGGTCTGATGCCAGGAATATAGGCACCGGACTTGCCGAGGTTGTCAGCCATCTGATCAGGATCAACCTGCAGATCGGTATAGAAGAATGTAAATAAGATAGTTAATACAGCATACAGTGCTAATCCTGTCCAGCTGCTCAATGACAGCCAGGAGCTCAGTGTCGTATACAGGTCTGTGTTAAAGAAACTGATGACAATCTGCGGCGCAGTGATAATAGACTGTGCGAAGATGACCGGGATAACAGATGCGCTGTTGATCTTCAGTGGAAGGAATGTAATATCGCTTCCGCTGCGGGTCGTAGAACTGTTTGTGTACTGGATTGGGATCTTTCTGACCGCTGTCTCCATAACGATAACGAAGACAATGATGACAAGATACAGAGCACAGTACAGAATGAACTGCAGTACGCCGTTGAATACTTCACCGGAACTGGTTCCAGCAACAAGTACGTTGTATACCTGCATGAAGTTAGATGGGATGTTGGAAACAATGCCCGCAAAGATAATGATGGAAATACCATTACCGATGCCCTTCATGGAAATACGGTCGCCGATCCAGATCAGGAACATGGTTCCTGCTGTTAATACGGTAGCTGTATACAGGTAGCCTGACAGATTTGAATTTGTCAGGATGGAATACTGCTTGTCAAATCCGTAGACCAGGGAGAAGGCCTGTACAAATGACAGGACAACGCCCAGGTAACGGGTGATTTTTTCCATTTTCATACGGCCGGTCTGTCCGGACTTTGTCATTTCTGTTAAAGCAGGAATGACATCCATGGACAGCAGCTGAATGATAATGCTTGCGGTGATATATGGGGTAACACCCATTGCGAAGATGCTTAATTTCTCAAGTGCTCCGCCTCCCAATAAATTCATCATATTGAGAATGGAGTTATCCGCAATCTGCGAAGAGAGTGTTGAAGTATCAACACCCGGAACAGCAATCGCTGACCCAACACGGTAGATCAACAGCATTGCAAGCGTAAAGAATATTCTCTTGCGAGTATCTTTATTCTTGAACAAGCTGGCGAACGTGTGTGCCATGATTACAGTACCTCAGCTTTTCCGCCTGCTTCTTCGATTGCCTTCTGGGCAGACCTAGAGAACTTTTCAGCTTTAACTGTCAACTTCTTTTCCAGCTTGCCATCACCAAGGACTTTCACACCATCAAGGTGCTTCTTGACTAAACCGGCAGCCTTCAGAGCTGTGTAATCTACAGTGACGCCGTCATCGAACTTGTTCAGTTCTTCAACATTGACAACTGCATATTCCTTGCGAGTATAGTTAGTGAAACCTCTCTTTGGCATTCTCTTGAAGAATGGAGTCTGTCCACCTTCAAAACCAATTGCGACGCCGCCGCCGCTTCTAGCATTCTGGCCTTTGTTACCCTTGCCAGCTGTCTTACCAGTACCAGAACCGAGACCTCTTCCGATTCTCTTTCTGTTGGAACGGGCTCCTTCTGTTGGCTTCATTTCATTTAAATTCATCTAGAGTCCCTCCTTATCTGATCTCAGCGACTTTCTTGTCGCGGAGCTTTGCAATTTCATCAACTGTACGCATCTCTTCGAGTGCCTTTAATGTTGCATAGACAACGTTAACGGATGTACGGGAGCCAATGACCTTAGAAAGGACATCAGCGACACCGGCCAGCTCGAGGATGTTACGAACAGCACCACCTGCGATAACTCCAGTACCTGGAGCAGCAGGAGCAAGGAATACAGTGGAAGAACCATGTGTAACCTTGATTGTATGTGGAACTGTTCTTGTACCGTCAACTAATTTGACGTTGAAAACGTTCTTTGTAGCGCACTCTTCAGCCTTCTTGATTGCATCTGGAACTTCGGCTGCTTTGCCCATTCCGAATCCGATACGGCCCTTGTGGTCACCGACGACTACCAGAGCTGCGAAACGCATTCTGCGTCCGCCCTTAACGGTCTTGGATACACGGTTGATGGAGACTACTACAGAGTCGAACTCTTTTGGTTCGCGCTTTCTGAAATCTTTTTTCTTATCGTTTGGCATTTCAGTTATCTCCCTTTCCTTAGAACTTCAGTCCAGCTTCTCTTGCTGCATCAGCAAGCGCCTGAACTCTTCCGTGATATACATAACCGCCACGGTCGAAACGGACGGACTCAATCTTAGCTTCTAAGCACTTCTTGGCGATAGCTTCGCCAACCTTCTTGGCAGCTTCAACGTTTCCGCCATTCTCCAGCTTCAGTTCAACAGAACTAGCAGCACAGAGAGTCTTTCCAGTTGTATCATCAATGACTTGTGCAAAGATGTTAGCATTGGAACGGAATACGTTCAGTCTTGGGCAGTCGGGAGTACCGTTGACTACATTGCGTACACGCTTATGACGGCGGATGCGCTCTTCATTTTTCTTCTGTAAATTCAGCATTTTCTACTCTCTCCTTCCCTTACTTTTTAGCCGCAGCTGTCTTGCCTTCCTTACGACGGACAATTTCATCCACATAGCGGATGCCCTTTCCTCCGTATGGTTCCGGCTTCTTGATTTCTCTGATTTCAGCTGCGAACTGACCAACCATCTGCTTATCAATACCAGATACCTTGATGGTTGTTGCATCAGGACATTCAACCTTAACACCTTCCGGTGCAGTTAACTTAACTTCGTGAGAGAAACCGACATTCAGAGTAATTGTGTTATTGGCAACATTTGCCTTATAACCAATACCAATGATCTTCATTGTCTTCAGGTAACCTTCAGAGACACCTATCACCATTGTGTGGAGCAGTGCTCTTGTTGTGCCATGAAGCTGCTTTGTGTGCTTTTCCTCATTAGGACGCTTAACTGTAATGACTCCAGCATCAACATTAATTTCCATTAATGGGGAGAAGGACTTTGTCAGTGTTCCCTTAGGTCCCTTTACAGTCACCTCATTCCCTGCAGCAACGTTGATTTCAACGCCTGCCGGAATGGTAATCGCTTTATTTCCGATACGTGACATTTGTCTAGATATCCTTTCTTATTACCAGACGTAGGCGATTACTTCGCCGCCTGCGTGCTGTTTGCGTGCTTCTTTATCTGTCATCATTCCATTCGATGTGGAGATGATTGCAATGCCCAGTCCATTCAGGACCTTTGGAATTTCGTTGCCCTTTGCATAGACACGAAGTCCTGGCTTAGAGATTCTCTTGATGCCTGTGATGACCTTTGCACCACGTGCACCATACTTCAGAGTAACGACGATTTTCTTCTCGATACCCTCGCCTTCTACGGCGTACTTGTCGATGTATCCCTCTTCCTTCAGGATCTTGGCAATTTCTACCTTGACCTTTGAAGCAGGAGCAATATCAACTGTTGTCATCTGTGCCTGAACTCCATTACGGATTCTGGTCAGCATGTCAGCAATAGGATCTGTCATATTCATATCGCGCTACCTCCCTCTTACCAGCTTGCCTTCTTGACTCCAGGAATCTGGCCTTTGTAAGCCAGCTCTCTGAAGCAGATTCTGCAGAGCTTATACTTCTTTAATACTGAATGCGGACGTCCGCATCTCTCGCAACGAGTATACTCGCGTGTGGAGAACTTCGCTGGACGAGCAGCTTTAACTTTTAAACTTGTCTTTGCCATGTCTGTTCTCCTTCTCTTACTTCTCGAATGGCATGCCGAGTTCCTTCAGCAATGCGTAAGCTTCCTTGTTGGACTGAGCTGTTGTTACGATAACAACATCCATTCCTCTGACTTTGGCAACCTTGTCAAAGTTGATTTCAGGGAAGATCAACTGTTCCTTAACACCCAGTGTATAGTTTCCTCTGCCATCAAATGCAGTAGAAGATACACCGTGGAAATCTCTTACTCGTGGTAAGGAGATATTGAACAGCTTATCGAGGAATTCATACATTCTCTCGCCACGGAGAGTGACCTTGCAGCCGATTGGCATGCCTTCACGGAGCTTGAAGTTCGCAATGGACTTCTTAGCCTTTGTGATGACTGGCTTCTGACCTGCAATCTGTGTCATCTCTTCAACTGCTTCATCCAGAAGCTTGCTGTTAACGATGGAATCACCAACACCCATGTTGATGATGACCTTAACAAGCTTCGGAGCCTGCATTGGAGAAGTGTACTCAAATTCTTTCATCAGAGAAGGCTTAACTGTTTCTACATATTTCTGTTGAAGACGATTCATTACTTCTTAGCCTCCTTGATCTCTGCACCGGACTTCTTGAAGACTCTTGTCTTCTTTCCATCCGTTAACTTATAACCTACACGACTTACGCTCTTGGCTTTCTTGTCATAGAGCATAACGTTGGAAGCATCGATAGGAGCTTCCTTTTCAATCACGCCGCCTTCAGGGTTCTGCTGGTTAGGCTTCAAAGACTTCTTGATCATGTTGACGCCTTCAACAATGACTGTATTCTTCTTTGGATCGACTGCCTTAACTTCGCTGACTGTTCCCTTGTAGTGGCCGCTGATGACCTTAACTGTATCACCTGTCTTGATTTTCATTCTGCGGTCCTCCTTATAAAACTTCCGGAGCCAGGGAAACGATCTTAGTGAATCCCTTATCACGGAGTTCTCTTGCGACCGGACCAAAGATACGTGTTCCGACCGGTGTCAGGTCATCCTTGATGATGACTGCTGCATTGTCGTCAAACTTAATGTAAGAACCGTTCTCACGTCTTACACCATAAACTGTACGTGCGATAACTGCCTTGACGACCTGGCCGTCCTTGACAGTACCATTTGGCTGTGCGCTCTTTACTGCGCAAACGACGATGTCGCCGATTGTAGCAGTCTTGCGCTTAGAGCCGCCTAAGCATCTGATGACGAGTAATTCCTTGGCACCAGTGTTGTCAGCAACTACCAATCTGCTTTCATTCTGAATCATTGCTTTTTCCTCCTGTGCCTTAAAGTATTACTGCCTTTTCAACGATCTTTACTAAACGGAAATGCTTGTCCTTTGATAAAGGTCTTGTTTCCATAACTTCGACAATATCGCCGACTTTAGCTTCATTATTCTCATCATGAGCCTTGAAGCGTGTCGTTGCCTTTACGTGTCTGCCATATAAAGGATGAGCCTTCGATGCGGTGATCTCTACGACGATTGTCTTGTCCATCTTATCGGATACTACTGTACCGCGAAGGACCTTACGTGCGTTTCTTTCTGCCATATTTCATGCCCTCCTTACTTAGCTGCTTCAGCATTCTCACGTTCTGTCAGAACAGTGTAGATGCGAGCGATTGTCTTCTTGATATCTTTAACACGAGATGGATTCTCCAGGTTTCCTGTAGCCTGTGCAAAACGCAGACCATACAGTTCTTCCTTCAGAGATACGACTTCCTTCTCGAGCTCTTCGTTACTAAGATCTCTGATTTCTTTTACATTCATGATTACTTTGCCTCCTCGCCTTTCTTAACAAAGCGGGTCTCAACGCAGAGCTTATTAGCGCCAAGTCTCAGAGCCTCACGTGCTGTAGCCTCATCAACTCCACCAACTTCGAAGAGAATTCTTCCCTTCTGTACAACTGCTACCCAATGATCAGGAGCACCTTTACCAGATCCCATACGTACTTCCAACGGCTTCTTTGTCTTAGCAAGCTGTGGGAATACCTTGATCCAAACCTGACCGCCACGGTTCATATAACGTGTCATGGCAACACGTGCTGCTTCTAACTGTGCAGAGCTTACATAAGCTCCTTCTTCAGCTACAAGTCCGTACTGACCAAACGCAATTGTGCGTCCAGCCTTAGAAATACCTTCGTAGGAAACTCTATGAGGTCTTCTGTACTTCGTTCTATTTGGCATTAACATAATTAATTCTGACCTCCTTCTACAGGAGCTGCATTTTCAGCTGGCTTTTCTGCAGATGCTGCTGCCGGACGGCGGCTGCTTCTTGCAGGACGGGAACTGTTTCCACCCTTTCTGCCACCTCTGTGATCAGGTCTCTTAGCAGAAGCTGGTGCTTCTGGTTCCTTGACCATCTGTCCAGGGAGAACCTCTCCGCGGCAGATCCAGACCTTGACACCGAGCTTGCCGTATGTTGTATGTGCTTCTTCACATGCGAAGTCGATATCAGATCTTAATGTATGTAGAGGAACAACTCCTCTGGAATAACCTTCCTGACGAGCAATTTCAGCGCCGCCCAGTCTTCCCTTAGCTAAAGTCTTGATGCCCTTAGCACCGGAACGCATGGTCTGCTGGATTGCTTTCTTCTGTGCAATACGGAAGGACTGACGTGCTTCCAGCTGCTCACAGATCTTACGTGCAACTAAGCGTGCATCTAAGTCTGGGTTGGCAACTGCAACAACATCGATCTTAACATTCTTGCCAGTCAGCTTTGTGAGCTTAGCCTTTAATGTATCAGCCTTGCTCTTAGGAGCCTTGACAGCTTCACCTTCTGCAGCTGGAGCAGCAGGAGCAGCCATTGTCTTGCCGACAACAGCGCCTGGTCTAGCGCAGCGGATGATAACCTTGACATCCTTCTTGCCTGTTCTCTCGATTTCGATTCTGGAGATATATGCATCCTTCAGTTCCTTTTCGAGGAAAGTACGGATCTTTACATCTTCGTTCAGAAGATCTCCATAATTAGCCTTGTTTGCGTACCATCTGGAATCCCAGTCGCGAATAACGCCGACACGCATGCCAATTGGGCTTACTTTTTGTCCCATATTCTTGATCTTCCTCCCTTATCTCTCATCGGAAACCACAACTGTGATGTGGCTTGTTCTCTTGTAGATTGAAGATGCATTTCCCTTAGCTCTAGGCATGAAGCGCTTGAGGACAACGCCCTCGTTCGCGTAGCATTCCTTGACATACAGGGAATCTGCATTCAGCTGATTGTTATTTGTTGCATTGGCGGCAGCACTCTTGACTACCTTATATACTGCTGTGGCAGCCTGGTTTGGTTCAAACTTCAGGATAGCCAGAGCTTCGTTGACACTCTTTCCGCGGATTGTGTCTAAGACCAATCTGACTTTACGAGGAGTGAAACGAACTGTTTTTGCGGTTGCTTTTACATCCATTGTCTTCTCCTCCTTAAGCCTTCTGATCAGTAGCGACAGCAGCCTTGCCCTCGCCGTGTCCGCCGAACTTTCTTGTTGGTGCGAATTCACCAAGCTTATGTCCGACCATGTCTTCTGTTACATATACAGGGACAAATTCCTTACCGTTGTATACAGCGAATGTCTTTCCTACAAAGTTAGGGAAGATTGTTGAACGGCGGGACCATGTCTTAATTACATCATGACTACCAGCCGCATCCTGAGCTGCAACCTTCTTCTGAAGACTTGCATCAATGAATGGGCCCTTCTTAACGCTTCTTGACATTATTCATTCTCACAATTAACTGAGAAGACTTAGCCTTAGGATTTCTTGTCTTAACACCCATAGCTTTCTTGCCCCAAGGTGTCATTGGAGACTTACGTCCAACTGGCTGTTTGCCTTCACCACCACCATGTGGATGGTCGACAGGGTTCATAGCAGAACCTCTGACATGAGGACGAACACCTAAGTGTCTGTTGCGGCCAGCTTTACCTAAGTTGACCAGAGAGAAATCACCGTTGCCGACGATGCCGACAGTTGCACGGCAGTTTTCGTGGACCTTACGAACTTCACCAGAAGCAAGACGTAATGTTACGAAGCCGCCTTCAGAACCGAGGATCTGTGCGGAGCAGCCTGCAGCACGTGCCATCTGGCCGCCCTTGCCTGCTGTTAACTCAACGTTGTGAACGAATGTTCCATCAGGAATATTCTTCAGTTCCATTGCATTGCCTGTCTTGATATCAACAGCTGCACCGGAGACGACCTTGTCGCCGACGTTCAGATCTGCTGGGCAGATAATGTAACGTTTTTCACCGTCTGCATAATGAAGCAGTGCGATGTTTGCGTTTCTGTTTGGATCGTATTCAATTGCAGCTACCTTAGCTACAACACCATCCTTGTTTCTCTTGAAGTCGATGATTCTGTACTTCTGCTTCTCACCGCCGCCCTGATGACGGGATGTGATACGGCCTGTATTTCCACGGCCGCCCTTCTTGTTTAACGGAGCGAGCAGGCTCTTCTCAGGTGTTGACTTAGTGATGCGGTCATTGCTGAGAGTGCTCATGTTTCTGCGTCCGTTACTGGTCGGCTTATACTTTATAATTGCCATTTTCCTATTTTTCCTTTCGCAGTTTGTCCGGAGATAGCGTATTCCTCCGATATTTGATTAATTACTTCTTCTCTCCATTGTTGAAGAGATCGATTGACTGGCCTTCAGGCAGAGTAACGATTGCCTTCTTGATTGCCTTTGTCATTCCTTCGTACTTGCCAACTCTCTTTGACTTGGAGTGCTGGTTGACGATGTTTACCTTCTCAGCAGAGATATTGTAGATTTCCTTGATTGCCTGTTTGACGGAAACCTTGTTTGCATCTCTAGCTACTTCGAATGTAACCTTGTTCTCATCAGAAGAGAGCTTCATTGTCTTTTCTGTGACGATTGGTCTGATGATAATATCACGTGCGCTCATGCTACAAACTCCTCCCCTGCCTTAGCAGCGGCAGCTTCTGTGAACACGATCTTGTTTGCGTTCATAATGTCATAGACATTGAGGCTGGAAACTGTAACGATCATTGCGTTTGGAATGTTTCTCATTGAAACGAATGCATTGTCGAAGTCCTCGGCAGCATCAGCGACAAATAATGTCTTTCTGTCGAATCCGAATGCATTTAATAATGCAACAGCCTTCTTTGTCTTGATTTCGTCAAAGCTGAGATTCTCAATGACAGTCAGGTTCTGTTCAGCGTTCTTCTGAGAAAGAGCAGAACGGAGAGCAAGCTGTCTGACCTTGCGGTTCAGCTTTACACTGTACTTTCTTGGATGTGGTCCAAATGAGATTCCGCCGTGTCTGAACTGTGTAGCACGTGTGGAACCTTCACGAGCACGGCCTGTGCCCTTCTGACGGAACGGCTTCTTTCCTCCACCGGAAACAAAGCTTCTTGTCAGTGTGCTGTGTGTACCCTGTCTTAATCCTGCAAGATAAGCAAGAACAGAGTCATAGATTGCCTGCTTATTCGGCTCAATAGCGAATACAGCGTCGGACAGCTCGACCTTCTTAACGGCCTTACCTTCCTGATTGTATACATCAATCTGAGACATTGTTTATCCTCACTTTCCCTTGCGGGCTGCGCTTTCAGCAGCCTTCTTAGCCTTTTCAGCTTCTTCCTTCTTTGCTTCTTCAGCAGCGAGTTCTGCATTAACTGTTTCAGCAACCTTTGCAAGTTCCTCTTCAACAGATGCTCCCTCATAGGAAATCAGCTCGGCAGCCTTAGCTTCCTTAACTGGCTTAACTGTAGTCTTGATTGTTACTAAACCCTTTCTTGGTCCTGGTACATTGCCCTTAACAAGGATATATCCTTCTTCAGCATCTACCTTAACGACAGTCAGGTTCAGATTTGTTGTTGTGTATCTTCCTTCTTCACCAGGCATGACTGTTCCCTTGTTGACAACGCCGTTGTTACGTCCGTTTGTAGCAAGTGAACCGATATGTCTTGCGTTCTTGGAACCACCATGTGTCAGAGGTCCCTGTTTAGCATTGTTACGAACGATTGTGCCGCTGTAACCTTTACCCTTGGAAACGCCCTGGACATCAACGATGTCTCCAGCCTTGAACAGATCAGCCTTGATTTCTGCACCGACTTCGAAACCGTTCATTTCATCGCCCTTAACTTCAGCGATGTAATGCTTAGGAGCTGTGTTAGCCTTCTTTGCATGTCCGATTGCAGCCTTAGTAGCACGCTGTTCCTTTACATCTTCATAGCCGAGCTGAACAGCTTCATAGCCATCCTTCTCAACTGTCTTCTTCTGCAGTACGACATTTGGTTTTACTTCGACGACGGTAACAGGAATCAGAGTTCCTTCGATCGTGAAGACCTGGGTCATACCAAGCTTACGTCCTAAAATACCCTTCATTTAATTTCACCCTGTTCCTTTCTTACAGTTTGATCTCGATATCAACTCCAGAAGGCAGGTCTAATCTTGATAATGCATCGATTGTTTCTGCACTTGGGCCGATGATCTCAATCAGTCTTTTGTGTGTACGGATCTCAAACTGCTCACGAGAGTCCTTGTACTTGTGAACCGCGCGAAGTACTGTGATTACCTCACGCTCAGTAGGCAGCGGAACAGGTCCGACGATCTTCTTTGCGCCGTGGTTTGTAGCAGTCTTAACGATCTTTTCGCTGGCTGCATCCAAACTTCTGTTCTCGTAAGCCTTCAAACGAATTCTTACAGAGTTCTTTGCCATGAATTTTTCCTCCTTATATTCACTCCCATATACGGGATCGCTCAGTGGAAATTCCCCGGTTATCACGTTTCAATGTGTCGTGACAACGCATTTCAGCGTGCCGGCAACCTCCCACTTCTACGCGAGTGCCTTACAATATTACTACCAGGAAAAGTGCATTGCAAGGCTTTTTTTAAATTATTTTAAAAAAGTTACCATGTCAACGTCTTTCAGCGTGCCATATTTGGCCTGTTTTTGCGAAAAATCACTGGATTTTGACTATAAAAATGAATCATTTCAACAAAAAAGAGACTGAAATCAGTCTCCTCTATGCATCTTCTTCCGGTTCTTCTTCAGCAAACTTGATCCTGATATGAGGATTCTCCTCCGCTGCTCTTCCAAGCACCATTAATACCTTGAATGCATACTTTCCCTGACAGATCCTGTCGGTATTTTCACGGGTCAGGTCAATTTCTGTGTCTTCGGTCACTTCTGAGAGCACATCATGCAGGGCATCCAGGTTACGGCCGAAATGTTCCGGCAGGTCAAAGAGCTCCTTCATATACATGGACATTGACTCCCGGTCCATGATGCGGCTGCCGTTCAGTACAATCTTCCTAGTCATATTTCCCATCTCCATATAATAAGGTAAATGTTGCATAGTGATCATTGGTATAATAGACATCAATGTCCTTCTTGTCATCATCATAGATGATGCGTTCTGCTCCGCGTGATGTCTTCGTCAGCGTATCAATATCGCACTCATAGTACTTCCCAGAAATCGTCGGCAGTACTTCTTCATAGTTGCCGTAGACATCACCGCCGATGCACTTCCCCTGAATTGTCTGGTTCAGGGCACCACCTGACCATCCCTGCTTCCGTGCTTCCTTCTTTGTCATATAGCAGGAAGGCAGATGCTGGTAAGTCACCAGATACAGAGCAACTTCATCCTTCTGATCGGTAACCGTTTCTTCACTGATTGCCCCAGCTGTACTGCTGGTGCTTGATACAGTATTCTTTGTACAGCCCCACAGGCTGAAGCAGAGACATACTGCTAAGAATCTCTTCAGCGCATCCATGAAGTATCTTCTAAGAACATGTGTTCGATCTCGTCAAAGCCTCTGACAACCCTGACAGGATACTCGCTGATATTTCTTCTTTCATATTCAAACCAGATTGGCACCATCCCGGCGTTGACCGCCCCTTGGATATCTGTCGCAAAGGTATCGCCGATAAAGGCGACCTCGCCTGGCTTCAAGCCCATTCTGTCGGCTGCAATCTGAAAAATCCTTGGATCCGGTTTATGAATGCCGTATTCCCCGCTTGCAATAATGACATCAAAGTATTTGTTGATCCTTGTCTTGCTGACCTTCCTCTTCTGCAGCTTTTCATCGCCGTTGGTCAAAACGCCAAGAGTATATTTTTCTTTCAGCAATGGAAGAACTTTTCTGACCCCAGGCATCAGTACCTGATAGTCGCCAAAACGTTCTCCCCATTTTTCCTTCCACTCTTCAATATCCATTTCCGGAACATAGTACTTCTGAAGCAGTGAAAAGCAATGATCTTTCTTGATGGAACCATATTCATCCCAGATCATACATCTCTGCACAATGCTTTCAAACTCCACCGATTTCGGATCAATCTCCGGCCGCAGTTCTTTCAGCATGTCCCTGAATAAATAATATGCAGACTCGTATCTCTTTGAAAGAGTACAGTCAAAATCAAACAGTATTCCCTTTATCATGGTTCCATTATATATAAAAAAGTACAGTTTATCACTGTACTTTCGCGATAACTTAGAATGAGTGTGCTGCCAGCCAGGCAATTGCTTCCTGTGTTTCCTTGGGAATACTGCGGCCGTCATCCAGGAACATTGGACTTTTAACAGCTTCCTCCAGCTCCTCATGCACTGCATCCGCAATCCTGTTGCGGAAATAATTATTATCATCTGCGAACCCCTGATCAGGCTGGATCTGACAGACTGCATATGCCTGCATCATTGCTGTGACCGGTATTTTCTTCCACATCATGCCGCTGTACTTTTCAATCCCGGCACGGTCGATGGGTGCACTGTCACGATAAATATCCATTGCCTCAAAATATGCCTTCTCTTCCTCCGCTGTGAATGGTTCAGCTTTCAGGCTTGTTTCAATGTTGTCTTTGACCTGATCTAGAGTAGACATGCCTGACAGGACGGCAATGACATTTGGCTGACTTTGGCAGAAGCGGATTGACCATGATGCATCACTGTCATCGGGGCGCAGCTGACGAAGTTTTTCTTCAGCCTTCTTTGGAAGCACAGCCAGTCCGCCTCCCTTGACCGGCTCCATGATGACAACCTTTTTCCCATAACTGCATATGACATCGTAGCAGGCTTTTGCCTGAACAAACTGTGAATCATAGTCAATACCGTTAAAGGCAATCTGTACAAATTCAACTTCCGGGTGTTCCTTCAGAATTCTTGCCAGAAGCTGTGCATCGGAATGAAAAGAGAATCCAATGTGTCTGACCTTTCCTTCTTCCTTCCATTTTGACAGGTGCTCAAATAAATGCGTCTTCTTTACTGAGCCGCCTTTCCCATCAACGCCGTCATACAGTACAGTCGTGATATTGTGCAGCATGTAATAATCGGCATAGTCAACTCCCAACGCTTTTAACTGTTCTGCAAATATCTCATCGACTTTATCTTCTGCCGGCTGAAAGAAACTTGGAAATTTTGTGGCAACCGTATAACTGCCGCGCGGATGCCTCTCCACCAGCGCCCTGCGGAGTGCAGTCTGTGATTCTCCATTGTGATACACAGCGCTTGTATCAAAGTAAGTAAAGCCGGCATGCAGGAATGCGTCCACCATCTGCTCCAGCTGTTTATAGTCAAAAGCGGTTGGATCTTGATTGATCACCGGCAGACGCATCATTCCGAATCCTAAATTGTTCATCTACTATCAGCCTCCCATATACTACTATCATACCGCCGGCCGCAGAAATCGGGCATACCTCTTCCCTATCGCAGGTATTACAAATAATAATATGAAAAAGAGACACTCTTTCGAATGTCTCTCTGCATGATCTATTTAGAAATCAATTACTTGTCGATTTCTGTGATGGATCCGGAACCTACAGTTCTTCCACCTTCACGGATGGAGAACTTTGTTCCCTGTTCAATAGCGATAGGAGCTAAGAGTTCAACACTCATAACAACGTTATCGCCAGGCATGCACATATCTGTTCCTTCAGGAAGTGTGATTACACCTGTAACGTCTGTTGTTCTGAAATAGAACTGTGGACGATAGTTTGTAACGAACGGTGTATGACGGCCGCCCTCTTCCTTTGTCAGTACATAAACCTGAGCCTTGAACTTTGTGTGAGGTGTAACGGATCCTGGCTTAGCCAGAACCTGTCCACGTTCAACCTGATCACGGTTGATACCACGGAGCAGAGCACCGATGTTATCGCCGGCCTGAGCAAAGTCCAGAGTCTTTCTGAACATTTCAATACCAGTAACAACAGACTTCTGTGTATCCTTGATACCGATGATTTCAACTTCATCGTTGAGGTTCAGTTTTCCACGCTCTACACGGCCTGTAGCTACTGTACCACGGCCTGTGATTGTGAATACGTCTTCAATTGCCATTAAGAATGGCTTATCGAATTCATGAGTAGGAGCTGGGATGTATTCATCAACAGCATCGAGCAGTTCCTTGATAGCTGGTGTCCACTTAGGATCGCCTTCCAGAGCCTTCAGAGCAGAACCACGGATGATTGGTGTATTGTCGCCATCGAAACCGTACTCTGTGAGAAGTTCACGAACTTCCATTTCAACAAGGTCGATCAATTCAGGATCGTCAACCATGTCGCACTTGTTCAGGAATACTACCATCTTAGGTACGCCTACCTGACGGGAGAGCAGGATGTGCTCACGTGTCTGAGGCATTGGTCCATCAGTTGCTGCTACGACGAGGATTGCTCCATCCATCTGAGCTGCACCTGTGATCATGTTCTTGACATAGTCAGCGTG
Organism: uncultured Galactobacillus sp.; assembly: GCA_964385925.1. Classification (GTDB taxonomy): domain Bacteria; phylum Bacillota_I; class Bacilli_A; order Erysipelotrichales; family Erysipelotrichaceae; genus Bulleidia. The sequence goes on along the minus strand of CAYLQV010000027.1, from coordinate 23,813 downwards.
CCCTGGGCAGTCGACATGTGCATAGTGTCTCTTGTTTGTCTGATACTCTACATGTGCTGTGTTGATTGTAATACCACGTTCTCTCTCTTCTGGAGCACCGTCAATCTTGTCATAAGCTTCAAACTTAGCCTTGCCATCTTCTGGATGCTCTGAGAGATACTTTGTGATTGCAGCTGTCAGAGTTGTCTTTCCATGGTCTACGTGTCCGATAGTACCAATGTTTACATGCTCTAAGCTACGGTCAAAATGTTCCTTTGCCATATTGGTCTTTTTTCCTCCTGGTTTTTTACCTTTTCAGTCTGTCCTAATTCTACTTGAATCAGAACATCTTTGCAATAAGTTAGTGGTGCAAAATCAACGATAATTACTCGCCTTTGACGGAGTTCTTTTCGATGATTTCCTTCGCAATGTTCTTAGGAACTTCTTCATAGTGATCCATCTGCATTGTGAAGATTCCACGGCCCTGTGTGAAGCCACGCAGGTCAGTGACATAACCGAACATCTCAGCCAGAGGTACGAATGCTCTGACCTTGATTGCATTACCTGTTTCATCCTGTTCACGGATCTGTCCACGTCTCTTAGTAACGTCACCCATGACGGCACCTAAGTATTCAGCCGGAGCAGTAATGTCAACAGCCATGATTGGTTCGAGGATTGTTGGGCTGCACTTCTTTGCAGCTTCCTTTAATGCAAGGGAAGCAGCAATCTTATATGCCTGTTCGGAAGAGTCGACATCATGGTAAGAACCGTCAAACAGTTCAGCTCTGATATCTACGACCGGATAACCGGCAACAAGTCCATTAGGAAGAGCTTCTTCCAGACCCTGCTGTGTAGGCTTGATGAATTCCTTAGGAATGGATCCGCCGACAGTCTTATCTTCGAATTCAAATCCCTTGCCTGGGTTCGGCATGAATCTGATCCATACATCACCATACTGACCATGTCCACCAGACTGTCTGATGAAACGGCCTTCAACCTCTGCTGTACCCTTGATTGTTTCACGATAAGCAACCTGTGGAGCACCTGATGTTGCTTCAACCTTGAACTCTCTTCTCATACGGTCGAGGATGATATCCAGCTGAAGTTCACCGACACCGGCAATGATTGTCTGGCCTGTTTCTTCATCTGTATATGTCTTGAAGGTTGGATCTTCTTCTGCAAGCTTCTGCAGAGCGACATCCATCTTCTGGGAGTCTGCCTTTGTCTTAGGTTCAACTGACATCTGGATAACTGGTTCTGGGAAGACCATCTGCATCAATTCGATTGGATGATTTTCATCGCAGAGTGTATCTGATGTTGTTGTGTACTTCAGACCTACAGCACCGGCAATATCGCCAGTGTATACATCTGTGATATCAGCACGGTGGTTTGCATGCATGCGGACCAGACGGCCTAATCTTTCTCTCTTGTCCTTGGTTGCATTCAGAACATAAGAGCCTGCTTCAGCATGTCCAGAGTAAACTCTGAAGTATGTCAAACGGCCTACAAATGGGTCTGTTGCAATCTTGAATGCAAGAGCAGAGAATGGATCATCATCACTTGGATGACGTACTTCAGGTGTACCGTCAGATAAATGACCATCAATTGCAGGAATATCTGTAGGAGCAGGCAGGTAGTCTACAACTGCATCCAGCAGCATCTGAACACCCTTGTTCTTATATGCGGAACCGCACAGAACTGGGAAGAATTCAGAAGTCATAACACCGGCACGGATTGCTCTCTTGATCTCTTCAACGGTTGGTTCTTCACCATCCAGGACCTTCATCATGACATCATCGTCATAATCAGCAATTGCCTCGAGCATTGCTGCTCTCTTTGTCTTAGCTTCTTCCAGATACTGATCTTCAATCTCTTCGACATGAATATCCGTACCCAGATCATTTGCATACATTTCCTGCTTCATCGTAACGAGATCGATGATTCCGCGGAAGGAACTTTCAGAACCGATTGGCATCTGGATTGCAGCTGCCTTGGCTCCTAAACGGCTTCCGATAGAAGCAACACTCATATTGAAGTCAGCACCAGTAGCGTCCATCTTATTTGAGAAGACGATACGTGGAACATGATACTCTGTTGCCTGTCTCCAAACAGTTTCTGTCTGAGGCTCAACACCAGCTTTGGAGTCGAGGACTGTAACAGCACCGTCAAGGACACGCAGAGAACGTTCTACTTCAGCAGTGAAGTCGACGTGCCCCGGAGTATCGATAATATTGATCTGACAGTCTTTCCAATGACATGTTGTAGCTGCGGAAGTGATCGTGATACCACGTTCCTGTTCCTGAGCCATCCAGTCCATCTGGGAAGCACCATCATGAGTCTCACCGATCTTATAAATCTTACCTGTGTAATACAGAATACGCTCAGTTGTTGTTGTTTTGCCAGCATCGATGTGAGCCATGATTCCGATATTACGAATCTTGTCTAATGGGAACTCTCTAGGCATTTATTGCTCCTTCCTATATTAGAAACGATAGTGAGCAAACGCCTTGTTTGCTTCAGCCATCTTATGTACATCTTCCTTCTTCTTTACAGAAGCGCCTGTACCGTTAGCTGCATCCATGATCTCAGCAGCAAGTCTTTCTTCCATCGTGCTTTCATGACGGAGTCTTGCATAGCTTACGATCCAGCGGAGGCCTAATGTTAACTTTCTTTCAGCAGAAACTTCTACTGGGACCTGCAGGTTTGCACCACCTACACGTCTTACCTTCAGCTCTAACTGAGGCATTACATTTCCGAGAGCCTTCTCGAATACTTCCATTGGGTTCTCGCCTGTTTTCTTTTCAATTGCAGCAAATGCATCGTACAGAATTGTCTGTGCTGTTCCGCGCTTGCCGTCGATCATGATCTTGTTGATCAACTTTGTAACGAGCTTTGAATTGTAGATTGGATCCGGCAGTACTTCACGCTTTGCTATATAACCTTTTCTTGGCATGTTCTATCTTCTCCTCTCTTACTTAGCCTTTGGCTTCTTTGCACCGTACAAAGAACGAGACTGATTTCTCTCAGCGACGCCTGCACAGTCAAGTGTGCCACGGATAATGTGGTAACGGACACCTGGTAAATCCTTAACACGGCCGCCTCTGATCATAACGACAGAATGCTCCTGTAAGTTGTGTCCAACACCTGGGATATAAGCTGTTACTTCGAGTCCATTGGAAAGACGAACACGGGCATACTTACGTAATGCTGAGTTTGGCTTCTTAGGTGTCATTGTACCGACACGAGTGCAGACGCCTCTCTTCTGTGGGCTGTCAAGCTTTGTTGCATGATTCTGAAGTGTGTTAAAGCCTCTGTTCAATGCAGGGGACTTTGACTTGTAAACTTTATCAGTACGACCTTTGCGTACTAACTGGTTTATTGTTGGCATTGTAATCTCCTCTCACCTTTGTGCACACATCACCGTGTGTGCCTTTTCTTAGACTAAATTTAAGCCTCACAGTGTGAGACCTTTTTTCGCTAAGCATTGACTATCTTACATTCTCCCAAAGATGATGTCAATGATTTTTCAAAAAAATATTTGTCCACGGGTCCGTGCGTGTCTTCTCCTCAGATTCAGCTCAACTGTCAGCTTTCTGAAAGGAATAACCGTTTTCAGTTTTCCATCAGGATTGATCCGCATCCGCATGGTCTTTCCAAGAGCACTTTTCACTCCTGATTTCACAGAACTTTCAGACTGTTCCCTATGCATGCAGGAGCTTTCACTTTTATTTTAAAAACATGTACTATATAATAAAGCGAGATTTTAGGAGGTGCTATGGCTAAGAATAATAAAGTATGCGATTTCTGTTTAAGTGAAGCCACAGGAATGTTCAACCGTCACGAAAAACTAGCTGACGGTCATTATATATGTAAGAATTGCAAGGCAATTATCACAAGCTATGGCTTACCGGTAAAGTATGATCTTTTCCAGACCTTAGTGACTGCACAGCCGAATATGAAGGATATGATCATGGATACCTGGCTGGAGAACAACAAGGCAGAGGATGCCTTGGCAAAGTTCTACCCGCTTCCGCAGATCCTGCTTCATGACGGCGAACACTGCCTGAATGCAGTCAAAGCTGTCTACAATGTCAAAAAGGACTCTGTTCCGCAGGAATTTGCGGTCAAGAGCATCGCTGAAATCCGCAAAGGGACCATTCATAATATTGAAGATTCTGCGGAAAGATCCGGTTCTGAGAAGATTGAAGGCACGCTGTATGAAACAGAAGCAGCTCTTTACTTTTTATCTGAAAAAATCGTTAATGTCCACCGTCTCGGCTATATCAAGAGAAACACCAAGGATCATGACCATATTACGGTGCAGACCCCTTCCAAGAAGTTCACCTATGCCGTCCAGCATTCAGATATGTTCTTCTTAAGAGAACGGTTCTACCAGAAGGTCAACGCTGTTCTCAACAACAAACGTCAGCATCTGATCTATATCTCTGATGACAATCAGCTGACAGTGACACCTGGCATCTATGATATCCCGCGCACCTTGAAGCCTGGTGTATATAAGGTCAAGGCAATCAATGATGCAGGACTTCATGTCAAGGATGCTCTGGGACATGTCAAAGACTACTACGAGAATGAGGAATCCATTGATCTGAGTGCAGGCGGCACTTTGGAATGCACAGGTGAATACAAGCTCGAGTGGATCGGTGAAAAAAATCCAAGCCAGAAATAAATATTCTGTTTAAGCAGCCGGCAGGAGAGATCCTGAGGCTGCTTTTTTGTTTTCCTGAAAGTTTTTCTTGTTTTCCTTCCTCATTACGATATAATCGACCATAAAAAAACGAGGAGAATCTGGGATGGCAAACATGTCTGTAAAGAACCAGCTGGAATCATCTGTTTCACCGGAACATCGATTGAACTGCCTGATTGACCTTCATCTGCATCTCGATGGATCTCTTTCTCTGAAGTCAGCCCGTATGCTGGCCAAATTGAAAGGCATGGAACTGCCGGAAAGTGATGCCAAACTGCGGCAGATGCTGCAGGCACCAAAGAACTGTGGGAGTCTGGTCAGCTATCTGACAAAGTTTGATCTGCCGACTGCTTTGCTGGATCAGGCGGATACTGTCCGCTTATCGGTTGGCAATCTTTGTGAGGAACTGAAAGAACAGGGCTTTATTTATGCTGAGATCCGCTTTGCCCCGCAGAAATGCTGCAACAGTTCGCTCACACAGGAAGAAGCAGTTCAGGCTGCAATCCAGGGACTGCAGGATTCTCACTTCAACGGACAGCTGATTCTCTGCTGTATGCGCAGCGGGGATAACAATACAAAAGAAAACCTTGAAACTGTACGCATTGCCGAAAGATATCTGCATCATGAAGTCTGTGCCGTTGACCTGGCCGGTGCGGAAGGACTGTTCCCAAATGAACGCTATGAAGACATCTTCGCCTATGCCAGTCAGCTGGGCATCCCATTTACAATCCATGCCGGAGAAGCTTCTGGTCCGCAGAGCATCCTTTCTGCCCTGAACTATGGTGCCAAAAGGATCGGCCATGGCGTCCGTGCATATGAAAATGAAGAAGTCATGCAGAGACTGATCAATCAGCAGATTCCCCTGGAACTGTGTCCGACCAGCAATATCAATACCGGGGTATTCACAAAGATCTCCGATGAACCAATTCAGACCTATTTAGAGAAAGGCCTGCTCATCACCATCAATTCTGACAACACTTCCGTTTCCAACACCAATACGAGAAAAGAACTGCGCCATGTCCGTTCTGCCTTCCATCTGAATGACACTCAGATGAAACAGCTCCTGCTGAACTCGGTCCAGGCTGCCTTTCTGGAACTGCAGGAAAAGCAGGCACTGGCACAGATCATCAATCATGAATTTGTCATGCAGTAACACACTGTCACTTCTATGACAGTTTTTTTAGCAAAATAGCGTAGAAAAAGGCAGGTTGAACGTAAGTCAATTGCTTTGCGCCAGGTTTCGTTTATTCTCTAGGTAGCGAGGTACTCATATGAATACATCCAGGACCGGCACGATCATTCGTGAACACCGCACAGTTAAGAATATGACGCAGAAAGAACTGGCAGATAAACTTGGCGTTACAACTTTTGCGGTATCCAAATGGGAGAACGGGAAAAGTCTTCCAGATATCTCTCTGCTGGAACCGATCTCCTCCATTCTTGATATTTCTTTAGATGAACTGATCACCGGCAGACAGCCGCATGACTCCATTGCCGAGAATGAAACTGTCAAAGAATTGATTGCTCAGGCAGAAGCAGAAACAAAAAAGAAAGTCACACAGCGGACATGGCATACCATTCTCATTGTATTTACTGTAATGGTAATATCTGCTCAGCTCCTTCATCTTATTTTGATCAGCATCGTTGATTTCGTTCCATACAACCTTGAAGGATCTTCTCTTACTGCCCGCGACGAAAGCTTCCCGCTGCCAAATGTATCTGCCGGTGAAATGTATGGCGAAATATTTATCAAATACAATGGTTCGCCGCTGTCCGTATCTGTCATGCCTAATTCTCCTGAAAGCAGTACGATGGAGAATGAATTCATTGTTTTCTATGCCTCCAGCAGATGGAATCAAGCCATGCTGCCTAAAACATTTGATCAGACTTGTCTGACAACAGACAATGGGACCAAAGCTTCTGGAACATCCGCAGAACTCAAAAGAGTTTATTACTACAACGGAAATGACAAGCAGCTTCTAAAGATCCTCACTTCCCATGACAGTACCCGATCCAATATGCTTGATGCATATCTTGAAGAACACTGGGATGTCATCAAGGAACAGTCTGTAGTTGTCTTTGATTCTGATGATCCAGAAAAGTATTACATCTGGGACAATGTCATCAGCAGCTGGACAAATTAATATTAAAAGAGAAGTTCACTATGAACTTCTCTTTTAATGAAAAATCCAACCTTTTGGATACTTGTTCTTGAATACATGCTTGGATATCTTTGCAAAGCCAAGCGGCTGATGGTCAACGCAGACCAATGCATACCCATCATTGACATGCATATCCGTAATATCCAGTGTCTCTCCTTTGAGATAGCGGATGACTCTTTCATCATCCTTGGAAAAGTTCAGCACATTCTCTGCTTCTCTTTCCTTCATTGCCATCGCAAGAGCGCCGTCAAATTCAAAGCGCCCTTTTTTCTCTTCTCCCAGCAGCAGACCTGAACGGAGGATCCTTAATCCCTTCGTATCCACCCCGCAGTCAGGAATAAAGTAGTGCCTGTCATTCATCACCGTTTCGCTGCCGTCATACAGCTGCATATGAACAGGCGATACATGATAGTCATACGGAGCAGACCTTTTCTGCAGTGGTCTCTTTTCACCTTTCTGCAGCAGGCAGACAAAATGCCCTTCACCATGGATGCGGTGCGGAAAGAGTTTCGTTCCATATTGATTCTGCACAAATCCTTCCTGATACTTCACCGGCACAACACGCAGAGATGGTTCCAATGAGAGTGCATACTGAATGATCTCTTCATCTTCCTTCGGTGAAAAGGTGCAGGTTGAGTAAACAATGCTTCCGCCGTCCTTCAGCATTTCCAGGCAGTTCTTCATGATCCCTTTTTGGATTGGCACATAATAATCAGAATCTCTTTCCACCCAGGACCGAATCAGACTGTTCTCCTTGCGGAACATGCCTTCCCCAGAGCATGGCGCATCAATCAGGATCTTATCAAAGTACTGTGGAAAATAACGCTTGAATTTGTCGGAATCCTCAGCCATCACAAAAGCGTTCTTGATGCCGAAGCGCTCAACATTCTTCAGCAGTGCCTGACTTCTGGAGACGCTGATGTCATTGGCAAACAAGACACCTGTTCCCTTCAGCTTCACACCTAGTTCTGTGCTTTTTCCCCCTGGTGCCGCACAGACATCCAGCACTCTGTCATAAGGTTCAATGGGCAAAGACGCCGCCGGCAGCATCGCACTTGGCTCCTGGATATAGTAAAGACCTGCATAGTAGTACGGATGTTTGGAGACCGGATCTTCCTCGCGGTAATAAAAACCATTCTCCGTCCATGGCACCGGTTCCAGCCGATACGGGAACTGTTCTAAAAAGTCAGACACAGTGATCTTCGCTGTATTCACCCGTAAGCCATGCCAGCTTGGCTGCATAAAGGATGCCTCATATGCATCATATTCGTCCTGCAGCAGGTCCTTCATTTCTTTTTGATACTTCTCAGGCAGTTCAATCATGCAGTTATTATCCAACGTATTTCTAAAAAACAAAAGCAGAGAATGATGAATCTCTGCTTCAGCTGAAATTTTATAATGCTGCGACAGTTTCCTGACTGAGGATCTTAGTCAGTTCCACTGCCAGCTTGACTGCATTCTCATAGTCATCCAGCGCAGCCCAGCAGTTGCTGGAATGGATATAGCGGACAGGAATGCCGATAACAATGGCTGGAACTGCATATGTTTCATTGACCTTGGCGCCGTTGGTGCCACCGCCTTTGCGGACAGATTCCTGCACTGGGATTGCCAAGGCATGAGCGGTATCCAGGGCAAGTTTCTGAAAACGCCAGTTAGTGATCATGGACACATCCATATGTCTCAGCATCGGTCCTTGATGCAGAGCAGACTGCACCATGTAGTCTTCTGAGAAAGTATCGTCGGCTGGACATCCTTCAAAGCAGATCATGACATCTGGATGGATCTTTCTGGCATTGGCCAGAACACCGCGTTCACCAACCTCTTCCTGTGCCGAAAAGCTGGCCGCCGCATTGCATGGCAGATCAAGATTCTTCAGCTGACGCATGGTCTCAACCGCTGCCGCAGCCCCGATCCGGCAGTCAAACGCCTTGCCATAAAATACCTTTCTTGTTTCATCATAGTCACAGGTGACATCCGGGACCGCCGGTGAACCAATGCCGATGCCCAGTGCCTCTGTCTCTTCTTTTGAACAGGTGCCTGGATCCAGGACCATGTCATCAATATCCAGCGGCTTTGCCTTTTCTGCTGCACTCATGAAATGCGGCGGCTTCACTGCCACAACTGCCTGATGAAGATTTCCATTCCTATCTCTGATCTGGAAGGAACTGGATGGGAAAGATGACTCCTGCCAGCGTCCCAGGGTCAGAAAGCGCAGTGTCCCATTCGGCTTGACTGCCTGTACAATGACACCCACTTCATCCAGATGCGCATCAAACATCACCGTCGGCTTTGTGCTGTCTATGGCAGACATGCAGGTCACATTCGACATGTGGTCACGTTCAACTTGATAAATATCTTTCAATTCACTTTCAACAGCTGCACTGACATCCTCCTCAAAGCCGGATGGGCCGAAGGCATTTGACAGTGAAATAATCCGATTGATCTCATCCATTTTCTGCACCTGATTTCTTTTGTTTATTATAATGCGTCTTTCTAAAAGAAAGCACCAGTCTTTCAACCGGTGCCAATCTCACTACTTGAAGTATTCGACAGCGCCCTTGAAAATAAATTCCTCTGTCTTCAGATCAGGAATGTTGCAGTACAAATCTTTTCCGCTTCTTTCCGAATGTCCCATCTTCCCTAAAATTCTTCCATCCGGAGACAGAATTGCCTCAACGGCATCATAGGAGTTGTTTGGGTTAAAGCGGACATTGTCGGTCGGATCATTGTTGAGATCGACATACTGAGCCGCAATCTGACCATTGTCAATCAGCTGTTTCATGACATTCGGTTCAGCGACGAATCTGCCTTCTCCATGTGAGATGGCAACGTCATAGACATCACCAGTCTTGGCAGACTTCAGCCAAGGAGACTTCACTGAGGAAATCCTCGTACGAACTAACATCGACTGGTGTCTGCCGATGGTATTGAAGGTAAGTGTTGGGCAGTGCTCATCTGTATCAATGATCTTTCCATATGGAACAAGTCCCAGCTTGATCAAAGCCTGGAAACCGTTGCAGATGCCAAGCATCAGACCTTCTCTGTTGTCCAGCAGGTCAGTCACTTCTTTCTTGACCTTTGGATTGCGGAAGAAGGCTGTAATGAATTTTGCAGATCCTTCTGGTTCATCACCACCGGAGAAGCCGCCTGGAATGGCAATGATCTGTGATCTCTTGATTGCCTGTGCAAAGCTGTCAGCACTCTCCTCAATATCCTTGGATGTTAAATTGCGGACTACGAAGATTTCTGCTTCTGCGCCTTCTCTTTCAAAGGCACGGGCGGTATCGTATTCACAGTTTGTTCCAGGGAAGACCGGAATCAAAACATGCGGCTTTGCACACCTGTAGGATGCATGCATGTTCTCTGTTTCCGCACTGGCAATCGGGGCAATCTTGTCATTCAATTTGGATAAGTATGGATAGACCGGCTGCAGCTTGTCTTCATAGATCTTCTGCAGTTCTGCATAATCCATTGTGACATCCTGATATTTCAGGACATATTCTTTTTCCGTTGTGCCTAGCAGCGTCAGATTGCTGCAGGTCTCTGCTGTTTCAAACATAAACGCACCGTAGCACTTCTGGAATAATTCATTTTCATTGAAGCTGCTGTTGATAGTAAAACCGATCTGATTGCCAAGGCCGCACTTCAGGATGCCTTCCGCAATGCCGCCGTTCTCCAGCGTCCATACAGATAATACTTTGCCATCCGCAATCAGCTGTTCCATCTTGTCGAATGTATTCCGTACACTTTCAAAATCTGGGACACCGTACTTGTCCACTGCCGGTTTCAGCAGATAGACATTGTGGCCTGCACCCTTCCACTCATCCGAGAGGATATGGTCTGCCTTGGCAGTGGATACCGCAAAGGAGACAAGGGTCGGCGGAACATCGATATCTTCAAATGTACCAGACATTGAGTCTTTGCCGCCGATTGCCGCAACACCAAGTTCAAGCTGTGCCTTCAGCGCACCGAGCAGGGCACCAAACGGCAGGCCCCATCTCTTTGGATCACTGTAGACATGTCCGAAGTATTCCTGGAAAGTCAGCCATGCATGATGATAGGAGCCGCCGGCCGCAATGATTTTGGCCAAAGATTCGATGACACTGTTGACTGCTCCTTTGTATGGGGAATCAGACATCAGGTAAGGATCATAGCCCCATCCCATCAAAGATGCTGTATTTGTCTCACCGCCAAGCACTGGCATTTTTGCGGCCATTGCCTGGGCAGGTGTCAGCTGCCATTTACCGCCGAACGGCATCAGGACAGTATTGCCGCCGATGGTGCTGTCGAAACGTTCAACAAGACCCTTCTGCGAACAGATGTTCAAGTCACCAGCCAGATCCTTGAAACGCTCTGCCAGTGTCTTTGTTTCTGCTGCTGCAGGTTCCTGTACTTCTTCATCCACTTCAGCAGTGATGTATTTCTTGGCACCGTTGGAATTGAGGAAGTCACGGGAAATATTGACAATCTCAGTTCCATTCAGCTCCATGACCATGCGTGGATCTTTGGTAACGATGGCAACAACAGTAGACTCCAGGTTCTCATTGTCTGCCAGCTTCTGGAACTCTGCGGCATCTTCCTTGGTTGTCACAACAGCCATTCTTTCCTGGGATTCTGAAATGGCAAGTTCAGTGCCATTCAGACCTTCGTATTTCTTCGTGACCTTGTTCAGGTCAATATGCAGACCGTCAGCCAATTCACCGATGGCAACAGAAACGCCGCCGGCACCGAAGTCATTGCATCTCTTGATCAGCTTTGTAGCTGCCGGATTGCGGAACAGTCTCTGCAGCTTTCTTTCTTCCGGCGCATTGCCCTTCTGCACTTCCGCACCGCATGTCTCCAGCGATTCTAAGTTGTGTGCTTTGGAAGAACCCGTCGCACCGCCGCATCCATCTCTGCCAGTCCGTCCGCCTAACAGGATGACAACATCTCCTGGTTCAGGGACAGTACGGATGACATTCTCACTTGGCGCAGCCGCAATGACAGCACCAATTTCCATTCTCTTAGCAACATAGCCAGGATGATAGATCTCATGGACATGTCCAGTTGCCAAGCCAATCTGGTTGCCGTAGGAACTGTAGCCATGGGCAGCCGTTGTAACAATCTTTCTCTGCGGCAGCTTGCCCTTCAGTGTTTCTTCCACCGGCTTCAATGGATCTGCAGCACCGGTAATGCGCATTGCCTGATAGACATAGGAACGTCCGCTCAATGGGTCGCGGATTGCACCGCCTAAACATGTAGCAGCGCCGCCGAACGGCTCGATCTCAGTTGGATGGTTGTGTGTTTCATTCTTGAACATCAATAACCAGTCCTGATCTTCTCCGTTGACGTCGACTTTGATCTTGACGGAACATGCATTGATCTCTTCGGATTCATCCATGTCCTTCAGTTTTCCAGAAGCCTTCAGTGCCTTGGCACCAATGGTACCGAGATCCATTAAAGTAATCTTCTTGTCAGGACGGTTGATATAGAGCTTCTTTCTCAGCTCCAGATAGTTCTCATATGTTTCCTTGATATATTCCGGCTTGATGTCTGCGTCTTCAATGATGGTATTGAAAGTCGTATGCCGGCAGTGATCGCTCCAGTATGTATCAATAACACGTACTTCGGTGATTCTTGGATCTCTCTTTTCTTCATTCTTAAAATAGTTCTGCAGAAATTCAATATCGGCCAGGTCCATTGCCAGTCCGTACTTTTCAATAAACTTCTTCAGTCCTGCCTCATCCAGATCATTGAAGCCATCCAGCACTTCCGGAAGATCCGGCATTGGATAGTTCTGATGAATGGTCTGCGGCTTCTCTAATTTTGCTTCACGTGCTTCGACAGGATTGATCAGTGTCTCCTTGATGATTTCTTTATCATGATCACTCAGATAACCGGCAATATAATACAGCCTTGCGGTACGTACTTCCGGCTTCTGCTTCATTGTGCTGAGCTGAATGCACTGGGCACAGGAATCTGCGCGCTGATCGAACTGACCAGGCAGATATTCCACCGCCAGAATCCATTCATTATCCTGCGGCGCTGGGGCCGTTTCCTCATACAGATCATCGACCTGAGGTTCACTGAAAACGGTTCTTAAAGAAGCTCTGTAATCTGCCTCATCAATATTCTCTACATCATAGCGGTTCAAGACTCTGACGCTTGTGATCTTATCTGTGCGAAGTGCTGTTTTCAGATCATACAGCACGCCATCTGCTTCAACCGCAAATGGTTTTTTCTTTTCCACAAAGCAACGATATACTGTCATCCTGTTCTCCCTGTTTTTTACTTTCTGCCAATATCTCTGCGGCAGTGCATCTTTTCAAAGCCAATCTCATCGACGGCAGCGTATGCTGTCTTCAACGCATCATCCAATGTTGCGCCTTTCGCGGTGATGCCTAACACACGTCCGCCGTTGGTATAGTATTTCCCATTTTCAAGCTTGGTGCCGGCATGGTATACATAGACGCCTTCATGCTGCCCATTTTCATCCAGGCCATGGATCTCATAGCCCTTCTTGTATTCCACCGGATATCCGCCGGAAGCTTCAATGACACACGCGCAGTGTTCATCTGACCATTCAATTTTGACATCTTCCAAGGTCTCATCATGACATGCCTTCATGATGGTGAAGAGATCACTCTTCAGCAGAGGCAGTACGACCTGCGTCTCCGGATCGCCAAAGCGGCAGTTGTATTCAACGACCTTCGGTCCATCCTTGGTAAGCATCAAGCCGAAGTACAGACAACCTTTGAACGGCCTGTCTTCCGCATTCATTGCATGCATGGTTGGAAGGAAGATCTCGTCCATGCATCTCTGAGCAATCTCCGGTGTGTAGTATGGTGACGGGGCAATGGTGCCCATGCCTCCGGTGTTCAGTCCCTCATCATTGTCGTCAGCTCTTTTATGATCCATTGAGGAGATCATCGGGCGGATGACCTTGGAATCTGTAAATGCCAGCACAGATACTTCCGGTCCTTCCATAAAGTCTTCTACAACGACAGTATTGCCGGCCGCGCCAAACAAACGGTCGACCATCAGTTCACGGACTGCTGACTTTGCGTCTGCAAGAGATTCCGCAATCAATACACCCTTGCCTAATGCCAGACCGTCAGCCTTTAAGACAATTGGGAATGTATTCTTTTCTTCAATGTATTTCAGGGCATCCTTAGAGCTGTCAAAAATCTCGTAGTCTGCTGTTGGAATATGATACTTTTTCATCAGGTTCTTGGAGAAAGCCTTGGATGCCTCGATGACCGCTGCGTTGGCCTTTGGACCGAAACAAGGAATGCCTTCCTTCTCCATCTCATCGACCATACCTAAAGCTAATGGATCATCCGGTGTCACCACACAGAAATCGACCTGATTGTCCTTGGCGAACTTCACCATTTCCATGACATCGGTGGCCTTGATATTGACGCATTCTGCTAAAGATGCGATGCCGCCGTTGCCTGGAGCACACCAGATTTTTTCAATCTCCTGATTCTCAGCCAGCTTGCGGATGACTGCATGTTCACGTCCGCCGCTGCCAATAACTAATATCTTCATGATTTCCTTCTTTCCTGATCAATGATGGAACAGACGCACGCCGTTGAATACCATGGTGATATTGTATCTGTCGCATGTCTCAATGACATTGTCATCACGGATGGATCCGCCTGGTTCAGCAATATAGGAAACCCCTGACTTATGTGCTCTTTCAATATTGTCGCCGAATGGGAAGAAGGCATCGGAGCCAAGGGAAACACCTGTTTCCTTTGCCAGCCATTCATTCTTTTCTTCCTTGGATAATGGTTCCGGCTTGACGGAGAAGAAGTTCTCCCAAGTACCGTCTCTCAATACATCATCATATTCATCAGAGATATAGACATCGATTGTATTGTCTCTGTCTGCTCTACGGATGCCTTCCTTAAATGGAAGTGCCAGGACTTTCGGATTCTGTCTCAGCCACCAGTTATCTGCTTTATTTCCAGCCAGACGGACACAGTGGACACGGCTCTGCTGACCGGCACCGACACCGATGACCTGACCATTCTTTGCATAGGCAACGGAATTGGACTGCGTATACTTCAGAGCAATCATTGCAATTTTCAGATCACGGACCGCATTTGCCGGCAGATCATGGTTCTTGGTAACAAAATTTGTGAATAGAGAGTCATCAATCTTTACATTGTTTCTTCCCTGCTCGAAAGTAACACCGAAGACCTGCTTGCGTTCAATTGGATCTGGAACATAGTTCGGATCAATCTCGACAACGTTATACATGCCCTTCTTCTTTTCCCTCAGGATAGCCAGTGCCTCATCGGTATACCCTGGGGCAATGACGCCGTCAGATACTTCCTTCTTAATTAAGCGTGCAGTATCCGCATCACATACATCAGACAGTGCTGCCCAGTCACCATAGGATGACATACGGTCTGCGCCTCTTGCACGGGCATAAGCGCAGGCTAATGGCGATAAGTTCTCTTCATCAACGAAATAGATCTTACGGTCTGTCTCACTTAACGGTTCGCCGACAGCAGCACCTGCAGGTGATACATGCTTGAATGAAGCAGCGCTAGGCATGCCGGTTGCTTCCTTTAGTTCCTTGACCAGCTGCCAGCTGTTCAGGGCATCCATAAAGTTGATGTAGCCAGGACGTCCATTCAAAACTTTAACAGGCAGTTCCCCATGTTCCATGAATAAACGTGACGGTTTCTGATTCGGATTACATCCATACTTCAGTTCCAGTTCCTTAGCCATTTTCTTTTCTCCTTACTTGTTCTTGTTATAGATACGAGTTTCTGTTTCGCCTGTTTCGATGACGATCTGACGGGTGAACAGAGATACTTTATTGTCTGCATTCAGTGCTTCCCAGATATGATCCGAGAAATCTTCAAAAGGTTCATGTTCCATTTTCCACTTCATCGGTGCACCTTCAAAGGATGGAATTGGATTTCCGTTTTCCTTATAGGTAGAGATGAAGTGTCCAAAGCCAGGTTCTTCATTGTTGTAGTCGAAGAACATTCTCTGGGTGCTCTCGCTGTTTCCTTCTGCGCTCTTGAGGATAGACATCTGATAGTCTGCTCCTTTGACAATGGAGGAGATCCGCGGTGTCCAGTTCGGTCCGTCCGGTTCGAATGTTCTGGTACGCAGAGCATCTTCGAAGGACTTTCCTTCCTTCAAATAATCAAAGATAGTATCGGTCTGATCGCCGTTGGTCACAATGTTCACACCGTTGAGCACTTTTACTGGGGCATAGATGATCAGGCTTGGGTCCGACAGCTTAGATGGATCAAATGCCTGCGTGCGAATACCGTCGCCTTCTTCTACAAAGACTCTGTTCCGGGAGTTCTCACTTCTGCCCATGATCCAGTAGGCAATCCTCATCTTTTTGCCGCATGGTGTTCTGCCGATGGCAATGCCTCTGCCTGGATACTCATTTCCTTTTAGATATTCATATAAGTTCATTGTCATTCTGATTTCTCCTTATCTAATTTTACCGCAACCATTTCAGCTGCCTTTGGAAGCAGGATCCATTCTGCCTGTTCCATGACGCGTTTCTGGAGTACTTCCGGTGTATCCCCATTCTGGATCTCAACAGCCTTCTGCAGAATGATCCTGCCGCCGTCCGGGATTTCATTGACGTAATGAACTGTAGCGCCAGTCACTTTCACACCTCGTTCTAAAGCTGCTTCATGGACCTTTAAGCCATAGAAGCCTTTGCCGCAGAAAGAAGGAATCAAAGATGGATGAATGTTGATCATACGGTCTTGATATGCATGAATGACACGCTCGCCAAGGATGGAAAGATAACCTGCCAGAATGACCATATCGATCTGATGTGCATGCAGGGTCTCGACAATTGCATCGTCGAATGCGTCCTGACTGTCACATTCTTTTCTTTTGACAACTGCTGTTTCAATATTGTGTTTCTTCGCACGTTCTAATGCGTATGCCTTTT
Source organism: uncultured Galactobacillus sp. (assembly GCA_964385925.1). Taxonomy (GTDB): domain Bacteria; phylum Bacillota_I; class Bacilli_A; order Erysipelotrichales; family Erysipelotrichaceae; genus Bulleidia. The sequence goes on along the minus strand of CAYLQV010000027.1, from coordinate 7,042 downwards.
CATTGGATGCCAGCACCAGCTTGATCTTTCCATGCGGGATGTTTCCTGCCTCCGCCTGGTCGATCAATGCCTGCAGGTTTGTGCCGCCGCCGGATACCATGACTGCAATGTTGATCATCAGTCGATGACGACCTCGTGGCCGCCCTCCTCCATGACACCGATCTTGGAAGCTTTGATGCCGTCTGCCTGCAGGGATGCAATGGTCTGATCTGCATCTGCCGGATCAACGATGACGGCCATGCCGATACCCATATTGTAGGTGTTGAACATATCATGTTCACTGATGCCGCCCTTTTCCTGGATCAGCTTGAAGATCGGCAGAATATCCCAGGTTCCCTTTGTAATATGTGCATTCAGATTCTTGCCGAAGGCACGTGGGAGATTTTCATAGAAGCCGCCGCCGGTCACATGGGCAATGGATTTCACATTGACCTTTGTCAACAAATTCAGAATTGGCTTTACATATAACTGCGTTGGTGTCAGCAGGGTCTCGCCCAATGGTCTGCCCAGCTGTTCGCCATACATATCAATCACACCCGGCTTTTCAATATCGAATACTTTACGCACCAGTGAAAAGCCATTGGAATGAACACCGGAACTTGCTAAGCCGATCATGACATCGCCAGCCTTTGTATTGTTGATATCGAGGATCTTCTTTTCATCAACGATGCCGACTGTAAATCCTGCCAGATCATATTCTTCTTCCGGCATCATGCCTGGATGTTCTGCAGTCTCCCCGCCGACTAATGCGCATCCACTTTCAACGCATCCGTCCGCAACACCCTTGACGATGGCCGCAATCTTTTCCGGAATGTTCCTGCCGCAGGCAATATAGTCTAAGAAGAATAACGGCTTTGCGCCTGCACAGATGACATCATTAACGCACATGGCAACACAGTCGATGCCGATGGTATCATGCTTGTCCAGCAAGAATGCCAGCTTCAGCTTGGTGCCGACGCCGTCTGTCCCAGAAATCAGTACTGGTTTTTCATAGCCTTCCATCTGCGGGGCAAACAGTCCGCCGAAACCGCCGATGCCTCCCAGTACGCCAGGGATGGTTGTTCTGGCAACATCCTTCTTCATCAATTCAACTGATTCATATCCAGCCGTAACATCAACACCGGCTGCCTTGTATGCATCACTATAACTCTTCGCCATCTTCAAATCTCCTCACACCTTTATATGGTTTTTCTGGTTCTCCGATTTTCTGCTCGAAGCGGTCTTTGCTCGTATTTTCCGGAACAGCGGATGGATACTTTTCCGTAAAGCAGCCAACACAGAAGTCACAGTCCGCATCGGCTGCCATCTTCTTTACTCCTTCAACACTTAGATATCCTAAGGTATCTGCACCAATCATTTTACGGATTTCTTCCATGCTCATCTGACATGCAATTAGGTTGTCTTTCGAATCAATATCTGTACCGTAGTAACATGGAGAAATAAACGGCGGTGCGGAAACACGGACATGAACTTCCGTTGCTCCTGCTTCTCTTAATAATTTAACAATGCGTGCACTGGTCGTTCCGCGGACGATAGAATCATCGACCATGACGACACGCTTTCCTTCGATGACTGAACGCACCACATTCAATTTCATCCGAACACCCATATCTCGCTGTGCCTGGGTCGGCTGAATAAAGGTACGAGCGATATAACGATTCTTAATAAAGCCCATGCCGTATGGGATGCCGCTCTCATTGGAATATCCAATTGCTGCATCCAGACCGGAGTCTGGGACACCGATGACAACATCTGCATCGACTGGATGTTCCTGTGCCAGGAACCTGCCAGCGTTCTTTCTTGCTTCATGAACGGACATGCCGGCAATATACGAATCCTGTCTGGCAAAATAGACAAATTCGAAGACGCACATATGGGATCTGCCTTTGCAGTGCGTACGGATGGAACGAATACCGCTGTTGTCCACAACAACAATCTCGCCTGCATCCAGATCGCGTACATATGATGCACCTAAGACATCCAGGGAACACGTTTCGGAGGCAAAGACGATCTGTCCGTCTTCCGTCTTGCCCATGACCAATGGTCTGTATCCAGTCTCATCTCTGACCGCAATCAGTTTTTCCGGTGACATGATGACTAAAGAATAGGCACCTTCCAGACGGTCCATCGCACGTTCGACGGCAGCTTCAATGGAAGAAGCCGTCAGCCGTTCTCGGATGATCATATAGGAAATGATCTCGGAATCATTTGTTGTATGGAAGATGGCACCGGAGAATTCCAGCTGACGGCGCAGTTCTGTTGCATTTGTTAAGTTGCCGTTATGGGCAATCGCCAGCTGTCCTTTGATATGCCTGACAACCAGCGGCTGTGCGTTGGTGCGATTAACAGTTCCAAAGGTCGAATATCTGGTGTGACCGATAGCCATCTGTCCATTGCCAAGCTTCTTCAGTTCATCCGCATTAAAGACATCTCTGACTAAGCCGACATCTTTATGACAGGTAATGACACCGCGGTCATTGACCGCAATGCCGCAGGACTCCTGTCCGCGATGCTGCAGGGCAAATAGTCCATAGTATGCCTGGGATGCTACATTGTGTGTCTGATTTGGATCAAAGATGCCAAAGACACCACACTCTTCATGAATGGTATTCTCCATTGTTTTCCCCTTAGAGTTCTTTCACTTTTTCCTGAATGGCCTTGTCTTTAGCAAGAACACCGTCACTCTGTGCCTTCCGGTCTGCCGCAATCTTTTCTGCCAGGCCATCATCCCCTAAGGCGATGATCTCAGCAGCCAAGTATGCCGCATTCTTTGAACCATCAATTGCAACAGTCGCAACAGGAATGCCGCTTGGCATCATGACAGTTGCCAATAAGGCATCTGTTCCTTCCAGCACCGCACTCTTTAACGGAACACCGATGACAGGAAGCGTTGTATGGGCAGCCAGTACACCCGCTAAAGCTGCAGCCATGCCGGCGCCGGCAATGATAACACCGAATCCGTTCTCTTTTGCATTCTTGGCGAAAGCTGATGCTTCCTCAGGTGTCCGATGGGCTGAATAAACATGGACTTCATAAGGAATGCCATATCCCTTTAATACTGATACTGCCTTTGACATGACACCGAAATCACTGTCTGAACCCATCACTACCGCAACTTTTTTCATATCCTTTTTCTCCTCTTAGTAGACAAAATAAAACAGCCCACAAGTTACCTGTGAGCTGTATAAAAGTTATTCATAATGTAATGATTCTTTCTGCCCATATTCAAAGAGTGCAGAATACGGGTATCACATAAACAAAAAAATTTGATTGTCTGGAGAGTCACAACACTTGACGCCATAGCTCCATCCTTCCGTCCGACGGGACAAAATAAGTTACCAGATACAGAAAATCAATTTACTTGCTGAAACACGAATATCGTAAGGGATATGGCGTGAAAAGTAAAGAACTTCATCGTTCCTTTTCATAATTTTCATCTTGGTAAACCAATCTATGAAAGTTTACCAAGACATGTTTCAACGCTGTCATGAAAATCTAAGAAAAAAACCTGCAGTTTCTCTTGACCGCAGGCTTTAAATAAATTGTTTCTTCGTATCAGCCAAGTACAGAACCGCCAGTTTTGTACGTCCGGATACAGATATAGTGCATTGATAATTCATCGGTATGATGAAGGAATTTCCCTTCTGCAGACTGAATTGTTCCTCATTATGCGACAGTGTGACTCTGCCTTCCATGCAGTGCACTACTACTGGCTGCTTATCACTGAAGAATTCCTTTCGCTCTGGTTCTGAACATGCAGACAATGTCAGCTGAAAGAACTCATCATTAATTAAATGTGAACGGGAGATCTGTCCTGGTTCATAATGGACCAGATGAATCAAATCCTGAGGAGAATGAGGAATGATGCGCATGGCAATTTCAGAATCAGTGCGAAGTACGATCTCAGTGAAGATGACATTAGATTCATCAGCATAATAGCCGGCATATTCCTGCGCTGGGTGGAAATATCCCTGCCCAGTTGTGATTCGAGCTTCGCGCCTATTATTCTTGCCCATAATGGCAATCCGCAGAACACCCTTCATGACATAGATCAAAGTCGGGCTGCGAAACCTCTCCGGAGACATAAAGGTCCCTTTTGACATGGAGATATATGAAATACGATAGCCGGCACAGTCATAGGTCGTATTGACGATGGTCGTGCCTTCAATGACTTCATTCTCTTCTACTGCCGAGATGACTCTTTCAAGATTCGCCTGCATGACGCCTCACTTTCGTTTACTTAGCTTCTCTTTTCCTCTGATCCAGATATGACGCTGCTGAAATCGCTGCAACGTTTCCTTCACCTGCACTCTTGGCAAACTGATATGGGATGCCGGTAATATCACCTGCTGCAAAGAGACCCTTGATGTTTGTTCTCATCTGACGGTCTACTTTAACAGCGGCTCCGTCTGTTTCCAGTCCTGGTACCAGCTGTCCTGGAAACTGTGCTTCTCTTAAGATAAAGATGCAGTCCGTATCAATTGTACTCTGTTCTGTCTTTAATGCATTTGCCTTCATGCCGCCGATGATCTCCACCGGCTTTTCATAAAGCACTCTTATATTATCATGAGTAAAAGACGGTGTCCCCTGATAAAGTGGAATATATGTTACTTCTGCACAGACTTCTCCCAGGAAATCACTCTCTGCTTCTTCTTCAGCAGATCCGCCGATGACAGCTACTTTTTTTCCTTTATATAATGGCGCATCGCACGTTGCACAATAGGATACACCTCTGCCCAGGAATTCTGATTCACCTGGGTACGGCTTGCCGGCAGTGACGCCGGCGGCTAGAATGACCGCATCCGCTTCCGCATAATCCGCATTGCTCAGCTGCAGGGTGAAATAATCGCCCATGGCATATACTGTCGTGACCTTCTGCTCATGGATCTCGATGCCTGCATCCGTGATTTGATCTAAGAAAATATCAGCCATCTCTTTGCCAGTCACATTCTTCAGGCCTAAATAGTTGGTGATTGGATGATGAATGACCTGCATTTTATTCGAGATTACCTTTGAGCCGAACAGGAGGATGGATTTATTCCGGTTCTTAGCTGTTAAAGCCGCCTCCAGGCCTGCCGGTCCGGAGCCGATAATTGCAATATCATATCTTGTCATAAGATTCCTCTTTTCACTAACCTTTATATGGTAAGTTTACACAATTCGCAAGCAAGGTGCATAAAAATTGATTTTATTGTTTATTGGATGTGATAGAATATTACCAATATTTTATAAGACGAGGTGATTGAAATGAATCTTCAGATCCCAGAAAACTATGATCCAGTATTAAATGTAAAAGAAACGCAGGAAGCGATTAAATATATCCGTGATACATTCCAGAGAGAATTTGGCAAGGAAATGAATCTTCTCAGGATCAGTGCTCCTTTATTCGTTACAAAGAGCTCAGGTCTGAATGATAATCTGAACGGCATTGAGCGTCCAGTCAGCTTTGACATCCAGGAAATGCCTGGTGACAAGATTGAAGTTGTACAGTCCCTGGCAAAATGGAAGAGATATGCCTTAAAGAAATACGGCTTTGAAGTCCATGAAGGCCTGTATACCAACATGAATGCCATCCGCAGAGATGAACTTCTTGATAATCTTCACAGTGCCTATGTTGATCAATGGGACTGGGAAAAGGTCATTACGAAGGAAGAACGTACTGAAGAGACACTGGAGGCAACTGTCCGGACCATCTTCAAAGTCATCAAGCATATGGAACATGAAGTCTGGTACAAGTATCCGCAGGCTGTCTGCCATTTAGCAGATGATGTCTTCTTCATCACTTCCCAGCAGCTGGAAGACCTCTATCCTGACCTCAGCGTCAAGGACAGAGAGAATGCCATTGTTAGAGACAAGAAGTGCGTCTTCATCAAGCATATTGGCAAGCCTTTAAAGAGATCCGGCAAGCCGCATGACGGCAGAGCACCGGACTATGATGACTGGGATCTCAATGGAGACCTGTTGTTCTGGCTGCCATCCCTGCAGAGGGCTCTGGAAATCTCCTCCATGGGCATCCGTGTTGATGAAAAGTCCATTGTTTCCCAATGTAAAGCTGCCAACTGTGAGGGCAGACTGACCCTTCCTTACCATAAGATGATCGTGAACAAGGAACTTCCTTATACCATCGGCGGTGGTATCGGACAGTCCAGATTATGCATGCTGCTGCTGAACAAAGCACATGTCGGTGAAGTCCAGGCTTCCATCTGGCCGGAAGAAATGATTGAAGGCTGCGAGAAACACAATATTCATCTTTTATGAGATATGTGGACGATGTCCATATATCTTTTTCTTATTTTTCAAGTAAAAAATTTGACAATCGCTCTTTATTCAGCCAAAATAGGTAATTGTTTGAGAAGGAGAATATAAGAAATGATTCAGTCAACAGAAATTAAACCTGGACAGTGCTTTGTCTGGGAGGGTGAACTCTATCAGGCTATTACAGTAGATCGCAATAAGACAGCAATGGCGAAAATGAAGGTCGCTGTAAAAGTTAAGAGCCCTAAAACAGGAGTTGTAAAGGAAATCGGTCTGATTGGTTCTGACCGTGTCGAGGAAGCTTTCATCGACAAGAGAGAAATGCAGTACCTCTATGATGATGGTACTTCATTAGTCTTCATGGACACAGAAACATATGAACAGACAGAGATTCCAGAAGAAAGACTGACTTGGGAGAAGCAGTTCCTCAAGGCATCTGACATGGTAACTATCTCCGTATATAACGGCGAGATGCTCGGCGTTATCTTACCAGATAAGGTCAACCTGAAGGTCACAGAGTGCGAAGTTGCTGTTAAGGGCAACACAGCTACATCTGCTTCAAAGAACGCTGTTCTGGAAACAGGTCTGAATGTCCGTGTTCCATTATTCATCAACGAAGGCGAAACAATCGAAGTTTCTACAGCTGACGGAAAATATTCCGGACGCGCCTAAGCATTCAAAAAGAACCAGTAACTGGTTCTTTTTCTTATGCTATAGAAAAAGCTGCCTGCGCAGCCAATGGCATCAACTTAAGGGAACTTAGGCTGATGCCATTTTCTTTTTATCC
>CAYLQV010000026.1:0-42269 GCA_964385925.1 uncultured Galactobacillus sp. | reverse complement strand
CAGCTTTTATGCCTTTCAGGTGATCCTTCTTGATATCTTAACTTAATGACGTTGCATGCATGATCTTCTTTTTACTTTTTCCTGCACCAGATTCTTGCCCCGTATGAAGGTAATGATGTGCCTTTCAGCACTTCCGGCCAGATCAGTTCATAGGATGCATTCACTTGATACGGAATGACTTTTCTATCTGTTAAATTACAATCTATGATCAATTCTTCTTCCTGATTCCCACGGCTGTATACAAAACGGTTGTGACGCTTGTCCAGCACTTTAAATTCACCATAGATCAATGCCTTATGCGAACGTCTCAGTGCAATCAGCTTCTGATACATGTTCGTTATATTCAGATCAATCGTCTGCTTCAAGTGCTCCGGCACTTCTGCATCATTCCACGGCAGCATCTGCCGTACATGATCGCGGGTGCCTGCCAATACAGTATGCCACGCCTCTTCCGGTGTCTTTCCCTGCTCCTGCAGCTGTCTGTAGTAGTTTTTGGATTCGACATCATTCAGCTCTGAGATGTCTTTGAACGGTAAATCAGCAAGACCCATTTCATCTCCCTGGAAGACAAACGGCGTTCCTTTTAAAGTGAACTGCATCACAGCCAGGAGTTCTTCCACAGCTGCTGTGTATTTCCCATCTGGATCAATCTTAGATACCATCCGCGGATTGTCATGATTGTTGTAGAACAAGGACATCCAGCAGTTGTTTCCATAGTTTTTCAGCCAGTCGACCATATAGTCACGGTAGTAGTTCAGATCATATTGATAGTCATCCCAGCGCACATGACCTGGTGTTTCCAGATGATCGAAGGAAAAGACCATATCCAGTTCCTTCCGCTCTTCGCCTGTGACCAGCTGGCACATCTGCATGCCCAGTCCCGGTGTCTCACCGACAGAGAATGCATCATGCGGCGCAAAGCATTTCTCATTGAGCTCATGAAGGTATTCATGCAGGTGAGGTCCGTAGAAATAATGTTCAATGCCGGTATAGCCCATCAGGCTGCCGACGGATTCATCCCCATGCGGCAGGCCTTTATCTTTCGATATATAGTTGATGACATCGAGCCGGAAGCCGTCGACACCTTTATCCAGCCACCAGTTCACCATCTCTTCAACACCTTTTCTGACTTCCTGATTGTCCCAGTTCAAATCAATCTGTTTCTTTGCGAACAGATGAAGTGCCCATTCATGATCATCGCCATACTGATCCCATGCCTTCCCGGCAAAGAAAGAAGTCCAGTTGTTCGGTGCTTCCTGCGAATGCGGATAAATAAAGTAATAGTCACGGTAAGGACTGTCTGGTGACTTCAATGCCTCCTGGAACCATTGATGCTCATCACTGGTATGATTGACGACCAGATCCATAATGAGCCTCATGCTGCGGTCATGAATGCCGTTCAGCAGTTCATCAAAATCTGCCATTGTGCCGAATTCAGAATTGATCCTGCGGTAGTCGCGGATGTCATATCCGTTGTCATCCATAGGACTGTCATAGATTGGTGAAAGCCACAGGGCATTGATGCCGAGCTCCTTTAAATAATCCAGCTTGGAGGAGATGCCTTTGATATCACCTACACCGTCATGATTGCTGTCCATGAATGTCCGTGGATAGACTTGATAGAAGACAGATTCTTTCCACCACTTGGGCTGAATCTCACCTTTGCCAGTGACAGGTTCTGCTGTCTCAGAATTGATGAGATGCAGAAAAGCATCCCAGAATTCATCATCAAGCATCTTTTTTGTTAACGGAACAACTGCCTTCAGCTTTAATTTTGAAGTCAACGGGTTGCTGATTGAAAATTCAGGGATATTTGCCTGCATTAAGATTTTATAAAGAATGTCATGGCCGATTGCGGTATGATAAATTTCACCGATTGTGCTGTCCATTGTCAGCTTCTTCATGATTGTCCTCCTGAATGATGTTGGTAGGCTGCTTACTGTAAATATTTTATACCCATAAGAAAGGGAATGTCATCTCTGACATTCCCTGTTTGTTATGCACGCAGTTCTGCTTTTACTTTTTCTTTGAGGCTGTTGAGAATCTTTGTATGTGCTTCATTGATCTCATCATCCTTCAAAGTATGATCTGTCTGATAAGTGATATGAAGAGCAACTGACTTCTGATCAGCAGCGACATGCTCACCTTCATAGACATCAAAGATCTGTACATCGGAAACAATCTTGGCGCCGCTTCTGCGGACTGCTTCCAGGATATTCTGTGCTGGTACATCACGGGCAACAACAAGTGCAATATCACGGGATACAGCCTGGAACTTGTTCAGCTCCTCGAATTTAATACGGCCGGTGCTGCCATGATATACAGCATCCACAGTCAGTTCAGCATATGTGATCCTGCCCAGATCAAACTTCTTTGCATAGGCTGGATGAACTTCACCGAATATGCCAAGGAAATCCTTGCCTAAGTATACTTCTGCACTTCTGTAAGGATGGAAGTGCACCGTATCTTTTTTATTCTCACAGATGCGGATGCGGCTGCCTGTATATCCGCACTTCTTCAGCCATGCAAGAATGATTCCCTTCAGAGCATAGAAGTCGCCAGGCTGTTCCAGTTTCCGCAGCGGATCAGCATTCAGATCTCCATCTAATACAATTGCAAGTCTTTCTGCTTCTTTACCTTCTTTGCCATAGAGCTTGGACATCTCATAGAAGCCTAGATTCTGATTGCCATGTGCTTCATTGTACTGCACACATTCAAGAACAGAATTGATCAGACTGGTACGAAGATATTTTCTTGCTTCACTCATTGGCATTGCCAACGCAACAGCTTCGCCGACTGGATCCAGGCTGTTATCAATATAGTCCTGGTCAACCAGGGTATATGTAACAATCTCATTCAGTCCCATAGCCATCATAGATTCTCTTGTCGTGCGGCGCATAGACTGCACTGGAGATTTCTGACCTACGGTGGCGGCAATCTGAGGCAGTGTGCTGCCAAGGCTGTCAAAGCCGATCAGACGAATGACTTCTTCATCAATGTCTGCCTTTCCTTCAATATCGATGCGGTAGGAAGGAATGTGGCATGTGATGGCATCACCATTGACTTCCGGATTGAAGTCGAGCCACTTCAGTGTCTCAACAACTTCATCCATAGTGAAGGATGTACCCAGCAGACCGTTGCAGTGCGTCAATGTTTCAACAACAGTCAATGGCTGATAGTTCTCATCGCCTGCCTTGACAGTTGCTTCATAACCAGAGGCTTCTGCATATTCACTCAGCAATTGTACGGAACGGTCTACTGCCTTATCCATGGCCAGTACTTCGATGCCCTTGGTGAATCTCTGGGCAGCTTCAGTTACAAGATTCAAGCGGATGGAAGTATGACGGATGGATGCATGATGGAAGTGAGCTGCTTCAATGAAGATGGAATCTGTATTCTCATCGATCATGGACTCTTCACCGCCCATGATGCCGGCAATGCCGGTAGCTTCTCCGTTTGTAGTAATTAAGATATCACCTTTCTGAATGGCAAATTCATTGCCGTCCAGAGCTTTCATTGTCAGTTCCTGATCATCTACAACCGTGATCTCATGTGCCTTCAGCTTTTTCAGATCATAGTAATGCAGAGGCTGTCCTGTCTCCAGCATGACAAAGTTCGAAATATCTACAACGTTGTTGATGGAATTGATGCCGGCAGCATTCAAGTACTGCTGCATCCATTTTGGTGAAGGACCGACTTTGACATGATTGACGACCTTGCCAAGATAGCAGGAACACTTGTCTGTCTTTGCCTCGACTTTGAAATCTCCCTTTTCACCGACATTAGCTCTGCCGGCATAATCCGGCCATTTGACCTCACGATGCAGAATGGCACCAACTTCCTTAGCCATATTCCACATTGCAGAACAGTCTGCCCTGTTTGGTGTCAATGAAACATCAAGGATTGTATCATCCAGGCCTAAATAGCCCAGCACATCTTTTTCACCAACCGGCGCATCCGCAGCCAGTTCTTCAATGCCGTTGACCTGATTATCGCGCAGGCTCTTACGGTCAACGCCAAGTTCCAGCAGAGAGCACAGCATACCGTTGGATTCCATGCCATGCAGAGGCTTCGCTTCAATCGTGCCGCCCGGCAGTTTCGCACCAGGAAGAGCAACGATGACCTTCAGTCCCTTACGGCAGTTCGGTGCACCGCAGACAATCTGATATGTTGTATCGCCGACACAAGTCTGTGTCTTACGCAGATGCGTACCTTCAACGTCTTCGCACTCTTTGACTTCACCAATGCAGAGGCCGCTCGCCTGCGCCATTGGTTCAAGACCTTCTACTTCAAGACCAGCCGTGGTCATGCGGTCAGCAAGTTCCTCCGGTGTGATGTCGGAGAGGTCTACATATTCTTTGAGCCAGTTATAACTTAATTTCATTTTCTTTTCTCTCCTTCATCAGTCAAAACGATCAAACGTATTTAAGAAACGTTCATCATTGATATAGAAATTACGGATATCATTGATGCCGTACTTCAGCATCGCAACTCTTTCCAGACCGACACCGAATGCAAAGCCGGAGCACTTCTCCGGATCAAAGCCATTCATCTCCAATACATGCGGATGGACCATGCCGGCACCGAGGATTTCAATCCAGCCGGAGCCTTTGCATACACTGCACCCCCTGCCATTGCAGAATGGGCAGGAGACATCAACTTCAACAGACGGTTCAGTAAATGGGAAGTAGGAAGGTCTGAATCTGATCTTTCTGCCTTCGCCGAACATCTTATTGGCCATGAATTCCAAAGTGCCTTTTAAATCCGTCAAAGTAACATGCTCGCCGACAACGAGACCTTCGCACTGCATGAATTGGTGGCTGTGGGTCGCATCATCATCATCTCTTCTGTAGACCTTGCCCGGACAGATCAGCTTGATCGGTGTCCTGCCGTTTGCTTTCTCCAGTTCTCTCATCTGCATAGCTGTCGTATGTGTTCTCAATAAAGTATTCGGATCAATATAGAAAGTATCCTGCATGTCTCTTGCCGGATGATCCTGCGGAATATTGGCCAGCTCAAAGTTATAGTGGTCCTGCTCGAGCTCTGGGCCTTCAGCAATCTTATACCCCATGCCTAAGAACAGGTCTTCAATTTCCTGCTGAATCAGAATCAGCGGATGCGTCGTCCCTAAACGGACAGTATCGCCCGGCAGTGTGATATCGATCTTTTCTTCGACAAGCTTGGAAGCTGTTGCATTGACTTCCAAGTCCTGCTGCTTTTTGTCCAGAGCATCACTGACTTCCTGCTTGCATACATTGACCTTCTGACCAAATGCCGGCTTCTCCTCTTTCGGCAGAGCCCGCATTTCACTCATCAGAGCCTGGATCTCTCCTTTTTTTCCTAGATACTGGACTTTGACTTCATTCAATTCAGCTAAAGTTTTTGCCTCATTGACTGCTTTCAGGGCAGCCTGCTGTACTTCTGTGATCTTATCGCTCATATGTCTCCTCCAATAAAAAACGCTCCTGCAAAATAACAGGAACGCAGTGTGCGCGGTACCATCCTGATTCACATTCATCGAATGTGCTCTTGATTGGATCTTTAACGCAGATCAGACGGAAGTGATTGGCTTCGCTCGAAAAGTGAATTCTGTACAATACATGGTCAGGACCGTTTCAGCGGATGGATCCCTCTCTTTGACCTGTGGATTGACATACTAGTCTTTTCTCTTACGCTTTATGACACGATTATAGATTTAACTTTCGGACAAAGCAAGTTAAAATATTATCTATGAGGAATAATCTGACATTACATCCAATTGCCCATATCCATACGGATTTCGCAACAAAGTTCGGCATTCCCCGTCAGCCGGGTCTGGCTGAAGAGCTGAAAGCCACAATTGTGTTTGAAAAGGAATACCGGAAAGACGGTGCTTTAAAAGGAATGGAAAACTTTTCGCATATCTGGCTGATCTGGGGCTTCAATGCCTCATTTGATCATGAATGGACGCCTACTGTGCGTCCGCCCCGCTTTGGCGGCACGAAGCGGATTGGTGTTTTTGCGTCCCGTTCTCCGTTCCGGCCGAATCCGGTCGGTCTCAGTGCGGTCAAGATCGATGCCATCCGCAGGACAAAAGAATACGGCACTGTCATTGATGTAATTGGGGCTGACATGATGGACAATACTCCAATCTATGATATCAAGCCTTATATCCCTTATTCCGACCGTCTCAACGCAGCACCTGGCTTTGCAGAAGAACCTGATGTGCGCAAGCTCCATGTGCAGATGTCTCCGGTCGTTGGTGAAAAGATTCCTGCAGATAAAATCGCTGCTCTCGTAGAAGTCCTGTCCATGGATCCGCGTCCACCGTATCAGAATGATCCAGAGCGGACATATGGCTTTGTCTTCGCCGGCATGGAAATCAAATTCAAAGTAAAAGATGACGTGCTTACCGTCATCTCTGCTGACTGATCACCAATCTCCATTATCTCCATAGTATTCATAGCGGGATCTGGCATCTTCATATGCCTGATAGATGCGGTCAAGATCATCTTCATTGCATGTAAAGGCATCGCCCATCAGATCATAGTGCCCATTCTGGATCAAAATGCCTGCTTTCGCCGGACAGCCAAAGACAGCTCTTCCTTTCTCCTCAATGGAGCGAATGATATGCTTCAGATGGACAACATCCTCGACGTATCCTGTCTCCAAGGAGAAGCCCTGCAGCAGCCCCAGGCCTTGTCCTCCCTCTTCATTCCATTCATGATCAGAATAATATTCATCCATCATGATCTTGGAGCCGGAGGCATCACCCATGAGTATGCCGTCATACCTGCGCAGATCATTCTCGATTTCTTGATCAGCAATGCATTCCATCATGACATCTGGATCACTGCCGGTCAGATACAGCACATCACAGTTCTTCAGTTCATTCTGCAGTACGCTGCGGTCATCCTTGTAAGGATTGAACCACTTGATATCCGCATCTTTCATCTGATACATGCGGAATGGTGAGACAATTTTCTCATAGTGGCGTGAGCCCTTCCGATAATGCTGTTCAAATGTCTCTCCATCTGCCGCCCAGCCCTCATCATGGCTCAGCGGCATCACCAGAACATGCATCCCAGGAGTCAGGATGCCGTTGAGATATTCATATGCCCAGGCTTCATGAAAGTCTGGTCTGCTTAATAATATATTTATCATATGCTCGCATTCTATTTAGAAATGATTGATTAAGAGAGGGAAAAATATGAAACGCTATCACGTATTTGTAGACGGACAGGTCCAGGGAGTCGGTATGCGCGGCTTCTGCATGATGGAAGCACAGTCCCGCGGTCTGACCGGCTCAGTCAAGAATCTAGACAACGGCATGGTGGAGATCTATATCCAGGGAGAACAGGAACTGATCGATGCCTTTCTGGAAAAGGTCAGTCAGGGCAACCGCTTTATCCGGGTTGATGATATGTCAGTCAAAGAGGTGCCTGTCGTCGAAGGAGAAAAACATTTCTCTTACGGCTGGTATTAATCTTTCGGCCGGTATGCATACATGACGATGCCGCCGGCAACAGCTACATTCAATGATTCAAAGCCATGCATATCGATGCGCAGACGGTCATCCGCCGCTGCCTGAAGATCATCATGGACGCCCTGACCTTCATTGCCAAAAATGAAGGCCATTTTATTTGTCTCAGGAATCTCATCCATTTTATGAGACTCTTCCAATGAAGTAGCAATGACGGTAAAGCCTTCTTTTTTCAGCTGGGTCATGATATCCATCAGATTTCCTCTGATGACAGGGATATGGAACAGTGCGCCCTGCGTGGAGCGGACTGCTTTATCATTATAAAGATCACAGGTATCTTCTGAGCAGTAGACTGCATCATAGGAGAAGGATACTGCCGTACGGACCAACGTGCCTAAGTTGCCTGGGTCCTGTACACCATCCAGCAGAATGACTCTGTTCAGATGATTCGGTGCCTGGTCCAGCTTATGGCATACGGCAATCAGATGGACCTCAGAGACATTCTCTGACAGCTTGGCCATGATGGCTTGTGTCACTTGATAGACAGAAGTGAAATCATAAGGACAGTCTGTATCCGTAATGATGTCTTCCACGCACCCTGCTGCCAATGCCTCACCAATCAGATGCTCTCCTTCCACTAAGAAAAGCCCGGTCAGATCCCTGTCCTTTTTCTTATGGAGCGATGTCCATTTCTTGATTTTTGCATTCTGCAGAGAAACAATGTTTTCCATGTCTAAAAGTATACCATTGAATATCAAAAAAAGGCACCATGGCGACCCATGATGCCTTTCAATTACTTCTCTTTGACGAAATCGACCAGTGCTTCTGCAGCCTTCTCGATACCGTGGTCTCCCTTATTCGGCAGACCAAGGCATGTATAGACTTCACCAACTGGGATCTTCTCTTCAAACAGCTTGTCGAAGAGCTTATCGATCAGGACTTTTGTCTCCTTCTGTCTCTGCATCGGTCCGAATGGATTTGCAAAGAAGGTTGTGGAGAGTCCCTTCTCCTGGGTTGTGCCTAAGGCAAATCTCTTGCCTTCAACAAAGACCGGTTCAGCTTCATCACGTGTTGTGAACAAGTGCATGCCCCTCTTGTCGGTATAGTTGTTGGCATACAGGAAGATGTCAATCTTATGATCGGCTGTCACAACATTGTATGGAGCTGCCGGAATGACAACTCTTGCGTTCGCCTTCTCAGGATTGAAGAAGATGGAGCGGTCCATATCTTTATATGCTGTGCCTTTATCCAGATCATCCAGTCTGACAAAGGCACCAATCTCTGTACCCTGTCCTCTGACTTCACCGTCAGCGTTGACATGGATTGTGCCCATATCATCAAAGACCGTTTCCTGATGGTCGATCAGGTCAGAAGCAAGTGTGCTCAGAGCTTCCAGCGTCTCGGACTTGCCGGCACCGGAATCGCCCATGAACATCAGGCCCTTCTTGGTGCCGTCCTTTAGATAGACGTTGACCATAGCACCATGGATTGGCAGCCATCCGCGCTGGATCATGACTAAGTTGTGCAGAGTCAGGATGGACTTCTTTGTATAGCCGAAATAGTCAATGGCTGGATCATTGGAATCCTTCAGGATCCAAATGTCATTTTCAGCATCATGCCAGAATGTTGTATCAGAGCCGCCGTCAGGATTGCCGAACAGCATGATGGCATCCGGTTTCTTGGCAACTGCATCAGCCGCATCCGCTAATTCAAACAGGTTGGCTGTGGCAACGGCAGAACCGATGAAGTCTCTATGGAAGTAGCAGTAAATCAATAAAGAACCGACCTTGGCTGGATAGCAGAACCATTCCTTGTCACCCTTGACAAAATCTGCCATTGGGTTGTGCTCAGCATCCTTAAAGACATTTGTACGCTTATTGTGCGCTGGATGAAGAATCAACGGTGTACGCAGCAGGATCTCATTGATAAATGGAATATCTTCCAGCTTTTCATACCCCAGCGGAGCTTTCCACTGATAATAGCTGATCAGCATGGAGGCATTCGTGCCAGCCTG
Source organism: uncultured Galactobacillus sp. (assembly GCA_964385925.1). GTDB lineage: Bacteria > Bacillota_I > Bacilli_A > Erysipelotrichales > Erysipelotrichaceae > Bulleidia. The sequence goes on along the minus strand of CAYLQV010000026.1, from coordinate 32,793 downwards.
CAGCTGACGGAATACCTTATTACGGGAGCCTTGTACCTTCTGCTCAATCTCACGGTAGAAATCCAGTACTAGATTGTTCTCACGGTTGTCCGCATCAATAAAGCTCTGGATCTGGAAGCCCTCTTCATTATGCGTGTAAAGAATGGAATATTTCTGCAGAGAACGCCAGTAATTATATCCGCGTTCAATGACAGCCAACAATTCATCTGGAATCTTTGTATAAGCATCATTGATTTCCTTCGGCTCTGAGATCAATAGAGTCTTCAGGACAAACTTAATCTCTTTCTTGATTTGTGCATTATCCTTGCCGCCTTCAGCCAGATAACTGTAGAGATCAACGTGATGCGTTTTGAGATCGTCCAGAAAATGATTGAGGAACTCATCAAATATTTCTGCGGAAACAATCTCATGTTTACTGGTAAGATACTTCTTGGAATAATTTAGGATTACTGTGTCATCGTGAAAATAATAAGCTTCTTTCATGTGATTCCCTCCATGTTTCGGAGATATCATACCAGCAAACCGAACTGAATAAAATACAAAAAAGCGCAGAAAAGCGCTTTCAGATGAAATTTTTTTCAGATTTTCTTTGAAATAATTTACAAAATCGTTGTTTTCAGTTCAATTACACTTGTTTCCGTATCGCAATCAAACATTTCTCTGTCGGAAGACTTCAAAGCCCAAAACGGCAGCAGCTCCCGCCGCATTCAAAGCGCTGTGGAAGTCATTGGCATATGGAATATAGATATTCTGCTGTATTTCCTTGAGGACACCGGAGGAAAGTCCACGCATTTCTCCACCAATGGCCAACAGCACTGGTCCCCGATAGTCTGCTTCATAGCAGGTAAGGGCATTTCTGCGCATGGCTGCGTAGCATCTGACTCCTTTTTCCTTATACCATCTGACTGTTTCCGCAGGATCATCACTGAGCACAATATTAATATATTCGCCTGCTCCGGCGGAAGATTTCAGAATTGTGCTCTCTGCATTTGACCAGTCCCGCCTCCGCAGGATCAGACCTGTGCATCCGGCACTATAGAGAGTACGCATAATATATCCTAAGTTGAAGGGATCTTCGATGCCTTCCAATAAGACAACAAAGGTCTTCACCCCTGCATCTGTATCTTCAATTGGCTGATACCTTCTCACAGATACCTCTGCCAGCAGACCACCGTGCGTTCTGCCGCTTGCCATCTGGTCAATCTGTTCGCGTCTGCATCTGATGATTTCAACATTTCTTTCTTCTGCCCGATGAAGGATCCATGAAGAATCCTTATCATGCTTTGCCTCATCAACATAGATCTTCTCCACCTGTCGGCGGCCGCCCATCAGAGCAGCTTTGACACTGACATTGCCTTCTATGATCATCTGTACCTCCGCAGGATATCATTCTCCTGTACTTCAAATGGGACTTGAATCTCTACAAGCGTCATCGGTGAACGAATCTCATCAATGCTCTCCTTTGTCTTGTCATTCTTCATGGATGTCAGGACAAAGGAACGGTTCTCACTGCCTGGGGTCAAAAATTCAAGCGTCTCATTGACCGCAAATACATTTCTGCTCTCAATGATGCAGGTACCGTTTCCTTTGACACTCTTAACGGTGCCGAGGAAATCATGGTTGACATCTGAATTGGAATTGGCGTGATAAATCAAGGTATCCAGGCCTGCATTGCCGGCATAGAAGCCGCTGCATGTCTCACGGTTCTCACCGCGCATGATTTCTTTTAAATGCACTGCCATTCTGTCTTCAGACAATGGTGCTCCTGTTTCAGCAATTTCATCAATCAGATGACGGTACGCTGAAACAATGCATGCAACATAGTATTCGGTCTTCATTCTTCCTTCAATCTTCAGTGAGGAAACACCGGCATCCATCAAGTCATACATGTATGATGCTGCACAGAGATCTCTGCTTCCCATCGTGAATAAAGATGTATGATCTGTCTCCCTGTCACATTCATAGACGTGATAGGACCAGCGGCAGGACTGCGCACATCCGCCGCGGTTGGCATCACGCAGTGTCATGCGGTTGGACAGCGTACATCTGCCGGAATAATTAACACACATGCCGCCATGAATGAACGCTTCTGTTTCTACCGGCGAATTTTTGGTGATTGATTTTACCTGATCCATCGTGCATTCTCTGGCCAGGACCGCCCTGTTGATATGCAGAGAATCATGCAGAAAACGGATAGCATCTGAATTGGTCACTGACATCTGCGTGCTGCAGTGGATCTGCAGCTTCGGTGCTGCATGTTCAGCCGCATTCATGACAGCCGGACTGGCTGAAATAATTGCGGTAACGCCGTATTCCTGCAGCTTCATCAGATAATCTTCCAGACCTTCAAAGTCTTCGTCGTGCGGAATCATATTGACCGTGACATGAATATGTGCGCCATGATCCCTGGCGAAACTGCATGCCTCCCTGATATCCTCCAGCGTAAAGTTGGATGCACGGGAACGCAGCGAAAAGAACTGACCGCCGAGGTATACGGCGTCAGCACCATAACGGATTGCTGTTTTTGCACGGTGCAGATCACCTGCCGGTGCTAATAATTCTGGTCTCTTCATTTTACTTGACTGTCTTCTGTCCATAATAGCCTGTGCTGAACGGCAGGCTGCTGTATTTTTCTAAATAGATGCTGCTGTCTGCTTCCTGCCCATCCAGTAAATCACGGTAAATCTTCAGGGTATCCTGGAGCTGTTCTTCTGCCAGTCCATTGGCATCGATTTCGAACCGTTCGACACCTGCATTCATGAAATCTTTCATATAGGCAAAGGACTGCTGTATAAAATCGGTATAGATCAACGTACCGTATGCATTCTCATAGACTGGCATTCTGCCTTCTCTGCTCTCTTCCTGCAGGTACAGATCTTTTTTCTCTGCCATATCTGCCAAACCATTGACCTCTGCATATGCATGGAGGAGCCTGCGCTTGGATACGCTCATCAAGAGGCGTCCATGGATCTGCAGGCCTGTATGCGGCACCGATGAAGCAATCATCTTGATCTCATCTTCTGTCAACAATGGTGAAATCTGCACTGACTGCAGTCCCTGCCCCATCCACCAGGATGCATCCCTGGTACTTGTCATCAAGGTCTCCGGACGGTAGATCATCTGACTCTGTCTGCCAAGTCTTGCCGCTTCATACATCAATGCCGGATCCGCAAAGAACACTGCATCCGCAAACGTCAGCACTTCATCCAGCAGTTCTTCTGCCTTCTGCTTTTCTTCTTCTCCAAACAGCCGATTCATCAATACGGCTGTTCTTCCAGGATTGCATGAGGCAAGTTCCTTGATCTCTGCCATTGTCAATTCATGCATCGAAGTAAAGCAGGCACCTTTTAAAGCTGTGATGACTTCATCTGCACCGCCGTAAGTGTACAGTTTCATCTGTTCAATATTTTCACATGTAATCGTCAGTATTTTCATTGCGGTACCATAATATCATGAATTCGAATTTCCTGCCTTGTATCTCATATTACGATATGTTATCTTAAACTCAACAGATGGCGTTAAGTGCTGTAAGCGTGGGAGCTTATGGACGAAAAGCAAAGCTTGCGGTCATCTGCGATATCCCATTATGTGAAATGAAGCTTTCTTTCACAGATGGTGGAAGGAGGTTTTCTTTATGTTTACCAAGGATTTTTGGACATCTTCCGCATCAAAACTAAAAGACATTCATTACATTGCTTTGATGGCAGCCTTCATTGCCATGAAGATCATCGTCGGCAACATCTACATTCCAGTTGCACAGAATCTGAGAATCGGCATCAACTTCGTTTTAGTCGCCGTTGAAGCATCCATCCTGGGTCCTGTAGCAGGAATGGTCAGTGCTGCGGTGACTGATCTGCTGGGCTTTGCGATATTTCCAAGCGGCCCTTTCTTTGCCGGCTATACGTTGACAGCTATCTGCGGCTCATTGATCTATGCACTGCTGTTCTACCGCAGAAAGATCACCGTTTTAAGAATCACTGCCGCTAAGGTGCTGAACAACTACTTAGTCAATGTTCTGATGGGTTCTCTTTGGAGTGCAGTACTGTATGACAAGGCATTTGTTGTCTATGCAGCGACAAGTTTGATCAAGAATACGATCCTGCTGCCATTTGAGATTGCATTATTGGTATTAGTATTCAATCTGCTGGCACCAGTGCTGGTGCGCAAGCATTTAATTGAAGATCCAGGCAGGCTGCCGCTGCGATGGAAATAGAAGAAAGCTTTGTGCTTTCTTTTTTCTATGCAGAATATAGTGATATAATTTCTGCATATTCATGGAAAATCAGGAGGAAGAACTATGACATTCGTTCGTAAAAGTGCAGATGTAACACCGATTGTAGATACAGTATTTGCGATTGTAGCTAAGGCAAAGGAAGACAAGGCAGAGGTTGGTGCTGAGAATGTGATCGATGCAACGATTGGCTCACTGTATGGTGAAGATGAAAAGCTGGTCGCGCTGGATGAAGTATTCAATCACTATGATGCAATTGACCACCGGGTCAAGGCAGCATATGCGGCAAGCTTTACCGGCAATCCTGATTTCCGTGACAGCGTTTATCACTGGGTCATTCAGAACGCTGATGTCAAGCTTCAGCATTCTGTCATTGCAACCCCGGGCGGTTCCGGCGCAGATTCTATGTCAATCACGACATTTCTCGATGAAGGTGAGACACTGATCATCCCAGATGTTGCATGGGGCTCCTATACGCTGATGGCACATGAGAATAATATTAAGACGGAAAAATATACAATGTTCGACGGTGACAGCTTCAACCTGCAGAGCGTCAAGGATACAGTCAATGAAGTACTGAAGAATCAGCAGCGCATTGTTATGGTCATCAACGATCCATGTCACAATCCGACCGGCTATTCTTTGACCATTGCAGAATGGAAGGAACTTGTTGCCTTCATCAATGAAACTGCCAAGAAAGTGCCATTCATCCTGATCGATGATATTGCCTATATTGACTATTCCAACAATCTGGCAGAAAGCAGAAAGTACATGGAGACATGGAATGAACTGTCAGACAATGCAATGGTCGTTGTCGCCTTCAGCTGCTCCAAGACACTGACTTCCTATGGCCTGCGGTGCGGTGCAGCTGTCATCTTTGCCCAGAAGGCAGAAGATGTCCGAGAAGTAGAGATCATCATGGAGAAGAAAGCCAGAGCTACCTGGTCTAATATTCCAAATGCTGCCATGGCGAATTTTGTCTGGCTGGTCAATGATGACCGTGAGAACTTCCTGAAAGAAAAACAGAAGTATATTGACCTGATGAAGGAAAGATCAGACATCTTCCTCAAGGAAGCCAAGCAGGCAGGTCTGGAAGTCTATCCTTACAAGGAGGGCTTCTTCGTAACGCTGAGAATGAAAGACAATGCGTTCCGTTCAAGATATCATGAAGCATTGATGAAGGAACATATCTTTACTGTTGAAGTCAACCGCGGCATCCGTGTCGCTGTATGTTCCCTGCCGGTCAGAAAAGTCTATGGACTGGCTGCCAAGATGAAGAAGATCCAGCTGGAGACAAAGTAAATGCCTGCCGCAACGACGCATGTTGAATTTGTCAAAGATGTCTTAAGGACCAGCCCGCAGTTCAGAAAAGAGATTGCTGATCTGCAGATGTTCTATCTGGGTTCGCAGGGACCGGACATGCTGTTCTTCTCCCGTGCATCTATTCTGCCTGGTTCGCTCCATAAGTACGGCGGTTTAATGCATGGTTCAAAAGTGTATGATGTCATCCGCTTCTTTGAAGAATATGCCAAGGATGATCCTTCTCTCAACAGTTATATCAAGGGATACCTGTGCCACTATGCCCTTGATTCAACTGCCCATCCTCTGATCTTTGCGGTCACGGATTCAATTGTTAAAAAAGAAGGCGGCAGAACTGGTGTGATTCATGTCGGTCAGGAAGCTGAAATCGATGTATGGATGCTGCATCAAAGAGGAAAACAGGTTACCAGTTATGATGTCTTTCAATATCTGAAAGTGAGTGAGCAGGCAAGAAAAAAGCTTGCAGCCATGTATCATGCGATGTTCCGTCAGATCTATCAACTGGAGATCAGCACTGCTTCCATTGATGCATCTATAACCGAAGTCTATACGTGGACAAAGTTCCTGTATCCACGCACCATCACTTATAATACAGTATATGCTTTTGAAAATCTGACCGGCGGCATACATGGTCTGACTGCAATGATGCTGTATCAGAAAGAGCCGAAGATCATCATCAACAATGAACACCGTTCATACACAATCCCATGGGCTCCATACCAAACAATCAGTTCTTCTTTCCCCGAGCTGTACGGCAGAGCGCTCCTGACAGCCCGCAGACTGCTGCAGCATCATGATGCTGATGACTTTGTTAAGAATTTTAATGGTGAAATTGTTTAAGGGCAGCCTTCCTGCTGCCCTTTTTCATTTGTGCATCGAAAAAGAAGCTTTTCAGCTTCTTAGTTGTCTGTGAATCCCCAGCTTGGCAGTTCATTGCCGCGGCGGATCAGAACCGTCTTCTGATAATCTGTCTGATTCAGAAAGCGAAGAATCGTATCCTCTTCATCAGCATTGCATCCAGCAAGGACTTTGACATCCAATTCCTTTGCCAGAATATCTGCAGCAATGATCAATGCTGTGACTTTGTTCCGATCACCGGATCCTGCATATATAGAAATGCCCTGGTCATTGTTGCACTGCATTTTTCCGTAATCTGTCGGATAGATCAAGTTCTTGAAAGTATCATGTGTTTCACCTTTTTTCTTAGTCAGATTGAAACCGCTTGATAAAAAAAGCGTATCAATTTTCTGCCAGAAATAGGCATTATTTTCAAATTCATTCATGGATAGGTCCCCTCGCACTATTTTTTGTTGCATTACGATTATACGGCTTTCTTTCATAAATGTAAATACTATGAAAGACTTATGAAAATTTTTACATTTGTGCGAGTTTGTTTGGAAATTATAGAATGATATTCTGTTGTTTTCCTTCCATCCAGGCGGCCAGATTTGTGAAGACAATCTCTGCTCTGATCTCCATTGCCTCTTTGGTTGCAAAGCCGATATGCGGTGTCATGATGACGTGCGGGGCCTTCAGCAGCGGTTCATTTTCGCTTAACGGAGGTTCCTTGTCGAAAACATCCACAGCAGCGCCGGCAATTGTTCCCTTGACCAACGCATCTGCCAGATCTGCTGAATTGACGACTGGACCTCTGGCCATATTGACCAGCAGTGCATTTTTCTTCATCAGACTGATCTTCTCTGCATTGATCATCCCTCTTGTCTCTTCATTGAGCGGACAGTGCAGGACAACGATATCCGCATGTTTCAGGACTTCATCCATGTCTGTCAGAGTGATCCATGCCGGCAGTGAAGAAGGATGTTTCTTAGACGCAATGATCTCTGCACCGAAGGCATGGAACAGTTCAGCTGAACGCATGCCGATCTTTCCCAAGCCAATAATGCCGACTGTCTTTCCTTTGATCTCATTACCGATATAGTTCTCCTTCGTCTGACCATGGCGGCAGTTATCTTCAGTCTCTCTTAAATATCGATAGCTGGACAGGACTGTTCCGACCGCCAGTTCAGCGACCGCTTCATTGGAATATCCTGAGGCATTGGACACCGCAATCTGCTTTTCTTGCGCAGCCTTGAGGCCGACATGGTCAACGCCTGTAAAAGCGACATCAATGAACTTCAGCTGCGGACATGCACGGATGATGTCATCACCAAATGGCATATTAGCAATGATCACTGCATCAGCATCTTTTCCTTGTTCTTTCAATGTTTCTGCATCTGCTGTTCTGGCATAGGATACAAAGGTCATGCCCTTTGTCTGCAGCGGTGCTTCCAGCGCCTGCAGCCTTTCTTCACTGATGCCTAGCGATTCCACGATTACTGTCTTCATCTCGATTTCCTCTCTTTTTTATAAACAGAGGCCATCCTGGGATGACCTCATTTTTATGGTCTGAGTATGCGGATATGCGTATCCGTTCTCTTCAATAGTTCTTCAATATCATAGATACCGGACATTTCCATGACTTTCTCGACGATCATCAGACATCCGAGTGCATCCGAACCTGCATTATGATGGTCCAGCTCAATATCCAGATAGCTGCACATGTCATCCAGACGATGATGCGGCATCTGTGGAAACACATGCCTGCTCAGTTCCACAGTATCAAAGTATTTCAGCTTCGGCACCGGCCTGCCAGTGTTCAGGCATGTCTGCTTCAGACAGGTCATATCAAAGTTTGCATTGTGCGCACATACCAGTCCGCCGGTAAGAGAATCCAGCAGATCAGGGTAGAGCTGTGTCCAGCTTGGAGCACTTTCCACCATCTCAGGCGTAATATGATGAATGCTGATGTTGAATGGATCAAAATAGCTGACATTGTCAGCCGGAGCAATCAATGAATAGAATGCTTCTTCTTCCAGAACACCTTCATCCAGCGTTGAGACACCGACGGAACATACGCTCGCCATAGAGCGGTTGGCCGTCTCAAAATCGATTGCCGCTATTTTCATCTTTCCTGAATGTGCTCCAACGCCATCTTATAAATATTCATGATATGCTCATCCGCCATGGAATAATAAACATTCTTGCCCTTCTTCTTGGTCGTGACAAGCTTTGTCTTCTTTAAGTTGGCGAGCTGATGTGAAATTGCACTGGTGCTCATTTCCAACAGGGATGCCAGATCAGATACACATAACTCATGGCCAAACAGTGCATTCATGATCTTCAGACGCGTAGAATCACCGAACATGGCAAAGATCTCGCTCATGGCATCAACATCCTTCTCACACACCATCTGTTTCCGGCAGCAGTCTACTGCCTTTTTATCTACGTATTCCATCTTCTACCTCTTCGTTCTGACACTCTTGATTTCTTTTCCTGGTACATGTTCATTCATCAGTTTTTCTAGACGGTACTTGCTGAAGACATCCAGCGATTCTGTTGTCCCGTCCAGCAGACAGATGACCAGTGAATCCACCGATGAATGCCATTCATACTGCCAGGACACAATATCATCATAATAGATCATGACGCACTCAGCGCGGTTATGCTGATTGTACAGCACCATCCATGAATCAGAAAATTCACAAAGCACACGGTCAGGAAGGACAATCAGTGAAAAAACCCCGACCAGGATCATGATGATGGCAATCAATTCAAATGGGCGGTTGATGAAAAGAAAGATAAAGCCAACCAGGACCATAATGTAAAGTTCCAGTACTGGTTTTACTGATATCTTCTTTCTCTTTTTTATTCCATCATCCGGCAGATTCCGGATCAGGATCCTCTGTGATTTCATGAAAGTATTATAACATACGGATGTCTTGGGATTCTGCCTTATTAATGATATAATGCCATGCGGAAACGAGGTATTTGAATGCGCAGTCCAGTCACTTTTGAAATCACACATGTCGATAAGAACTCCGGAGCCCGGACCGGTATACTGCATACGCCGCATGGCGATGTTGAAACGCCGATGTTCATGCCGGTCGGCACACAGGCAACCGTTAAGTTCGTCTCACCGGAGGAGCTCTATGCGATGGGAGCCGGTGTCGTCCTGGCCAATACATATCATCTATGGCTGCGTCCAGGTGAAGATATTGTTGCGAAAGCGGGCGGCGTACAGAAGTTCATGAACTATCATGGGCCAATGCTGACAGACTCCGGAGGCTTCCAGGTATTCTCCCTGGCCGACGCTAGAAAAATCACCGAAGAAGGCGTCACATTCAAGAATACGCTGAACGGTGACAAGCTGTTCCTGTCCCCGGAGAAATCCATTCAGATCCAGAATGCCATCGGTGCTGACATCATGATGAGCTTCGATGAATGCATTCCTTATCCTGCTACCCGTGAATATGCAGAGCGCTCCATGCAGCGTACCCTGCGCTGGGCAGAACGCGGCAAGAATGCCAATCAAAGACCGGAAGAGCAGGCAATCTTCGGGATTGTTCAGGGTGGCGACAATGCTGACCTGCGGCAGTACTGTGCTGAGAAATTGGTTGAAATGGACTTTCCAGGATATGCCATCGGCGGAACATCGGTCGGTGAAGATAAAGAGACATTCCTGCGCATGGTGAAGATGTCCACTGATCATCTGCCCCTGGAAAAGCCTAGATACTTAATGGGTGTCGGTGCTGTCAATGATCTGCTGGAAGCTGTATCCCTGAATATTGATATGTGCGACTGCGTGCTTCCTACCAGAATTGCACGTCATGGCACATTGATGACCAGTGAAGGCCGCATCTCCATCCGTAAGAACATCTACAAAGACGACTTCACTCCGCTGGATCCTCAGTGTGACTGCTATACATGCAGAAACTATACAAGAGCCTACCTGAACCACCTGCAGCGCACCAATGAAGGATTCGGCACTAGACTGATGTCGATCCACAACCTGAGATTTTTGATCAAGCTGATGGAAGACGCAAGAAAAGCAATTAAAGAAGACCGCTTCAATGAATTCAAGAAAGAAAAACTGGAATCCATGAAGTTTGATGAGAGAGGATTCTAAGATGAATATTGACGATTTGAAAACAAGTGATTTTGATTATGAACTGCCAGAAGAACTGATTGCTCAGACACCATTGACTGACCGCAAGACTTCACGCATGATGGTCGTTCATATGGACAGCGGCAAATTAGAGCATAAGCATTTCTATGATATTGTTGACTACCTGCATGAAGGTGATGTCGTTGTCCGCAATAACACCCGTGTCATCCCTGCCCGCCTCTATGGCACCAAGGAAGAGACTGGTGCTCATGTTGAAGTCCTTCTGCTGAGACAGAATGGAAATGATATCTGGGAATGCCTTGTCGGCAATGCAAAAGTTGTAAAGATTGGAACCGTCATCTCCTTCCATGATGGAAGACTGAAGGCAGAATGTGTAGAAATTGGAGACAAGGGCATCCGCAAATTCAAGATGATCTATCAAGGCATCTTCAATGAGATTCTCGACCAGCTCGGCGAAGTACCATTACCACCATATATCCATGAAAAACTGAATGATCCAGAACGTTATCAGACCGTTTACTCTAAGATTGAAGGCAGTGCAGCTGCACCAACTGCAGGTCTGCATTTCACCCCTGAGATCTTTATCAAGCTGAGAGAAAAAGGCATCACAATTGTTGATGTAACTCTGCATGTAGGACTGGGTACATTCCGCCCGATGGATACGGAGAACGTCAAGGAACATGACATGCACAGTGAAGTATGCATGATGTCCAAGGAAGCCGCAGACACATTGAATCAAGCAAAAGCTGAAGGCAGACGCATCATCGCCATCGGCACGACCAGTGTCCGCACCCTGGAGTCAGTCTGGAATACCTACGGCAGGTTTGAAGAATGCATGCTAGAGACAAAATTGTTTATTTATCCTGGTTATCAATACCACACGATTGATGCAATGCTGACAAACTTCCATCTGCCAAAGAGCACGTTGATCATGATGATCTGTGCCTTGGCAGGCTATGACCGGATCATGGATGCATATAAAGAAGCAGTCAAGGAAAAGTACAGATTCTTCTCCTTTGGAGACTGCATGTTCCTGACTCATGAATGACAAAGAAAAAGAAGAATATCTGTCCTACATCCTGAGCAGAAAATCTTCCAGTAAAAAGAATTACTATAAGGAATCTCTTGAGCTGATCAAACAGTTCAAATCAGAGCATCCAGACCGCAGTCCATCCATTCTCCTGCATGCATGCTGTATTGTATGCGCCTGCTGGCCATTGGATTTTCTCAAAGAAAACGGCTTTGATGTAACGGTCATGTACAACAATTCCAACATCTGGCCAAAGGAAGAATACGATCACCGTCTGTCAGAGCTGCAGAGATACATTAAGGAACGCTGGCATGATGAAATCAAAGTCATCGTACCTGCATACAGCTACGACGAATATGAAGCCACTGTTCTGAAGAACAGAGGGAACAATCCAGAAGGATGGACATCATGCTTTGGATGCTATGGCGAAAGAATGAATGCCGCCTTCCAATATGCAGATGAACACGGCTTTGATTTCTTTACAACTGTCATGACCTTCTCACGTCAGAAAGATTCACAGAAGATCAATGAAATTGGGCTGAACTTAGGCAGACAGTATACGCATACGAAGTATTTTGTCTCTGATTTTAAAAAAGCAGACGGCGCCAGAAAATCTGAAGCAATCTGTGATGAATACTGTATCTATCGTCAGGATTACTGTGGATGTAAATACAGCTATCAGGAAAGACATCAAGAAAAAAAGTGAGCATGCTCACTTTTTTATACGTCCAGACGTTTCTGATATCCACCTGTGACCGTTGTATGATCATGGACAATGATAAATGCTTTTGGATCAACAGCCAGAATATCCTTCTTGACCTGTTCCACTTCACTCTTAGCAACAACTGTCACCAGGACATGTGTTTCCTGGTTTGTATAGGAACCCTTCCCTTCCCATTCTGTAACGCCTCTGACGTACTTGTTCAAAATGACTTCTGCAAGTTCGGGATGATGTGTAAAAATCATCAGTTCAATCTCGATGTTCTGATAATGGAAACGGTCAATCGTAAAGGAAAAGAAAGCTATGAAGAGAATGGAATATAAGGCGACTGAGAAATTGAACAATACAGCACACAACGTGTAAAGCACAGCATTGAAGAGAATACTCAGCCTGCCCACTGTGAACCAGGAGAATTTCTTAGCCATGTAGACGCCCAGTAAATCCAGACCGCCGCCCGTACCGCTGTTGGAAAGAATAACGCCGCAGCCAAACCCGCCGACAAGACCTGCAATCATGATGCTGGCAAGCTTGTCATCCAGCAATGGAGCAGTCGGCACTTTCACTAAAGTGAATATAACGGTCTGGGTCAGAACAGAGATCAATGTCCCCACCAGCAGTTTTTTATTCATACTGCGGTATGCGAGGAGGAATAAAGGAATATTAAAAAGAAAGTTGATGATGCCGGCTGCATCTATCGTGCCTGTATCAGTAAACATCAGCGTCCGCAGCATCTGGGATAGACCTGGAATCCCGCCGGCATACAGATTCAATGGCTGCAGGAACATGTTGACGGAACAAGCATATAGGGCTGATCCGGCAGCAATCATAAAAATATTTACAGCTGTCAATGGACGAGGCTGTATAACAATCCGGCTCTCACTCATACTTTTTCTTTCCTCATACGGTCTTGATTTTACCATTAACCATATAAAAAGAGGATGAAATTTTTCATCCTCTAGAAGTTATTGATCCAAAGCACTCAACTTTTCATTCAGGCTCTGATTCTCTGCCTCTTTTTTCGTAATCAGTTCAATGGTCTCATTCTCATCAGGGAATTCCTTCTGATTGACCTTGGCATCATAATATCCTCTGCCCAGCTTTTCATATGCCGCTGAGATCTCCTTGATATTATGTCCAATCTCACTTCTGATTCCTGCTTTCTGTTTTTCAAGATCAATCTTGTCAGCCGCTTTCTTTCCATATGTCTGGGCTGTCTTGACTGCCTTGTTGAAGAAATCATTTACCTGCTTTGTAAAATCCTCTCCGTTTGACTCCTGATTTTCGTTTGTCTCCTGATGTTCATTATTATTGTTGTTGTTTTCAGACATGATTTTCATCCTTTCCTGGTCTCTTTATAAGATCCATAATCATTTCTGCGATTTCATCATCTGATGCTTCACCTTCATCAACAAGTGTCACAATGCCGGCAATCATCACTTCCGCTAAATACTTTGGCTTTTCAATCTTCAGCTTACCGTTCTTATTTCCTTCTTCGATGATCTTTGCCAGCCCGCTGGTCGATACATTTCTGGCTTCCATCTTGCTCTTATTGATCAATGTACTCAGATCTGCCTTCCCGTTGCCGTTCAGCTGATCCTTCAATGCATGAAATGAATGTACACAGTTCTCAACGAAATGATTGAGACGTTCTTCGTACGTCGGCTGGTTCATTTCCATCTTCATCATTTCATTAAAGACAGCATTGTACTTTTCTGAGATTGCATTGATGACATCATCCTTCGAATTAAAGTAATAATAGAATAAGCCCTTTGCTACATTCATATCTTTTACAATCGAATTGACTGTCGTATCGACAATGCCATTTTCCTTAAAGAGCTTTTCAGCTACATTGATGAACTCGTCTTTTCTTTCTTCACTGTCTTTTGGTTCCTGCATGAATTCACCTCCTCTACCAGTAATATAGCCGCTGACTGACCGCCAGTCAATAGGAGTTTTTGATTGGATTGACACTTTAGGCAGACTGACATGTGGTAGAATATAGCAGTTATGAAACTGATCTGTCCAATCTGCGGCCAGCCGCTTACAAAAGTAAATAAAAGTGCCGTCTGTGAAAACAGACATACTTTTGACTATGCCAGACAAGGTTACTTAAATTTGCTGCTCAAGCAGTCAACAGACCACGGCGACAACCCTGCCATGGTCAAGGCACGCACTGATTTTCTATTGACTGGTTCTTATCAATTCTTAAGAGATGCACTGGCGGAAAAGATCAAAACGGAACATGCAGAAACAGCTGCTGATCTTGGCTGTGGAGAAGGCTACTATACCTCTGCACTGCCCTGCTTGGAAAAATATGGTTTTGATCTATCCAAGGATGCCTTGAAACATGCCTCAAAGAATGATCCTTCTACGCAGTATGCAGTCGCTTCCATCTTCCATCTTCCTTTAGCTGATGCCTGCTGTGATGCTGCAGTGACCTGCTTTGCACCGGCGGCGGTAGATGAGATCTGCCGCATTCTCAAGGACAGTGGCTGTTTCCTGTTTGTTACACCGGGACCTCGTCATCTATTTGAAATGAAGAGTGTTCTCTATGCAACTCCATATGAAAATGAAATGGAAGATCTGCAGATTGGTCTTGTCCTGGAAAAGGATGAGATGATCGAGCACAAATTTCTCTGTTCACAGGAAGGATTGATGAATCTGTTCCTGATGACGCCATATGCCTATAAGACCAGCACTGAAGGCAGAGATAAGCTTGCCAAAGCCGGTGACATCGAACTGACGGCTCAGTTCAGAATCCGTACCTACCGAAAAAAATAGAGAAGCCAGGCTAAGCCCGCGCTTCTCTTTTTCTTTCGTCTTCTTTTGCCTTATTGGCCTTGATGACTTTCATGCGTGAAAATTCCTCACGTTCTTTTTCATCCAGTGATTCAGAGATGTCTCTGATCTGTGCTTCATAGCGCGGAATGACAATGTTCTTTAAGGCATTGGCTCTCTTCTGCGTTTTGGAGATGCTGTTGGCAAGACGGTATACACTGTTGTCCACCTCAGCTAAGACCATGGTGATCTCCTTGACCTTCTGGAACTGAAGATATGCTTCATCAATATGGGAGTTTGTTTCATCCAGCCCATAAGGGATCGGAAGATCCTTCTTCGGCTCATAGATGACTTCCGGCACTTCCACACCCATGACAGAACGATATGTCAGCTGGATCTCTGTTTCCACCGGGACTTCATCAGCAATCCGGTTGATGACACCGGAATAGATATTCGCTCTCTGCAGGAGATAGTAGCCGGTATCATATGCTTCCTGGATTTCTCCTCTCAGCATCTTTACCTTGTCGACCAGCTCCATCATTTCCTTGATCAGGATGTTCCGTTTGCGGTCCATCAGATCATAGCCGTTCTTCGCTAAGGCAAGGCTCTTCTTCATCGCAATGAGATTGCCTTTGGTCGCGGCTATATTGCCTGCCATTATGCTTCTCCTTCACCGGATAATACAAGCTGGATCGTTCTCTCAGCGTGTTCCGGATCATAGTTTTTCTTGATTAATTCCGGATCAAGACGATCTAATGCAGTCACAGGCAGTGTGCTCAGTAATGCCCAGCCAAGGTTCAATGTTTCCTGCATGGAACGGTTTGCGTTATTTCCCTGTCCAACAAAATACTGTTCGAACTTCCGTCCGAATTCCATATATTTCTTATCGACTTCAGACAATTCGTCTTCACCGATGACAGAAGCCAGAGATCTGGCATCCTGTACCTTAGCATAGGATGCAAACAGCTGGTTCGATACATCCTGATGGTCTTTTCTTGTATAGCCTTCACCAATGCCATCCTTCATCAGACGGGACAGAGAAGCCAATACGCCGATTGGCGGGTTGATGCCATTCATGAACAGATCACGGTCCAAAACAATCTGACCTTCGGTAATATAACCAGTCAAGTCAGGAACTGGGTGCGTGATATCATCATTCGGCATTGTCAGGATTGGAATCTGAGTAACCGAACCCTTGCCGCCCTTGACAATACCTGCTCTCTCATACAGAGAAGCCAGGTCAGAATACAGATATCCTGGATATCCTTTTCTCGAAGGGATTTCTCCCTTAGAGGAAGAGAATTCACGGACCGCTTCACAATAGGAAGTCATATCTGTCAAGATGACCAGAACATTCATGCCCTGCTCATATGCCAGGTATTCTGCGGCAGTCAATGCACATCTAGGAGTCAGGATTCTTTCGATGATCGGGTCATCAGAAAGGTTGACAAACATGCATACATTATCCATGACACCTGTTTCTTCAAAGGATCTGCGGAACATATCAGCGACATCGTTCTTGACACCCATCGCACCGAAGACGATGCAGAAGTTGGATGCATCTTTCCCCGTCAGCTTTGCCTGACGAACAATCTGGATGGCCAGCTGATCATGCGGCAGACCTGAGCCGGAGAAAATCGGCAGCTTCTGTCCACGGATCAGTGTGTTCAATCCATCAATGGAGGATATGCCTGTCTGAATATAGTTTCTTGGATACTGACGGGAGACCGGGTTCAGCGGCTTGCCGTTGACATCCTCAAACTTATCCGCAAAGATCTCACCCAGTCCATCAATTGGACTGCCGATACCATTGAAGGTGCGGCCTAATATCTCACGGGAAAGTCCCAAGGTCATTGGATGGCCTAATAATTTTGTTTTTGTGTTGGTCTTGGAAAGTCCATCTGTCCCCTGGAATACCTGGATGACAGCTTTCTCTCCTTCAATCTCGACAACTCTGCCGACTCTTTTGGCACCAGTACCGAGTTCAATTTCTACCATTTCTTCATTTGAAACATTTTGAACATGATCCAAGGCTACCAGAGAACCCTGAATCTCATTCAGTCCTAATAACTGTACGCTCATTGAGTCCTCCCTTCTTAAAGGATACTATCCAGTGCAGCATCGATCTTATCGTTGTATGTATCTAATAAAGCTACATTGTTGTTCGGTACATCATATTTGATCTTGATGACTTCTTCAAAGATGCCTGTCTTTGTGATCAAGGATACTGGGATCTTCTTTGCTACCTTCTGCTCGCATGCGCGCTTCAGATAAGCAATGACCTTCAGCATCTTATACTGTTTCTCCAGCGGTACGGACTGGTCATCAGCATGGAATGCATTCTGCTGCAGATAACCAACTCTGACAACTCTCGCAATCTCCAGTGTCAGTTTCTGATCTTCCGGAAGAACGTCAGAACCAATCAGCTTGACGACTTCCATCAGCGAAGCTTCTTCATGCAGGATCTGCTGCATCTCACCGCGCAGCTCCATGAAGTCATGGGCAACATTCTGAGAGAACCATTTTGCCAGATCACCGACATATTCAGAAGATGACTGGTTCCAGTTGACAGCCGGATAGTGTCTTGCATACGCAAGCGTCTTATCCAGAGCCCAGAAACACCGGACGAATCTTCTTGTGTTCTGTGTGACTGGTTCGGAGAAGTCGCCGCCCTGTGGAGAAACGGCACCGATCAATGTAACAGAGCCCTTGTTGCCGCTGAATGTATCAACGTAACCGGCTCTTTCATAGAACTGGGCAATACGGGACGGCAGATATGCTGGGAATCCTTCTTCAGCCGGCATTTCTTCCAGACGTCCTGAGATTTCACGCAGAGCTTCTGCCCAGCGGGATGTCGAGTCTGCCATCAATGCAACGTGATACCCCATATCTCTGAAGTATTCAGCAATTGTGACACCCGTATAGATAGATGCTTCACGGGCAGCTACCGGCATGTTCGATGTATTGGCAATCAATACGGTACGGTCAAGCAGGGATTTTCCTGTTTTAGGATCGACCAGCTCACCGAATTCTTCCAATACCTGTGTCATTTCGTTTCCACGTTCACCGCAGCCGACGTAAATGATGATGTCAGCATCACAGAATTTTGCGATACTGTGCTGCAGCATAGTTTTACCAGCACCGAAGCCACCAGGGATTGCGGAAGAACCGCCCTTAGCTATCGGGAACATCGTATCGATGACACGCTGACCAGTAATCAGCGGAATGGATAATGGTTCACGTCTGACAATCGGACGAGGAATACGGACAGCCCACTGCTGCTTCAAAGTGACATCTGTCTCCCTGCCTGTATCTTCATCACGGACAACAGCAAGTACATCATTGACGGTATATTCACCATCTGCAGCTGCTTTGACTACCGTTCCATGCAGACCAACAGGAATCATAGAACGATGTTCAACAGAAGATGTTTCAGGACAAGTCGCAAAGATTTCTCCCTGATGAACAATATCGCCTGTCTTGATCTTCATCGTGACATTCCATTTCTTTTCTCCATCAAGAGAAGGAATGGACTTTCCTTCGGAAATGAAAGAGCCCTGTTGTTCCTGAATCTTTTCCAGAGGTCTTTCAATACCATCATAAATATTTCTCAGCATGCCAGGGCCTAATGTTGCATTTAAAAGCGACCCTGTACCCTGCACTGGTTCATTTGGCTTCAAACCTGTTGTAGATTCATAAACCTGAATAATTGTACGGTCCTCCTGAATACGGATGACTTCACCCAGCAGTTTCTTTTCACCGACATAGACCATTTCTCTCATTGAGAACGTCTTGGAATTCAGAACAGAAACAACTGGACCATTAATAGAATAAATTACATCACTCATTCTGCGGTTCCTTCTTTCACTTTGAAGCCGGAATGATCTCTGAACCAGTTAAACTGTTCTTTTCTCTTTTCATCTAAAGCACAGCTGAATTCCATACCTGCAGCTTCATCCACATAGCGGAAGCCGCCGATGGGGAAATATACAGGACGAACTTCGTTCTTCATTCCCTTTTCATTCAGTATCTTCTTCATCAAGTCCACATCATTTTCACGTACTTCAAAATATCCTGTCTCAGATACTTTCAGTGCATCAAGATGTCTATTCAGGTAATCTACATATTCAGGTGTCTTGACGAACTTTTTCAGTTCAATTTTGACTTCATGCATCAGATCTTCTGATAATGAAGTACGCATCTCAAGAAGCTTTTTCTTTGTGTCCATTTTTGCCCGTGATGCTTCTGTAGCAGCATAAAGACGCAGATCATTCAGCTCACTTTCGAGATAAGTATCTGTTTCTTTTTTTAATCCTTCTTTATAAAAGCCAATTTGATCTTCCATTAAAGAGTCCGTTTCTTCATTGACTCTCTTGGTTACAATCTCCGCATGTGAACGGACATCCTGATCAATGGCCTTGAGCAAATCATCTTCGTAGTTTTCCACGCAATCACCTCTCAAAGCTTGATGCCAATTGCTTCACTGATATAAGCATCAATCGTTTCACCAATCTTTGCTGAACCATGACGGTCTGAAATCTCGACAATCAGTGGTCTGGCAAGGGTCAGCTTATAATTTGATACAACGTCTCCGACTAAATTAATGGTCTTTGTCGTCATCAGCACAATCGCAATTTTCGGATCCTGAATGAGTTCATCCAGACGCTTCAGGATTCCTTCACGATCGTGAATGACTTCTCCTTCGATACCGGCAAGGCGCATGCCCGTTACGGTATCTGTATTGTCGCTGATGCAGTAGGACTTCATAGATTAAAGGTTGTTCAGGATCAGGATGGAAATCAGCAGACCATAGATGGCAATACCTTCACCTAAGGCAACAAAGATCAGAGCGCGTCCGAAGTTGTCTGGATTCTCAGAAACAGCTCCTAAAGCAGCTGGTGTAGCCTTAGCAACGGCAAGACCTGCACCAAGAGAAGAAGCAGAGACGGCAATTGCGGCAGCGATGAAGCCTAAGCCTCTTGAATTGTCGACTGCTGTTGTTGTCGTTGTATCTTCAGCTAAAGCAGCAAACTGATGTGCCTGGAAAATCATCATTACCGCAAAGACACCTGCAAAAATGCAGATCTGCGCAATCATCTTCTGCTTAGCATTCTTTGGATTCATGCGGCCGCTGAAAACTAAAGCAATTGGAGCAACAATCAGAACTACTGCAACAACTGGTAATAAAATTTCCGATAAACTTAACATATATTTTTTCTCCTTTGGATAATATCCATTTTTATTAGTCTGCTGTATCAGCAGTTACTGCTTTGAAATTGATGCCGCCCGCGTTGTAGTAACGGGAAAACATTTCATAGTATTCCAGACGCAGTGTCTGAATACCGACAATCAGACCTTCCAGACCCATGACAAACAGGTTTCCTAGAATCAGGACAACCGGTCCAGCGCCGCCAGTCATCTTGACCAGCGTCATGACGACGAGCATCATGCCCGCATGTGACAGTACGAAGCCGCCGACACGCAGATAGGACATGGAGTTTGTAATAAAGGTCAGCAGAACATCCAGCAATTCAAAGATTGACATGGTGATATATCCGCCCCAGCCTTCTCTAGGCTTGACGGTGCGATGTTCAACTGCATTGCACAGCGGTTCCTTCATTAAGAAGCAGATCAGAGGCAGTGCAATCACAACCGCATAGAAAATTGGATTCAGCAGGCTGACACCATATAATGTCTGACTGACGACTGCTAATAGAATGCCGCCGTAGAATACAACACCGGCAATGCCGTTCTGTGAGAAGATGGCTTCACCAATCTCATGATGACGGAACCGGTTCCAGATATTGATGCTCTGGGTTGTCAGGATCAATACAGCACCGATAGCAACCGCACCAATCAGCAGCACCATTGTGCTTGATGTTGCCATGACATCGAACAGCTTCTCACGGACACCGAATAATGACTGATGAATCGGGTTCAGCAGGTCTTCATAACCGAAGACTGAACCGAAGAAGAAGCCAAAGATGGATGAAGTAACACCAATCCGACCGATGATTCCAAAGAGCTTGTTCTTCTTTTCAAATAAGAAGCCAACTGCCGCAAGCACAAGTCCCTGTCCCAGGTCACCGAACATGATGCCGAACAGGAGACAGTATGTGACAGCCATGAACATCGTTGGATCAAAGTCATTGTATGCAGGCATGCCGTACATGCCTAAGAACAGTTCAAACGGTCTTGCAAACCAGTTGTTTTTCAGTTCTGTTGGGCACTGCAGAGCAGGCACTTCAGCAGGATCCTTGACATCAAATGTTACAGATACATCAAACAGGCTCTTATACTGCTCTAAATTATTTTCTTTGACAAAGCCGTTCAGCGTATACTTGTTGTCAAAGATAGCAATGTACGGATAGAGATTATGAATTTCATTTTCCTGTGCCACATAGCTGTATACATCATCAATAGCATCTGCATATACATGCAGCAGCTGATGAATATCAACACTAGGAATCTCGATTGGTTCAAAATACAGATCTTTGAAAATCTTATGGACTTTGCTTGCATAAGAATCTGAACTGACAATGACCATCCAGATATACTGTGCTGTCTCATGCAGCTTATGGTGAACGAAGATCTCATCACGGTACATAGCCAGCTTCTTAAAGCTCTCACGCGGCAGTCTGCCGAACTCAAAGTTCAAGTACTGACATTCATGAATCTTCTTAAAATCCAGTTCGCTTAATGCCGCCAAGGCTGCTTCATCATCAGGGGTCAGAACAACTTTATCAGCATCACTTGTAACACCGAATTTATCGTTCAGCTCCTTGAGGAAATTTTCAACCTCCTGTTCGGTATAAGCTTTATTGGAATGTTCTTTCTTTTTCAGATCATAATTGACGCCATGAGCAAAATTCTTAAGGGTCTGTTCATAACCTGTCCATGGATTTGCTTCATTGATCAGTTTACCCTGGTTTTCTTCATTAACGATTGCAGAACCCTGTTCTGCGTGCAGCATACCGGAGTGAATCCCTGTATTGATCATTTCATCCAGGTGTTCGTTATCCGTAGATGCACTGACAAACTTCATTTTTACGATTGCCATCTGCCAGCTCCTTTCTAATAGACGAGCAGCGATTTAATGCGTTCTGGGTTGATATGATATCTGACACCTTCGATGATATTGATGACATTGTCAATCTCCATCTCGCTTAACATCAGATAGCTCAGAAGCACTAAGCTCGGCTCCGTATAATATTCAATAAAGTGATGATTCATGCGGAAGCGGATCACCTGTGTATAGTGTTCGATATCCGTGAATCTTTCATTGGAAATGTACCGGTGATATTTCTTCTGCAGCATCTCAATGACTTGATCTGCAGTACAGTCATCAATCAAGTGATTGATTTCTCTGGCATTGAACAGCGCATAGCGCGGTGTCATCAGCTTTTTGATATCTTCCGGTTTCCCATTAAAGTATTTCTTTAAACGATAGATAATTGAAATATTGTCCAATTCTACTCGGGTCAATGTGTCCTTCTGCATCTCCTCAGTGGCATTGCCTCCGTTGACATGCGAAATCAGTTCCAGGACCACATCGTAGTAGGAAACACGGAGTGCATGTTCCAGTCCAATATAATCAATTTCTTTAAAATCACTATTCTGGTAACGCTTGATAATTGCTTCGTATCTCGTTCCCTTGAGGACCTCCAGAAGATCACGGAAGTCGCCTACTTCAGATAATTTTTGGATTGGGAACGAAAGATATTTTTCAATATAGATCGGCATACGCTGGATCATGTCACTTCTGCCCTGATCATCACCTTCCGTGAATGCTCTGATGCACATCAGGATCAGCTGTTCCTCAGCATTCATGACCGCCGCATATACAAACCCGGCCTGGTCATCATCTGCATAAAGAAGAAGCTTCTTCAGTCTGGTGAACACATCCATTTTCAATAATGTTTCCAGTGCACCGCGGTGGATTGCTTTTTCATTGATTCCCGCTAATGTTTCTGAAAAGTAAGTATCATGCTTCAGCGTATATGCAAGCTCCGGTACAGATTTCTTCTGCAGGAGTCTCATATAGTCCTCTTCACTCAGGCGGCTGCCGAACATCGCTCTTGCCTTAGCGGCAATTGCTCCATCACTCATATGTCAGCCTCCTTATTCACCATGTATGATCCGATCCAGGATTTCCTTTTTCCAAGTTTCCTTGTTTTTATCATACGCAGCCTGCAGGAATTTCAATGATTCTTCATATTCTTTTTGATTGACTGCTGCATCATTGGCAATTTGGTCGTCCAGCTGCTTCTTTGTGCTGGCTACCTGTGCATTGACCGCATCCCATGTCTCTTTTGAGATCTGCTTTTTCTGATCTTCAATCTGCTTTTTCAAATCAGTTCTTTTCTGATACTGTGCCTGCACTTCTGCACGTGTTTTCTCATCTGTCTCTATCAGTTTTTTAATTGCGTCGATTTCCATATCTGCATCTCTTCCTTCCGCAGCAACTTATGTATTATATTACTTTTTTTGTAAATTATTAAAATATTTGCACAAATCAAAGTTTGTCAATTGTAGTAAACATGAGTATTTTGATTTTCCGTGTAAATTTAGGTATTTTTCAATGTATCACTATGCGTTTCATCAAAAAAGCTTCTGAAGCAGAAAGACTGTTCCAGAAGCTTTGAGAGCATTCTAGGAACAGTTATTTTCTTACGACCCCTTCAGATTTGGCCGCATCTCCGACTGCTTTTGCCACAGTAGGCACTACTTTATCATTAAATGGAGATACAATGATATATTCTGGTGTCAGATCCTTTTCGTCTATTAAGGATGCAATCCCCTTTGAAGCAGCAATCTTCATGCCTTCAGTGATCTTAGTTGCCTTAGCATCCAGTGCACCGCGGAACAGTCCCGGGAAAGCAAGCAGATTGTTGACCTGATTTGGATAGTCGGAACGTCCAGTGCCGATAATGTAGGCGCCAGCTTCCTTGACATCTTCATATTTGATTTCCGGTTCAGGATTAGCCATAGCAAAGACAATATTGCCTGGATTCATGGAACGGACCATGTCCTTTGTAACAATATGCGGTGCAGAAACACCGATGAAGATATCCGCGTCCTTCATTCCTTCTGCAAGATTGGCATAGTGCTGA
The DNA here is from genome assembly GCA_964385925.1 of uncultured Galactobacillus sp. GTDB lineage: Bacteria > Bacillota_I > Bacilli_A > Erysipelotrichales > Erysipelotrichaceae > Bulleidia. The sequence goes on along the minus strand of CAYLQV010000026.1, from coordinate 8,634 downwards.
TGATCAAGATTTACAAATTGAAGCAATTCCTTCTTTAAAGAATTGTAGTTCTCGGCACGATCTGGATCCACGCAGCCTTCAATATCAAATGCATAGATCCGATGGAACCCATAGTTGTACAGCATCCTAATTATAGAAGAGCCGGCTGCGCCGCATCCAGAAATGACGACTTTCTGACTTGCCGGATCTGCTTTCTTCAGCTTCATGCTGTTGATCAAGGCAGCCAGAACGACAATCGCGGTTCCATGCTGATCATCATGGAACACAGGAACAGAGCATTCCTTGATCAGTCTTCTTTCAATTTCAACACATCTTGGTGCACTGATATCCTCCAGATTGATTGCCCCAATTCCAGGCGCAATCGCCTTGCAGATCCGCACAATTTCATCTGGATCCTTAGTATCCAGACAGATTGGCCAGGCATCAAGATTGGCAAATCTTTTCATTAATAATGCTTTTCCTTCCATGACTGGCAGGGCAGCATCGGCACCGATATCGCCAAGTCCTAGAACTGCCGTACCATCAGTAACAACAGCGACCGTATTACCGCGGTCAGTATATCGGTAGGAATTTTCAGGATCCTTCTGAATTTCCAGGCAGGGCTGAGCAACGCCAGGTGTATAGGCAACACTCAGATCTGCCGCTGTTTCACATGGGACCTTTGCCTCGACTTTTAGTTTTCCTTTATACTTTTCATGAAGCTTCAATGATTCTTCATAGTAATTCATCTCTTCTTCTCCTTATATTCAATTTCACTCATGCAGTGTATGCCATGTTGAATGCACATATCCGCAAAGATACCGTTTCCCTGGATTCTTGTATGCGTGAAGGTTCCGTCATAGATCTCACCGACGCCGCACGATGGACTGCATGCCTTCAATACAGCTTCTGTACAGCCAGCATCCAAAGCTAGCTGAAGTGCCTTCTGACTGCCTCTTTGATACGCTAAAGTGACATCCGCACCTTCGGTATTTATGACCCGTCCTTCAATAATCTCAGCGCTTGGTCTTGGAGTACTTAGGCCGCCAAGCTGTTCGGGGCATACGGCAGTGCACTTCCCCTCCAGATACATCTGGAGGAGTTCTTCAACAGTATTGTTACCAGCATTGTACTTGCAGTTGATGCCAGCTAGACACGCACTAATCAAGATCATAAATATCGTTCCCTTCGCAGTCAATTCCGACAAAGCAAGGGAAATCTTTCACTGTGATCTTTGTCACTGCTTCTGCCAGCAGTTCTTCAAAAGCAACTGGTTCGCGCTTGATGATGCTGTGTGACAGCAGTGCACCGGCACCGCCGCCGGCCACAAAATAAATCATATGATGTTTCATAATAGCTTGTTTTACTTCCATATTTCTTCTGCCTTTGCCAATCATGCCCTGCATACCGCGCTCCGCTAGTTCAGGAACATATGGATCCATGCGTGATGAGGTTGTAGGCCCAGCAGAACCAATGACCTGCCCAGGTCTGGCTGGCGTTGGCCCAACGTAATAGATGAAGCAGTCCTGCAGTTCAAATGGGAGAGGTTCTCCCTTTTGAATCAGCTCGTGGATCTTTTTATGGGCAGCATCTCTAGCTGTATAGATCTCACCATTCAGCAGAACAGGTTCTCCTGCTTTTAAGCTCATTCTTGTTTCTTCATCCAGTGGAAGGTTCAGTCTTTTCATTAGATTTCTCCCTGCCAATGTCTGCATGCATGACAGCACATATTAACTGCTGCCGGCATGCCGGCAATGTGTGTCGGTGCTTCTTCAATCTGCACCTTCAAAGCTGTGGTATTGCCATGGAAGCCCATTGGGCCGATATGAAGTTCATTGACCTGATCCAGCATCTTCTTTTCCAGAGCAGCATATCTCACATCCGGATGTGATGCACTGATTGGTCTCATTAATGCATGTTTCGATAATTCGGTAACACTGTCAAAAGATCCGCCGATGCCGACCCCGATGATAAACGGCGGGCATGCATTTGGTCCTGCTTTCCTGACTGTATCCAGTACAAAATCAATGACGCCCTTTTCGCCGTCTGCGGGCGTCAACATCTTAACAGCACTCTTGTTCTCAGAGCCAAATCCTTTCGCCATCAGTTCAATCGATACTTTGTCTCCCGGAACGATCTCTGTATGAATCACGGCCGGAGTATTATTCGTAGTATTTCTGCGGTCATACAGCGGATCATCAACAACAGATGCTCGTAGATAATTCTCTGTATATCCTTCAGCAATGCCCTGGTTGACTGCATCATTCAATGCCCCGCCAGTCAGATGCACTTCCTGTCCAATCTTCAGCCATACAATGGCCATGCCGGTATCCTGACAGATCGGCGTGCGGTCTTTTGAAGCAGTTTCAGCATTCTTTAAAAGCATGTCCATAGCAGCCTTTGACCGTTCTCCCGTTTCATTCTCAGACCCTTTTCTCAAAGCCTGGATGATATCCGGTGCATAATCAACCGCAATGGCGCCGCATGCCTGCTTCAGCATTTCAGTTATTTTTTTAACATTAATTTCTCTCATAGATGCCCCCATTATACCAATAAAATAGAGAAGATTTTCATCTTCTCCATGATGTTTTGCCTGATTTTACTTCTTTTTAGCGGCATCCGCCTCTTCTTCCAGCTTTAACAGAGCAAGCATCTCCTGATGCTCCTCTTCTAATGAACGATAAGCACCGCCATTGAAGCACAGAGTACGGATGACTTTCTTCATCCACTCCGGTCTCCTGCGGTAGGACTCAATCATCTGCATCTCACTGCTGGAAGGCATATCTTCCTTAAAACTGTCTCCGGTATTATGAAGATTCAGGAGATCATTGACTGATACCTCAAAATATTCCGCGTATGCGAACAGGCACAGGATATCCGGAATCACATTCCCGTTCTCGTATCCTGATATTGACTGCGGTGAAAGCTTTAAAGCCTCTGCCAGCTGTTTCTGCGTCAGATTCTTTTGGACCCGCAGCATCCTTATCTTTTCGGATAAAGCTTTCATTCTTTTGTCTGTTCTGTTTTTTTTCATCGAAAGCCTCCCTTTTCTATTTCAGTTATTACTATTCTATCAAAACAAATTTTTAGTTTCAGCATTTCTTTCCAAAATATCCATGAACTTTCCAGCAAATAAATATTTGCAATCATAATGGCATAGTGCTACTATAATTTAGCAGTCAATAGAGTAGAGTGCTAACTATTGCAGGAGGTAAATAATATGGCTAAAAAACAGTTTAAGGCTGAATCAAAACGTCTTCTTGACCTGATGATCAACTCAATCTACACAAACAAAGAGATCTTCCTTCGTGAGTTGATTTCGAATGCAAGTGATGCGCTGGACAAGAGACACTATCTTTCTCTGACAGACAAGACTTACAGTGCTGACAAGAAAGATCTGAAGATCATGATTGAGCGTCATCCGGACACAAAACAGCTGGTCATTGAAGACCATGGCATCGGCATGACTGCCGAAGAATTAGAAAAGAATCTGGGAACGATTGCAAAATCCGGTTCTGCTGAATTCAGAGAATCTCTGGAAAAAGCAGAAAAGAATGTCGATATCATCGGCCAGTTCGGTGTCGGCTTCTACAGTGCCTTCATGGTCTCCAAGCATATCAGCGTGGAATCACGTGCAGCCAATGCAGACAAGGCATACAGCTGGACAAGCTCTGGTGAAGACGGATATGTCATCGCAGAGATTGAGAAAGATACTGTCGGCACCCGCATCACATTGGATCTCAAAGATGATACAGAAGATGAGAAGTATTCCAAGTATCTGGATGAATACACCATCCGTGACCTGATCAAGAAGTACAGCGACTATGTCCGCTATCCAATTGAAATGGAGTGCACAAAGAGCGTTCCGGATCCTACAGATAAGGAAAAGACGATTGAAACGACAGAAGTTGAAACATTGAACTCCATGGTTCCGCTTTGGAAAAAGCAGAAATCGAAGATCAAGAAAGAAGACTACGACGAATTCTATAAGGGAAAGTTCAACGACTGGGAAGACCCGCAGAAGGTCATTCACTACAATGTCGAAGGAAACGTCTCCTATACAGCCCTGCTCTTTATTCCAAGCAAGGCGCCGTACAACTTCTATTATCAGGACTTTGAACCAGGTCTGCAGCTGTATTCCCACAACGTCTTCATCATGGATAAGGTCAAGGATCTTGTGCCGGAATACTTCCGCTTTGTCCAGGGGCTTGTAGACAGTGACGATCTGTCTCTGAACATCTCGCGTGAGATCCTGCAGCAGGACAAGCAGGTCAAGCTGATTGCAAAGTCCATTGAGAAAAAGATTCAGGGTGCCCTGGAAGATATGCTGAAGAATGAGCGTGAAGAATATGAAAAGTTCTTCGACAACTTCGGTCTGAATCTGAAATACGGCATCTATAAGGATTACGGCATGCATAAGGAGATTCTGCAGGATCTGATCCTGTTCCATTCTTCCAAGGAAGGCAAGTATGTCACTTTGAAGGAATATACTGACCGGATGCCGGAAGGACAGAAAGCAATTTACTATGCCTGCGGCAAGACCATTGATGAGATCAACAACCTCCCATCCATGGCTAAGCTGAAGGAAAAGAACTATGAAGTCCTCTACTTCCTTGATGAAAGAGATGAATTTGTATCCTCGATCATGCAGAAGTACGCCGACAAGTCGTTCCAGTCCATCAACAAGGGAGACCTTGATCTGGATTCAGAAGAAGAGAAGAAAGAAAAAGAAAAGAAAACAGAAGAAAATAAGGATATGCTTTCCGCATTGAAGGAAGACCTTGGTGACAAAGTCAAGGAAGTCCGTATCTCTTCCCGTTTGAAGGATGACCCCGTCTGTGTCGTCGCTGATGAAGGTGTTTCTCTGGAAATGGAGAAGTATATGAACCAGGATCCAATGAATCCTAATGGCGTCAAAGCAGTCAAGATCCTGGAGATCAATCCGGACCACCCTGTCTTTAAGAAGCTGCAGGAGATTTATTCATCCAACCCAGATCAGCTAAAAGATTATGCCTCCGTTCTTCTGGATCAGGCATTATTGATCCAGGGACTTCCAATTGATGATCCAGTTGCCTATACAAAGAAGATCGCTGATCTTCTCGTAAAAGCATAAAAGGTATTGCAATTAATTCACAAGTCAGCTATTCTATCTTAGCAATATATAAATATATGACCAGCTTTCCGGTATTTCTGTATCAAATCCGGCAGAGCTGGTTTTTTATTCTGAGGAGCCATATGAACAAGAAAACACTGTCTACAGAGCTTTCCTATCTGCTGGGAATCATCTTTCTGGCGTTAGGAACTGCATTAGAAACATTTGCAAATTTCGGCATGTCCACTGCAGTTGCACCTGCATACCTGATCTATTTAAAAGTATCCCAGACACTGCCTTGGTTCACTTTCGGCATGGCTGAATACTGCACGCAGCTATTCCTGCTGGTTGTCATGATGCTCATCGTCAGGCGCTTTAAAATGTCATACTTGTTCTCTTTCATCACAGCCATTATCTATGGTCTTTTCCTTGACCTTTTTCTGAAGTTCACGATGACCATGCCCAATGAACTGACACTCCGAATCCTTGCGTTTGCGGTTGGCACCATTTGTGTCACCGCCGGCGTGTCCCTGATCTTTCATACATATATCTCACCTGAAGTATATGAGCTGTTTGTTTCTGAGGTCTCTTCATATTTTGGTATCAAGATCCATGTCTTCAAGACTGGATATGATATTGCAAGCTGTATCGCTGCTTTGATCATGAGTCTACTCTTCTTCTCTCATATCGAAGGCATCGGTATTGGAACTGTCATCAGTGCACTGATCAACGGTACACTGATTGGCTGGTTCACAAAGCTGTTTGAGCGGCGTTTGAACTTCTCTGACAAATGGAAACTCAGACCATACTTTGAAGCTTAGAAAAAAAGGAAGTCTCTCATTACTGGGAAACTTCCTTTTTCATTTCTGTTTGTTTTTTTCCAGGATACTGCGAAATGATAACTGCCGAGAAGATCAATGCGCAGCCAATGATTTCTCTGCCTGACATTGTTTGGTGCAGCAGTACAAATCCAGACAATGCAGCAAAGACGCTCTCCAGGCTCAACAGCATGCTTGCAACAGCAGGATCAGCGTCCTTCTGTCCAATGATCTGCAGTGTATAACCTGCTCCAGATGACAGACAGCCTGCATACAGGACAGGCACAGCTGCGTCCATGATGGCGGCTGGATCTGGCTTTTCAAACAGGAACATGCCAATCATGCATATCACTCCTGCCACCAGGAATTGGATACATGACATTCTGACACCGTCCACAAATGAAAAGTGATCAATAACTAAAATGTGGATTGCAAAAAGCACGGCACAGATCAGCAGATAGAAATCACCGGACTGGATTGATAATGATTCACCGGAAAAAGACAGGAAGTAAAAACCTATCAAGGCAATCATGGCGCCAATCCAGACAATCAGTCTTGTACGATGTCCAATCAGCAGACCTAGAATTGGTACTAAGATGACATATAATGCGGTGATAAATCCTGCTTTGCCGGTTGTTGTCTGCATAATGCCGATCTGCTGGAACATTGAACCAGCCGCAAGGACGATTCCGCATGCAATGCCGCCGAGAATCAATCCCTTCTTATCTGTACCTGCATTCTTCTTTACATTTCTTACCTTATCTAGTAAAGGCATCAGCAGGAACAATGTCGCACTGCCGATGAATGAACGCAGACAGTTGAAGGTCCATGGGCCAACATGCTGTGTCCCTTCTGACTGCGCAACAAAAGCGCATCCCCAGATTAATGCGGCCAATAATAGAATGAGGTTATTCTTCCACTTCATGCCTGACCTTCTTCAGATGTGAAGCCGCGGTCAAAGTGGATGACTGTATAGAACTTGGTTGGTGAAGAAGGGAGCTGCTCATCAACCATATCTTTTATTTCCTGATTTGTCTTTTTGACATCATATGGAACAAGGACGTCAAAGACCAGATTGGTGTGCGTAGGTCCGACAACAATTCTAAAGTCGTGCATGGAAAGTTCAGGATTGATCTTGATCAGAATATCATCGATCATCTTTTTATATTGATTCAGCTGCGGATCATCTACAACAATCGGATCCATATGAAGTGTCATCATGACATGAAGATTCTCTTCAATCTCCCGTTCGGCTTCATCAATGACATCATGTGCAGCTAAGAAATCCATCTTGGCGTTGACTTCTGCATGTGCACTTCCAATCTGCACACCAGGTCCATAATCATGAATAATCATATCATGTACACCGACAATTTCAGGATGTTTCAGCATCTGATTGCGGATAGCCTCTGTCAGTTCCGGAGAAGCTGGTGTTCCCAGCAGCTGATTGATGATCTCACTGGCAATGCCGTAGCCGCTGTAAAAGATAAAGCATGCAAGGATCACACCGGCAATGCCATCAAATGGAATGCTCTTGGTAAAGGCAGACAGGATAATTGCAATCAATGAGATGCCGGTTGCCATCACGTCATTGCGGCTGTCCTGGCTGGCTGCCTTGATTGCCATGTTATTGATCTTTGTGCCGACCTTGTTGTAGAAAAGTGCCATCCATACCTTTACTAGTATAGAAGCCGCAAGAATGCCGACAAGGATCGGATTAAAAGAAACATCCTGCGGATGAATGATCTTATCCACAGATGTATTCAAAAGCTGAAAGGCAAAGATGAAGATGATGATTGCCACGATAAAAGATACTACATATTCCATACGGCCGTGGCCGAATGGATGCTCTTTGTCTGCAGGTTTTGCTGACAGACGATAGCCGAACATTGTGATCAGACAGGAAAGACAGTCTGAAAGATTGTTAAAGCCATCAGAAATAATAGAGATGGAATTTATGGCAAGACCAATAATGCCCTTTAATATAAATAAGAAGATATTACAGCACATGCCGGCTACTGAAGTCAGTGTTCCATAGCTCAGTCGGACACGCTCATCCTTTACATTCTCTGGATCTTTTACAAATAATTTAATCAGGAAATCTGTCATTCTATCACCCCGTTATACGCTATTCTAATACAGCTGCGGACGGGTTGCTATTCTAACTTTGCTTTTTTTCATTTCTATTACAATGATTTTGTGAAAATAGGACGCCTGGATTGGCAGAAATGCCGCTGTGATCAATAACATTGTATCTATAAATCCATATGTTGAATATGGCAGGATCAAAGTCAGGAGATAAAGCGCAAACATCAGCACCCGCAGCCACATCACTGTGTTCTTCATCGTTCTGACTGAACTTGCTTCAAAAATAATGCAGCAGCACACACTGGCAGCCGTTACGAACCAGACAGCGGGCATTGCCTGTGTCAGACCTGTCAGCACCGTCACCAATGCCGCAATACTGCTGAAACACAAGATCCGCTTCCATCTGCGGTACACCGTCCGACAACTATGGGCATCAACAGTTGTATAAATGGCAAAGCAGGAAAATAAATATGCTGCCGCCTGATATCCATCGGCAGTATAACCGAAGGACATAAAGAGAAACGCTAATGTCAACCAATACCTCGCTGTCTGTTCCATGATCATCACCTCTATTTACATTCATTACTATAGAAAGAATGATTGGAAGTGCTGTACACATTCATGTACAATGAAGTAAGAAAGAAGAAAGGCTTAACC
>CAYLQV010000025.1:0-42655 GCA_964385925.1 uncultured Galactobacillus sp. | reverse complement strand
GGAAAACATGATTAAATGGTGTTTCTCTATATCCTCAGTGCAAATGATGATTTTTATATATTTAGGAGTTTAAAATTCGCTATCACTCAATTGTTCCCGGCGTGACCCTCTTCTTTTATTTATTTCATTGTGTGATCACTGCTGTCCATCAGCCATTTCACATAGCCGCCATAAACTGGCTCATGTTCCGCTTTCCGGATAAAGAAGCGCTGTTCAGCACGTTCGTTGATCATCTTGAGGTAAGCTTCTGAATGCGAAAGCCCTCCCGCTGCAATCACTTCTTCACCTGGATCCGCAGCACTTAATATCAGATTGCATACATCCAGAGATGCCATCGTTAAGATATGTCTGCATGCAATATCTGTTTCATTTTCCAATACGATGCGGGCCGCAGAAGCAATCTTTGTACGGTCTGGACGGCTTTCAATCATGATCTTGTCCAATAAGCCGCGGGGATCCTGCAGTTCAAACTCCTCAGGAATCAATGTACTGAGAATACTCTTCTCACTGCGGTCTTCTGCCTCCAGTACATATTGTTTCAAAGCAGCCAGTCCGATTGCATATCCGCTTCCTTCATCTCCAAGAAGATATCCCCAGCCGCCTTTCTGCGTAATTACATTGTTTCGTTTATTGATAACAATACTGCCCGTTCCCAGGATCACTGCGGTGCCGTCTCTCCCTTTTAAGCAGGAGTACATGACCAGATCAATGTCACTCATCAAGGTAACTTTACGGCCGGAAAATTCCTCTGATACGATACGAGAAATCCATGTTCTCAGCTGTTCGCTTTTTCCATATCCAGCGTATCCGATAACAATTGGTGAAGTAGCATCTAATCTGCACGCCTGTAGACGCTGACGGACAACTGCTTCTTCTTCATTCATAAGATGGCAGGTGCCTGTCATCAGTTCACTGATTGAACTTCCTTGATCATCGTAAAGTACGGCACGTGTTTTCGTACCGCCGATGTCAATTGCAATTACAGGCATGATTCATCCTCAACGAAACGGAATTTCTGCCATGGCTTAAGACCGTCGACCAAGAACAGTTCTTCTTCCCGGATATGTCCGACAACATTTGTCATTCCGCTGTTCTGCATCTCAGTGCGGGCAATCTGTACTTCTCCTGCATAATGCCCATATTCACTGCTTTCAACACATACATCTCCGCGATGAATCACTTCTGGTGCGTTGAAGACTGGGAAGTTCTCTCCCTTATATTTCACACGAGTCATCGTGGAGCGGATCATAATTTCATTGACATCACCGCGTTCCATCTGCAGTTCACCATAAACAACCTTGCGGTAGATCTCAGGCTGATCTGTCACCGGCTTCACATTGAGCGTCAGGACAGTCAGATCCAGCTTCTGCAGAGCTGCCTGTTCCTGTGCATCTGGATAGCAGTTGGAAATGATGATGTCATCAATTGATCCCATTTCGATGTAGTGCTTGACCTGTACATCCAAAGGTAGCGTACGATGCATTTCAAGTGTGCAGAGACCTTCTTTGACCGGCCAAGGGCCAAAGCTGCCTTCCCTTCTGCTTCCGACAAAAGCGGCTGTAGACAGACCGTATTTTTTAAAGTTCTCAGTACACTTATTAAAATGTTCCAGAGTCAATCCAGAATATCTGTGCGGATAGAAATTATGACATCCAATCAGCTGATACCGGTCTGGCTGATAATCCATGATCGTATCAACGGTATGTGTGTCATTTGACATATTGATCTCAATCTTCAGTCCCTGTGGATTGTATGTCATCAAAGCTTCCTCACTGCCGGTAAAACCTTGATCCAGACGAATTCCGTCGGCTTCGATATTCTTAAAGAAACTCAAATCAGAATAGGAAATACCAAGCTTTTCAAATACCCTTGGACTGACATCCAGAATCACTTCATATCCCAATGTATGCGCATAGCGGTTCATCGCAAGAAATTCCTGTTTGATCTCGTCTGCACTTTTTTCAACCGAAAGAAGGCAGGAAAAAATACGGCTGGCGCCAAAGTTCTTTGCATCCTGCAGATACTTGCGGATATTTTCAGCTGAATCTTTTTCTGGGTAAATAGAAATTCCTAGTCTTCTCATCTTATTTCGTCTCCTTATTTTAATTTTGAAGCTGCTTCTTGATCTAAGATCACGGTAACATCTGGATGACGCTGAAGGATACTTGCCGGGCAGTCCACGGTGACTGGACCGGAGATCATATCGTATACAGCCTGTGCCTTATTGTTACCAGTGGCAATCAAGACGATCTTTTTCGCTCTCATGATAGTAGCCAGTCCCTGTGTAATTGCGGTCTTTGGCACAAGATCAATATTGCCGCCGAAGAATCTGGCATTGTCTTTCCTTGTTTGTTCTGTCAAAGGCATGATGTGTGTCACACTGTCAAATGGTGTTTCTGGTTCATTGAAGGCAATATGCCCATCTGAGCCAATACCAAGCACCTGAACATCAACAGTATATCTGCTGATCTCTTCTTCATAATCCCTGCATGCCTGTTCTTCATTTCCATTGCTTCCGCATGGAATATGGATCTGTTCTCCAGGAATATCGATGCCATTAAAGAGATTCTCATGCATAAACGTATAGTAGGACTGCTCGTGATTTTTATCAATGCCGACATATTCATCCAGATTGAATGTAATGCAGCTGCGGTAGGACAGTCCCTTTTTATATGCTTCAATCATTTTCTGATAAAGTCCTACTGGTGAAGAACCAGTCGCCAGACCAAGTACCGGCTGAGGATTTTCTGTAACGATGGATCTGATGATTTCAAATGCAGTTTCGCTTGCTTCTTCATTGCTGCTGGCAATAGATATTTTGAACATAGTTTCCTCCTATTCTTAGAAAGGCGAGGATATCCTCGCCTTGTAATGTCTTATTCTGCTTCTTTTGCTGTATTTGTTTCTTCTGCGAGCAGGCTGTTGTCCCACATCTTAAAGAATGGATAATAGATTACGACACTCAATGCAATCAAGACGAGTGACAGAACAATTGCTCTCCAGTCTCCGCCAGCGGCAAGGTATGCACCAATTGGAGCTGGAAGAGTCCAAGGAGCGTTGACACTGACACGGTTGACCAGGCCCATTGCAGTTGCTGCATAAGCAAGAATTGCATTGATAATTGGGCTGACAATGAACGGAATCATCAAAGTTGGGTTCAAGACAATTGGAGCACCGAAAATAATTGGTTCATTAATATTGAAGAGGACCGGAGCAAGAGCTGTCTTTCCTAATCCCTTTGCATATGTGGACTTTGATCTGAATGCCATCAGAATTGCTAATCCGATTGTACTTCCGGCACCGCCAATCCAGATAAACCACTGATAGAATGGTTCCGGTGCAATGTTCGGCAATGCTGTACCAGCAGCTAATGCTGTTGTGTTCTGCTCCAGAAGGATCAGCCATACAGGTCTAGCAAGCGATCCAACAATGGAAGCACCGTGGATGCCAAAGCACCAGAAGAATGTTGTTAAGAAGACAATCAGAATTACACTGCCAAGGTTATCACTTGCAGAAACAAGTGGAGTGACAAGTGTCGCCATGAATGTATGCCAGTCAAAACCAATCCAGTATGTGATTGCACCAATCAGGAGCATTACAACGGCTGTCGGAATCAGGTTCTCGAAACTCTTAGCGACTGCATATGGAACAGAATCCGGCATCTTGATCTTGATGCCCTTCTTATCCATAAAGTGATAGATTTCAACTGCAATAATTGCTGTGACAATACCGACGAACATGCCAGCGGAACCAAGTTTTCCCATTGGGATGACAAATCCGGCAACGCCTGCTTTTGCGTCTGCTGAAACGTTAATTGGTGTAATTGTTAACAGATATGCGATTTCTGCAAGAATCGCACCGGACATACCATCCAAGTCATAAGACTTTGCTAAAGAGCTGCCAATACCGAATACCGCATATAATGTCATGATGTACATTGACATACGATATGGCAGTAAAATCTTTGCTGCATTTGCTTTTAAGAATACAGAGATTCCCCATTCTGCAGGTAATGGTGGATTGGCGATGATAAGGAAGAATGATCCAACAATAATCAGTGGAAGTGTAGCGACAATTCCATCACGAATTGCTCTTAAATGCCGCTGATTGGCAAGCTTTGTCATAGGCCCGCTTAGTTTTTCATTTAAGAGATTTGCAAATTTCTCGAACATTAATGTTCCCCTTTCTTACGTTTTCAGTTTCCGATATCCCACTCGAGAGAAAACGCTTTCTTATTGCAAATTTATTATATATAATCTGCAATGCCATTTCAATATTAAATTAATTTATTTTGAAATATTATTTCACATAAATAAAACAGGCATTGAAAGAAACAATAAACTTTTTCTTTCAAATACCTGTTGTTTTACAACTAGAAATTCAAGAGCATCATTACAATCACTGCACCAATCAGCAGTCCGAAGAACGTCATGAAGAATCCTTTGGTAAATCCTTTTTTCTGATCGATGAAATATTGTGAATATGCAGTCGTTGCAGAAATGGTCAATGACGTAACACCTACAATCCAAGGCTTGCTGCCGTTGGCAAGCCAGATGGTCAATGCCGTCATCAGAAATGTCATGCCAACAATCAGAATTGCAGATCGATATGAAAACTTTGGTATTTTATAATCTGTTGTCTGCCAGCCTGTATTCTGCTGCACTGGTCTTTTCTTATCCTGTTTCAAAATTGATTCCTCCATGGTCTCGGTGTGATATTGCCGAGGATCATTTTCTGTTCTGCACCGGTTGCAGAGATCATATTTGCATAATGACCGTGCAGTGTTTCATTGCCAAGGATTGCGAAAGCGACTGCTTCCTTAGCGGCACTTTGATATCCAAGGTCTTCCTGCGTGCAAACTGTTGATTCCGGCAGATACTGACTGATGCACTTCATCAGATATTGATTAAAGGCACCGCCGCCGGAGATGATCACTTCTTCCTTGAATCCTCTGCTCTTCGTATAGAGTTTAATGTTTTCAGAAATGGACCACGCAGTATATGCTGTCAAAGTGCAGACGAAATCTTCTGCAGAGACGTTTTTAAACTTTTGCAGCAGTTCATATACTCTCTGTCTGCCGAACAATTCTCTGCCAGTCGATTTTGGCGGTATAAGATGAATATATGGTTCTTTCTGAAGTTCTGCCATCAGCTGTGCATCGATTTTCCCTGTGGAAGCAGTCAGGCCGTTTTCGTCATATTCTTTCTGATAGAAATGCCGCATTGCTTCATCTATCATCATGTTCCCTGGTCCTGTATCAAAAGCTGTCACTTCATCTTCACTGCATCCTGCTGACAGATAAGTGATATTTGCAATGCCGCCGATATTGCATAATACGCGGTCAGTATCATTGGTTCGATATAAAAGATAGTCTGCATAAGGTACAAGCGGTGCACCCTCTCCGCCAGCTGCCATATCCATTGTACGGAAATTGGAGATAACCTGAATTCCAGTACGGAAGGCAATTTCTGCTGGTTCCCCGATCTGCAGCGTACTTCTGACGTATTGTCCCTGATCATGCGGGATATGAAAAATCGTCTGACCATGACTGGCAATGTAAGATATCTCATCTGCCGCAATATTCTTCTGTTTTAGAAAAGATGAAACAGCATCACCAATCCATCTGCCAATCTCAAAGTTCAAAGAACAGATCAAAGGTGTATTGGAATGTTCAATGCTGCAGGCATCCTGTATTTTATCTTTCAGTTCCTGCGGCAGTTTCTTTTCTTCATATGCAAGAAGTTTTACTTTTGTAGATAGATAAGTCCCCTCAATATCGCACAGTGCAATATCCAGTCCATCCAGACTGGTGCCGGACATCAAACCAATTGCTTTCATATGTTTTTCTTGGATTCCGTGATTGCTTTCTGCACATCACCATCAGCATCCTGCAGGAATTCTTTTGCATCTGAGGCACTGGTATGATTGATGCCCATTAAAATAGCAATCTTTACATCACACTTTGATTCGGTATAAAGAGATTCTGCTTCAGCTTCTGTACAGCCGACAGCCATCGCAATGATACGCTTTGCTCTTTCGACAAGTTTTAAATTTGTCGGCTGAACATCTACCATTAAGTTCTCATAGACTTTACCATAACGGATCATGCATCCTGTACTGATCATGTTGCAGATCATCTTTTCAGCAGTCCCTGATTTCATACGGGTAGAACCGGTAATTGCTTCTGGACCGGTAACTGCTTCAATTGCTACATCTGCATACTTGCTCATTTCAGCATTTGAAACAGTTGCAACAGAACCCGTAAATGCACCAACAGAAGCTGCATAGACAAGGCCGCCAATGACATATGGTGTTCTTCCGCTTGCAGCCAGTCCAATCACAGAATCTGTTTCATTTAAATTCAAGTTCTTCAAGTCTGCTTCCGCCAGTTCAACACTGTCTTCAGCACCTTCTTTTGCCTGGAACATTGCATCCATGCCGCCGGCAATCAATCCTACGACCAGCGTTGGCACAACGCCATACGTAGGCGGGCATTCAGATGCATCCAACACGCCCAGTCTTCCACTTGTACCGGCGCCGATATAGATCAAGCGTCCGCCTTTTTTCATTCTTGCACTGACTTCGTCAATGACTTTTGCAATCTTGTCTTCCTGCTCAGCAACAGCATCTGCTGCCTTTCGATCCTCACGATTGATCTTGCGGACGATATCCAGTGTCGAACAGCGGTCAATATCCTTTGTATCAGGATTCCGCATTTCGGTTTCCAATTTTTTAAGCTCCATGATCAATACCCTCTCTCTATATTTTGCTTGTCCATGCCTTAGTTTCTGCAAGGATTTCTTTTGAATGATTTAAATTTCTGCTGAACAGCGACAAATAGATCAGATCAGTAATGAACAGGGAAGAATCACGACTTGCCACTGCACCAGCGCGGATTGAGTTTTCCTGTACCGGCAGATAGAACATCATATCCGCAATCTTAGAAAGTGATGTCTTTCCAAGCTTGGAAATGCCGATGACCTTGGCATTTCTTTCCTTTGCAATGTGGGCGCACTCTAAGACTGATTTTGTTTCGCCGTTATAGCTGACCGCAATTAAAACATCTTCTTTCTTGATGCCAGCTAATGAGGCAACCTGCACATGAATATCTTTATTAAAAAATGCTGTGATGCCAATCCGATTTAATTTCTGATGAAAATCATCACAGACGACACCGCTTCCAGCAACCCCTGCCAGGTAGACAACACGGCATTGGAGAATATCTTTTACAGCTTCTTCAATCGCATCATCATCAATCATTTCACGGGTATTTTCCAAGTTCTTCAAACGATGCTGATATGTTGTCTGAACGAGAGCTTCGATAGACTCACCTTGTTTCAGATCACTCGTCAGATCTGGCACATCACTTTTAAATCCCATCATCAGGTCCATTTTTAAAGCTGGGAACCCTGAGTATCCCAATGTCCTGGAAAAACGAACAATGGTAGCTGCTGATGTTCCGATTTTTTCACCAAGTTCCTGTGTTGAACAGTTTTGAATTTCCTTTGCATTCTTTAAAAAGTAATCTGCAATCGCTTTCTCTGAAGATGTAAATGAAGGATATGCATTCTTTATTCTTAATTTCAGTCCCATATTCAGCCTCCATGTATTATTCTATTTCATTATTTTATGAAATGCAATTTCATTTCATAAAAAGTTCAGTCTATTTTTCACATTTTTCTTCTTCTCACCCGGGTTTTCAAAAGAAAAGTCCAAAGATGAGAACCTATATCTTTGGACTTCACAGATCACATATTGCGCAGAATTTCACTTGAAATATCTATTTTAAGTAATTTGAGAGTACTGTATATAATTTTTTTGGCTCCACAGGTTTTGTTATATAATCGTCCATTCCTGCATCTTTTGCTTCTTTCTCATTTTCTTCAAAAGCATCTGCTGTCATCGCTATAATGATTACCTTTTTCGCATCTTCTCTATCTAATGCTCGGATCATTCTTGTTGCTTCATACCCATTCATGACCGGCATCCGGATATCCATCAGCACTGCATCATAGTATCCGATTTCTGCCTGGTTGAATTGGTCAACGCCCTCTTGTCCATTTGAAACAACATCAACGGTCACATCCTTCAGTTTCAAGAGAATTGAAGCAATTTCAGCATTCAATGCATTATCTTCACATAAAAGAACACGTTTTCCAGCAAGTGAACAGTTGTCAACGACTTGCTCTTCTTCGACATCCACAGAGATTCCTTCAGGGCATCCTAATGGAAGTTCAACAATGAATTTTGTACCTTTTCCAATAGTGCTTTCGACTGTAATCGTGCCGTTCATCAGATCAACAAGCTTCTTGACAATCGCCAGTCCTAGTCCAGTCCCTTGTATTCCTGCCGTCTCAGGACGCCGTTCCTGTGCAAATGGTTCGTATAAATGCTCGAGGAACTCCTTCGTCATGCCAATCCCGTTATCCTCAACAATGATTCGTCTGGTCATATGATTGACAGGAGGCTCCACTGCTTCTACTGCATATCTGACCGTACCGCCTTTCGGTGTATATTTTATGGCATTTGACAGCAGGTTCAAAACGATCTTCTGCAGTTTCAGCTGATCAACATATATTTTTCCTCTCGGGAATTTTTCAGTATCAGCAACAAAGGTAATTCCCTTTTCTTCAGCCAGTTCCTTGATGGATTCCAGGATTGGGCTGGCAATACCAGCTGATTCAATTAACTTCGGTTCCATGGTAACTTTTCCGCTTTCGATTCGTGAAAGCTCCAAAGTATCATTTACCAGATCCAGCAGAAGATGTCCTGACAGCTGGATCTTCTCTAGTGACTTCTGCTTTCCTTCAATACTGTTTTCATGCATGCCAATATTTGCAAAGCCCAATATACCATTCAGAGGCGTCCGCAGATCATGGCTCATATTGGAAAGGAATGTCGATTTCGCAGAGTTTGCCATTTCTGCTTCCTGTTTAGCAAGTGCCAGACGATATGTCATTTTCTTCATCCGATAGCGCCAGCCTAAAAGCAGAAGCACAACAATCAGCAACGTAATAATGACAAATATCTGACCGGAATTCATGAATATATAATCTTCAAATGTATATTCTGGTTTCAAGACCGACGATGCAATCACAATTCCTGAAATGGAGGTATCAGAAATTACACCCATGCCTTTCTCAATAATATTGAAAAGAGATCGATCAAGCGTCTTTGAAATACCAAGGCAGAGATCAATATTAACATTTGAATTCGTTTGAAACGTAAGGCCTGCATATTTTGCATGATAGGACAATTGTTCATAGCTTAAGCTGCTGATTACGGCAGCGTCAACCGTGTGGCCTGATACAGCATCCAGACAGTCTGTTTCACTGCTGTATGTCACGATTGAATAACCTTCATCCTCCAGCATCTGCTGCAGAAATATCTTTCCTTTTTCAATTGCAACATTTTTGATTTCAGAAGTACTCGGCCAGCTCACCATGCCATGGCGCAGTGTATAGTACGGCACGGTTAAATAGGCATTATTCATTTCTGCAATTTCATAACTGTTTGGAAATTGTGCAAAGACCATTGCGTTCCCTGATTTTAAATTGCCGGAAAGCTCACTGTATTGATCACAGACAACATAGTCAAAGGTCAGCCCAGTTTTTTCAGAAAGCAGCTTTAAATAGTCAGGGATCAAGCCAACAATCTGACCATCTTTTTCATATGAAAGAGGTTTTTCATTCTTACTGACAACAACAGAAATGGTACCGCATTGCGCAAGATACTGACGTTCTTCTTTGGTCAATGCAATTGTCGATCCCGTACCGTTTTCACCAAAATATTTATCAAACAGACGATCCTGGATATCTTTATCAGAGATCTGAATACGCTTCATTGCATCATTCAGCTCATCCAATACTCCTGTACTGCTCTTGCTCACCACAAAATAGAATGGATTAGCTTCCCATTCCTCAATGATCTTATAACCTTGATATAAGCTGACATTGCTGAGAATTGCGACATCGGTCTTACCACTGTCTAAGGCCGACAGCAGTTCTTCATCATTGTCGCATTCTTCATATGAAACACTGATATTGTGTGCTTCTGCTTCACGGTTTAACAGGTTGCGTCTGAATTCACTTTTCTCATCGCCGACCACAGCACCATTCAATGCTGAATAATCACCATACGTAAATCGATCATCATCCGGCCGGCAGATCATAAGCATATGGCTTGAACCACTTGGATAGCTGCCATAGTCATATTTTGCCATACGGGAATCTGTCTTCCCAACATCACCTAGAATATCAATTTCACCATTGATCAGCTTCTGTTCAAGCTCTGGCCAGCTTCCATAAACAAACTCAAGCTTCCAGTTTTCATACTGGGCAATCTTGTTCAAATATTCGTAATTATATCCGCCGATATCTTCCAAAGAAGTCCCATTCTGCATTCCTGCAATTGTATACCAGCCAACCCTGACAGTTTTCTGCTCGTCTGTTCCCTCTGCTGCAGCCACACCAGGAAAAAGCATTATTAAAAGGCCAAAAGCAGTCAGTAATGAAAGAATCTTTTTCGTAAGCTTCATCATTTTATCACCCCGACTCGATTCTATTTTACTAGCAAACAATCCCACAGAATATATACTGTCTGTTCATGCAGCAAAGTTATTCAAAAATACTCATCTTCACAATCCTCTCAGCAAATTTGCTTATTTAGAGGATGAACATTCAATGAATTTCAAGCAGATAAAGCAGTGAGTTTCGATCAGCATATTCATATCGAAACGGCAGGTCACTTTTCGAAATCCGAACAAATCCAGATTTCTCATAAAAGCGACGAGAGGCTTTGGCAACAGATGGTGTATCCAGCAGGATCCGCTGATAACCAACTTCTTTGACTTTCTGCATAAAAACTTGATATAGTGCCAGCCCAACTTTTTGGCTCCGTCGCTCTGCTCTGACTAAGAACTTCTTCAGCACGCCATTTTCATTGCCATAGTTCATCAATGCAATTGTTCCAATGACCTCTTCATTTTCAATGGCAATCCAAAATTCACCGCCATTGTTCTCATAATACTTTGGAATATCCAGAAGATCCGGCTGATCTTCTATATGCAGATTGATCTTTGCCTCTTCATTTTGAATATGTAAAATCAAGCTGATTATCTGCGGCTGGTATTTCTGCTCATACTTTATTATCTTCATACACATTCTGTATCCTTTCTGATCTATCTTCTGCACTTATAATTCATCATCTATCTTTTGTATTTCTATAAGAATAATAAACGATTTTGCAGAAATTCAGCGACGCCGTCTTCTTCATTCGTCAATGCGACTTCATCTGCAACAGATTTTGTCAACATGCTGGCATTCCCCATAACAACCCCAAATTTTGAATTCCTTACCATTTCCATGTCAGTGACAGATATACTGCATTGCTACGTTTTTTAAGAATTGTGTATTCACATTATCAATTTCAACATTTCCTGCCAACATACAACGCACAACTTTTTTCGAAAAATCTTATTTATCTTTTAAAAGTTCATTAATTTCAGAAAGCTTTTGATTGATTATTGTTATTTTCTCCTTACAATCCGTAAGCTGATCATTCACTTTGTTGAGTGTTGGCAAATTTGTATTCAGCGTATTCAGCATATCTGGATATTTTTTGTTAGCTGCTTCTTCTCCAGCCGTCTCTGTTGCGCCATATTTAACATATCCTTCGATAATACCTTGGTATGTTCCAGCTGCTTCGAGTTTATCTTTCTAAATTGATGTGCCCAGTTGTGCGATTTCATCTTGTACGGTTTTTGGAATATCATCTAATCCAACGGCAATTGTGCTAATTTCATCAGCAAATTTATTGATCTTTGTCAGGTCTGCCTCCGATACTGCAAACGACGGCAGTTTAGAGCCACCCAATCCGGCGAGGCAGAGCCACTGTTCCGGTTTTTGAGAGCCAGTGAATCCGGAGAATAGAGCCACCTTGTATCTCAAGGTGGCTGCTTTTGAAATCAATATTTTTCTCTCATCGATCTGCCTTTTGAATACTCCGGAGTAAGAAGTCTAGCCGTTCGGAGTTGAAAGTCCACCTGTCCGGCGCGAACTGGTCCAGTCGTCCGAAAGTAAAAGTCCACTGAGGATTCGTGTTGCTCCTCAATGGATTGTTTTACTCTTTGACTGCTTTTAATTTTCTCTGTGAATCGCCTTCAAGGATAATTGAATAGGAACTGTTAGTGATCCGGTCAAGGATGGCATCTGCGACATAACGACTGCTTAGCTTTGTATGCCATTCATCTGGTGCACACTGGCTGCACAAGATCGTTGATTTTCCCCTTCCTCGATATTCAAATATCTCCATAAGATCTTTTTGTTCTGTGGGCGTTGTGTCTGTCAGAAGAAACTGGCAATTGAACGCTGGCTTAGATTGAGAGATTGCAATTTGGCAATCTCAAGATAATTAGGCATATAAATGCCCTCCTCCTAATATGAGAAATGCCGTATGAGCATTCTCATACAGCATTCACTATAGTCTCTATTAGGAAGGGTGGCTCTCATTGCCGGATTGGGTGGCTCTGTGTCACCGGATGGAGTGGCTCTCAAAGTCCGGATGAGGTGGCTCAGTTTTGCCGGCGTATGCACGATACACCTTGTTTTTTATTCTGGATGGTTGCCTTCATAATTTCAATATTATCGTTTATTTTACTGATTGATCCATCGCCATTTCCAAGGATTTCATTGCTCAATTCCCCTAGTTTGGATGCCAAATCAATAAAAGTTCCCGCTTTCTTTGAAGCACTTAGATTTGCATATGGATTTTCTACTGACTTTGGTTCTTCTACTGCTTCATCATCATGAACACTACATTTTACAGAATCACCATCCACACAGATCTGACCACCTGAAGGACACTGATATTGATTTAGAATATCCTTTCCGTTTTTTGTTTCTGCTATTTCTTGCAACGTCGCTGCTTGTATCAAAATCTGTTCCGTTAGAAGCATTCTTTTAGCAGCAGCACGGTTACTCAAACAAACTGTTTCCCTGCTCTTTTGCAAATATCCAAAGAAAATTGGGACTGTCACTGCAACAAGAATACCGATAATTGCTGCTACCACAAGCAATTCACCTAACGTGAAGCCTGCATTCAAATGACGTTTATCTTTATTTTGTAAGTATGTATTCATTGCAAGATATACTCCCAGTAATTTCCAGTATAAATGGTGGTATATATTTGTCTGACATTTACTCTCATTTTGACATCAATACATATTCTCCTTATTTTTGATAATATAGACCGATTATCGAAAAACATAATTTCAATTTTTACGTTATACCAAATGACTATAAAAGATAAACAGAGATGATTGAGTTCCTGCATCGATTCATAATTATGCTTTCTTCATATATCGGAATTATCATGTAAATTCGATCATAGCTTGACACTTGAAATATCCTTATTCATTAACTTTGAAGCACGCAGTGTCAAGTCAAGAGAAGGTTTGTTTTGATATTTAAAAGTACACATACCCAATAACAAAAGAAAGAGATCATATTGTATCTCTTCCTTAAAACATTCGATCAAGAATATTGTCTTCACTCTCACTTGATGATAGTATCCTTAAAAAAGCTCTGCTCAGTCGTATTTGTTACATAGTATTCGTCAGAAATCTATAAATACTCATTTATAATGATTATAAGGGCAAGATTGGGCCACAATATAAACTGGTCTTATCAAAAGAAGGTTCTTTGCCTCTTTCATCTATCCTTGATCTGCAGTATTCTTTCAACCGAATATAAAGGTAAATTTATCATCCAATCCTGCTGTCGATACGGAGACATCGAAATTCGTATCCCCTTAACTCCTGGATGTTCCATGCAGAAGACTTTCAATGATTTTGCCCGAAGATTCTCTTCTGCTTTCACTTCAATCGGCATAACTGCATTATTGTTCTGAAATATAAAATCTAATTCCTGCATAGAATTGTCCGCACTGAAATAGTATGGCAGCTCATCAAGAACTGTCTGCAGCTGCTGCAAGACAAAATTTTCTGTAAATGCACCTTTGTATTCTTCGAATATATTATTGCCAATCAGGATTTCTGATGCGGGTGCATCGGTAAACGCACCCATCAGCCCACAGTCGACCATAAAGAGCTTAAATGCAGAAAAGTCTTCATAGAATTTGAGTGGAATGCTCCCTTTTGAAACACGATTGATTTTTGTTACCGTACCACTGTTGCAAAGCCACTGAATGGCAGTTTCAAATTCTTTTGCCCTTGCACCCTTTTGGATGTTTGCATAGATGAATTTTCTATTTTCTTTCGCAAGCTGTGCTGGAATCGATTGCCACACTTGATCAATTCTAACAGTCTGCTGATTCGAGGCATGCTTTGAAATATCATCATTGTAATCAGACAAAATCTGTTTTTGAATTTTTCGTACTTCTTTCGGAGATTTTCCATCGATAAAAGCCTGGACAACTTCCGGCATCCCACCTGTAAAATAATACTGCCTCAAATATTCAATCAATTTATTATGCATTCCTGCAAGCTCATCCATCTGGGACTGCATCAGAAAATCATACATTTGCTGTCCTGCCACGGCTAATAGAAATTCTGAAAAGCTCATAGGATGCATCTGCAGAGATTCAATTTTTCCGACAGGAAAAGAGATATCTTTATGCTCGTGAATCCCCAACAGGGATCCTGCAGCAATCACATGATACTCCGAAGTATTTTCGCAGAAATATTTCAGTGACTGTACAGCCCTTGGTATTTCCTGAATCTCATCTAAGCATATTAATGTTTTACCAGGAATGATGTTAATTCCAGATACCGCAGAAAGGCCACGCAGTATGCGTTGCGTGTCAAAGTCGTTTTCAAACAATTCTTTCACCTGGTAATTCGAATCACAGTTCACATAAACAAAAGAGGAGAACTCATGTTCACCAAATTCTCGAATTAACCAGGTTTTCCCCACTTGTCGAACACCTTTTATTACCAATGGTTTATGCTTTTCCTGATTTTTCCAATTCAGCAGCTTTTTATATGCCAGTCTCTTCATACCACAATATTACATTTTTTATGATGAACTATCAATAATATTTACATTTATTTGGACGATAATAGAAAATAAAGTCACATTTATATGTACCAACTTAAGTGCAATCTTGCATTCTGATGTCAAAAACGCCATATAAAAATCCCTGAATTAAGCCATTTCAGGGCAATATGTACTATTCCCACTCGATGATTAGGTTGGTTGAACTAGTCTTTTTGGCTGATTCTTGTGTATAAAACAGCCACTATTGCTCACTATTACCTATATTCTATGGCGTTTATAAGAGGCGTGGTCAAAATGGGGTTACAGTTATTATTCTTTGTATCAAATCTAAGCAACACCTATTTAGATAAAATGAGTTTTAGAAAATAGAAGATATCCAATTATTTTTGAAATACGAATCCATTTACAATTGCAAATATGCCTTAGGCTTTGACTTGGAAATGATGATATAAAACTCTTAATCATATACCTGCTTATTTATGAATCGTGATAACCAAAAATTTCGATTTAATATTGGCATACCAATATGACAAATATTTTGAAGATCGTATTATCTGGTAGAATCTCGTTTGACTAAAGAGACTTCTATCGTGTTTTCGATTTCTGTTTTTTGACATTTTATCAAATTGATAAGAAGTTCAACTGCTTTTACAGCCAGCTCGTGAGGATTTCGGTCAATTGCCGTTATGGATGGAGAAGACATCGTTGTATACGGAGAATTGTCAAAACTGATCAATCGTACGTCTTCCGGTACATAAAAGCCTACTTTGCTGAGGGCTACCATTGCGCCGAATGCAGCCCGGTCTGAACTCGTGATGATACCGTCCACTTTCAAACCTTTATGCATCACAGTCGAGACCAATTCTGCAGTCTCTATTTCAGAAGACTTCTTGCCACCGCGCTTTAGAATATAGTCTTCATTTACTTCAATTCCCATTTTTAACAGTGCTTTTTTATAACCTTTTACCCGTGGACTTTCCTGCGTCTCTGCTGAATAGCCCGGTACTAGAAGAATGTTCCGACTGCCTTTTTCAATTAAATACAGTGTTGCCTGCTCCATAGCTTCTTCATCATCATTTGCCACCCATGGGACCGGACGCACAGACTCTGGAATACGGTCGACCCATACCAAAGGATAATCCGCTGGAATCAGATCTTCTGGCAAGGCTGTCAAGCCAGAAACACAGATACATCCTCCTATGCCTAAGTCGACAAGTTTCTTGAAATACTCCCGCTCACGTTCTGCATTATTTTCAGAGCTACAGATCAATGTATCATATTCCTTCGATGCCAGCTCTTTTTCTACATTCGATGCCAAGTTGGCAAAAAATGAATTATCTACTGAAGGTACGATCATGCCGATTGTCTTTGTCATTTCAGTTTCCTCTCAATTCTTCAATCAGTTCCTTGTATGTTCTCCCTTTCCGGAAAAGTGCACTGGACCCAAGAATAAATCCGTCAGCCCCAATACTGGAAAGATCTTCGATGACCTCTGGACTACAATGACCATCAATCATCAGCTTGAATCCATATTCTTTTTTCAGACCGGCAAACTGTGCAACTTTCTTTCGAGTAAAATCAATGAATCCCTGTCCAGCAAACCCCGGATTGACTGTCATAACCATGACATAGTCACACAGATTCAGGATTTCTGAAATAGATGCTACAGATGTATCAGGATTGACTGCAATACCGGCGAATGCACCTCTTTCCTTGATGTGAGCAAGGGTCTTTACGACATACCGTTCACTTTCCGGATGAATATAAACAATATTTGCGCCAGCATCGATAAACCAGTCTACTTTCGAGCTAGGATTCTCAATCATCAAATGACAGTCCACCAATTTATCTGTATATCTGCGGATTGTCTTGACATCCATGACTCCCATCGTGAAATTTGGTACAAAGCTGCCATCCATAATATCGCAGTGGAATATATCTGCTCCAGCATCATCCAGAGCCCTCACTTCATCTCCTAGATGTCCATAGTTGGCACACATCATGCTCGGACATAATAATCTTGTCATATTGGTTATTCTCCTTTTCGTTTCAATTATAGAAATATTTGATCTGGTAAGTGAAAAAGAAAACGGCACTAGATATGCCGTTTCTGCTTATGACAATCAGCTTTGGAAAGGGGTATTACAGCTGATTGTCATCTTCTACGAGTTTAATTTCTCAATGCCAGTAATCTATATGGTTCCCAATGAGAGCATCAGGCTGTTTTCTGGCCTCTTCCATGATACGGAGGACCTCAAGGACTTCATCATTCTTTACTTTCTTCTCTGCGCCTTGATTCACGCATGCATCAATATCATCATAAACTTTTCCATAGTCTGTAATCCGCGATGGAATCTTATATGTTACATCATTACCATAATCATCTTCATAGACGACTGTTCCCCAATTGGTATCGTCTTCAAGTTTAAATGGAGGCTGCAGTGGTTCCTCGCCAACCATCATCTTAGACAAATTTCCCATGGAGTTCTTTACGAAGCTTCCTTTTCTACCATGTGCAACAAACCTAGGGTATTTGATCTTCACACTCATACTGGAGCGTACGGATACCCGCAGATTATTTTGATAGAAAAGCATTAGATCCACATAATCTCTGCCACCATATGGATTAACGATTCCCCTGACATCCGTCAGAATTGATTCCGGTATTCCGAACAAAGCAATCATCTGATCCAGCGTGTGTACGCACAGTCCATACAGGGAATCCCCATTACCGTTGTAACTGTTTCGATAATAATCATAATGTGACTCTACTTCAACAAGATCTCCCAGTACACCACTCTCCACAACGTCTTTTAATGCAAGAAAATCTGTATCATATCTTCTGTTCTGATTGACATATGCGATTAAGCCTTTCTGATTCGCAAGAGCAAACACTTTTTCAGCTTCTGCTCTCGTCGGTGCAAAAGGTTTTTCACACAGAATATTTTTACCTGAATTCAGCATCTGCATGGAGTAACCCACATGGAAGCGGTCTGGCGTATTAATAACAACGAGATTCACTTCACTATCATTTTCAATATCAGAAATGTTGGATGTAAAAATGATTCCTGGGTAGAGTGCTTCCAATGCAGGATTCATTTCTGCAACTAGTCGATAGATATATTTTACCTTGATGTTATCCTTCCGCAGAACAAAAGGAAGATGATAACGGCGAACACTGTTTCCAAATCCAATATATGCAACTATCAGCATACTGCCCTCCTAAATGATTACCTTCATCATAAAGAAAAGACCTGTCTCAAAGTGAAGAGATTCAGGTCTAATAAATGACAATCTTTTAATTTTCGTCTGCAGCCTTGAGTTTCTGTGTTTCTTCGATTTCCTTCAGCATATCTATCCTGACCTGATGACGACCGCCTTCATATTTTGCTGCCAGCCACTCATCAACAATCATTTTTGCCGTTTCGATACCAATTACTCTCGCTCCGAAGGCAATGATATTAGAGTTATTATGCTGTTTAGAAAGTTTTGCTGTATACGGCTCCGAACATACACATGCGCGAATGCCATGAACCTTATTAGCTGCCAAAGAAATTCCGACACCTGTGCCACAGATCAGCACACCACCGTCTACTTTCCCAGACGCGACTAGTTTTGCCACTTTATAGCCGGAAATCGGATAATTGAAACGGTCAGTACTGTCGGTGCCGACATCAATCATTTCAATACCTTTTCCTTCCAGATATGCCTTGATTTCTTTTTTCATTTCTACTGCGACATGATCATTACCAATTGCTAATTTCATTTCTGCTCCTCACTTTCAAGATATTTCATTACATCATCATAAGTTTTACATTCGAGATCAGCATGCGATGTATCTTGCTGAATGCGAGATGCCTTCAGACCGATGGTGAAGATTCCAGATGCCTTTGCTGCTTGAATGCCATTGGGAGAATCCTCAATGATGACCAGTTCCTGTGATCTGATGCCGAAGGGGCTTAAACGTTGTGCAGCAGTCAGGAAGATCTCTGGATCAGGTTTCCCGTGTTCAACATCACTGATTACAACAACAGCATCAAAGTGATGTTTCAATCCTGTGATCTTAACAATATCCTCAACATGGCTGGTATCACCGCTTGTAGCTAACGCCGTACGGTATCCTTTTCTGATAATTTCCTCTAGAAATGTGACCAGTCCCGGCATCGGTTCATGATAGTCGCTCTTCACAACCTCATGATAATAACTGTACATTCCTTGTTCGATTTGTTCATCCGTCTGACTCTTCAGTCCAAACAGTGTTCTCATATCTTTCGTAATAGCCTGTACCGGCTTCCCGGGAAGGGTAGCAAGCAGTTCTTCCTGTGGATTGATTCCCAATGACTGAAGATATTTTCTGCAGCTGCTCATGAACCAGTATTCACTGTCTACGATTACTCCGTCACAATCAAAAATCACTCCTCTATATCCCATGATTATATGCCATGACTTTCTGTTTAATCTGATCCAGAAGGGCAGCACAATTCTCAGAATCACCTAATGACATAACAGAGCTTTCCTTGCTGCCTTGCAGATATAAATCTGTAAAATGACGGATTTGCGGATAGAAATCATCATGAATATACGGTATGGATACTTCCACTTCCTGGTCATCTTTCAAAGTCAAAAAGTTATGCGGCCGATGAAGATCTGGCAGGATGATTTCACCATCTGTCCCGCGGAACACTGCTCTCCGTTCTAAAGTACGATCGAAGCCAACCTCTAGACTGCCGGTTCCATCATTGAACTGACAGCATGCATTGACATAAACATCCACAGATCTTTCCATGCGTGCATCCATAATAGTTATGTCTGGAGTTCCATGAAAGTAATCCAATAATAAAGATGCGCAATATATACCGGAGTCCAGAAGAGCACCACCCTGCACAGGATCAAAATGATAGATCCTCCCTTTCATCTCTGGTGGGAGCAGAAAGCAAATTGATGTATCAATTGATTGCAGCGTACCGATCAAACCTGATTGAATTCTTTTCTTCAACTCATAATATGCTGGTTCAAATCTGCTCTTCATCGCTTCCATGAACAGACACTCTGTCTGTCTGGAAACACTAGCAATCTCTTTAACTTCTTCTTGGTTCAGCGCTGCCGGTTTTTCACAGAGGACTGCTTTTCCAGCCAGCATAGCCTTAACTGCCCATTCTTTATGCATGCCATGCGGTAATGCCAGATACACAGCATCAATCTCCGAATCTGCCAGCAGATACTCATAGCCAACATATTCTTTTTTGCATGGATATTCTTTGACAAAAGCATCCAGCTTTTCTATATTCCGGCCGCTGACTGCCACCAGGATACAGTCATCACAGAATTGTAATGATGCAGCAAACCGATGCGCAATATTGCCCGCCCCTAGAATACCCCAGCGGGCAATCCTGTCTCTTGTCATTTCTTCAAGTGCGCTTCTGCCAGAGCTATTATTGCCGGTCCATCACACATGCCATATGTTCTAGGTTCAATCAGGACAAAGATCTTATCCGGATATTTCTTCTGCAGATTCTTTAATTCATAACGCACCTGCGGTGCAACCAGGATAATATCCGCTGAAGGTACTAATTCTCCTGCCTTTGACACAGGGTCTGCGGCAAACTCTAATTCCTGATCTTTCCCCAGCTGCTTTGCGGCTGCCCGTGCTTTGTTAACAAGTAGGCTTGTGCTCATTCCAGCTGCACATAAAAATACAACCTTTTTTGTCATACTTTCATTCCTTTCAGTCCAAATTTTCTCCGTTGGACTTCACACATTTTTCATACCAGAAAAAAGAATCCTTTCTCTTTCTTTCTAGTGTTCCATTTCCTTTATCATCCATATCGACATAGATCATGCCATATCGTTTTTCCATCTGACCGGTACCAGCACTGACCAGGTCCAGTCCGCCCCATGTTGTATAGCCAAAGATATCAACACCATCTGCGATAGCAGCTTTTAGATTGCGGACATGATTGCGTAAATAATTGATACGATAGTCGTCATGAATAGAACCGTCTGCTTCGACTTTATCATATTCACCTAGACCATTCTCAACATCGAACAGAGGAATTTGATATCTGTCATACATTGTATTCAGGAAATAGCGGTAACCTGTTGGATCCATTGCCCAGCCCCAAGCCGAAACGTTCAAATATGGATTGCGTACGGCAGATACCATGTTGCCTTTCCCGACCTCAGCATCTTCATGTGTTGTGATACAGTTCGAAGAGTAGTAGGAAAAGCCCAGAAAATCAGCTTTACCTTCCATCAGATCCTTTTTATCTTCTTCACTGATTTCCAGATGGACACCTTCCTCTTTCCAAATTCTTTCAGCAAAAGAAGGATATGCGCCTCTCACTTGTGTATCGGCACAATAACAGAACATTTTCTGGAAATACTGATAATTCTTCAGAACATCTTCTGGATCCGATGTCAGTGGATAAGCACAGATGCCAGCAATCATGCAGCCGACCTTCATTTCAGAATCGATTTCATGAGCTGCTTTAACAGAACGGGCAGCAGCGACCATCTGATTATGCATAATCAAATATCTTTCATCCGCTGTAGTATTTGGATCATTCTGTCCCATCATCATTAAGATGTTCAATTCATTAAACGTCATCCATTTATTGATGAGGCCTTTGTATTCTGTAAAGCATGTCCTAGCAAAAGCCACGAATTCATCAATCATCTTCCGATTCGTCCAGCCGCCGTAGGTCTCTTCAAAATAGACCGGTTCATCATATTTATAAAGCGTAATAACAGGATCCATGCCAAGCCTTCTAGCTTCCGTGAATACCTGACGGTAGAATTCGACACCTTCCTGATTCACACCGCCTTCTGTTCCATGCGGATAAATCCGTGACCAAGCCAGGGAAGTATTGAATGTTGTAAATCCCATTTCTGCAAATAATGCGAGATCTTCCTTCCAGTGATGATAGAAGTCACATGCTACATGATTGGTATAGTGAAGATCATCGAAGATTGCATATTTGCCATCTTTCGGCAGGTGGCCGAAGACAGGAAAGTTTCCTCTGGATCCGTCCGCTTTCTGATACCATACCTTTCTATACGAAGAAGTTGATCCAGCTGTTGCATAATCAATCTGGACCGGGCTCTTGCCTCCTTCATCCCAGCCGCCTTCCGCCTGTTCTGCACTAATAGATGTGCCCCACAGAAATTTTTTTTGAAAACTCATGGTAAATACCCCACTTTCTTATATTTAATATGTTATTCTCTAACAACCTCATCTGCATGTTTCCTTACGGCATTAAAAAAGACACTGTGTCAACAGTGCCTTCTCATTCAATCCAAGTCTTCCCCATTCGATTTAATGCATTTTTGATACCAGTAGAAGGAGTCCTTTTTTGTTCTTTTCAGAGAACCATTTCCTTGGTCATCCATATCAACATAGATCATACCGTACCGTTTGTCCATCTGACCGGACGTAAAGCTTACAAGATCTAGACCACCCCAAGTTGTATATCCTCGTAGATCTACACCATCCTCTAGAGCAAGCTTCATGGCCTTGATATGCTCTCTGTGATAATTGATCCGATAATCATCATGAATTGATCCGTCTGCTTCAACATGGTCATAAGCTCCCAATCCGTTCTCCACATCGAACAGTGGTTTCTGATATCGATCATATAACACATTCAGGAAATAACGAAAACCAGTTGGATCAATCGGCCAACCCCAGTCCGATGCCTTCAGATAAGGATTGAGTGTTCCATTCACACCATTGGCACCAATCTGGTCTCCATTTTCGTCATGCGTTGTCATACAAGCTGACATATAATATGAGAATGCCAGGAAATCAGAACATCCTTCCTTCAAGTCTTTTTCATCTTCTTTGGAAACATGCATATCAACATGAAATTTCTGCCATATTTTTTGTGCAAAAGAAGGATAGACACCGCGCATCATTGTATCTGCACAATAGCAGAATTTATCCTGAAACGATGAATAATTGAACATCACATCTTCTGGATCAGATGTCAGCGGATAACTGCATATGCCGGCAATCATACAGCCGACCTTGTTTTCTGGATCAATCTCGTGAGCTGCCTTGACACACCGTGCAGCAGCAACCATCTGATTATGAAGTTCAATGAATCTGTCCTTAATATCTGCCCTCATCCCCGGCAAGCCGATAAACAGACGCAAAATGTTTATCTCATTAAATGTTAGCCATTTATTGATTAAGCCTTTGTATTCGGTGAAACATGTCTGCGCGAAGGCTACGAACTCATCAATCATTTTTCGATTCATCCAGCCGCCGTAGGTCTCTTCAAAATAGACTGGCTCATCATACTTGTACAGCGTAATGACAGGATCCATGCCTAGCCTTCTGGCTTCTGTAAATACTTGACGATAGAATTCGACACCTTCCTGATTCACACCACCTTCTGTGCCATGCGGATAGATCCGTGACCAGGCAATGGTCGTATTGAACGTCGTAAATCCCATCTCTGCGAATAAGGCAAGATCTTCTTTCCAGTGATGGTAGAAATCAGCTGCCTCATGATTTGGATAATGAATATCATCAAATAGCTGATATTTTGCACCGGCTGGCAAATGAGAAAACTGTGCCATTGAGCCTCTTGTCCCATCCGCATTCTGATACCAGATTTTTCGATTTTCGGTCGTTGTTCCAGCAGCACCATAATCTGCCTGGACTGGACTCTTGCCGTCTTCATTCCAGCCGCCTTCAGCCTGCTCTGCACTGATCGATGTTCCCCATAGAAAATTTTTAGGAAATCCCATAAATATCCTCCTTCAACCAACGTAGAAAGCATAACATTTCTACTATTTTCAACAGCTGAACTTTTGGCTCTATTAATGCCTGTGTTTAATAAAAATCTTCTTCAGTCAAGATCATTTCCATTAGAGGCGATACACTTCTGATACCAATAAAAGCTCTTCTTGCGATAACGGGCAAGATTTTTCAAATCATATGTATCCCGATTAACATAGATGAAGCCGTACCGCTTGCGTATCTCCTTATGTGAAGAAAGAAAATCAAATGGGCTCCATGCCAGATACCCTATCAGATCTACACCATCTTCTTCGACAGCCTTCTTCACGGCTGCAATATGTTTTTGATAGTATGCGATTCTTTCATCATCTTCCACTGTGCCATCAGTCAGTTTTTCATCCAGGCCAATTCCATTTTCCACAATGAACAGTGGCATCTGGTATCGGCTGTAAAGATCCCGCAACAGATATCTAAGACCATCCGCGTCAATCTGCCAGCCCCATTCATTTGCCTTTAATAACGGATTGCGCAGTCGGCGACTGTCACGGAGAATCGCATCTTCTTTCTGAATTGAATCATTAATCTCTGGAAAATCAGCTTCAACGGAACTCTGATAATAAGAAAATGCAAGGTAGTCTATTTTTTCAGATGCATCTTTGACAATTATTTTTTCTTCTTCTGTATAGACCGGCTTTAAGTCTCTGCGCCGCATGAAATTGTTAAAGTATTCCGGCAACTCCCCTCTCGTCATGGCATCAAACATCAGGTAAACACTCATCTGCGTACGGAATTGACTCGCCAATACATCTTTTGGCTTACAGGTCAGTGAATAATAATCCGTCAACCCCTGCATCCCGCCAACTTTCGCTGATGGATCGATTCTTTTGATGATTTGTACTGCTCGGGAATGTGCAACCAATACATTTATTGTCAGCTGAGCAAACAACTCATCTTCACTCATCTCTGCTGGAGGAATAACACCGCATACTAAATCCGGCATATAAGTACAGAGATTGATTTCATTGTACGTCAGCCAATACTTCACTTTCCCTTTGAGTCGCCGTACAACTGCTTCAACATGCTTTTCATAAAACTTAATAACTTGCTTATTCAAAAAACCATTGTATCTACGCATCAGATGATCCGGCATATCGAAGTGCACCAATGAAACGACTGGTTCAATTCCCTTTGAAAGAAGGTAATCCACCATATCTTCATAATAGGCAAGTCCAGCTTCATTCGGCTCATCATCTCCTAGAGGATTGATTCTGCTCCATACAATCGAAAAACGATATGCTTTAAAGCCTATCTCAGCCATCAGATCAATATCTTCTTTGTAGTGATGATAATGATCTGATGCTACTTTAGTATCACAATACAGCTGCGGAATGCCAGGCTCCGGTGTTATTTTCAGCGTGTCATAGACATTCAGTCCTTTGCCATCTTCCAGGTAGCCGCCTTCCGCCTGTACATTCGATGTTGCTCCACCCCACAGAAATTCTTTCTTCATTATTCACCCTTTCAATTCCGTGTCATCATGATCATTAAATCAGTTCCTTGGAAAACAACTGATTCTCCGCAAGGAATCAGAAAACTGTCTCCAATGCTGATGGTGATGTTGTTGATTTTCCCGGTACCTTTGACAACCGTTGCAAGCTGATAATTCTCATCATTGAAATAAAATCTGCCAGCCACTCGGAGTCTTGTTACAGTAAAAGAATCATTGGAAATCATCACCGTCCTGTCGCCGCCCTCACATGGTATAACGACAGGAGACGGAAGCTCCTCATGCTTCTGCGGGTACGACGAAATACAGCGGACTCCCTCTTCAAAGTTCATCGGCCGTTCCTTTCCATCTGTATCAACACGATGATAATCGTACAACCGGCAGGTAATATCGGTCGCCTGCTGAATCTCATAGGTCACACATCCTCTGCCGACTCCATGTACCGTACCGGCCGGGGTATAAACAAAATCATCTTTCTTCACAGGCAGATGTCTGAGTAGAGAATCCCATTGATCCTTCTGCGCCATTTTCCGGAATTCTTCCTCACTGGATGCCTGATGGCCGTAAACAATCTCTGCCCCGGGGATACAGTCAAGAAAATACCATGCTTCATTTTTCCCCATTGGCCATCCCATTTTTGCAGCTATTCTGCTGTCCGGGTGGATCTGCACACTGAGATTATCCTCTGGTCCAACCAGTGAGATGATAACAGGAAACGGCTTCCCTTCCCGCTGAAACAATTCCTGATGATCCTGCCAGAGATCATGAAGGGACATTCCCCTAAAAGGTTCTGTCAAACAACGGTTTGATCCTTTTTTATCTGTTGAAAACGCCCATGTCTGACCTGTTCCATCCGGCATTTCATGATAACCGAAATAATCTTTGACGAGCGTATTTCCCCAGACAGCATGCCTGGCAATCGCCTCAAAAAATAGTACAGTCATTTATTCTCCTTCAAGTATAGAATTAACGATATACATTACCCATGAACAGACTGAAAGTTGCAACAATTGTAGTCAATATTGCTAGAACGTTTGCCACTTTCAAAATGCCAGGTTTCTGGTATGTCATATATTTTTTTACATTCATGTTATCGATCTGATTTGCTTTGACACAATGATAATCCGCAATCAATGCAACTAGAAGAATAATCACCTTCATCCAGATACTGTTGCCTATCTTCCAGCTGACCGGCCAAGGCAGAACGCTCAAAACAAATGCGGTGAACGCACAGATGATTGCATAATTCATGTAGCGGTTCTCCGGCTTTACTTTGATCTGCCTGACTGCACTCTTTTCTTTCTGTTTTGCTTCCCGATATTTTTCATCATAGCTCCGCTGAGCAATCAGAAGTACTTCGGTACCGCATTTTGGACATCTTGTTTGTCCTTTTTCCAGTTTTGTGCCGCATTTTCTACAATACATGTTCATGCCTCCGATTACTTCAAGATGACGTTGCTCAAGTTGACTAGTGCAATCATTGTGCTGAACACAATGGCTGCCACTGCGTACATACTATTTCCGGAATCCTTAAAGCCGTTCCTGCGATCTCTGACATCCTTGATCAATGACATGACAGCAAGGACAATCGCTATGATATAAACAAACAGACTGATGATAAAGACCCATTTAGCGCTCGTGTTCGTAATTGTGGCAACAGTACTTCCCAGAATGAAATCCAAAACAACAACACCGAAAAGTGTCACAAACAGTGAGAACTTTCCAAGATTGCTTGGGTTTGGGTTTTCTTTCCGTTCATTATTTAAATCTTCAATCTTTTTATTTTGGACTGCTTCCTTTGACAATGGAGTGCCGCAGTAAGTACAGTATTCCGAGTCATCCGGCAGATCTTTATGACAGTGTGGACATTCGCGCATGTTTATGCCTCCTAAATATATGTAGAATAACAAAGAAGACCTGATCGCTCAAGTCTTCTTTCGTGACAGAAACGCTGTTAGTTATGCATTATTTGCAGTTTCAGCATTTACTGCTTCGTTATCAGCAATTTTCTTCAATTCTGACTTGACCCAAGCTCTCCAGAATGGATAGAAGATGACACATCCCATAGCACACATAATGAATGGCCATACGAGACCACCAATGGATCCACCGCCACCGATAAAGCCAAGGAGTGGTGAAGGCGTAGCCCATGGAAGGTTGACGCAGAGTTTTCCTACAAATCCCGCTGCTGTAGCTGCATACGTAAAGATAGCAGCAAGTGTATGAGAAAGCAGGAACGGAATGATGAAGAATGGATTCATGATAACTGGAAGTCCAAACATAATCGGCTCAATAATGCAGAAGATTGCTGGAGGTGTAGATACAATAGCCAGCGGCTTGAGCTGAGGAAGCTTCTTGGAATCCTTGTACATGAAGATCAGCAGAGGCCAGCATGAGGATACCCACTGTCCAAGACGGCAGAGATTGGATGTCCATACATATGGCAGATCTGCAACTGCAACACCAGCTGCAAACTGCTCCTGGTTCTCGATAGTCCATGCATTTAAGAATGTTGCAGTAACCGCACCAGTAATGTTATCACCATGCAGACCTACGCACCATAACAGAGAAGACAGGAACTGCTGCGCTGTATATACCCAAATATTATCAGCCTTTCCTAAGATAGGCATCAGGATTGTGCCAACCCATTCAGGCAGATTGAATCCAATCAGTGTACGGATTGCCCAGCAGACTAGAGCGAGGAAGAAATATGGAATAATAGCTGAGAAACTGTCGCCGATTGCAGGTGGGACAGAATCAGGAAGTGTGATCTTGATATTCTTTCTATAACAAATATCGATGATATTGATTGCAATCGCGCATGCAACCATTGCAGTGATAACACCGGCAGATCCCCAATAAGCTGTGGAGATACCTGCTGCTCCAGCACTCAGTGTTCCATCAGCTGCCTTTACAACTAGATTGCCAATAGAATCATAGTTTAAAAGCATGAAAGCAAATAATGAACCGACAGCACCAGTTGTTCTAGAGAACCCCTTAATTTCGGCATATTCTGAACCCATAGCAACTGTGATATAAATTGCCATGATTCCCATTGATAAAGAATTTACCAGAACTAATTTACCTGCGATTGGTGTGAGGAATGGAAGTAATGCTTTTGTAGTTAAGCCCCCATCGGAACCTAACAGGTAGATGACAAGAAAGATTGATCCGACCATCGTAACAGGCAGAGAACCGATCATACCATTTGTAATAGCGCGAATAAATGGAATGTTCCCGAACTTGGTCATTGGGCCAGCTAGCTTATCTACAAAGCCAGTCATCTTGTCCATAAAAGATTGTTTTTCGTTAGACATTGTGTTTTCCCCTTCTATAACGTAGAACGTTAACTAGAAATATCTTAGAGTTTCATAAAAGTGTTTGCTCATAAAAAGAAGGCACAAATAATGACAGTAAAACTATCCAATAATTTGGCACAAATAATGACACAAAGCCGGTAATCGTATGAGCTTAAATTCACTTTATCTTTTCTATGACACCATGTAAAATATTAGCATGAATAAAGTAGCGGATTTAAACATTAGTGATCTTGATGCTTCAATCATTCAATATCTTGTCAGCACAAATGATTACTGTACTTCTTTTGATATTGCCTCTGCCATAAGCATCAACCGCAGGCAGGTACGCGGTGAAATGAATTCTGTAAAAAATATTCTTGCTAAGCTCGGTTATACCCTTGACTCCAAGCGTTCCAAAGGATACTTGATTCTGGAAAGATCAGAACTTGATAATCTTGTGAATATAATTTGTTCTACTGGTACAGAATACGGTGACATCAATACACCAGAAGGACGGCAAAGTTTTTTATGCCAGGTACTGTATATAGATGATGAATACTATATAAAGCTGGATGATCTAGCAGATATGATGTTTGTCAGTCGTTCTACTGTAAATAATTCATTAACGCAACTTGCCAAAAATATTTTTAATAAATATAACCTAACGATTGAATATCGTTCACGTAACGGCCTAAAACTTGTTGGAACAGAGCTTGGAAAACGAGAGATGTACTGTGACATTGTTTTTGACCTTTTAGGTCAATCGCATAAAATCAATACTTTTGTTGATTTATTTAGAATTCCGGATGCGCATCTTGAAAACGAAATCTGCAAAGTCATTCAAAGATATCATATTCACCTTTCTGATATTGCATTTGCGGATTTCATGCTATATCTCACAACTACCGGTCAAAGAATCTCTACCGGAAAAGTGCTAACATCATCGCCCGACATGACGCCAATCAAAGGACGCCCTGAATTCGATCCTGCCCGTGTCATTGGCTCTCTAATCAGTAATTACTTCAATGTATCGGTCAATGAACACGAGATCAACCGGATTGCCATCAAGATTATAGCAAAACAGTCATCCTCTCAAATAAAGCTGAATGTAAATAACCCGCTGACTCAGAAGATTATGGATGAATCCTTCAATGAAATTTATCAACAGACACATATCAGTTTCACGAGCCCAGTCTACTATCCAATCTTTGAGAGATATATATATGCCACAACATTAATTCTCCAGTATCATGAGAAAATCAGAAATCCTCTTTATCATCAAGTATCTGATCATTATCCATTAGCTTATTTGATATCTAATATTGTTGCAGATGTCATGGAAAAATATACTGGTTTCCGTATGAGCAGCAGCCATATTGCTTTTTATACTATTTTCTTCAACAACTGGATTCAAAACTTAAAGTCACATCATGAAAATGTTCTTCTGATAGGGGGATATGGTTCTATGGCAGCAGAATCCGTCCGCTATGAGATCAATCAAAGACTTGGCAATATGCTAGCTGTCAAAGATACCTGTATGTATCACGAACTTGATGACTACAATCTTTCGGAATATGCTTTTGTCATCACCACACTGCCGATTGCTATTCATCTGACAATTCCAGTGATTACAATTTCTCAGCATGTGCTCGATGATGACATCAATAAGATTAGAAGATTCATCTCCTCAGATTATAAGAATTTTCATCCATGTCTTTCCTTCTGCCCCTCTCTTTTCAAAAGCGGTGTCATCATTAAAAATTTACATGATGCCAGTAAATCTCTATCCAATCTGATATGTTCCATCCTCACGCGTCTGAAGGCACCTTATGTGGAGCGTTGCCTGCTGGCTGAACAGAACCGTATTGAAACCCTGAATAATGGCATCTTAATGATCAAAATCGATAAAGCTCTGTCTTCTCACTCTATCGTTGCCCAGATTATATTGTCAAAGAAAATTTTGTACGATGAAGAAGACATTTGGACTATCATCGTTATTTCTTCAGAAGACAAGACATTGGATCTGTTTAGTGCTGTTTATGAGACCTGCAGTAAAGTTCCTTATGAAGCTATTGAAAAACTAGCCAAGAACAACGGTACTTATATTGATTTCCTGTCTCTCCTCGACTAGCTTTGTAGCAGAGTTCTGACATAATAAATGCCTGAATCAAATATCCTGAAAGAGATACCTTCTGCTACAGTAAAAGCAGGAGGTATTATTATGTTCAATTCCTTGATGCATGTTTCTTTTTATACAAACCATTGGGATGAAATGATGGATTTCTATCTCAACAAGCTAGGGCTCAAGTTGAAAGTTCTGGTACACTACAGTGTCTATAAGGACAGGAATGACAGGCCAGAGATGCAAAAGATTGCAAAGACGGATCCAAACCGCATTTTTAATGCCTACATTGAGATTGCACCAGGTCAATTCGTTGAGCTATTTCCAGCTATGAAAAACCAGAAGCCTCATCCGGAGTGGAATGAGTACGAAGGTTATTCTCACTTTGCTCTGTTGTGTAATGATATTTTTAAATGTTACGATGAAATGAAAATGAAAGGCATTCAGCCACGTAATAAACCTTCAAAAGGTCCTTCTGGAACATGGCAGTTCTGGATTCATGATCCTGATTTTAATTGGTTCGAAATCATGCAATATACTGAAGATTCTTATCAGGTCAAAGGACACGTTGAGCAATGAAGTTAGGAATTATTGGAACTGGAATGATTGTCAAGAACTTCCTGCCGATGTTGCAGAAAGTAGAAGGATTGACCACAGTAGCTATCCTTTCAACTGAACGTAGTCTGGCAACAGGAAAGGCTTTAGCTGCACAATATGGAATTCCCATCTATACAAGTAATCCGATAACATTTTATAGTTCCGGAATTGATACCGTATATGTAGCTGTACCAAATTTTCTACACTTTGAAATAGCCATGGCGGCAATAGATCATTGCATGAATATCATCATTGAAAAGCCGATTGTCTGTAATGAAAAAGAACTCTACCTGTTAAAAGAAAAAGCGATAGAGAAACACGTTTTCCTGTTTGAAGCTATCACAACCTTGCATCTGGGTAATTATACCAAGATCAAAGAATGGTTACCACGCATCGGTCAGATTAAAATTGTTCAGTCAAGATATTCTCAGTATTCTTCACGCTATGATGCATTCCGTGCAGGAATTGTTCTGCCAGCATTTGATTCAGCAAAAGCAGGAGGTTCTCTTATGGACCTGAACATTTACAATCTGCACTTTGTCATGGGTCTGTTCGGCAGTCCGGAGGAGTTTAAGTATTACGCCAATGTTGAAAAAGACATTGACACTTCTGGCATCCTGATTTTGAAATATGACAAGTTTTCAGCTGCATGTACAGCCGCCAAAGACTGCCGGGGAGAACGAGGAAGTATTGTGCAAGGCACTGATGGTACAATCACAACTTCCACAAGTGCCAACCTGATTGGACCGATTGTATTAGAGCTGAATAACGGTATAAAAGAGGAGTACGATGATGGTATGAGTGAACAGCGAGCTATACCGGAATTTGATGACTTTATAAAGATCATAACGGATGATAACTATCTAAAATGCATGGAGTTGCTGAATCAAAGCAATGAAGTCATTAAACTGATGACCAAAGCCAGGAAAGATATTGGTGTTTTATTCCCAACAGATCAAAATGAAGCTTGAGAAAAGACATGTTCAGTATGGAGATAAATATTTGATTTCTTTTTATTAATGTCACGTAGATCATATTTTTGTAAACATGTCATACATACTAAAAGTAAAAGATGTTCAAAAAAACGAGAAGAGATTTTGGTTACTCTTCTCGTTTATTGTATTCAATTAAAGGAATAGCCCCTGCTTGGTCACTCCCACTCAATTGTTCCCGGCGAAAACAATGCAAATATTCAATTTGTTCTACTACCAGTACTATTAATATTTTATTTCAGATTTGTAGATTCATTTAAGTTTAGTGTGCATTTGAGAATCTGATTTGGTGCTTCAATTCCACGATTTTCAATTTCATCAATTAAAATACGATATGCTGCCTTTCCTTCATCTTGTGAAGGTTGCACGATTGTAGTTACTGTCGGGTATGCAAAATCAGCCCATTCACGATTGTCAAAGCCAACAATTCCAATATTGTTCGGTATCAAAGAGCGATAGTTTTGCATGCTGCGATAAAGAATTGGCAACAGCCAGCAATTTGGAGCAAATATAAGAGTCTTCTTATCTAAATGTATATTTTTGGATAAAAATTCAGATATTTCATCAGAAGTAATTTTCTCATCCACGATGTAATCATCATAAGGCATATCGTGAATTTCCATGGCATCATAGAATCCCTTGCTTCTTTCCATTCTAGTGGATAGGACGCTAGGATCAGCAGTAATCATCAAGAACTCTTCATAACCTGATTTGATCATTTCTTCCATGGCATCCAATACAGCCTCATAGTTGTTTGATTTAACCCATTTGTCACTATCAATTCGAATCTGAGAATCAATAAAGACTGTAGGCTTTTTATTATATTTATCTCTCGTTTTCAGAAATTTTTGTGTTGGCTGAATAATAAATCCATCAACACCCATTTTATTCATTTCATCGAAGAGGTCAGCTTCCTTTTTCGAATCATAATTATGATTCGCCAAAATCATCTTATAATTATCACCCTTCATTTGTGCATCAATACCCTTGATCAGCTGATTTGAAAATTCATTTGTAATATCAGCGATGATAACACCTATCAAATGCGAAGATTTTGAATTCAGCATTCTTGCAGCTATATTAGGCTCATAATGAGTTTCAGCTATTACCTTTTCTATTCTAGATTTAGTCTCTGCTGACATCTTCTTATATTGCCCGCTTAAGTACGCTGAAACAGTAGTTTTTGATGTGTTTGCCAAATTTGCGATATCTTTTATCGTTACATTTTCATTCATATAGACACACCCTCTTCTATATAATTCTATTTACATAATTCATTCTTGATTACTGCTTCAAAAGGAGTCCCCTTTAAGCTGTAAAGTGCTTTTTGCAAATACACGCCCCTTGATTTCTGATCATTCATATTTTCATACTGCTTTGCAATCATGAATGCTTTCATCCCTTTTTCGTGTTCATCAGCAATATCCATACCTTCTTTTAATTCACTTATGTATGCATAGCTTCCATTTAAATTAATATCAAACGCCATTTTACATTCATGATACTCAATTGACGATAAATTTTGCTTCAATTTAGGCATAAAATCAGTTAATTTATCTTTTGAAAATTTTAACATATAATATTGAAATATTATCATTAACATCTTACTTTTATCTTTTTTGGTAATTACTTCATTCATGATATCGCATGACATTTCATCTATCATAATTTCTTCATCGTTCTGCAGTACATAATTCAATTTAAGAGCAAGTATTTTGGACCTAGTAACCAGCGTTTTTGTCAAAAATCCAGTGGAAATTCTATCAAATTCGTCTATATCATTTCTAAGTAACGCTCTTTGCAGTCTGTTGACTGACAGCTTTGAGGCAAATATAATCAATCCCCAAAATCCAAAAGACACCGCTAAAATTGTTAATAATAATCTCATTGAGTACCTACGCTTTCATCTTTAGTAACTTTTTAGTTCCATTTTTTTCCGTAACAATCACGCATTTAGCGTGATATGGTATGCCATCTGTGAAGAACACCTTTTTTCCTTTATAAACTTCTTCATGG
This sequence comes from uncultured Galactobacillus sp., assembly GCA_964385925.1. Lineage (GTDB taxonomy): Bacteria > Bacillota_I > Bacilli_A > Erysipelotrichales > Erysipelotrichaceae > Bulleidia. The sequence continues at coordinate 8,359 of CAYLQV010000025.1, read as the reverse complement.
AAAATGGCTACGGTATATTTTTTACTATTTTGTTTAAATTCAAAGGTATGCACCAAATTCATACTGCATTCTGTTTCGCCATTTTGAAATGTATGCGTTTGGCAGTAATCAACATCCTTCCCTGCGACTATTGTAAAGACAGTACAAGAATCTGTAAATTCCTTAGTCGATACTATTTTCTTAGAATCCTTAAGCTCATTATACCTTAAAGAGACAACAGTATCTTCAATATCCATATCTTCACTGGAATATACTATGACCTCAGCGTTTTCTGACTCCAAGAAAGACTCTTTATGCCGTATATCAGCCTCATTATCTAGATGAAATGTTTTTACCAATCTGTGTATACCGTCACATCTAATTTCATCAACTATGATCCAGATGCCATCCCCGATATTTACAACTTTTCTCGTAATAATTGATAATGGTGCATGACCAATCAATGATCCTTCAAAATAATGACAATTATCAATATGCCTTATATAGTTATTACCGACAATTCCAAAATCTTCATAGGACCACGACGAAGAAGGTCGTAGGTATTCATTGTTATCAATGATCATACTGTTGTGTGATTTCATTGATTTAAAATAAATTCTTAACGGATCACCTTCTCGATATGTATACCTTCCCGGATCAATCATGAATGGTTTTCCTTTGTGATAAATTGATATATGAAGGTTATCACAATGACCATGGCCACTCCCTAATGAGCCATTCGTAATCATTGTAAATGAAGCATCTCGCTTTTCAGACGACTTGATTGTGAACATTCCTGAATCAATGCCATCAAAGTAAAGTTCTGTTTTATCTGTTGAATTTATCATTTTATATTTTTTAGCACTCACCGTCCCTAATAAATATAGAGATTCTATATCCAGTTTATTAGCCGCAAGACTACGATATTTTGGATCCTCGAAAATGATTGCTGCTCTTGCAAAAACATCTTCAACGTTGGAACGATCACTGTCGCCAAATGTTTCAATTGTTCTATTAGGCGTAGTTTGTGCGAGCAGAGCATCGGCCATTTTTTTGGCGGCATCTAATATTGCATCATCAACTTGAATATTCATATAATGTGCATAATACAAATACTTCATTAAATAATTTAACACTTCAATATGATACATTGTAGATTGTTCCCATTGTACGCCATCACTATAAACTTGTGCTACTACTTGCCTGTTTAGCTCATTTACAGCAAATTTGTACACCGCATTATTTTCGTAATCTTCAATCAGCAGTGGAATGATTGCACATATTGAAGCTGTTTGAATACTTCCCCAATTAGAAGTAATATATCTAGTAAGATATGAATTCTTTAAATATTCAAGCTGTTGATATATGTTCTCCAATATAATATTTAGCTCATAATCATTCAGTCCATTTACCATATATATACTTGCTTCATATATATTCATTGTTCTGATAGCTGTATCCAGAGTTCTGGTTGATCTTAATGGCTTTATAGTTTTATGTGAATTTATCCATGATAAGATCAGTTCTTTAGCTTTATCAAAATAATCGTTATTGTTTGATATTTTATATGCCATGACTAAATAATTAAGATAATCCATACGATTCAGCATGAAGCACCATTCTTCATCGCCATTTGGATCTTTCTCCCAGTCAATCACAGTCAATTTATATGGTTTAACACATCTTTCCATATCCCATGGTTTATCAAATGTAAATGTATTTGTAATTAGTTCATCTGCCTTTGCCAATATAAATCTCTGCTCGCCTTCATCGAGTTCAGCAGCAATATTATTTATATCTTTAAATACATATAATTTTTTAAGTGTTTCCTTCAAATATTTTAAATTCATAAATTGCCCTTTCATATTTAAGTCATCATATATAATGATTTGAATATAAAAGTTAAAGCAGGAGTGGTCTCCTGCTCTAACTGAAATAGATTAAGCTAATATTTTGAGCGCGCTTAAAGCAACACCAATTACGACAGTGATTAATACAAGCCAATAAGTTGTAACACCCTTTTTCTTAATAAGATAGTACATTAAGCAAGTATATAAAATCGGAAGCAAGGACGGAGCTACCTTATCTAACATCGCCTGGATATCTACGGTAGAAGACTTCACACCTTCTGTCACAGCTCCAGCCGCAAATGTAATATTTACCTTCATTTTGACAAATGTAGCTGCCAGGCCTGCAATGACAGTAACACCAATCATGCCAGCAGCATCTGAGATTACGCCCATTTTTTCAGACAGCTTGTCAATCATTTCAGTGCCAAGCTTACGTCCATATCCGCCCATTACCAATTTGATACTTAATAACACAAGATTCTCACAGAGCAGGAATAGCAACGGTGCGATTGCAACACCTTCCATTGCCATGGAAGCGAAGATAGTCGAAAACAAAGGCGCGATGCAGAACTGAGACAGGGAGTCACCGATGCCTGCTAAAGGGCCCATCAAAGCCATCTTAATGCCGCGAATTTCTTCATAGGACATGCCATTTTCAGCCATTGCAAGATGAACCGAAGTGATAAAAGGCAGGAAGTTAGGATTTGTATTATAGAATTCAGAATTGTCAATCAAATCCTTTGCTAATCCTTCTTTATCATCCCCATACATTTTCTTTAATGCAGGGTACATAACTAATGCATATCCTAATCCTTGATAGTTGGAATAGTTGAAGCCATTTTGTAAGAAGTATGCACGTAAAGTTGTCTTTGTGTAATCTTTTTTTGTTAATTTATTAAATCCAGTCATCATGATCTCCTTCTTGACTTGCAGCAGTAACGGCAGGTTTCGCATTTTGTTCGTTATAATACTTGATGGCAAATACAGCACCGACAATAGCGATACCAATGACTGGAACATTTAAGTAACCAGCTAAGAAGTAACCTAATAAAGCAAATGGAACAAGCTCTTTCTTAAGCATAACAGACATGATCATAGCAAAACCGATTGCTGGCAGCATACCGCCTGCAGTGCTCAAACCTTTTAATAACCACTGTGGAATATAAGTAACCAATGTGCTTAATGTATCCATTGAGAATGCACCTAAGAATCCCAAACCAAAGCCAACAAGTGCAAATAAGCAGATAGTTAAATTTGAACTGATACGGAATTTTGTGAAGTTGCCTGACTTCAAGGCATTTTTAGCCGCTTCCGGTGAACCAGCACATAAAGTATAAATAAATGTCTGCAAGAACTGGATGGCAACGGCAAATGGAATAGATAATGATAATGCTGTTGCTGGTGTTACCCCAGGTACAGTAATTGCCATTAAGGTACCAATAATACCAGGACCGATTGGGTTCGGTGGAACAGTACCACCAGCGCCGACGCCAAAGCCCATGAATGCTAATTCTGCGATTGCACCGCAGGATAAAGCAGTTGGTAAATCACCAAGAATGAGACCTACACCAAAGCTTAATACTAAAGCGCGGTTTGTAAAAATTCCCCAAAGCATGCCTGAATAACAGAATGCTGTCCAAAGCCCAATTAAGACAGCTTGAATGATACTAATTTGCATTTTCTTTCTCCCTCATAAATTACAAATAATTTTTTATGTCAACTTGAACACTGCCATCATTCCCACTAGGAGTAGTTTGCGTGTCAAATGTAACACCATATTCCTCAATCATTGTCTTGAGTGCAGCTTTATCCTCTGCGCCTAAGAAAATTGATCTTGTTACTTTTTCCTTGCCTTCGGCATTGTGGATATTCCCAATATTGATATGTTTGATTGGAACTCCACCTTTTATTAGAGCAAGCGCATCTTTAGGACTTTTTACAATAATAAAGATGGATTGTGCAGGATTTGCTTTGTGAATGATCTCAATGACATGCTCGACTGTGAAGAAACGTGCAGCAATTGTGTTTGGAATAACAGTTTTCATCAGCGTCTGTGCCATATGATCATTAGCCGCTTCATTATTCGCTACAATTACGGTATTGCAGCCAATTGATTTAATCCAAAGCTGTCCTTGTCCGTGAACTAAACGTTCATCAATTCTTGTCATTACAATGTTTGGTGTACTCATTTTTTTCTCCTTACCAATATGGTTCCCATTTTTTCATCAAACGTGTCAGAGCTTCCATATAAAAGTAGTCACCCCAGATATTTCCTTCATCAACGCCTTTTCCGCTATGCCACGAATAGACACCGTGATAAAGAATTGGATTGCCTGCTTCATGATCCGCTTTCGTATAATTTTTAATCAGCGACTTCATAATTGTTTGGCAAGCTCCTTGATAGATAGTTTTACACTCGTCATTGTCATGTAAGTATCGATCCATCTCAAGCATCCCACATACAGCTATAGCGGCAGCGCTTGAATCTCTTGATTGATTGTCCCCATCAGTAAATATCAGGTCCCAGAAGCATACATTATCTGTCGGCAACCGATTTAGGAAATAATTTGTCATACCTTTATATAGCTTTGTGTATTCAAACGCATTCGTATATTTGACATTCAAAGGAATACCATAGATTCCCCATGCCTGACCACGTGCCCACGAACTTTCATCACTGTATCCTTGCCTTGTGGCACCATGATCTGGTGCCCCAGTTTCTGGATTCATATAAAATGTGTGGAAAGTGCTCGCATCGTTTCGGATTACGTTATTCACACTTGTCTCAAAGTGACGGGTTGCAATATCTTTATACTTACAGATCCCTGTCATTTCGCTTGCCCAATATAGAAGCGGAATATTCAGCATGCAGTCGATAATAAAACGATAATGTTCTTTGGAATCTTTTGGTCCCCACGCCTGCAGAAACTGACCTTTTTCTTGCCATCTAGTAATCAGTTTATCGGCTGCTAATAAAGCTGCCTTCTTTGCTTTTTCTGATTTTGTAAGCTTATATCCGCTTACGCATGACAATGAATAAAGAAATCCAAGATCATGGTGATCCAGATCAATGTTATTTTCTACACGGTGTAAGAAACTATCGACATTGATATCAGCCAAATTTCTATATTTCTCGTCTTTAGTGTACTCATAAGCTAACCACAACATGCCTGTCCAGAATCCATTTGTCCATTCAATGTTGTCAATAACAGAATATTTCAACTCTTTGGTAGCAGGCCAAGGAAACTTTTCTTCAAAATAACCCATATTGAGATCTACTTGTTTGATACACTCGTCAAAAGCATGCTTTATTTCTTCCTGAGTCAGAGGTATCTCATTCAGAAACAGATCTTTTTTCGTAATATTTTCGATTGTTACTTGTCTTACCATTTTCCCTCCCTCATATAGTGAACCGGTTCCCTAGACGTTCATATATTATTTGATAATTTTGTACATGTCAATACCTTTTGACTAAATTGTGAAAAAAATATTATTTTACGAACCGGTTCATAATGACACTTATCATCGTTTATGTTGACATGGCACCCATCAATGAATATAATTCTAGCGAACCGGTTAGTCATATATTCTCGACATTACTTTAGACATACAGAAAGAAAGCAGGATAAACATATGAACAATGAAATTATTGAACGTATATCTCATATCGGTATCGTTCCCGTTGTAAAGATTATAAATGAAGAAGATTCACTGCCTTTAGCAAAAGCTTTATTCAACGGCGGTATCGATGCAGCGGAAATCACCTTTAGAAGTGAGCATACCTTATATGCAATCAAAGAAATATCCACCAATTTGCCAGGTATGCTAGTTGGAGCTGGTACTGTGTTAACTAAAAAACAGGCTTCAGATGCAGTTAAAGCTGGTGCTAGATTCATCGTCACGCCTGGATTCAACCATGAAGTTGTAAAGTGGTGCATTGAAAATGAGGTTCCTGTTCTTCCTGGCATCTCAAGTGCAGGTGAAATTGAGACTGCTCTGAGCTACGGACTGAAGACAGTTAAATTCTTTCCTGCCGAAAGCAGTGGCGGTGCTAAAAGGATTCAAGACTTAAGTGCACCATACAGTGATGTTAAATTCTTACCGACAGGTGGCATCGATGAAGCTAATATGCATGATTACTTAAGTCTGCCTTCAGTACTAGCAATTGGTGGAAGCTTTATGCTTAAAGAGGACTTCATTTGCAGCAAAAATTATAGTGCAATTGAAGAATTGTCTCGCAGAGCAGTGAAATCTTTGCTCACATACGAATTAATTCATATCGGCGTGAATAACAATTCTGAAGAAGAAGCAGTCAAAAATGCCCAAAAATTATGCAGTCTATTCGATTTTACATATTACCATAAGCCAAAGTCACAGTTTGCAGGTAAGGGCTTTGAATTTCTAAATGTACCTGGAAGAGGATCTAACGGCCATATTGCCATTTACACTCCATATCCAGAAAGAGCTTTGTATCATCTAAGCAAGATGGGTATACTGCCGATTGAAGGAACTATTACCAGGAACAAGAAAACAGGCATTATTAACTTCGCTTATCTAGATTTAGAAATTGCTGGATTTGCTATCCACCTAATTAATCCTGATGTAAAAATGGAAGTTTAATTGATCAAAACAACAGCTCAAAGTGAATTGATGATACATCGTTGGCTGCTTGCATAAATAGATTCATCAGTGATAAGCGGCAGTAATGAGTGATACATATTTACGAGCTCAAAGATGAATATATGAGGAGATAATATATGTTTAACCTAGATAGTTTTAATCTGAAAGACAAAGTGGCATTGATAACCGGCGCATCATATGGGATTGGGTTTGGTATCGCATGCGCATATGCAAAAGTCGGCGCCACCATTGTTTTCAATGATATTAAACAGGAATCCGTTGATAAAGGTATTGCGGCCTATAAAGAATTGGGTATTGCAGCTCACGGATATGTATGTGATGTGACTGATGAATCAGCAGTCATTGCAATGATTAAAAAAATAGAAGAAGAAGTCGGTACCATTGATATTTTAGTAAACAACGCAGGCATTATTAAAAGAATCCCTATGTGCGAAATGAGCGCATGTGATTTTCGTCAAGTTATTGACGTTGATTTAAATGCACCATTTATTGTTGCTAAGGCTGTCATTCCTTCGATGATCAAGAAAGGCCATGGAAAAATCATTAATATTTGTTCAATGATGTCCGAACTTGGGCGTGAAACAGTAAGTGCTTATGCTGCTGCTAAAGGTGGTCTAAAAATGCTTACCAAAAATATTGCCTCAGAATATGGTGAATATAACATTCAATGTAATGGCATTGGTCCTGGTTATATTGCTACGCCGCAGACCGAACCACTTCGTGAACTACAGTCTGATGGAAGTCGACATCCATTTGACAGTTTCATAATATCCAAGACACCGGCAGGAAGATGGGGCAATCCGGATGATTTATCAGGACCAGCTGTTTTCTTAGCAAGTGATGCCAGCAATTTTGTAAATGGTCATATTCTTTATGTTGACGGTGGCATCCTAGCATATATTGGCAAACAGCCTCAATAACAGGAGATTGAACTATATGAAAATTGCATTAATCAATGAAAACTCTCAAGCTGACAAGAATTCAATGATTTATAATTCACTGAAAACTGAAGCTGAAAAAGCTGGACATACAGTTGTAAACTATGGCATGTTCAGTACAGATGACCCTCATCAATTGACTTATGTTCAAAATGGTTTGCTGGCATCTATCCTTTTAACTACAAAAGCAGTCGATTTTGTTGTAACTGGTTGTGGAACTGGGCAAGGTGCAATGTTAGCTTGTAATTCATTCCCAAATGTGGTTTGTGGGCATATCACAAATCCAAACGATGCTTATCTATTTGGTCAAGTGAACGATGGGAACTGCATCGCAATGCCGTTTGCACAAAATTTTGGATGGGGTTCCGAAATTAATCTAAACTATACTTTTGAAAAATTATTCTCAGAAGATTTTGGTGGTGGATATCCTAAAAATCGGGCTATCCATGAGAAGAGAAATAAGACAGTTTTAGATGAACTTAAAAAGGTTACTCATCAACCACTCATTAAAATTTTAAAGGAGATGGATCAGAACCTATTAAAATCCGCAATTAATTACCCTGAATTTAAAGAGTATTTCTTCAAAGACTCCAAAAGTGAAGAGATTTCCGCCTATTTATACGATTTATTAAATAAGTGAATTTCTTTGATAGAATGACTGAATTATCTTAAAGAAAACAATCTACCTGTCATAACTATTTATTCGATATAAATTTTCTAAAAATAATACAGCCTGCATGCAAAATGTATGCAGGTTTGTTTTACTGCATTAGGTGTGTTTAAATATCTGCATTAATTAATAAGGCTCTTCATCAACACTTGTGGGTGACAGAAATGATGAATGAGCAGTAAATATCTATATTTGCACTTGATTTATACCTATCGCTAAGTTTAAGGGCTTAACCTCCAACTTGGTGACTTGACATTTAATTGTACATTAACGAGTACAGC
>CAYLQV010000024.1:0-42851 GCA_964385925.1 uncultured Galactobacillus sp. | reverse complement strand
GATTTACGCGTGGTTAAGCGATTTGTCAACCACACGATTGTTAACTGTTAGAAAAGATATTTGCATTATTTTGCAAATATCTTATGCATTATATCAGTCTTTGAAGAAACGCTGAATCAGCTCATAGCTGTACTCAGCAGATTCATCCATATCACCGAAAGACATGATTTCCCCGGCATAGTATGTATCATACTTGCCCTGCATCGCTTCCACATCATCATACCAACCGGCAGCATAGTCTTCTGAGAAGATATGTGGGAAGTAGTACCATGCACTTTCATTGATGATCTTTTCCGCTGGATTATGCATGACCGTCAGATCATTGAGTGCTGTTTTCTTTGCTGCTTCGTATGGAATCAGCGGTTTATCCTTGTGATTGCGGAGAACATATGTTGTGATTGGAGCGTCCTCAGTATCATGCCATCTTCTGTAGTAGACCATCAGATGTCCGATTCTATCCGTTGTCATGTTCTCAAAGATGTAATAGGAGATTTCCGGATAGTTCTCCGGCTTGATGGTAACTGCCATTGTGTCATAACGTTCATAGTCAATTCTGTCAAAATGCTTCTTCTCATCTTCACGGATATCCGCATAGTCGCCGAAGGAGTCAAGCGGTGAAGTAACGATCATCTTGTCATATTCTTCTACATTTCCATTGACCGTGATATATACTTTGCCGTCATGGCGCTCAATCTTGGAGATGGCACTGTTGAGACGGGATGGGTTCTTCAGCTTTCTGTCCACTGCTTCCCAGATAGACTGCGTTCCTTCCTTCCATGTCCATAGATTCATATTGACGAAGTTCATTGTTGTCTGGAAGTCGAGATATTTTAAAACATACGCTGCCGGAATCTCATCGAAGTAGCCGTATCCAAAGGATGTATACGGGCCGACCCAGACATCCTGGGTCAGTTCAATATCATTGAGCTTGCAGAATTCCGAGAATGGAAGTGTCAGATCCTTTAAGTTTTCATTGACGCCGGATATCTTTTCTCTGCCTGGTGTGACCGCAAAGCCATCATAGTGTCCCTGCGCAACCCCTCTATGTCCATTGACATCATATCCCTTGTACTTTGTCTCCAGCAGTTCACCGAGCTTCTTGACCTGATTTCTTGTCTTCAATAAGCGAGGCAGAAGGAGCGGGTTCTTCTTTGGATTGAACGGGTCAATGACCTTGCCTTCTTTGTTCTTGTACTTGCGCATCAATGCTGGTCCGTCGTGAGTTGTACCGCCGAATATTTCAGCATCATGAACAGCATAGTAAGAAGGAACACCCATGATGGCCCCCATCTCATAGCGTCTTCCATTGTACGAAGGACTGTGACACTTGCCGCCGACATGGTCGCTCTTTTCTAGAATTGTGTAATTGCTGTAGCCTGCCTTCTCAAGATTCATCGCAGCTGAAAGGCCGGCAGGTCCAGCACCGATGATAGCAATACGTAAACAATGATCCATGATATTATCCTCTCAATCTTTTGTTAACTTCATTTTAAACCAGAAAAAACAGATGGAAAGAATTTTGTGCAAATTCTCACAAGTTATTTTTTAAACCTTTTGAACTATTAGGACATTTATTCCTGATTGTCGAAAAACCTGCATAGAATCGAGTCTTTCATGCGTTGGTATGCTTCGCATATGTTATACTTCTTGATATAAGAAGGCTTTATGCGCTATCAAAATTTCGCTGACATGTTGATCACAATATCCAAGGAGGTTCCGGAGAGACCTGTCTTTTTTTATGATGATCATGGTCTCAAGAACATCACCTGGGAGGGATTCCATTTTGCAGTGCAGGCAAAGGAAACAGAACTTAAGCTGACACACAAGACATGTTTAGGCATCCTCTGTGAGAACTCGCTTGCATGCATGATTGAGCTGTTTGCCGCAAATATGATTGGCATGCAGATTGTCATGCTGGATCCAGTTGTTCCTGCCCCTTTATTGATCAAGCAGATCCAGGAAACAGATGTGGATATGCTGTGGGGTAATGACCTGCGCAGGAAAGAACTGGCACCTTTCTTAACGACAGGATGCACCGAAGGAAAAGGAAAAATACTCTTCTTCACCAGCGGTACAACGAACAGCGCAAAAGCTGTTGTGCTGACCGACGCTTCTCTGATGCAGAGTGCCTGGAACGGCGGCGATCTCCTGCCGCTGGAGAACAATGATATCCTGCTGGATGTCCTTCCGCTGCACCATGTCTTTGGCTTTGTGTGCGGACTGTTATGGGGTATGACTGCCAAGGCATCCATTGCCTTGGGCAGAGGGCCTCGTCACTATCTGGATGACTGTTCCTTCTATCATCCAACTGCAGTTTCCTTAGTACCGATGCTGCTCGGCTTTCTGCTCAAGCATGATCTGCTCAATCCAGAACTGCGGCTGGTCTTAGTCGGTGCCGGCGGCTGTCCGCCAGAACTGCTGGAAGGTGTAACACAGAAAGGCATCCGTGTCTCTTTTGGCTATGGCTTAACAGAAACATCCTCGGGAGTTGCTCTGTCGCTTGGCAAAGACCCAATGGCCATGACAGTATGCAGAGACGATACCATCACTCTGGCAGACGACGGTGAGATTCTGATCCAAGCACCGACATGCATGATGCAGGGCTACTATAAGGACCAGAAAGATACAGATGCTGTCATCCAAGACGGCATTCTTCATACAGGTGATCTTGGCCGCTTTGATGAGCATCACCTTCTCTATATTACAGGAAGAAAAAAAGAGATGCTCGTCTTGCTGGACGGCACCAAGATCTTCCTGCCTGAATATGAAAGTCCAATCAAGAAACTGTTAGGGACCGATGAAGCTGCAGTTGTCCTCCAGCATGATGTTCCTGTCCTGGCCATAGATGAGCTGCGGGAAACAGAAGACAAAGTCAAAGCGAAACTGAATGATCTCATGAAGACGCTTCCGAGAGGGCATCAGCTGTCAGCTATTATTCCGCTGCACCATCCGCTGCCTCGTACAGCTGCCGGCAAGGTCAAATACTGGGAAATTCAAAAGGAGATACAGGATCTATGGTTCAAAGAGAAGAAGTCCTGAAGAGAACAAAACAGATCATTCAGGAAAATATGCCGGATATGTTCGGCAGTGTGGATGACATGACCGAGAAAACAACCCTGAACAAGCAGAATGGAAACATTGATTCCATGGGCTTTATCCTGATCATCACCAAGCTGGAAGCTGAATTCAATGCCGAGGTGCCTGACCATAAATGGAACAGACTGACAACATTGGGTGACCTCGTTGATGCCATTGTGGAGTATAGTAAGAACTGAACTATGAGCATCTATGAAACAAAATATATATTGAAGAACAATGATGTGAACATGTACCGGAAATTGCGTACATCACGTCTTTTTGAGATGCTGCAGGCAGGTTGTGTTGCCCACACGGAACAGCTGGGTGCCGGCAAAGAACAAACACTGGACCATGGCATCCTGTGGGTCGTTATCCAGCAGTATATCGAAGTGGCAAGGATGCCCGAATATGATGAAGAAATTACCGTAGAGACATGGCCAGGCAGAACAATGCATGTACTGTTTCCCCGCTACTTCCGCGTCAGGGATGCCCAAGGAAACATCATCATCAACGGTTCTGCGCTGTGGACATTAATTGATCAGAAGACAAGAAAAATGGTCTTTGCAGATCAATATCAGATTGAAGTTCCTGGTGCGGAACAAGAAGGACAGGCACCGCTGCCAAAGGCAGTCAAAAGTGTAGAATGCGTCCATCACTGCTCTTTTACTGTTCCTTACAGCTACTGTGACCTCAATGGGCATATGAATAATGCCCGATATCTGGATCTAGCAGAAGATGCCATTCCTGCCGCAAGCCAGGGAAAACAGCTGAAAACAGTGACAACCCAGTATGCAGAAGAAATACGCTTCAATGAAACAATCGATGTCAGCTGGTCACAGGTCGAAAATTCATATTTTATCAGCGGCGGCCATGAACATAACTGTTTTCGTCTCTTATTGACTTATCAAGACGAGGGTTCCGATTGATAAATCAAGCTCATTCCGTTATAATAATCAGGCATTATGCCGGCATAGCTCAGTTGGTAGAGCAACTCATTCGTAATGAGTAGGTCGCTGGTTCGATTCCGGTTGCCGGCACTGCACATCCAGTTCATCTGGGTGTTTTTTTATGTAAAAGGGCCCTGATTGAACTGCTCTCGTTCAACCGGTGCCCTTTATCAGATCATTCTGATTTATATTCTATCATCAGGAACTCTTCCTTTTGACAACTATATCATAGACCTGATTCTTGTAGAAAAGATGAAGTATATGTGAAATTTCGGTTAACCCTGCTCCTGTTTTCTCATCTTTCTTTTTACTTTATTCAGATGCCGTTCAAAACTTCCGTTGTTCATCAGCTCTGCCGTCACCCATTGATCAAAAGCAGAAACACCGCATACCCGATAAGAAAGCTGCTTCAGCAGTTCGTCTTTCAGTTTAGATGGAAGCACAATATAGCTGATGCGCAGAGAAGGACAGATGGTCTTGGTAAAGCTGTTCATGTAAATGACTGTCCGTTCTGGTTCCAAGGCAAACAATGTTTCTTCGGTCTTTGTTGAAGGACTGTATTCACTGGCATAGTCATCTTCCACAATAAAGGCGCTTCTTTCCTTTGCCCAGGAAATATACTCCTGCCGTTTGCCGGCATCCGCAGTCACTCCAGTCGGATAAGAAGAGAATGGCGTCACATGCAGTACAGAGGCAGGTGTTCTATCCAATTCTTTGGTCTGGATCCCCTTTCTGCCCATCTTAAGATAGTCAAGGCGTACCCCTTCGCTTTTATACATTGCCGAGATTTTTTCGTAGGACGGCGTTTCAACGCCATAAATACGATATCTGCCAAGCATGGCAATAATTAATGAGTAAGCTGATTCAGCACCAGCGGTGATAATTATCTGATCTGCATCTACATAGATATTCCGGCTTCTGGCCAGATATCTGGCAATCGCCTGGCGGAATTCCAAAAGCCCCTGGGCATCTCCGCGCACCATCATGCTTTCACCATGGTCAGCAATCACCTTGCGCATTGCCTTGGTAAATGCTGTGTACGAGAATAATTCCTGGTTATCAAGGACCTTGGTGCTCATCTGAGCAGGACGTTCACTGGTAACTGGGAAGAAATCCTTTTCTCGGTAAATAACGGCATATCCTTTCCGTTCAACCGGATTGATATATCCCTCCTCAATGAGCAGGTTGTATGCATGTTCAACCGAAATCAGAGAGACATGATAGTCCTCTGCAGTCGTCCGCTTCGATGGAATGTAGGAATCATATGGGTATGTGCCGTCCACAATGCGGCCACGCATCTTTTCGTAGATTGAAAGGTAGATTGTTTTCTTCATCTGGTATTATCCTTATCATCATAATTAAGCATTATTATAGTATCACTCATTTATATGTAATTTCCACCCAGCTGTTCATCCATTGTTTTGAATCATATAAAAAATGCCTGAAATTCAGCAAATTTCGGCATTTTAAGCTCTGACTTCAGCATCATATTAAGGAAAATGTATATTCTTATACAAAGTTCAGAAAAAGAATAAATTTTTTTCTTTTCTTATCAATGATTTTGTATTAAAGTATGCATGCAGTCTTTTCCCCAAAAGGCTGCGTCAGGTCCAGGCACCCCCAATTTTGCCTGGGCCATTTTTTTATTCAGTTGTAGTAAAGGGTGACATTTCCATCCTGATCTGCTGGCATGTTCAGCACGCTGACAGCCTGAATAATGCACTTGATCCAGATGACAAACGGAACAACAAATGTCCATGAAAGCAGGAGTGACAGCAGCAGATATTTTACACCTCTGGCATTGTCACCGGCATAGAAATGATGAATGCCAAAGTCACCTACCAGAATGGCAAGCAGTGCATAGACGATGCGGTTCACTTTCATGGAATGGCTGCCGGCAGGACTGACCTGTTCCATCGGCTGTTCATCCATATTTTCTGATGCCAATACAATCAAGACCTTTGCACCATTCTTATAGAGCTTTACTTCATCCCCGGTATTCGGCGTATAGTTGAAATCACTAAGCGGATAGTCTTCCATTGTTTCAGAAACATCATTTCCCACCGTTGCAGTGCCGTCAATCATATTCACTTTCAGGACTTTGTATGTCATTGTATCTCCCCCTCAATATTCTGATACAGCTTTATTTTATCATATATCAGCCTTCCTTTTGATAAACCAAGTCAAAGAACGGGATATCTCTTTTTTAAAAAGCATCTATAATAAGTACATAGAGAGTACAACTATGAAACTGCTAAGCCAAATTAAAAATTCTGAAAATGATAATGATTTCTCTCATCTGCTTTATTACGGAGAATATGCAACAGTGAATTTTCTTTCCATGTATGCATCCAAGTGCAAGGTGCTTCGTGTACAGGATTATTCTTCGGTATGGAAGGAAGAATTCGGTATTTCTGATGCACGTCTGTTCCACCTCATGATGATTGCCGAAGGTTATCTGGTGCCATCAAGTATTGAAGAAAGACTGTCTGAATGCAGCATGGAAGATATCTGTAAGATTGCCGAAGAAATTGGATTGTCGACAAGCGGCACAAAGGAAGAAGTCCTTAAGCGTCTGGAATTGAATGCTGAACTGGATCAGATCAGCAAGTTCATGCCGCAGGAAAGCATTTTCTCCTTATCAGAAAAAGGGAAGAGACTAGTAAATGCCAACCAGGACCTTATCAATCTTTATCAAAAGAAAGATGTTTATCACGTCACTTACAACGAATATGCATCACTGAAGTCCAAGCATAAAGAAATGAACTTCTATGATATCCTCTGGCAGGTCATGACTGAACGCTTCCAGAGAAATGCAGATGATACTGAATACGAGCTGGTACAAAATGAATATTTAAATATGTATGCTCTGCTGCTGGATCAAGAGAAAAAGCCGGAAGCATTGAATGCGCTGCTCAATTACTTCTTCATGGATCTGAATGTCTTTGCGGATACCTTTGACTTCATTGAAGAATTCAAGCGTTCTGCTGAGCCTGTTGCTGTCTTCTTAGGACATGCAGAGCTTCCTCAGTTCCATCTGAGTGCAGACATCGTCACTGATATCTATGAATTGAAGGAGAGCTATGATTCAAAGATTGCTCAGCGTATCAGTGAGAACAATGTCTCTTACTATGTAAATACAGAAGCTTTCTTAGCAATCCTTGATGAGATATATGCCCAGACCTTCTCTTTGGAAGATACGACGGCAAAAATCAACGAAAGGATTCCAAAGGCACTGGATCATATTCTCAGATCAAATCAAATATAGAAAAAGGGCTCTCGCCCTTTTTTTGTACTTTACTGCAGACTGTAACCCCTTGGCCATACAACGTCTGAAGTAAAGGAACCATTATCGATATTGTATATATTGACTGGCAGCTTGCCGGTCGCTTTGACTTTACCGAAAATGACATCCATCGCTGCCGGCAGACTTTCTGCATATGCCTGCGTCGGCACCCAGTTTTCGTCAACACTCGGTGCGCCGATCCAGTTGTATGTACATAGCACAGCATCTGCCTCTGTTAATAATGGGGCATCATACGGAACCCCTGTAGATACTGCAACAACTGGAATGCCTAGTTCCTTTGCATGTTCAATTAACAGCACCATGTAATAGATCACACCGGACTGATAAAAGTTAATGTTTGTTGCATCAAACATGATGCTGGAGACAATGACGAGATCCGAACCGGCAATGGCGTTATAAGCTGTCTGATACCGATTGCCATAGTCTTCTGAGATTGGAATGCCGATGGCATTGGCTGTCACTACATTCTCATCCGTCAGACGGTTGAAGGCATAGCCAAAGGCATTGCTTTGCGAAGCGTTCGGAGTCAGCATCACAATACGTCCGCCTTCTGGAACTGTGTAAGGAATGATATTATTGCTGTTCTGCAGCATTGTGACAGAGGCATCCGAAATTTTGCGGTTGACTGCATAGTTATCCGCCGTACCGACTGCACCTGCCGCATTGGCTAGCAATGTATTGGTCGTTCCTTCGTTATACTGCATGTCCATGATGCCGCGTCTGTATTTCAGCGTCAGAATCCTGGTCACTGCATCATCGATTGTATCAATAGAGATCTCACCGTCATTGACCATATCGACAATGTCACCGATATAGGCATCGAGATTAGCAGAAGCACTGCCATCCGCAATATCCACCGGCATCAGCAGACAGTCAACGCCTGCATTGATGGCAAGTCTGGAACTGTCTCTGGTGCTGAAGTTTGCCTTGATTGCATCCATCTGCAGAGAGTCTGTAGTAATCACACCCTTGAAACCAAGTTCATTCCGCAGGATATCAGTAATCATTGTATGGCTCAAAGTTGAAGGAAGATATACCTGACTTCCGTCTTTAATGGAAGTATAAGTTCCTGATTCAATATTTGGATACTGGATGTGGGCACTCATGATCATTTCCGTACCGTCCTGCACTGCCTGCTTGAATGGAACAAGATCTGTACTCTCTAATTCATCTTTTGTCTTATTGACCTGCGGCAGCCCGGTATGTGAGTCTGTTGCCGTATCACCGTGTCCTGGAAAATGCTTTCCTGTTGCAATGATGTTGTTTGACATCATGGCCTGCGTGAACTGTTTAGCATATTCTGCAACAGTTGCACCATCATCAGAATACGAGCGGATGCCGATAACTGGGTTGGCTGGATTGGCATTGACATCCAAGTCCGGCGCATAATCAAGGTTGAAGCCCAGCGCTTTTAATTCCTTGGAAATAATCGTACCGGTATCATATGCATTCTGTGGATTGCCAGTTGCCGTCAATGCCATGGAACTAGGCATATCTGTTCCAGACAATAGACGGTATACATTGCCGCATTCCTGGTCAGTGCCCATGAATAACGGGGCTCCACCGCCGTTGACCGTATTGATCTGCATGCTCTGGGTCAGGTTGATTGCCTGCGCAGAATCACTTGTCATGTTCTCAGCAAACAGAATAATGCCGCCGAAATGATAGTTGCTCAGGATGGCAGCGACTTCATCATTCATTGCTGTAAAATTCTCACCATTCCACTTTTTCACAGCCGGCACCATCATCTGCTCAATCTTGGATGTCAGATCCATCTTGGCAAGATATTCTTTTGCCTTTGCCTCAGCATCATCAGCTTCTGCAGCAGGTGAAGCAGAAGGTGTATTCGCCGCACTTGAAGACGCACTGGCAGTGCTCTGTGAGGCTGCTGTTGACGCTGATGAAGGTGTCGATGTAGCGGAAGCAGTCTTGTTCGCACATCCTGCTGTCAAAACAGAAAATACTAAAGCGCCAGCCAATAGTTTAGAAATCTTCATACTTTCCTCCCGAAATGCAGATGATGACATAGTAATGGAACAATACGCAGTGAATGAAATATCTAATTCAACGATATCACAAAACATGCATTTCATTTGTGTAAATTTTATTCATTCCCTCTTTACTTTTCCCCTAAACTCCTTCACAATACTTTCAACATATCTGGAGGTTACTTATGAAATATACATGTCACATGCGGCCTCCTGTCGGCCGCTTCACAGTCGGAAAAGAATATGAATGTGAGCATCAGGGTTCCGTCATCTCCATCGTAGATAATGAAGGTGTCAAAGTCTTCATGGAAGCTTGGCTTTTTGAGATGAGCTTCCGTAAATATTCTTCTTGATTTTCCTCTCTTGACGGCAAAATCAATCCGAGATAATATATTTGAGCAATTGAATCGTGGGGTTATAGCTCAGCTGGGAGAGCACCTGCTTTGCAAGCAGGGGGTCAGGAGTTCGATCCTCCTTAGCTCCACCATAAAGAAAAAATCGCTTCGTTAAGCCAGAATTGGCGAGAGGCGATTTTTTGTTTCTTCATTTTCTGCTCCGCAACGCATTTTACAACGCAAACTTTGCATATTGATTGCATAGTTTTCAAACATATGAGCATGCTTGGTAGTTCATTAAGCAAATTCAGTACCAACAAAAATTACATAGTTCTCAAACACTGACAGTGATCTGTTTTCCGGTTTTTCAGCTTTAGTACCAACAAAAATTACATAGTTCTCAAACCAGCAGACTTCAATGTTGATCTGATGGTTCGCTTTAGTACCAACAAAAATTACATAGTTCTCAAACATGCCACCACCAGTTATGACGTAGAGTCCGGCTTTAGTACCAACAAAAATTACATAGTTCTCAAACTCAACAGGCTCTACAAGGCAGCATTGGAACGCTTTAGTACCAACAAAAATTACATAGTTCTCAAACTGAACGGCAAGGAGTTTGAAGACCTTTGCAGCTTTAGTACCAACAAAAATTACATAGTTCTCAAACTCAACCGAACCAATAAACGCTTCAGAACTGGCTTTAGTACCAACAAAAATTACATAGTTCTCAAACGAAGTTGACAGAATATAAGTTAAGTAAACTGCTTTAGTACCAACAAAAATTACATAGTTCTCAAACCTCAAACCTCAAATCTAAAACTATGTAAGCTATCGTCATAGCATTGCTGATTCACCTCATTATAAAATACAAAGATCTTCATCCACAATATGTAAATGCTCCGGATCATCACATCCCGGATGAGTATTATGCTCAATCATCAATAAACAAATCTTGTTATTACTAATATCTTTAATGAATTGAGTATACTCATTCACGGTAATACTATCCTTTAAATTAACTGTTATTGCTAATCTATACTCTAGAAGATCAAATGACATTTTTAAATACTCAATAAGCTTTTCCCAAAACTCCAAGTATTCAAAGCTCACATCAAAATCAAACATTTTTACGATATCAAAAATTGTCAAATCTTCCTTAAAGCTGACTGAGTATTGAAATGAATTTGCTAAATTTATGGCAAATTCATTTAATTCTGATAATAATTGAAACTGTTTATTGTTATATTGTGCTTCATTCACGATGATATGCTGAATCTTACTTTTCATTCTTTTATCATTCTCATAAAAATGATAGATATCAGTCAATAATAAACATTTCTTATTAAATGAAAGTAAATCACCATTTTTATCTGACAGCACAAAATCACCAATATCTGTTTCAGTTTGTTGAATCAGAGCAGAAACTGTTTCTCTAAAATACAAAGGGTTCTCAATCACCAGTGTTTCAGGAATTGAATCTGCCATTGAGATTACATCGAAGTATTTAGGATGCACAATTTTCATATCACGATTATCCTTTCAGTCGTATTTACAACATCACTGTAATTTTCCCCTAGAATCAGCTCTATACTTGAAAACTGTTTTTCAGTGACAGTAAGTGCTTGAATGAGCCCTTGATTAGGCTTATTTGCTTTTACTTGCATAATAATTGCGTTTGCTGCTTCTTGATTCACCGCGAGTTTACAATAAACCGATTCCTGCATCATGAAAAATCCATCTTTTAGAAGGAATTTCCTGAATTTATTGTAATTTCCACGATCAGCCGCCGTATACGTCGGAAGATCAAAGAATACTATTATTCGCATATATCTCGATATCATATTCAGGGAACTTGATTAGCTCAGGTTCATTTTTATCAATTGCATCTAAAATGCTTTTAACATAGACGCATAACGCATTAGATAGAAATTGTTCTCTGCCGTCTATTACCACTCTACTATTTAGTACATTTGTCAATTCAATTTTCTCTTCATGTTCTAACTTCTCAATCTTCATTTGAAGAACTTTAATATCTATGAATGGTCGATATGGTTCCATTAAATCGCAAGCCAGATTATACCCATTGAACATATTGTCATGAAATATACCAATTTGTGTAATATAGCCATTGCATACAATTTCACGAGCAACACTAGACAGCAATATACTATAGCCATAATTAAGTGCTGCATTTACAATCTCATCTTTGTTTGTTCGAGTATAATCTTTCCCAAACAACGCATTGAAGTATACCTTTGCGGCATGTCCTTCACGATTTGTACTGTCGCCCAGCTCAATTTCAGGAATATATGAATTTAATTTATTCTTCTCTTCTTGATGACTAAACAATTCAAGGACTGACATCTGACCTTCAATTTTATGCATTACTACATATTTCCAGATTGTTTTCTTGGCATCCTCTGTCCATCTGATCTGCTTTCTGATTTTATCACTTGTATCATGGGATCCATAAAGAGATACATAGATGCCATGCGGACACATTCTTGAATCGCAAAAAATTACATTAACACCTTGATTTGCCAATTCCACAAGTAAATAGGCTGTCAATGAAACGGCAGTAGATTCAATAAGAAGTACTGCTATTTCACTGATATATATTCGTTTCATTTCATCATTTGAACGAATGCAAAGATAGCCCATTTTATAGTCGAGCTTTGATGTTTTTGAAACAACCACTGTCCTCCAGCCCATGTATCATTTACAGCTTTCAAGCAAATCTTGCTTTACCTCAAATAGGCCCGTAGCAGATTGATTTATTAAGTAAGCGGTACTATATGAAGAAATCTTGCTGTTTCGATTCATTTTTCCAACATTGCTACCAAGTCCAATTTTCTGAAGATTTGAAGATAATGAGTTGCATTTAAACAATTTCAACATTTCAGTTAGAACAACCGCCTGAGATATAACATCTAGAGTCAGAAAAGTCGGTTTCTTATCAACGATTTTTGATACTATTCCAGAAAAAACGCATTGATATGTATTGGTTAACAGTTTTTCAACCATCCAGTCAAACATTAAAGTATTCTTTTCAATACTGATGTCATTATTGTAATCCGTGATATTTCCTTTTGATAGCTTCATTGAGATTAAATTTTTATTAAGCAATTTTAGATATTTTGCATGCTTATCGTCAATTGCTAATTGATAATCATGTTGACATATAATCGATTCATTTGATCGACCAGTAAACCGATATCTTACACCATTTAATTCCAATAATGAATTTGCTCGCAACTTCGGAATAACGATTTTCGGCTCATTGAGATTAAGGATATTAGCGCAATAATTTAAAGGATTAGTTTCATATTCCTTCAGTGAATCAATATAAACAGGTAATATTTTGCGAATTAAAATATGAGTATCATTAAATTCAGCAATGAAATAATATGCTGCATATCTATTGTTATACCCACCGTATTTACTTATATCTAAATTTTTTTTGATTGGCTGCTGTCCTTTATTTTTTCCTTTAATTGTTAAATCAAATAAAACTCCTTTAGTCTGGAATTGGGCAAATGTCACTATCGGTGTGTTTTTATAAACATATTTATAGACTGTCTTAAATGTCCCATCCAAAATATCATGTGCATTTATGTCTTTGTTCTTCAATCTAATCTGGTACTGCTCCATTTTTTCTTTTGATGGTGCAGTCCATGCGGAAGGTGTACTGAACTCGAACACTCTATTAAGACTATAGTTCTCAGAATGAATATTCTTGAAGAACTGATCTGTGAACTTAGTGCTGTATACATTTCCAACAACAATATTCAAATATGCATCTTTTGCATGATGCATATCATTTACATCTCTGAATTTAGGAATCTCATACTTCTGCCTGAATTCTGATACGTTCCCAGCCTTGGAATAAACAATCTTTGCGGACGGATAAGACTGGTTCAAGATTTCTGCCAATGCTTTAGTTGATTGCTGCGTCACAGTAAGCTGACGGGCTACAAATGATGAAAGTTCCTCATCAGTCAGAGGATAATTTCTGATCAATCTAGAATACTTCTCTGTGCTGATCAACTTCTTTTCAGACAACATTTTCCAGAATGACTCCATCCTTTTACGCACATCATCAGAAAGAGGATAATCATTTGTCTTATCTCTATTGAGCTTGCTCTTAACAAGAACTCTGTTGTCCAGACTGTCATCTTTGATTCTAGAGCGTGGAAATATATGGTCAATATCATATGTTGTATCATCATGAAGAAGTTTATCCAGATCAATTGGATCGCCAGAATACATACATCTTCCCATTTGAGTATAGTAAAGATAAAGCTTATCTCTTCTCAAGCTTTGATCTGTTTCAGACTGAATCTTTCCATAAAGCTCACTTTCTTGTTTCTTACAGGATGCATATAACTGCATTAAGACATTTTTTCTTGAAATTGTTCTCTTTTTCTCCATCTCCTTGGAGCTTGTCCTTGCCATCTCAATAAATATCTTCTTTGGAGCAGACTTCTCAATATCAACGATCTCATCAACAACTCTCATTGTCTGCCAAATACTTCTGCGAACTGCAGGAGCAATGTACATCTCTTCCAGCCTTTCATGCAGTGATTCACCAACAGAGAAATGATCATGCCGATATTCATCAGCTTTTTCAGCAAATTGATAATGACTGCTCAACAACATCATCAGGTTCTGATTTGTATCACGCAGCATTGTAATGATATTAAATGCCTCTCCATCAGAATCTACATGATAGATATCTTCTAAAAATTCTCTAGACAGTCTTCCCCAATCTTTGTAGTTCAGACGCATGATCATCTTGTAATCATCATTGTCTAATCCATGCGTATTATCTTTCAGCCATGTTTTGAGCATCTTTTTGTCATTGCCAAAAACAAGTACACGTTCAATGATTGATTCCACCTGCTGTGTATCTTTTGTCTTTTCAATGATGTTTCTAAAGTCATGCCATGATTTCAGGTTTGATTTTATTTCATCATCAACTCCACTGATTTCATCCATCTTTTCAATGTATCCATTCGCCAGAAGGTAATTATAAATCTTCTTTTTTGTGACCTTTTTGCTGGATTCAAGAAAAAGGTCATTATAGATGCTCTTTTTCACTTCAACAGGTATTTCTTTTCCATTAACTTTTATGTTGTTGATCTCATTTAAAACAGCATATTCGCTATAGAGCAATGAATTCATTGGCAGAACATCTTCACCAGTATAGGTGCATTTGCCAATAAGATTTTTGATAAAATTTTCGGCAGTCTTCTTTTCATCAACAACATCCGTAAAGTTCCATGGATAAATTCTTTCATCAGTTCGTACTGCCCAATAATGTTTAGCATTTTTATTCAATGGGCCGACATAGTATGGGATCTTAAACGTAAACAGAGCGATGATCTTATCCTTTATAGTAATTCCATCACTTCCTTTTTCGTTTAGAGCATTCCAATAGCCAGAAGCATTATCCAATATTTTGACTAATTCTTTTAGATTCAATTGGAAAGGAATCAGACCGTTCTCTGTACCTTTCAATTTAGTCAGGAATACTTTATTTGAAATTTCCTCATACACCCGCTGTTCTTCTGGGTCATCTGATACTTTCATCCCCCCAACCTTTTTGGAGATAAAGGTACAGAATTCTTCCTGTGTACAGCGGCTGTCTGTTTTGTATCTGCTGTATGCCGCATAATTCTTGACATCCTTTTGTTCATTGAAGATGTCTTTATATTTTTCCGGACAGTTCTTTTTTACATATCTTTTCAGTATTGAAAGATCCTTTTTATTTTTATTAAATAATGCAACCTTTGCATCACTGATATAGCGGTTTCCGCCCAGTACCTGTCCTAAACGAGCAACATCATAAACTTCTTTTGCTGTTAAGATGACCTCAATCCTGTCTTCTAATTCTTCAGAAAGCTGATCAAATTTCGAATCCAGGTCTTCCTTAAGACTCACCACCTTCAAATCTGCTTCTTTCAGTTCCGGGTCATTAAAAAGTTTGTCAAGCTTTACTGAAGCACCGCTTAGTAAGTCTATCAATGAGGACAAATCAACATAAGCTTCTTCATCCTTCTCTGATTCTCCATATGCATTCGCTAATTCTTCTTTTTTATGTGTTATCCCTTCTGAACTGATAAGAGCTTCCGCAAAAGATGCCCTATTATTTGGAGAAAATTCAATATCATTATCTTTGAGCAACTGCACCAGATCCATAGTTGCTTCTTCTAATGTCTTTCCTTCCGGATTATTTGAGTTCTCATACAGAAAATGTCCTCTGCTCTTCAGGATATGATGCAGAGCGAGATATACTAGGCGGATATCATGAGGTTCTGAGGAATGAATCAACTCACTTCTCAAATGATAGATTGTTGGATATTCTTTTAAATAGTCCTTATCAGTATAACTGCTGTCATTAAATAAGGAGTATTTGCAGGATGTATCATGCTTGTCTTCTGCCCACAAGTTGCTGTCATGGAACCTGACAAAAAATGATGGGTCTAATTTTGCAATATCATTATTCAGCAGCATCTCAAGCAAATTCAAACGCTGCTTTCTTCTTTCTAAACGTCTGCGCGATGTTCTGGCTGTTCTTCTATCAGCAGCTGAATTTGCTTCACTAAACAAGCGAGCTCCCCACATCTGTTTCCCATTACATTTCAATAAATTGTAATCCTTATCGGTTACTGCCCAACCAGCTGAGTCTGTGCCAACATCTAAACCAAGATAATAATCTCCACGCCGTTTGTCATTCTGATTATTCTTCATTATGATTTTCTCCCCAATGATGTACAGTGAAACTTGACAAATCTATTTATATAGATTATAAAATAATTGTTTTAGAACAGCAAATTACATAGTAAGTTCAAATAAGCTTTTAGCGAAAGTATCGGCCTAGCCGAATTCACATTGTGTGATTAAAAACTCCCGACGGGGAGTTTTTTAATTCTGGTTAATGATTTTCTCTATAGATGAATCGTAAATGGTAAATCATCCGTGAGTATCCAAAGTGCGGTTTTTCGGACAGAATAGTGAGAGTCTAGAAAACCGCACTTTTATGTGCGAGTCTCACGGAGGTGGAACATGGATTATATGACACATGCAATGCGACATGCATATTGGATGAAGATCATCAGCGAGTGCAACCAGAGCGGGATGAAGAAGAGCCAGTGGTGTGCTGAACATGAAGTGGACATCAAGGCTTTCTACAGATGGCAGAGGAAGCTCCGTACTGAGACATACGAGATTGCAGTGCAGAAGATGCCGTCAATAGATACAGGAAATGTCCCAATGATCACAGAGCTGAAGAAGCCTGCACCCGCAACGTCTGCAGCACCAGTCACAGTGCATGTCGGAAATGCGGCCATTGAGATCCAGGAGTCAGTCAGTGATGAGTTCCTGGCAAGATTGGTCAAGGTGATGGGCAGTGCTCAATGATGCGACGTGCTTTGATAAGATCTATATCAAATGCGGATATACAGATCTGAGACTGGGAATCGATGGACTGGCATCGCTGATCCAGAGAGAATTCCACATGGACCCATTCATCCCACGCTGCCTGTTCCTGTTCAGCCCTTCACTGGATAAGGTTTCTATCCAGCTACTACGGCCTCGGCTGACTTCTCTCAGTTCGCTGTTGCTGGGGCTCCTGCCCTCTGTGAGACCTCGCGGGATAAACCATACATCCTTCCCCGTTCACCTTCCTGATTTACACATGCGGCTTACGATTGCCATCTTGGACTTTGATGCTTCTGGTCATCTTGTCCACCGCATGTGCCTTGATATCAGGTTTCTGTCCGTAAGGCCACGGTTTCGCTATCGCTTCTTCTCTCCCACACCTCACGATGTGAAACTTGCGAATCGCTATCGGGTTCACCGGCAACAGGTGTCCCTCGGGATTTTCACCCTCGATGTATGACATGCCCGTCATACCAGAAAAAGGACGTCAATATCGACGTCCTCATATATAGTGTCATTTTGATTATTGTTCTTGCACAAATTGGCTGTTGTATAGGTTTGTATAGAAGCCGTTGGCTGTCATCAGCTGCTCATGGCTTCCCTGTTCAATGATTCTGCCGTCCTTCATGACAAGAATCACATCAGCATTCCTGATGGTGGAGAGACGGTGGGCAACAATGAAGCTTGTCCGTCCTTCCATCAGCTTGTCAAAGGCACTCTGGATCATGATCTCTGTACGTGTATCAATTGAAGACGTTGCTTCATCAAGGATCAGCATCGGCGGCAGGCACAGCATGACTCTGGTAATGCATAGAAGCTGTTTCTGTCCCTGGCTCAGGCTGTCTTCATTTAATACAGTATCTAGTTTTCTCGGCATTCTGCGGATGAATTCCCAGCTGTGTGCTTCCTTTGCAGCAGTGATGATCTCTTCATCTGTTGCATTCGGCTTACCAATACTAATATTGTCTCTGACGGTGCCGTTTTTCAGCCAGGTATCCTGCAGGACCATTCCGTAATTTTTCCGTAATTCATGTCGGTCCATTTTATATATACTTGTGCCTTCCAGTTTGATATCTCCTTGGTCGACATCATAGAAGCGCATCAACAGATTGATCATCGTCGTTTTGCCGCATCCTGTCGGGCCGACAATAGCAATATGCATGCCAGGCTTTGCGCATAACGAATAATCTTCAATCAGCTTTCTGTCTTTGACATAGCTGAAATATGCATGGTCAATCTTAACACTTTCCTTATCAGCATCAATGAAGGAAGTATCCTCTGCTTTGTTCAGATCAACTGCATCCTTTTCCGGTGCCTCTTCAATTAAGGCAAAGATGCGGGCAGCACAGGCCAGCGCATTCTGCAGTTCAGTAACAACAGAACTGATGTCATTGAATGGCTTCATATACTGGTTGGCGTAATTCAGCATGACTGATAATCCTCCGATCGTCAGTCTGCCGGCAAAGATCTGGAACGCACCAATCAAGGCAACAAAGGCATAGATCAGATTATTGACGAAACGGGTGGAAGGATTCGTTAAGGAAGAATAGAAGGTTGCTTTCCGGTAATATTCTTTCAGCCTGCCGTTGATCTCACTGAATTGATCGGATGCCTGCTGTTCATGCGAGAATGCCTTGACAACCTTAGCACTGCCAATCATTTCTTCAATTAACGCTGTCTGTTCGCCGCGGGTCTCGCTCTGTGCCTTGAACATCTTATAGGAATGTGTCGCAATGAACTTAGCAGCAAAGAAGCTGATTGGTGTTGTCAGGACGACCACAAAAGTGATCAGCAGATTCTTGGAGAACATGAAGCCTAAAGTTGCAATGATGGTGATCACACCCGTGAAAAGCTGTGTGAAGCCTAACAGGAGTCCATCAGAGAGCTGATCTGCATCCGCTATGATGCGGCTGACAATATCACCGGAAGAATGTGCATCTAGGTAGGAAAGCGGCAGCACCTGCACATGGCGGATGGCTTTGGAACGAATGTCTCTGACAACAGCATATGTCATGCGGTTGTTAATGCGGTTCATCACATAGGATGAGATTGATGCAGCACCCACCAGCACACCGATTTTCCAGAGATAGTTTGTAATATATGTGAAGTCAACATTTCCAGCGGCAATGATGCCGTCAATTGCATCTCCAAACAGCACCGGTATATACAGCTGCAGGATCACTGACACAGCTGCTAAGATCATACTGACAATCAGTAAATACTTATAACGGCCGATAGCCTTCAATACCTTCTTCAAGGTATCTAAACTGGATTGTTTCATGCCAGCGCCTCTTTTCCTGATGTGCCGGTCTTTTTCTCAGGGAACTGTGAATAATAGATTTCCTGATAGACTTCGCAGTTCTTCATCAGCTGTTCATGTGTTCCCTGACCAACAAGACAGCCGTCATTCAGAACTAAAATCTGATCTGCCTGCATGATGCTGGAAACACGCTGTGAAACGATCAATGTTGTTGTATCCTTTGATAAAGTACACAGAGATCTCCGCAAAGCTGCATCCGTCGCAAAATCTAATGCACTTGCACTGTCATCCAGAATCAGGATTTCCGGTCTTTTGACAAGCGCTCTTGCGATGGTCAGCCTCTGCTTCTGCCCACCTGACAAGTTCCTGCCGTTCTGTTCGAGGGCAAAGTCCAGGCCGCCTTCTTTTCCTTCAACGACTTCCTTTGCCTGCGCCAGAGTCAATGCCTGCCAAAGCTCTGCATCATCTGCATTTTCATTGCCCCATTTCAAATTGTCACGGATCGTCCCCTTGAAAAGAACTGCCTTCTGCGGAACAATCCCAATGCGTTCATTCAATTCATCTGCGGCATAGTCCTTCACATCCAGACCGTCGACTTGAACAGAGCCTTTGCTGGCATCATAGAATCGTGGAATCAGATTCATGACTGAAGACTTGCCGCTCCCGGTACCGCCGATAATGCCGACAGTCTGTCCTTTGGCAATCGCAAAGCTGATATCGCTCAATGTTTCTTCACCAGCATCCTGATATGTCAAAGAGACGTGGTCAAAGATAATTGTTCCTTTCTCCTTCTGAGTGCCTGATGACTGAGAAGGATATGTCATCCCTTCCGGCATGACCAGAATCTGTGAAACACGGTTTGCACATGCGATTGATTTATTGATGGTAATGATCAGGGAAGCAAGTTTGATCAGTTCAATAATCATCTGTCCCATATAGTTGTATAAGGCAACAACATCACCCTGCTGAATGGCGCCAAGATTGACTTGTACTGCACCTACATAGATCAAGACAATCGTTGCAATATTGATCAAGGCATAGGTCACTGGATTGAGCAGAGCGGACAACTTGCCGACATAGATATTAATCTTTGTCAGATCTTCATTCTTCTGTTCAAAGTCCTTTACTTCTTCTTTTTCCTTGCCGAAAGCACGGATGACTCTGACACCGGTCAAGTTCTCACGCGTCAAGTCTGTGACCGCATCCAGCTTTGTCTGCACTTTTTTAAATAAAGGAATACTGACCAGCATGATACCGAAGACAACAACCGACAGGATTGGGATTGCCACTGCAAAGACAAGTGCTGCCTTCACATTGATTGTAAAAGCCATGATCAAAGAACCAAAGACAATGAACGGACTTCTTAAAAGAAGACGCAGACTCATATTCAGACCGCTCTGCACCTGATTAATATCAGAAGTCAGTCTTGTGATCAGTGTACTGGAACCTAAATGATCCAGCTGTGCATAGGACATATGCTCAATGTGATCAAACATATCTTGTCTAAGATCCGTACCAACTTCTGCACTGACCTTTGCGGCAAAGTACTGTGCAGTGATGCTGAAGGCAAGTCCCAGAACAGCTAAGACAATCAGCAGAATGACATTATGCATGATGCTGGCACTATCTTGATTTTCAATGCCGACATTAATGATATTGGCAACGACCAATGGGACAAGAAGATCCATCAATGCTTCCAGGAGTTTGAACAATGGTGCCAAGATTGTTTCTTTCTCATGTCCCTTCAGATACTTCATCAATTCTTTCATCTGCTGTCTCTCCTGCTGGAATACTTCTTGTATTTCCACCATGATGGTAGCATGATTATTAATATACTTAAAATATTGTTTTTATTATATACTTAAATATTTTATATATAGGAGGAATCATGGAACTGAGACAGCTGACTTACTTCAAGGCAATTGCAGAACATGGCAGCATCAACGGCGCAGCCCGAGCTCTTCATATGTCACAGCCTCCTTTAAGCTATGCCATCAGCCAGCTGGAGGATGAACTGGGCGTGACTTTATTTGCACGTTCCAGCAAAGGCATTGAATTGACAGATGCCGGCAGAGTCTTTTACCAGCGGACAGTTGATATTCTTGGCCGCTCTGCATCAGCAGCGCGAGAAGTCAGCATGATCATCAATAAGAAGACCTTCCGTCTTGGCGTTACACCGACAGTTGTACCAGTCATTTCACCATACTTATGCCAGCTGGAAAAAGAGAATGGAAATCTGATGCTGGAGCTCCATGGCGGCGATACCTATCACCTGAAAGAACAGCTGGATGATGGATCACTGGACGGTGCTGTCATCCGCACCCCAGTCAACCTGCAGGGATGCAGGTATCACAAGATCAAGGAAGAACCGATGGCTGCAGTGTTTGGCCATCGAAGAAAAAACAATTCTGTAACTCTGGAAGAACTGTCGAAAGAGCCTTTGATCATCTACCGCCGATATGAAGCACTGATCCACGATACCTTTGAAAAACGTCATCTGGAAATCAATATGATTCTGGAATGCGATGATGCAAGAACTGCTCTCCAGTTTGTTGAGGATGGACTCGGCACCGCTATTGTCCCGATGACCATTGCTCAGAAACATGCAGGTCTTTCGATTGCCACAATTGATGCGGAAGAACTGACAACTTCCATTCTGCTTGCATATCATAATACCAATGCTGTCCTGTCTTCTCTGCTTGAGCTTCTGAAGAAATAAAAAAGACCACCCACAGTGATGTGAGTGATCCCTCCCCCAACCATTTTTAAATCATGGATACTTTGACAATCTTGAAGGTGGCTGTCTTCATCGCCTCTTTTTCGTCGCTGCCGACGTACGTGAAGGCAGTGAATGACTGGCTCTGTCCAGCACCCAGGTCATTTGCGTATACATAGTCATCCTTGATGCGGCTCCCGTCTGCAGCGACTGCTTCAAACTGAATGGAGAAACTCTTGGATTCGTCTGTCAGATTCTTAACAGTGACCGGCAGAGTGCTCGTGACAAGTCCGTATTTATCTTCTGACATCGTGAAGTCACCCATGTCGACCTGTACAGATTTCCCCAGCAGTTCATCTGTATTGTCACCGGAGATGTTGTCCAGATTCTCACTGACCTGTGCACTCGTCTGATCCAGAGCTTTCTTCCACACTGCCTGCATTGTAAAAGTCACGATCATTGCTAAGACACAGAGTACAACACCGGCAATGGCAATGCCTTTCTTATTCTTTTTGACCAGGCCGATGATGCCAAGGACAAGACCAATCAGTCCCATGACAAAAGCGGCGTTGTTGATGATTGGAATGATTGAAAAAATCAGTCCAATGATGCCAAGGACAAGTGATGCAGCTGCTAACCCAGATTTTTGATTTTCGTTCATGATTCTTTTCTCTCCCTTATCTATAAAAGAATCATAAGACAGAGAAAAAAAGAATTGGTGTCCTTCAAGGACACCAATCTCAAGATGATTTCAGGAATGATAATAGGATGCCCAGAACGAATACCCAGAAGAGGAACACAGCTGCACATGCCAGGATCCTGCCCAGCAGACGCTTGTACCATTTTGGTGAATTCATCCATGGGAATTGATCAAAGAATCCTGTCCAGTGTCCAAAGGTATCAACCCAGCCTAAGACAATGCACCAGATGCCAACACCTGTCAAAGCCTGCTTTGGATCAGACCAGTCATATTCCTGATAGATGGAGATGAAAAGTGCCGCATACAGAACCGCCGCAAGCAGATTGACATAGATATTCTTCTTCCGCAGTCCAGGAGGATGCAGCAGAGCACGCAGATAGTTCTGATGATGTGTCACTTGATCCTTCAGTTCCTGCACTGAATGATATCTCTGTTCAGGGGCAAAGCTGGAAGCTTTCTCTGCAATCTTCATCATCCGCGGATTATCCGGCATCATCTGCTTGATCAGCACACCTAGGGCATAGATATCTGTTCTTTCGTCACTTGCCTTAAAGCCATACTGTTCTGGAGCAGCACTTCCATTTGTGCCAATCAGCACCGTATCCTTCTTCTCATCCGGGCGGTAGATCTTTGCGGCATCATAATCAATGATCTTCACAATGCCATCATTGGTGATCATGATATTTGATGCTTTCAGATCACGATGAATGATCTTCGGTTCCGCTGTATGAAGTGCAGTCAATCCGTCACAGATCTGCAGAATGATATCTGTTTTTCTTTCATCGCTGAGATGTTCATTGGTCAGCACATATTCTA
This sequence comes from uncultured Galactobacillus sp., assembly GCA_964385925.1. Lineage (GTDB taxonomy): Bacteria > Bacillota_I > Bacilli_A > Erysipelotrichales > Erysipelotrichaceae > Bulleidia. The sequence goes on along the minus strand of CAYLQV010000024.1, from coordinate 19,258 downwards.
AAGTGCGTCCGGAGATCAGTTCTTCAATGACCGTCAGCTTTCCATTTTCTTCCCAATATGCTTCCACTGCCGGCAGGTGCAGAGAGTGATTTTCCTTGAGATACGCAAAAACAGGGATGCTGTAAACATCGAGTGTCTTCTTCAGATAGATCTGCTGTGTCACCTGGTTCTTTACAAGACTTTGATCTTCTCTTTCGGAAGCAATCTCAGTATATAAATTTTTTTCAAATTCTTTTTTCACATCTGTCATAACTGCTATTAATATTAACATGTAAGGAGCTTCTATGAACAAGTCAACAACGCAAAAACTGGAAGATGCATTACTGAATATCGATAATGAATCTTCGCTGGAAATATATCTGAAGACAACTCCGTCTCAGCATCCAGCCATGAGCTTCGCCGACTACTTTCAGTCAGCGATCACTGCTGCCGGCAGAGAAAAAAGCGAGATCTGTGAAAGCAGCGGGATTGAACGTTCTTATTTCTATCATATTCTTTCCGGTTCCAAGACACCGGGCAGAGACAAGATCCTGCGGATGTGCATTGCCGCAGGCATGAATGAAGAAGAAACAAACACTGCTCTGAAGTGCGGGAATGAAGCGGTCCTCTATGCGCGGAATATGCATGATGCGGTGATCATTTTTGTGCTGCATCAGCATCTTTCAGTAACGGATGCCAATGAACTTCTGGACAGCTATCATCTTCCTCTGCTCAGCTGATCTGGTCTTATTTTATTTTTCTAATCTGGATGTTTCTATATATCCACTCTATGCATACAATAATGTGCAAAGAGAGGATATTTTTATGAATCAGCACAACGCAGTCTTAAAACTCAGTGTCACCGGTCTGTTTGCAGCACTGGCATATGTAGCATTTACATTTCTGAAGATCAGTATTCCAACTCCCGCAGGATATACTGCTTTCCATTTAGGAAACACTTTCTGCATTTTAGCAGCACTGCTGCTGGGCGGTGTACCAGGCGGTATTGCAGGTGCCATCGGCATGGGAATCGGTGATGTTTTTGATCCTTTATATATCACCGTTGCACCGAAGACCATTATTCTGAAACTGATGATTGGCATCATTACTGGTCTTGTCGCACATAAAATATTCCACATTAACAATCTTGAAGGCAAAAAGCTTGTTAAGGCGACGATTCTTTCCACATCCGCAGGAATGCTGTTCAACATCATTGCGGAACCGCTGTTCGGCTACTTCTACACAGCTTACATCTTAGGTGCTCCGGCAAAAGCCGCCGCTGCTTTAGCTGCTTGGAATGCTGTAACAACGACAACCAATGCTGTAATTGCGGTCATCATCAGCACCATCCTTTACATCGCAATCAGACCACGGCTGAAAAACAATGGAACCCTGAAAGCAATTGCCCCGAAATATTGATTAATAGGAAGCTGTCCTAACAGCTTCCTTTTTTATCGTCTGGATAACTCTGAAACAGTATCTCTCAATACTGATTTTTGCCCTAAAATTACCTATTTTTACAACATTTGACTGTATAGCATAATCTTTTTTATGTCTCATGATAAACTTCTATATTTTTTTTGAACATTTTCGTATACTTTTTTTATAAATCGAGTATACTCTTTACGTAAGCTTCAGTATGCATGAATGTAACAGGAGATTTGATATGGTAAAAAATACACCTAATACAGCAAATTCATCCAAGAGCAAGAGAAAACCTGGCCGTAAAAATAAGACAGGTATTGCTTTTCCAAATTCCAATCGCGCCTATAAATCACTGAGCCATCAAGAAAAAACAAAATTCTTAACATATCAAAAAGAATATGTCAGAGAACATTATCGTACATATCTCATCCGTATGAATGTTGAAGACGATGCCGAGATCATTGAATGGCTGAACCTACAGGAAAATAAGAGCGACTATGTACGTCAGTGTGTTGCAGAAGCAAGAGAGCGCGCATTGAAAAAGATGGCAAAAACGAATAAAAATAAGTAATTTGAAAGCAGCGGCCGTAAAACGGTTTACCTTCTGATTTAAAAGCAAATTTTGTAAAGAAGCCTTTATTTTAAAGGCTTTTTCTATGTTTTGTTCACTAATTTTTTCATTGAAAAATGAATCAAATGTTGTTAGTGTATTCTGATGAAACAAATTAGATTGACAAAAACAGGCAAGATTTTCTTCTGCTGTATCCTAGCCGGTGCGGCAGGACTTGGGTGCTATAAGCTCATCCCAGCCAAGTCAGTGGAATCAGATGCCGAAAATACAGCTTCTACACCCAGTGCAAAATCCACTCATACACCTGTGCCCACTGCTACTCCTTCAGCCACTCCATCTGCTGCCACAAAGCAGACAGTCAGCAGTGATCTGAAGCAGCTGATCACAGAGTACCTCACCGCCAACCAGATTGATACAGACAGCGTCGGCATCTATGTACATGATTTTGCAAGTGATGGTGAATATACACTGAATGAAGATCAATACTTCATTGCCGCAAGTACCTATAAGCTTCCTTTGGCAGTTTATTATTATGAGAAGATCAACAGCGGTGAATATTCATTGAGCGATGTTGCATCATTAACAATCTATCCTGATGTAGAGGAATCTGATGACAGCTCAGATGCCGCTGCAGCAACACCAGATGCTGCTGCAAGTGACGAAACATCTGCTGCACCTGTGGTGCCGGCATCAACACCAGTTCCAGCGACACCAGAGCCGACAGTCTATTCCGATACGATTGAAAATCTTCTTCACAAGATGATTCTCAACTCTGACAACACAGCTGCGGAAGCACTGTATGAACATATGGGCGGATGGATGACCTTCAAGACTGCTACCGCAGTCTACAGCGACGGGACGTATTCTGAAGACAACACTTTTACACCTTCCTATATGAATGATCTGCTCAGCTACATCTATCAGCATAAGAGTTCCTTTCCAACGCTTCTGAACGATATGCTTGCATCGGAACCAGATGCATATCTGAATATGAACACCGGTGATCTGATGATGCAGAAATATGGAGACTACGGAGGTGCGCTGAATGCCGTCGGCTTGTCATCCACTGGACATCCGTACAGCATTGCGGTCTACACATACTGCTTATCAAACGGCACAAGTGTCATCGGTGATATTAATGAAATCTGCTACAACTACTTCAATAAATAAAATCTCTGCAGATTCAATTCTGCAGAGACTTTTTTATTTATGGATCTTCAGTAGCTTATTGATGTCAGCACCATGTCCTAAGACAAGGACCTTTTCATGTTCTGCCAGTGTGTAGTCAGCACCAGGTGTTGTTGTCATGGCAGTACCATGCTTGATGGCAATGACATTCAGGTTGTACTTATGACGGACACCGATCTCACCGATGGTCTTGCCAATCCATTCCTGCGGAACAGCAAGTTCATAAACGGCAAAGTCATCACCTAACTGAATATAGTCAGAGATGGAATCAGAAGAGCAGCGGATAGCAGTCCATCTGCCGATGATCTTTTCCGGATAGACAACTTCATCAGCACCATTTCTGAGCAGGAACTTCTCCTGGGTATCACGGGCGGCACGGGAAACAACCTTTCTTGCGCCGAGTTCCTTCAGATATGCAGTTGTTTCCAGGGATGCCAGAAAATCATCACCGATGGCAACAATACATGTATCGAAGTTTGTAACACCAAGACTTCTCAGATACTCCTTATCGGTTGCATCACCGACTTCTGCATTTGTAACATATGGAACAACACTGGCTACTTTGTCTTCGTCCTTGTCGACAGCCATGACCTGCATATCCAGTTCATTCATCTTTCTTGCGATGTGTCTGCCGAATCTTCCTAAACCAATTAACAATACTGTTTTCATTTTTCTCACCCTATCATTACGTTTTCTTCAATATATGTTCCTTTGCGCTCTGATGCGTGCGGGAATACTGCATAGATCAATGTCAAACCGCCCACACGTCCAGTATACATTAAGATGATCAATACTCTCAATGATGCCGCAGACAGATGCGGTGTGATCCCCTGGGTCAGACCAACGGTACCGATGGCACTGGCTGTTTCATATGCCGCCGTCAATAAGTCGATATGATCGAACAGATTGATCAGGCATGCACCTACAATACAGAAGGTTACATACATCAGGAAGACCGTACTTGCATTGCGGACCGTCTGTGTTCCAATCGTACGGCCAAAGCATTCGGTCTTGCTGGAATGATGGAAGATGGACAGCGAGCTGACAATCATGATCATGAATGTTGTCGTCTTCATACCGCCGGCAGTAGAGCCCGGCGCACCGCCAATCAGCATCAGTACCAGCTGAATGAACTTTCCAGTATCACTCATCTTCGTTAAGTCGACGGAATTGAAGCCGGCTGTTCTTGGTGAAACTGCCTGGAAGAAGGATGCCAGGATTCTTGCCAGCAGCGGCATGTCACTGAATTCGAAGAAGAAGAAATAAGCAGTTGGAAGAAGGATCAGAATTGCCGTTGCGGTCAAAATCAGTTTCGACTGTACAGAATATCTGCGGAAATGGAAATGGTTTCTATGAATATCATCCCATGTCATGAAGGACAGACCGCCGATGATGATCAGCAGCATGATCGTGATTGAAATGATTGGATTGCCAACATATGAAGTAACAGATGAGAACGGCTGTACAACACCCATCAGGTCAAAGCCTGCATTACAGAAAGCAGAGATGCTGTGGAAAATGCTGTACCAGATGCCCTGTACCCAGCCAAACTGCGGAATGAATACAAATGACATGGCAAGTGCACCGAGTCCCTCAATCAAGAAAGTTGTTTTAAAGATGAACTTTGCCAGCTTGATGATTCCGCCTAAGTGCGGAGCACTGATGGAATCAGCCAGCGTACTGCGCTGCATCAGTCCAATCTTGCGGCCGGAAAGAATGAAGATTGCGTTTGCCAGCATAACAATGCCGAGACCGCCGATCTGGATCAAGATGATAATGATCAGCTGTCCAAAGAATGTCCAGTAAGTTGCCGTGTCCTGAACAATCAGCCCGGTCACGCAAGTAGCGCTGGTTGCTGTAAACAATGCCTGCAGGAAGGAAGTCCTTTGTCCTGAGATACTTGAGATTGGAAGTGTAAGCAGCAGTGCACCAGACAGAATCAATAATGCAAACCCATAGATAATGACTTGTGTTGAAGTCATTTTTTTCTTAAAAAATAATTGCATCTAATTCCCCTTTTATATACAAAAAGCATACTTATTGCGCATGCCCAAACATTCTAGCACCAAACATTATAAAATGATATATGTCTCACTCGTGAAAACATAGATAAATAAAGGATTTCTACTTATCTGCAAAAAGAAAAGACCATTGGTCTTTACTTTGTTCTCTCTGCATTCAGCCAGTTGATGATCCGCTCCTCTATGATCCAAGGGCAGTCCACATTGCCTGCTTTGTCAAAACGGGTGCAGTATCCTTGTTCATCCGCATATTTGCATACATCACGGCAGATATCCTCTGGACGCAGTTTTCCTTTAAAAGCAACCTGGTCAATCAGTTCTGCCAGTTCTTGATCATTCAGTTGTGCCAGATATTCCTTGTTTTTCATTGCTCACCATTTCCAATATTACCGTTATTAGTAATATAATCTAGTATCTTCGTAATTATTATATGACAAACAAACAAGAAATTGCTACAAATCATTTAAGGCTGCAGAGATTCAATGAACCATCGGTCTTTTTCAAAGAACAGATACCGGCACTGCCCGCGGATCATAACTTCATAGCGGATGCCGCTTCCTCCTACCTGGGAGGCTCTTTTCTCAACACTTAAGATCTTATCAATCTCATATTCCCTGTCATTGTCCCAGATCAGTCTCTTAGGCACCAAGATCCTGTCCTTTTTCATCAGAACGATGACATCTACATACCTTTTATACAGCTCACTCATACTGTCATTTTCCTGCCTTGGAAGTAGCCGATCGGATGAATCACATGGTCATCCTTGGCATTGAATTCCGTCAGCGGTCTGTCCAGCAGTGTGCTGGCTCTGCGCACTGCATAGAAGCCGTATCTTTCCCGAATTTGATCTAAAGCCACATCTGCCTTTCTGGCTTTCTCGCGGGCCGTCTCATTGACGAACAGATTCATCTGCCGTACTTTCCTGTCCTCTGCCAGATGGCCGACCGTCACGCCGCATGCCCGCAGTGGAATCTGAAAATCATATCGACAGGCCAGGCTCATCACCGCCGCGAAGATCTCATCACTGATGTTCGTCTTCTGATCCAGCTTTCTTTCACATCCATACCAATCCAATCCCGCCGAGCGCAGAGAGACACTGATGACACTTCCTTCTAATCCCTGTTCCCGCAGACGGGAAGCCACTGCTTCACACAGCACATAATAGACCGGCCGCAGTTCTTCCAAAGAATGTACATCATGAATCAAAGTCATAGAATTGCCCACGGATTTTGGAATGTTTACTTCATCCGTTTCTGCGACTGGACTGGTGTCCACTCCATTAGCAAAGGCATGGATCATCACCCCTGCCATGCCCATGGCATTCTGCAGATGCGCCACCGGATAATGCGCCAGATCACCGATAGTGCGGATTTCACGGCGGTGCAGCTTCTCATATGTTGCCGGTCCGACATAAAGAAGATCCTGCACGGGGAGCGGCCAGACAATCTTCTGATAGTTCTCCCTTGTGATCATGCAGGGACCGTCCTTCTTCTTACGGTCAGAACCAAGCTTGGCAAAGATTTTGTTCCAGGAAACACCGGCAGACACTTTCAGACCAAGTTCTGTCTCAACTCTATTTACAATCTCCCGGCACACTTTCTCCGGTTCACCAAATAAATTTCGTGAATCCGTATAGTCGATCCACGCTTCATCCAGGCCGAACGATTCAACATGGTCACTGTAGTCCTGATAGATTTCCTTCACTTTATTTGTGTAGTAGATATATTCTTCATAATGCGGCGGAATGATCAATAAATCAGGATCCTTTTCATAGGCATCACGCAGGGATTCACCTGTGCGGATGCCTTTTGCCTTGGCCAGATCATTCTTGGTAAGGATGATGCCGTGCCTTGTCTCTTCATGTCCGCCAACCGCCATGGATACACTGCGCAGGGCAGGGTACATCATTTCCTCAATCTGGGCATAGCAGTGATTGATATCAATATGAAAAATGATCCGTTCTGACATAACGCACCTCCATCCTGATAGAAATCATATTCTGATCTATGCCAAGTGCTGTACATGTTCCAGTACTGCCGCAAAAAAAGCTGCTCCCATTCAGGAACAGCTTATATTTTTGTTTCAGGGATCATCCCTTGGTTGTAGAACCTGATGTTGCGTCAGTGGAACCAGAAGAACTTCCGCTTGGTGCGCTGCCGCCTCTGGCACCTTTCTGAGAAGTTGAGCCGGAAGTTGTATCAGAACTTGTGGTTGAAGATGAATCTGCTGTTGTTGAAGATGAATCGGTCGTTGTTGAAGTTGTCGCGCCGGATGTAGCTTCCGATGTTGCTTCTGGTGTCGCTGTCGCTGCAGCTGTAGCTGCTGAGGATGCCGTTGCTGTAGCTGCAGCAGTTGCAGTTGCTGCCGCCGTGCTTGATGCAGCAGCTGTATTAGATGCAGTAGAAGCTGTTGCTGTACATCCTGTAATCAGCAGCAGTGCACTGAGAGCTGCCGCAATTTTCCATTCTTTTGTACGCATATTTGTTTCCTCCTTTATGCTCTTATAAAGTACCGGAGAAAACTGAAAGCTGTATGTTCACATTCTGAGTGCTATGTGAACAAATAAAGACGATCCTGGATATCGAGGAGTGACCAGAACCGTCTTTCGTATAGGAGAATTTCTTCTCCCCAGACAGAAACAGAAAGCACGACAACGTGCTCTGCGTATTCATAAACCATCAGGGAATCGCAGTATAACAGGACTTCCGTTTACGTCAAAAACGAGCAGTCCACTGCAAAACAGTACTATTGATGCAGTTCTTTCCCAAAAAGGTTCCTGATACGCTTAAATTATAGTCTCAAAACAGGCAGTCAGAATCCTTTTCCGCTTTGTGTGCCACGATACTCATTACAAATACTAAAAAGGATGTCTCCCGACACCCTTCATTTCATATTGACCAATTACATCAACTGACGGAACATAGCAATGACCTGTTCCTTTGTAGCTTCTCTTGGGTTGCCCGGATAGCATGCATCATTCAGTGCATCGGTAGCCAGCTGATCCAGATCCTCTTCTCTGATGCGGTCATTCTTAGGATTGATGTTGACATCCGCGGATAGTTTCTTAACTGCATTGATGGCAGCATCTCTGTATTCTTCCTGGCTCATAGAGTCAACACCCTCAACTCCCATTGCCCGGGCAATTTCTCTGTACTTCTCACCTGTGTAGTCACGGTTGAATTCCATTGAGATTGGCAGCAAAGATGCACATGCAACACCATGAGGTGTGTCATAGTGAGCAGACAGCGTATGTGCCATGGAGTGGTCAATGCCAAGGCCTACATTGGAGAATCCCATACCGGCAATATACTGACCTAAAGCCATACCTTCTCTGCCTTCTTTTTCGTTGGCAACAGCAGAACGCAGATATGTGGAAATCAGCTTGATGGCCTCTATGTGGAACATGTCTGTCATCTCCCAGGCAGCTCTTGTTGTATAACCTTCAATTGCATGTGTCAGAGCATCCATGCCTGTTGCGGCTGTTAATCCTTTTGGCATAGACGACATCATTTCAGGGTCTACAACAGCAGCAATCGGCATATCATGTGTATCAACACATACAAACTTTCTTTCCTTCTCAACATCTGTAATGACATAGTTGATAGTTACTTCAGCAGCTGTACCAGCTGTAGTTGGAACAGCAATAATTGGAACACAAGGATTCTTAGTTGGGGCAACACCTTCCAGACTTCTAACATCTGCGAATTCAGGATTGGCAATGATGATGCCGATTGCCTTAGAGGTATCCATGGAAGAACCGCCGCCGACAGCGACGATGCAGTCTGCATTGGACTTCTTGAATGCTTCAACACCGGACTGTACATTCTCAATCGTTGGGTTTGGCTTGATGTTGCTGTAGACATCAAACGGAATTGCTGCTTTCGTCAGCAGATCTGTTACTTTACCGGTCACACCGAACTTGACTAAGTCAGGATCACTTGCGACAAAGGCTTTCTGAAAGCCATGTGCCTTCATTTCATTGACAATCTCTGCGATTGCACCAGCACCATGGTAGGAAACTGGATTTAAAGAAATACGATTAGCCATATATTTATCTCCTTCTGCGGTCATATTCCCGCCTGCACCTACAATGTACTATTTGTGAAAACAAAAACAAGTTACACCTCGTGAGAAGTGTAACCTTCGTGATTATGCCAGTATTTTTAACTTTTTGAACAGGTCTGAGAGTTCCTTCGGCATTGCCGCAATCATTGTTCTTGTCAGCTCTTCCGGACTTTTCGGCATTTCCTGCATGACCCATTTTACAGTCATATAGATGGATGCCCAGCAGTACATTTCCAGAATATCCAGGATTTCCTGTGTACATTCTGCATGCTTCTTCTGAATCAGGTTCTGATAGAAGGAGAAGATCATTTCAAAATCATGCTGCTGCAGATTATTCTGTGTATCAGTGGAGAAGGCTGCCCTGAAGAAGACATATTCCTGCTGTATATAGCGAAACTTCAGGATCAGACCTTCCTGAATTGTCTTGCCGGAGCCCATCTGGGAAAAAGATTCATGCAGCAGACGGTCAAAGTACCAGTTGATCAAATCATACTTGTCCAGGAAGCAGCGGTAGAAAGTCTGTCTGGATAAATGGCTCTGGTCACATATCTGCTTGACTGTAATATTCTCGACCGGCGTCTTATGCATGCATGCTTTGCATGCTTCTGCCAGTGCTAATTTTGTAGATTCATTTGTCTTATGTTCATCACTCATATCAGTATTCTATCATTGTTTTTCAATTGTTTCTGATGAGATAAAAAAGAAGAGGCTCAATTGAGTCTCTTCATACAAAGATTAGTCAGCGAATTCGAGGTTGTTGCCGTCTTTATTGAAGACATGGACAACAGATCCTGGGAATGTGAATTCAAGTTCTTCGCCAAGGCCGAACTGCTTGCCGCCAAGCTCAAGTGTAGGAACAATGATGATTCCATCCTTGCCTAATGCATTGACATGCAGATAGATCTGGGAGCCCATCATTTCACTGACATCTACCGTTGCCTTGATCATCTTATCAGCATCACCCTTGAGCTCAATATGCTCAGGTCTGACACCAACTGTAACATCCTGATCTGCTACATTCTTAGCAGCCAGTCTTGCACTCTTATCAGCACTTAATTCAACTGTTGCATTGCCGACCTTTACAGAATAGCTGCTGCCATTCTTGACAAGCTTTGCATCATAGAAATTCATCTGCGGTACACCAATGAATCCTGCAACGAACATATTGACTGGTGAATCATAAACCTGCTGTGGTGTGCCAATCTGCTGAATGACGCCGTCTTTCATGATGACAATTCTGTCACCTAAAGTCATAGCTTCAGTCTGGTCATGAGTGACATATAAGAATGTTGAATTCAATACCTGTCTTAACTTGATGATTTCTGCTCTCATCTGGTTACGTAACTTCGCATCCAGGTTAGAAAGAGGTTCATCCATTAACAGGACCTTTGGATCACGTACGATAGCACGTCCGATAGCAACTCTCTGTCTCTGTCCACCAGATAATGCCTTTGGCTTACGGTCAAGATACTCCGTGATGCCGAGCTTTTCAGCTGCTTCATCAACCTTTTTCTTGATTTCATCCTTTGGCATCTTTCTTAATTTCAGAGGGAATTCCATGTTCTGACGTACAGTCATGTGAGGATACAGTGCATAGTTCTGGAAAACCATGGCGATATCTCTGTCCTTTGGCTCTACATCATTCATCAGCTTGCCGTCAATGTACAGCTCACCTCTTGTGATGTCTTCCAGTCCGGCTACCATTCTTAAGGTTGTGGATTTACCACATCCAGAAGGACCGACCAGAACGATGAATTCATGATCTGCGATTGTCAGGTTGAAGTTTTCTACTGCGAGTACTCCTTCTTCTGTAACCTTCAGATTGTGCTTCTTGCTGCCTGCATTTGGATAAACTTTCTCGATGTTTTTTAATACTACTTCTGCCATTTTCTTTCTCCTTGCCCCACATACTGTGGATTATGGGACCCCTCGCGATGTGATTCTATGCTAGAGTCCACTGGCTATATGGTCAGGACCGTCTGTATTAACAGGATAGCAGATGATCCAAAAACCCAATGTTTACAGGGTGACGCCCTGTTTGAAGATTGCAATGTCATGGAACCCATTGCTTTCCGATTTGCACAGTTCGCCGCTGGCAATCCGGATGACTAAACTATACAACTCTTTGGAAACGCTTTCAATAGAAGAATTATCTTCTAATGCTTTCCCTGCATTCAAGTCAATCCAATTCGCCTTCTTCTCAGCCAATGGTGTATTTGTAGAAATCTTTACTGTTGGCACAGCTGTTGCAAACGGCGTGCCTCGGCCGGTCGTAAACAAGACCATCTGACATCCTGCAGCCGCTTCTCCTGTCGCTGCCACCAAGTCATTGCCTGGCGTGCTCAGAAGATTCAAGCCCTTTGTCTTCAGTCTTTCACCATATTTCAGTACATCAGAGATCTGTGCACTGCCGCTCTTCTGTACACATCCGTTGGACTTATCTTCCAGCGTTGTAATGCCGCCGGCTTTATTGCCTGGAGATGGGTTGTCATAGATCGGCATGTGATAGGACTGGAAGTATTCTTTAAAGTCATTGATCAAAGAGACTGTCTTATCAAAGGTTGCTTCATCCTTGGCACGGTTCATCAGCTGTGTTTCTGCGCCGAACATTTCCGGTACTTCCGCCAAAATTGTTGTGCCGCCGTCAGCGACCAGCATATCAGAGAACTGTCCAACGACTGGGTTGGCGGTAATGCCGCTCAGGCCGTCGCTGCCGCCGCACTTCAAGCCGATCCGCAGCATGGAAGCAGGACATTCCGTCCGTTCATCCTGAGCTACGATATCTGCCAATTCCTTCAGCTGCTGCATGCAGGCTTCAACTTCATCCTCATGCTGCTGAGCGACGACAAACCGGATTCTTTCTGGATCATAGTCGCCAAGATACGGCTTCAATACATCAATATTGGAATTCTCACAGCCAAGTCCGAGTACCAGGATGCCGCCGGCATTTGGATGCTTGATCAGATCTGCCAGGATTGTTCTGGTATTCTCCTGATCGCCTTCCATCTGTGAACATCCATATGGATGAGTGTAGGCGACGATGCGGTCAATGGAGCCATGGACAAGCGGCTGTGCTTCTCTTTCAAGATGCTGAACAATGTTGTTGACGCATCCTACCGTTGGAATGATCCAGATTTCATTGCGGATGCCAACTTCGCCATTCTTTCTGACAAAGCCCTTGAATGTTCTTCCTTCTGCCTTTGGCTGCGTGAAGGATTCTGGATCATATTTGTATTCCAGGACATCACCGAGGTTTGTCTTGACGTTCTCGGTATGGACATGACTGCCCGCAGTTATCAATGAAGTTGCATGGCCGATGACAGTTCCGTATTTAATAATATTTTCATTTTCCTTAATATCACGCAAAGCAAACTTATGTCCCTGCTCAATATCTTCAGCCAGGGTGACCGCCACATCACCAAATGTGAATGTTTCACCCTTCTTTAAAGATGTCAGAGCAACGCCAACATTATCCTTTGCATGGATCCTGATTGCTCTCTGCATAGAAGTCCTTACGCTGGGAAGTACTCTTCGAGTGCCTTCTCCATGCCTTCCTTACGGATTGCATTAAGATATTCAGTGACCTTGTCTTCCAGATCGGCAACCTTTGTCAGATCCTGGCCGTGGAAATCAGTGTTGGATAAGTAAGCATGAACGAATTCCTTTGCATCCTTTGTGCTGTTAGCCGCAAAGAACTTCAGCACTTCTGGATCATCCTTGATATCATAGACATCATTTCCACGATGGCCTTTTAATACGCCGTCCTGCAGATCTGTTGCACTGTAGAATGCCAGCAATGCAGCAATTGAGAAAGTCAGATGTTCCGGCAGCTTATTGAACTTTTCTACATATCCTAAGAAGGAAGGCATGCATCTAGCTCTCCACTTGGAAACAGAGTTCAGTGAGATGGCCAGCAATGCATGTTTGATAAATGGGTTGTTGAATCTGTCAACAACTGCATTGGCAAAGTCTTCCAGATCCTGCTTTGGCAGTGTCAATGTAGGAATGACTTCACCATGGATTGTCTCATCCATGAACTTGCGGACAATCGGATCAGCCATGGACTGATTGACATAGTCATTGCCCTTTAAATAAGAAGCTAATACAAATGATGTATGTGCACCGTTTAAGATTCTGACCTTCCTCTGCTTGTATGGTTTCTGATTGTCAGTGAAGATGACATTCATGCCAGTCTTATCAGCGAATGCCTTGTCCATCGGCCATTCTGCAGAAATATCTTTTCCCTTCGGGCATTCAATGACCCATAAGGCAAATGGCTCTGCAGTATCCAGCAGGTTATCCTGATATCCTAATTCATCATAGATTGCCTGTCTTTCGGCATCATCTCTGACCCAGCCGGTAACAATACGGTCTACTAATGTTGAAGTAAAGATACATGCATTCTCGACCCAGTTCTTGAATTCATCAGAGAGCTTCCAAAGCTCAATATACTTTAAGACATCCTTATGCAGTTCAATTCCGTTGTCATCAATCAATTCGACTGGCAGCATCACCAATCCCTTGGACATATCACCCTTAAATGCTTCAAAGCGGGTCAACAAAAACTGTGTCAGCTTGCCTGGAAATGTGACATTCAGCTTGTCATCGAACTTGTCATCTTCATGGAAGACAATGCCTGCTTCCGTTGTATTGGATACAACAAAGCGCAGAGAATCAATCTTTGCGACATTGATGTAATCTTCATAATTAACAAACGGAGAAACGATATCCTTCACCGCTGTGATCTGACGTGTTTCCTTATATGGTTCGCCGTTGACTCTGCCCCTTAACTGCAGAGTATACTGGCAGTCCTGTGCTTTGAAACTATCAATGGACCCAAAAGAGATTGGCTTGACTAATACAACGCTTCCGTTGAACAGTCCCTTTTCATTTGCCAGATCGACCTGATAGTCTACGAAGGCTCTTAAGAAATTGCCTTCTCCAAACTGAACGACCTTCACTGGACGGTCGACAGGATTTGTCATTGATTTATTTAATAACTGCATTTTGTTTTTTCCTCTTTCTTTATAACCACATCAGTGGTTCGTAGATTCCAAACGGTTCATTCTGCATGGAAGGATGCAGTTCGGTGCTTCTTCATTTCTGCCTTCAATAGCATCAATGAGGATCTTCGCTGCTGTCTTGCCTTCTTCATATGCAGGCTGAACAATTGTCGTGATGCTCGGAACAGACATTTCAGACCATTCCAGAGAATCAAAACCAATCAATCCTAACTGCTTTGGAATCAGATTCTTGTATTTCTTCAATGCAAGATATGTCTTATCCAGCAACCAGTTATTCGCGACGAAAACGAGGGTGCTCTTTTTCTTATCATTCAGATATCCTGACAGCTTCTGTTCCAGATCTTCCGGCGTTATCTTGGCATCTGCCACAATGACTTCATACGGCAGTTTCTTAATATCCAGACAGTCTGTAAAACCACGGGTGCGTTCCATACGTGTCTTCAGTACATATGGATCAGCAGTGATCAGAACATAGTTGTCATAATGATGTTCCGTTAATTCTTCGGTCGCATCATAGACTGCTTCATAGTTGTTTGTCTTGACCCACATTCCGGAATCGGAATTATTCGGGGAATCAAAATATACAATTGGTTTTTCTACATTGGACTCAGCCCACATTGTCTCAAAATGCACCGTCGGCTGCACGATAAAGCCATCTGCTCCCATGCCTGCCATTCCGCTGACGCAGATCTTTTCATTCTCCAAGTCATAGTTGCTGGAACCGACAATCATCTGATAACCGCGTTCACGCGCATAATCATCAATCCCTTTGACAATCTGATTAGCAAATGAGTTTGTGATGTCGCCGATGATGACACCAATCAGCTGAGTCTGCTTATAGTTCAGAGAGCGTGCCATGGCATTCGGACGATAATTTGTCTTATCAATTGCGCTCTCAATCCGATGCTTGGTATCTTCTGACATTTTTTCAAATTTTCCATTCAAGTAAAAGGAAACAGTCGTCTTGGAAACTCCAGAAAGTTTCGCAATATCATTGATTGTTATTTTTTTTGCCATAGTCCTTCTCCTTGCATGTTAACCGGTTTATGCCATTAGATTACAACCGAACGAAACCGTTGTCAATCCTTGCGCAAAAAAAGCAGTACTTGTACATGATTTGATAATAATCCTGTGAAAATAAAAAGTTCTCCTTGACATCTCCCTCCCAAGCGGCTACCTTATAGGTATACCGGTTTACCAGAAAATAGGAGGATTGTTGAGTTTATGAGTGATTCAAAAGATGTAATGAAACGTCTGCACGGCATTGGCATTATTCCTGCCATTGTCTTAGACAGAGTAGAAGATGCTGCCCCTTTAGCAGATGCTTTATGTAAGGGAGGCCTGCCGGCCGCTGAGGTGACATTCCGCACCCCTGCTGCCCATGATGCAATGATTGCCATGAAGAAGCAGAGACCTGAATTGATTGTTGGTGCAGGCACTGTTCTGACAAAGGAACAGGTCGATTCTGCAGTTGATGCAGGCGCTGAATTTATTGTTTCACCAGGTCTGAATCCTGAAATTGTCAAATACTGCCAGGAGAAAGGTGTTGCGGTATGCCCAGGCATTTCCACTGCATCCGAACTGGAGCAGGCATTAGCTTTAGGTCTTCATACCGTAAAGTTCTTCCCAGCTGAAGCAATGGGCGGCATTAAGACCATCAAGGCACTATGCGGTCCATATAAGAATATGACATTCCTGCCTACCGGCGGCGTCAATTCCAATAACATGCTCGACTACCTCTCTTTTAATAAGATCTTCGCAGTCGGCGGCACATGGATGGTCAGTGCTGACTTGATCAAGAACGGCAAGTTCGATCAGGTTGAAAAGATCTCCAAGGATGCTGTATTGAAGATGCTCGGCATGCATGTAAAGCATATCGGCATCAACTGCACAGAAGCTGACGGCAAAGAAACAGCTGACAAGTTTGCCAGCCTGCTGCAGGGCTCCGTCAGAGAAACATCCAAAGGCTACTTTGGATCTGAGCTGGTCGAAGTCATGGTCAAGGAGCACTTCGGCACTAAGGGACACATTGCCATCGGCGTCAACAACGTTGAAAGAGCACTTGCCTACTACAGAGCTATCGGAGTTGCTTTTGATGAAGAGTCCATCACTTATGATGATGAAGGTGACGCAAAGTTCGCTTATTTCAAGGAAGAGATTGGCGGCTTCAAGATCCATCTGGTAAATAACTGAGAAAGAGGAAATGAAAATGACAAAAGTAGTTACTTTTGGTGAAATCATGCTCAGACTGACACCGTCTGAGCCGAACAGCAGATTCGTTCAGGCAGATAAATACGATGTCATCTTCGGCGGCGGTGAAGCAAATGTCGCAGTCTCTGTTGCCAACTATGGCGATGAAGGCGTCTTTGTCACAAAAGTGCCTGCCCATGAAATTGGTCAGGCTGCTGTCAACGCATTGAGAAGATACGGCGTCAACACACAGTATATTGCCCGCGGCGGCAATCGTTTAGGCATCTATTATGCAGAGAACGGCGCATCCATGCGTCCTTCCAAAGTCATTTATGACCGTGCTGGTTCTTCCATTGCCGAAGCTGATCCACAGGACTTCGACTGGGATGCCATCATGGATGGTGCTGACTGGTTCCATTGGTCAGGCATCACACCGGCAATCTCTGACAAGGCTGCTGAGCTGACAAAGCTTGCATGTCAGGCTGCCAAGCGTCATAACGTAACTGTTTCCTGCGATCTGAACTTCCGTAAGAAATTATGGACAGAGGCAAAGGCACAGTCCGTCATGACACCATTGATGGAATATGTTGATGTCTGCATCGGCAATGAAGAAGATGCAGAGAAGTGCTTAGGCTTCAAGCCGGAAGCAGATGTCGAAAGCGGCAATACTGATGCATCAGGCTACCATACAATCTTCAAGCAGATGGCTGAAAAGTTTGGCTTCAAGATTGTTGTTTCTACATTGAGAGAATCGCGCAGTGCTTCTGACAACGGCTGGAAGGCATTGATCTACGACGGTACTGAATTCTATGAATCCAAGCACTATGAGATCAGCCCGATTGTTGACAGAGTCGGCGGCGGTGATTCCTTCTCCGGCGGACTCATCCACGGATTAACAAAGTGGAATGATCCAAAGAAGGCTCTTGAGTTTGCCGTAGCAGCATCTGCTCTCAAGCATACAATTCCTGGTGATTTCAACCTCGTTTCTGAAGATGAAGCACTGACCCTCGCTAACGGCAACGCTAACGGACGTGTACAGCGCTGATCCTATGTTTGATTCAAAAGATTTCCGTCTGGACGGCAGAACTGCATTAGTCACCGGCGGCACCTACGGCATCGGCTTTGCGATTGCATCCGCTTTAGGAAAAGCTGGTGCAGTCATCTGCTTCAATGCGCGCAGCGAAGAAAAAGTTGCGGAAGCAGAACAGAATTATCTGGATGCAGGCTATGAAGCACATGGTTTTGTCTGTGATGTCACTGATGAGGCAGCTGTGAAAGATATGGTATCCAGAATTGAACAGCGGTTTGGGGCAGTTGATATCCTTGTAAATAATGCCGGCATTATCAAACGTATGCCAATGACGGAAATGGAAACAGCAGATTTCGCACAGGTCGTGAATATCGATCTGATTGGACCGTTCATCACCGCCAAGGCAGTACTGCCCGGCATGATCAAAAAAGGTCACGGAAAGATCATCAACATCTGTTCGATGATGTCTGAGCTCGGCCGAGAAACCGTCAGTGCGTATGCCGCTGCCAAAGGCGGCCTGAAAATGCTGACAAAAAACATCTGTTCTGAATACGGCCAGTACAACATTCAGTGCAACGGTCTAGGACCTGGCTACATTGCCACCCCGCAGACTGCTCCACTGCGTGAACCAATGGCAGATGGCTCTGAACAGCCGTTCGATACCTTCATCAAGGCAAAGACACCAGCCAACCGCTGGGGCACACCGGAAGACCTGCAGGGACCTGCGGTATTCCTGGCATCAGATGCATCAAACTTCGTCAATGGACAGATCCTGTACGTTGACGGCGGCATCTTAGCATATCTAGGAAGACAGCCGCAGTAAAAGAAAAGAGGAAGCATATGGATATTCGCTATTCTGTTAATCCAGAAGATTTCAAAAGATACACAACGGAAGAGATCCGCAGAGAATTTCTTTATACAAATCTCTATCAGGCTGATACAGTACAGGCTTTCTATACACATGTAGACAGAGTTGTCACCCTTGGATGCATGCCTGTCAATGAAGAAGTTTCTATTGATAAGGGCATTGATGTCTGGCACAACTTTGGTACACATTATTTCTTGGAAAGAAGAGAGATCGGCATTTTCAATATCGGCGGTGATGGTTCTATCACTGTTGACGGCAAAAAATATGAGCTTGGATACAAGGACTGTCTATACATCACCATGGGTGCAAAAGTTGTCACCTTCGCTTCCAAGGATGCAGCAAAGCCAGCAAAGTTCTATATGGCTTCCACGCCGGCACACAGATCCTATGAGACACGTCTTCTTAAACTGGAAGACGCAAATCACAGACCAATCGGTGATGCTGCTCACTGCAACAAGCGTACAATCAATCAATTCATTCATCCGGATGTCCTGCCTACCTGTCAGTTATCAATGGGCATGACTGCGCTGGATGCAGGTTCCAACTGGAACACCATGCCTGCACACACTCATGAAAGACGCATGGAAGTATACACATACTTCGAGATTCCTGATGATCAGGCGGTCTTCCACATGATGGGACAGGGAAATGAAACACGTCACATCCTGGTGCATAATGAAGAAGCTGTCTATTCTCCATCCTGGTCCATCCATTCAGGTGTTGGAACAACTAACTACACCTTCATCTGGGCAATGGGCGGTGAGAACCAGACTTTCGATGATATGGATGAGATTGCGATTAAAGATTTGAAATAAGGCAGACCTCAGTACAGTATGTACTGAGGTCAATGGCATCAACTTAAGGTAACTTAGGCTGATGCCTTTTCTTTTTGGTCAT
>CAYLQV010000023.1:0-44024 GCA_964385925.1 uncultured Galactobacillus sp. | reverse complement strand
CAGCTTTTATGCCTTTCAGGTGATCCTTCTTGATATCTTAACTTAATGACGTTGCTTAATTGTGCGGTTCTCATATTTTTATGATTGATAAATGACGATGCTGTATGGTGGCAATACCAGCTCACCCTGTTCATAGGTCACTGCATCTGAAGACGTCAGCAGTAAATACGCTGCCTTCTTCAGATCCTGCTGACTGCCAAGTTCCTGCTTCAGAACATCGCTTGAGACTTTCTGTGCTTCTTCAGATGCATTGAAGATTACTAAGATTTTTCCCTCCGCTGATTCTTTTATATAGACACCTATCTGATCATTGTTCTGCGCAATGACTTTTGTTGTGCCGCGGGCAATCTCTGGAAAGAGATTCCGCATGCGGACGGCATTCTTATAATATTGATAAATTGAATCCTGCTTTTTTTCCTGCTCCGCCAAAGTTCCATAAGTCATTTCCATATTCGGATCCATTGCCTGAGGCCCACTGCACAGCATTGACTGATATTCACTCGTGCCCCAGTTCATCGGTGCCCGCTTGTTCTCATCGCGGCCAGAGCCTTTCATGCCCAGTTCTTCTCCATAATATGTGAAGGATGCACCTCCCTGCAGAAAATTCAGTGCACC
The DNA here is from genome assembly GCA_964385925.1 of uncultured Galactobacillus sp. Lineage (GTDB taxonomy): Bacteria > Bacillota_I > Bacilli_A > Erysipelotrichales > Erysipelotrichaceae > Bulleidia. The sequence continues at coordinate 43,409 of CAYLQV010000023.1, read as the reverse complement.
CGCAATCTTGGTCATTGCTTCAGCAGAATCGCCAGAGTAGTAGCCAGCACTGCGGGCAGTATCATGATTTGTATAGAATGGTGCGTTGATGTAATCAGACTGATAAGAAGCGTATTGTGCTTCTTCATTCATCAATGCTTTTGTGTACTGCTGGGCAGTGATTGAACCCTTCACAAGAGAAGCAGTATTGCCATCACTGTTGGCAAAGGCAAAATCGAAGACACTGTCAACACCGCTGGCATAATACTTTGCATAAGAATCACGGTTCATCCATACTTCTGCCACAAGATACGCATCCTTCTTCTTTTCTTTGACCATTGTATTCAGTCTGCGCAGTGCTTCAATATTCTTTTCATCACTGCCGGTATAGTACTCCTTGACCGCATCGAGACGGAATCCGTCTACGTGATGAGAAAGCCAGAAAGAAGTGATCTGATTAATCTCATTCCATACTGCCTCAGAATCCAGATTCAGATCAGGCATATCTTCGGTGAAGCGGGATTCGTAGTACCAGTCTGTACCGCTCAGCAGATGATAACCGTCTTTGTTATTCTTTGAGAAATGATAATAATCGATATACGGACATTCTGCGGAAGACGGTTCCTGATTACCGAGATTCCGCAGATATTCCGCTGCTGTCTTGAACCATGGATGTTCCGAAGATGTATGGTTCAGGACAAGGTCAATAATGACATTGATGCCGCGGGCATGGCTTTCTGAAATCAATTGATCAAAGTCCTGCATCGTCCCAAACTGCGGATCAACATTCATATAATCTGTTACATCATATTTATGATAGGAAACAGCAGGCATGATCGGTGTCAGCCAGATGCCTGTATAACCCAGATCCTTGTCCGTATGCGGATCTCCGTCATTGAGATAGTCCAGTGTCTTGATAATACCTTTGAGATCACCGACACCGTCACCATTGCTGTCAGCGTAAGAATATGGGAAGATTTCATAGTAAGTGCGGTATTGGTCTGCAGGCATGTCAGTCAGTTCCATCTGCTCTGCCTGTACGGTGCTGCCAGCTGGTGCTGAACATGCCGAGCAGAGCACCATTGATATGGTCATGAAGCCCGCTGAAAACAATCTGATATTATTTGTATGATCCATGCTGTTCTTGTTTCTCCCTTTATTCACAAGCAAAAAACTACTGTGCCTGTACCGCTTGAAATGGATTGCGGTGCACTTCAAGCTGATAAAGATATGGATATTCCTGATGTAGGAATTTAAGATGGCAGAGCCAGTTCACAAGTATTTCCCTCAATACTCTTTCTGCATCAACATTTAAATGGATCAAATCTGTCTGCGGAAGTTCATCTATCTGACCACGATAAACAAGTTCATCATTCAGATGGAAGATTGCCCACAGCATATCCGTAAAATCCTCGTGTTCCAAAAGACTTGGATTTGATGCAATGACCAGCAGCGTCATTCTTTTTTCATTCAGCAGATCTCTGATATTGATCATATCCTGTGCTGAAAGGTCCATTTGAATAGAAGTATTCCTAACAGTTTCCGCTGCCGCTTCAAAATCTGCACCTTTCCATTGATCCATGCTCAGCAGGTGTGAAGCAGTCTCTTCTCTGTTCTTCATATGCGGAACTAGAGCATCCAGCAGGCTGGTGCCCATGTCGCTGAAAAATGTACTGGTCAGGATGCGTGTCTTATCCAGCCGCGCCTGCTTCTCCCGTTCATTCATGATCCGGCCGACGATGACAGTGACCAACGCAATCTGAATTGGCAGAAATGCCCAGTCCTGCAGCATATAAAAGGCAGTGTCCTTCCAATCATGGAACAGGATCAGCTGCAGTGCGTAGAAAGCGGCGGAAATCGCCGCCAGCAGTATGACAATTGTTTTTGTTGATTGATTCTTCATCCCCAGCCTCCTAGATAACAGTATTTGGATTGCGGTACTGACCATGTCTTTTTGTGCTGCCATTGCCATACTGGATGGCGAACTGCGGGCAGTGATGCAGACAGCCAAAGCACAGCGCACATTGTTCTTCGATCCATGTTGGATGACCATCAGCTATTCTAATCGCATTGATCGGACATTTCGATGCACATAATCCGCATCCAATACATGTATCTTCAACATAGAAATTTTTTGTCTGTCTTGCCCGATTATACAGCGCATATGTGATACCGCTCAGTATATAGGGTGTCTTCCTTTCAGTATGACTTCCCTTTTCTCTTGTCTGGATACGTTCAATCACAGCATTGATCAATGGTTCTGCCTGACGGTTGATCTGCGCAGTCTTCTGTGGACTGCTCAAATCAAAGAAAGGTGTCCAGTTGTCTGGCATCTTGATGCTGAAAGAGGCATCCAGTGAAATATTTCTTGCAGCCAGAATCCTTTTTGTTTCTTCTCCGCAGCAGCCGGGAGTCACTCCACAGGTAGCTGCTAAAAAAATATAAGATTCCCCTTCCGCTTCTACGGTCAGCGAAGACAGAAACTCTTTCACAATGACAGGAAGCTGCCAGAAATATGTCGGCACGACAAAGCCGAGTACTTCTCCTTCTTTCAGATGAACTATGTCATGAAAATGAGTCATTGACTGGACCTGATCATGACATTCCCTGGCAATCCGTTCCGCGGCATACTTGCTGTTTCCTGTTGCAGAAAAGTAAAATATCATGATCATATCCTCCGTTGTTTACCATGACGGTATATCTAAATTTTATCGTCCGCTCTGCTTTTATACAACTGATTGTATGACCGAATATAAAAATCCATCGACATTGATCATGAGCAGCAGTCAATGTGCGATGGATTGTTTCTGGACCGGCTGATCATACCATGATGGCCTTGTCAATAAGCTTGTATGATGCTTGAACCACATGATGACTTGATATGGAACAATTGCCTGTACGGCAATCGCGACCGGCGTATAGAAAGGTCCCAGGATACGGTATGGAATATCCAGCAGCGTTCCCTGGAAAGTATCTGAGATGAACATAAAGTTTGTCCCCAGCTTTAGGTTCAAAATCCAGCAGATCAGGCAGAAGAAATTCACATAGAGTGCATAGTGGCGCAGATCATCCTGTGCCAGATTGATCAGTCCGCTCCTGTTCATCAGAATTCCAATATAGACCATTGTCCCATGATACAGGAAACTGTGGACAGTCAGAAAATGGAAAGTCGGATACAGAAGGATGGATGATGATGGATACAGCAGGAAGCAGATGCCGCCAATCAAACTGCCGGTGGAAAGGAAGACATCACCAAGATGCTGTACAGAGCCCTGGCCAAAACAGCTCAGCCAACCGGCATAAATACAGATGGTGCAGAAATACAGCGGCACCCAGCTCATCAGCTGTGTACCATTGCCAATTTTGAAATTGAAGTAGATCTTCAGTACTTCCATCACAGACAGAAATATGATCAGCCGTCTGGTCAGAGCACGGATCTTTTCATAAGAGTACTGCAGAGTCTTATTCAATGCCATGATGATTCCTAAAACTGTAATTGTCAGCATCACAAAATGGCCAAGTGAAAACAGTCCGCCCGGCGGATATTCACCGATCCCGCTGAAGAAAATATGGAATAGTCTTTTGATTCCGTCTATCATTTCATGTCCTCAATATTTCTAGACACATTGTGCTCTACCGGCTTCCATACAAAGCTGCGGCGGAACAGGTTGACTGGTGCCAGAATCAGCCAGCTCAATACAAAGATTGGAAAGCAAAGAACTCCTGAACGCAGCTGTGAAACAGATGAAGAATTCTTATGGATTGCAGCCGAAAGAAAGAAGATCATACCAATATACAGAAGGACTAGGAACAGCCATAGAAATTTAGCTGTAAACAGCGCCGCCGATGGAGAATTGCACAGCCATAGAATAAAAATCACCAGGCCAAGTATCACAGTCACCGGCATCGTTAAGATAAAAGCCATGTCCAGTGAAGCCTTCGATCCCGTTTTAAATACATTGCCAATCAGCTTTCCTGCATATCTGCGCATGCATTGGACCTGCCCAAAGATCCATCGGTCAAGCTGACGGAATGAAGTCTTCATGTCTTCAGGATATTCATCATATACAACTGCATCATGCGTATACATGATCTTTTCATTCTGCAGAGCCACCTGTGAAATCAGTTCAACATCCTCAATCATCGTATACATACTATATCCATGTTCCTGAAGATACTTTCTGCCAATCAGCCATGCGGTCCCGTTGAACGATGCATTCATGTTCATGGAAGTGCGGGCATGGTTAAAGAAAATATTCTGCAGAATGTAAAACACTTCGTAGCAGCAGCTGACCCATGAGCGGACATTTTTCCCGGTTCTTCTGCCCTGGATCAATTGATAGCCGCAGCTGAATGTGTCATTCATGATGCTTAAAAATTCCGGATCTGCTAGATTATCCGCATCCATGATCACAAATGCCTCGATGGAAGGATCTTTCATCAGCTGCTGAAATGCCTTGTGGAGGACTTCCCCTTTTGTCTTTGTACCGTCACAGTGAATGACCTTTGCGCCATTTTCCACTGCTGTTTTTTCCGTTGCATCTGTACAGTGATTGATCAATGCATAAACTTCAAAAGCTTCTTTAGGATAGTTCTGCAGCATCAGTGAATGAACTAGATTTCCAATGACCATCTCTTCATTCCTGGCTGGGATCAGAACAGCAAATTTATGTTTCACTGCGGCCTTTGGAAAATGTCTGATATCGCGGCGAAGCGCAATCATGCAGTACACAAAAAAATAGACAGGAACTGCCATTAATAATAGAAATATCACTAACAAGATTGCTTGCTTCATATTCACTTCCTTTTACTACTTCTTTCAATGCTGTTCATTCTAGAAGACTTTTTTATCAAATTCACTTTCCAGACTGCTGATAAATTTCTGGAGTGATGGAATAAATGGTTCTGGATATTCCTGCTTTGTCATGCTCATGGCATTCTGTTCTGCCAGATAGATATTCCTGGTCGTCTCTTCAATATATGCTCTGCCCTGTGCAGTGATGTCAATTCCCTTTTCCTTTGAATGTTCAAGGCTGTGCATCGTAATATAGCCATTGACAATGCATTCTTTAACGATTGTATTGATGGTCGTGCGCGGTGTCAGCCATTCATCGTTGAGCTGCTTCTGGGTATGCACTTTACCATCATCAATCGCACATAAGAATACCAAAGTATTGAACTTAATGCCATTTTTGATGGCAGCCAGTCGATACAGGCCGTCGAGCCGATTGATTGCACACATCAGATCAAGTATTTCTGCGTGTTTATTGTCCATCTTATATCTCCCCGGTCTGCCGATAATACGAATTCGTACTTCAGGTTCCCGTTCTATTATCGGTGCTAATGTACAGAATTTGTATAGACACATTGGCGAAAACGTCTTTTAAAGACCAAAAGCAGGCTGAAATATCAGTCTGCTCTGTCATTGACCGCCTGATGAAGGGGCAGAACAATGTGAAATATAGTTCCTTTTTTTGAATCCATGAGTTCAACGGTACCGTGATGAGCCTCAACAATTTTCTTTACGATGGACAGCCCAAGTCCGCTTCCTTTTCCACTTGTGCGGGAATCATCACCTGTCACAAATGGTTCAAAGATTGTTTTCCGAAGATCCGGCGGAATGCCTGGCCCATTGTCCCCGAGACTGATCACTGCATTTTCTTCCTCTCTTTGCAGAGAAACGGAGATAACTGTATGGGCTGAAGTATGCTTTACTGAATTGATGATGATGTTTTCAAAGACTCGTTTGAGCTGCTGACGGTCAATGTCAGCTTCTATTGCGTTTTCCGGAATATTGATATCCATCGGATAATCCTGAAGTTCAAGTTCTTCATATTTTTCAGCTACATATTCCCGCAGATATTCCGACAAGTCGGTTTTTTCAAAGTTCATCTGAAAATCAGGATGCTGGAGACGGCTGTAATCGCTGAAAGAATCAACAAGCTCGCTCAATAAAGCTGCCTTCTGTGAAATGATGCGCAGATACTTCTCCTGTTCTTCCTGTGGAATGATATGGTCAGCAATTGCAGAGGAATATCCCCTAATGACAGTCACCGGCGTTTTGATGTCATGTGAGATATCACCAAGCATCTTCTGTCTTTGGTTCTCAAGTTCTGCTCTTTCTTTTTCACTTTCATTGAGCTGATTCTCCATGTCATTGAACGTATGGATGACCATTGAAAATTCTTTTGGCCAGTCACAATCTTCAATCTGCTCACGCTTTCCTTTTGAAAAGTTCTTCATTGCACCTTCCAGGACAGAAAGAGGATTTTTAATGTAGTTCACCGTATTTTGTGTCATGATCCAGACAACAACAACCATGCATAAAATGAATAGAACAATGCTGATGATAATTGCACGCATGTACTCAGTGACATACGTTGCATTCGCTGAATCTGTATATAGAATGAGATATCTGATCTCGCCGCTCTGCGTTTCAAACCGATGTTTCTGTGCAACTGTCTGTGACAGTCCATCTTCAGAATTATTCAGTAGAATGTTAATGGTGTTCTGTGAAATCTTAGAAGAATTGATTTCCATATTGGAGTAAAGAATATTCCAATCCATATCAATGACCGCCAATCCTGTTTCCACATTATTATCACTGTCTGTGTACATGCGGTGGATGAAGTAGTAATTTTCTCCGTATTCATCAGTCTGCCTTTCGATTGTGAAAATCGTACCGCTGGCAGCGTCAGGTACATAATCCAGTGATTCGAGAGTCAGAGAGTTCTCTTTTGTTTTACTGCTGGTGTACAGCAGTTCCGCATTTGCATCCAGAATCTGAAAATAGCCGTTCTCTCCTAAGCTGGTGCCTGTCTTGATACTCTTATAATCCTCTTTTTCATAGAGCGCCGACTGATTGAGTATAACCGATACATCCGGCTGCTTTACCAAAGCACGGCCAAGATAATCACCGGCAAACAATGTTCCGGCAGCAATGATTACTGCAGCAACGATGAGGATCAAAATATTTCTTGCTAAGAACCGATGCAGGCTCATCTGCTCCTTGACTTTCTTTTCCATCATTATCTGTTCCTGCCTAACTTATAACCAAGTCCTCTCACAGTTACCAGATATTCTGGATTTTTTGGATTATCTTCAATCTTTTCTCTGAGGTTGGAAATATGGACCATGATCGTGTTCTCATCATTTTCAAAATACTTGCCATTCAGATATTCACAGATCTGCACCTTTGTATATACTCTTCCCGGTCTCTTCATGAGCAGACCAAGAATCTTCAGTTCAATCGGCGTAACTTTGATTTCTTCTTCATTCTTGAACAGTTGAAAAGTATTGAGGTTGATGCGGAGCGGACCGTAAGACATCTGTTCATCCGCATCCTTGTGCTGATTGTTTCCTAAGTCATTGGCACGCCGCAGATTTGCCTTGACTCTGGCAATGACTTCCAAAGGATTGAACGGTTTGGTCAGATAATCATCTGCTCCGAGATCCAATCCAAGGATCTTGTCACTGTCTTCTCTTTTAGCTGACAGAACAATAATTGGCATGGATGCTTTGTTATCTCTCGCCTTCTTGATCAGCTGAAAGCCGTTCATCTTCGGCATCATGATATCAAAGATACATAAATCAACAGTCTGTTCATGCAGAATCTGATAAGCATCTTCACCATTAGCAGCTGAAAGGACACGAAATCCCGAATTTTCCAAATACATCTTTAAGACTTCTACAATATCCTGATCATCCTCCGCAATCAGCAGCGTATATATTCTTTCTGTCATATTATGCTCCTTCCGTCATTTCATTATCATATGAAAGACAATAATATTACACTGTTTTACTCATTTTCTTCAGCTTTACCATCGTTTCAAACGTATTGGCGAGATCATTCCATGACTGAAAAGACGAAACAGTGCGGTGGTCTTCCAGACCATACTTCTGCAGATATTCCTGCATATATTTGGTTACTTTTTCAGCTCCGTAGATATTCAAATGATCTCCAGAATCATAACTATCTTTCTGCCAGTCCATGCCAAGTTTACCTGTTTTCAGATTTAAATCAATATACTCCAGATTCAGTTCCTCGGCTGCTTTTGCGATGCCGTTATGCTTTCCCATATTATAATTCACAGGTGAAGGCGAGCTGTAAAGAACAAGCTGGCATTGGTTCTGTTCACAGATATTCTTCATTTCCTTAAGCAGATCCTTGTTCTCCTGCGTGACTGTCTTAACGCTGCTGTCAGCCTTCATATAGGATGCAGTGGAACTCACCGGCTGTGATTCACTGCGCAGGCGATAGCCTTTCCAGTTTGTCGGAGCCTGAGCTGTATCCATCACATGTGACTTCCATACGTTATGATATCGAAAGATTGGAAAGACGTTCTGGGCTGCCTGCAGCATTTCTTCACCGATGCGGTCTGCACTGCTGGAGGAACGGAATAGTTCATTTGTCTCCAAAAGAACAACTTTCGGTCTTTGAGTATGTAATGCTGTATTCAGAAGATCCATTGCTTCTGTCATTTTCTGTGAAGCCTGACCGCCGACAAAGGAAGTGATGCCTGCATTCCTCCACAGCTGCAATGGTGAAATCGAAGAATAGCTTTCACTGTCTCCCAGGACCAAAAGATCAATTGAATTTTTTTCTTCCTTCATCAATTGAATCTGGATTGCATCTCTTTTCAGCAGTTCGGCATTCTGTCCTTCTTTTGCAAAAAGGACGAAGAAATTTGAACAAAGTGAGAGAATTCCAGCGAGAACCAATATAAAGACCATACTCTTAAAAATTTTCTTATTCATATCATCATCCTTTAAAAGCTTGCATACATCGGATCAATTGGTTCATATCCGCCACCATATGCACCAAACACAACGACTGCAAGAATCAGAGCATAACATACTGCCCAGCGGACAGGCAGTTTCTGCTGTCTGATTAATTTCATCACATCAATATTATTTTCTTTGAGAAGATCGTATAGAAGGACAATCAGGATTCCACACAGGATTACTACAAGATCTGCTGCATCCAGACCAGTGCCCGTCACTGCTTTTCCCCACAGATCGCTGAACTTGAAATCCTTAAAAAGATTCACTAGCAGCTGAACTCCAGCCCTGACACTAGCTGCATTAAAGAAAAGCTCGCCGGCAAAGATAATAACCCATGTCCTTCCAATCCGCAGAAAGTGAAAGAACCAGTGCTTTGCGTTCCATCCAGCTTTCTTGTATATCTTCTTCTTAACCGGCTCCAGCACCACTTCCATGACCAGGATCACAAAGTAATACATGCCATAGAGCAGATATACCCATTGGCTGCCATGCCAGATGCCGTTGATCAGCCATACCGGAAACAGAGCCAGTGCGGTTGCTCCGACTTTGCTGATATATTTTCCATACTTCTTTTTGCTGAACAGTATCCATCTGGTAACAAGCTTTGAGGTCGTCATCGGATAGAAGACATAAGTCTTCAGCCATACTCCCAGAGAGATATGCCATCTGCGCCAGAAATCAGAAGCCGTTTCGGCAAAGAATGGCTGGCGGAAGTTCACCGGCAGTTCAATTTGGAAGATCCGAGCAGATCCTCTTACAATATCAATAACACCCGAAAAATCCATGTAGAGCTGTATTACAAAGGCTGTTCCTGCCAGCAGTACAGATGCACCTGCAATCGTATCCCATTGTCCATACAGAGAATTGACCATGACTGCCAGACGGTCGGCGATTACAATCTTCTTGAACAATCCCCAAAGAATCAATAAAGATCCTTCAAAGAGACTTTCCTGCGTAATCGGTCGGCCTTCGAGCAGCTGCTGCGCAGTATCCTGATATCTAGCAATCGGTCCTTCCATAGTCTGCGGGAAAAATGCAAGAAAGAGTGCCAGGTTGCAGACATTCCTTTCTGCTTTGATTCTTCCCCAATACACTTCAAGAAGATAGCCAACTGCTTCCAGTGTGTAGTATGAGATTCCAATCGGAGCTGCCAGCGACAATAGAGGAATTTTCTGATTCGCCAGAAGATTCAGGTTACCAATCATAAAATCAGCATATTTTAATACTGCTAATGCACCAATTACCAAGACCGCAGCTGCTGCTGTCAGAATTTTCTTTTTTGATGCATATGATTCCATACTGATGCCTGCTGTATAGACCACAGCAATCGTTCCCAGCAGATAGATAATCAGCCAGTTTGAAAGCAGATAGAAATAGATCAAGCTTGCCGCAAGAAGCACATATCTGCGTTTGCCTTGAGGAGTCACCTGATATGCCAGCAAAGTCAAAGGCAAAAAAAAGAACAGAAATTTTACACCACTGTATGCCATTCTGCTGTCTCCTTTCAACAATTACAGGATACCAGCGCTTCATTAAGCAAATCTTCAGCCGCTCTAAAGATTTCTATAGATAAAAATAAAAAAGCAGTCCTTAATTGAACTGCTTCAATAATCAAAGGTGATTTCCCAGCTGGTATGCTTCCTGGATCTTTAGGCTGCCATTGATCTCATTTGGATCATTGACCCCGCCGCAAAATACAGTTCCAGCCAGCTGTGCCTTAGTAAAACAATCAATCCATCCTTCCATACAGCATACCGCACGCTTTGGCGTAGTCTCTTCATCCTCTGCTGCAGACAGTAACAAATAGACATCTCTGAAACGATATTCAATCGGATACAGCGGATTTGCACGATCCAGCAAAGTCTTCAGCTGACCGCTCAGTGTGTAGTAGTAGATTGGGGAAGCAAATACTACAACATCAGCGTTTTTGATCTTCTGGATAATGTCATCCGCATCATCCTTCTGAATGCAGTGACCAGTTTTTGTTTTCTGACAGGCGAGACATCCAAGACAGAAACTGATCTTTTTTCCTTTCAGCTGGATTTTTTCAACATCATGTCCAGCATCTTTTGCACCTTTGATAAAAGCATCTGCCAATTGATCTGAATTGCTTCCCGCCCGCAGACTCGATGAAACAACTAATACATTCTTTGACATCTTAATGCCTCCTGATTTTCTTCTTATCATTTATGATTGTAATTCCATTTTCAGCAAATATCATTAGATATCATATACTGTTCAAGATTGATACACTTTTGATGATGCTGGATCAGCTTCACATTTTCTGTACAGATCCTGATGCATTTCTCAATATATTGATCTAAATGGCTGCATTCCAGCAGTTTCATTTCGCCATAATGAACTGGTTCAAAGTCATGATAAAATTCATTTAGAAATAACTGCTGATGAGATACTGACAGATCAATCTCATCCAGCTTTATTTCCGGTACAGGCATCAGATCCAGCTGATATCCATACTGATTGATCAGCTTCGTATTATAGATATAGTTGTCCTCGTACAGGATCTCAGTCAGTCCATTCCGCTGATCTTTTGGAAGAGAATAAACCGTTTCTGCCTGAATATCGGTGAGAAAGATGTTGTCCATCAGCAGATGAATAAAATAACCCAGATAAAACTCATTCACTGCAGAAGAAAGATATTTTTTTATAAAATAAGTGCAGTCACATCCACGGATATTCTTGATTTCATCAACAGTCATGAAATGAGACTGCTTTTTATCCATATGATTGGAAAGGTACCAAGCATCTGGTATCACAGAGCCAACAAGAAATGCATTCCGATCTTCAATCCGTAGAAGATCAATCATATGTTCTGCAACTGTATAATGAATCATTCTGGATGCCATATGATACCCCTCTCCTTCGGCTGCCGTTATTGATCATAATTCAATTTTCATTAAGATCAGTTCTTGATATATTCCCCGGCGGGTTCGGAATCCTTTTGGATTTCTGCCATATTCTGTAAACCCTGCATGCTCATATAAACGAACAGCACGTATATTTTCTGCTGCCACCTGCAGTTCCAGCTGAGCATAGCCTGCTTGCACTGCACAGGCAATACATGCATCGACCAATGCTCTGCCAATGCCAAACCCCCAGTATTTCTGATCGATACTGATGCCAAGTTCTGCCCGGTGCCTGACTTTGTCCTTTCTGCCGACTGGCTCTATTCCTGCCGTACCAGCAATCTCACCATCTATTACAGCACAGAGTTCAATGTCATCCGGACTATTTTCTTTGTCTTTCAGATATGATTCCTCCTGGTTAATATCGATGCTTGCTTCATCAGGATAAGTCAGCAGATATTCTGACTGAGCATGCGTCAGATTGAAATTATCCAGCACTTTCTTGGCATCTTCAGAAGATGCATTCCGAACCGTGCATGTACTGCCATTTTTCAAAGTTATCACTTCCGCATATTTCATATGTTTTCTCCTGTGCTGTACTCACCATATTCGCACCCAACGTTATATGCAGTTACTTCATCAATCAGCTCCTGCCCACGATACAATTTTACGGTGCCGCTCCCGTTGCCGCCGTTCCATAGATGTCGATACCGTTTGGAGCCATCCGGCGCTTCATAGTTTATAAACAGCATGTCTTGTTTTTCGCATGAGATATCTGTCACCATACGGTGCAGAGAAGTTTCCTGTTCAATGTGCCAGATGACTTGCGTTTCAGTTTCATGACATGAGAAATCTGTTTTCGTCAATGTCCAGAACTTTGAAAAGTTGAATTCAAATTCTTCCCCCTCATACCAGAATGCTGCAAGTAGTTTATTTGGCAGAGCTACACTGCCAATCTTTGGCCTGCCGCCGCCAATATCAAAAACGCTGTCCACAAGTAGCTTGCCAGTTTTTTGGCTGAACAGATGATTTGAAGACAGCCAGATCCAAGGGCTGGTAAAATCCCTACCCCAGTTCTTATCTGCATAGCCATAGGATGTCTCTGGTGTGACAAGTTATTTTCTTCCATTCCAGATCACTGTTCTCCGCTGTATGCTGACTTCATACCTTCCGCATGCCAGTACATTTCAAATGCCTCACTGTCACGTAAAGGACGTGACGCCCCATAACCGACATTATATGCCACCTGCTTAAAAATCTTCAGATCCCAGCTCATTTCACCTGCACTGCACATATATTCCGGATGGGCATTCACTTCTTCCTCAGTCAATGCAGCATGGCCATGCGTGAATGTCTCATCCAGGTAACAGTCATCACAGACAATCCGGAAAGGAACTGTTTCATTGATCTGCACATGGTTCCAGCCAAAGAAACGGTGCAGCTGAGCAGCATCCTGTCCCCACGCACCTGCCTTGACCATCAAATATGATGGTCTGATGTGGTTCTTCTGATTTTCAGACAGCTGACCAAGAACAGGCTCTTCACCGCCTAGGGAAGGATTGCATGTAAAGAATTCCACAAAGAAACTCTTTTCTTCGCCTGTTTTTTCGTCATGACCAGTAAAGGAATGCCACCACCAGTCGTATCCGCACTGTGCAAGCTCTCCTTTTAACATGAAAGCATCACGTGATATATCACTCTTATTGAACATAGGATTTCCCTTCTGCACAAACATCTATCTTATTGTAAGCATTTCTGGAAGAAAAAGAAAAGGCACAGACAGAATCCGTGCCAATGTATTCGATATCATTTATACTCTGCTGCCGCGTGGTCTGCCAATGAAGAGACTTTTTCCTTGATCTGTTCCATAGTCTGCAGAAAGAGTGCATCTTCCCTGCCAGTCGGATCTTCCAATCCCCAGTCATAACGCTCTCTGCATGGAAGTGACGGGCACTGCACACCGCATCCCATTGTGACCACAATATCGACCGCTGGGATTTCCTTCAATGTCTTATTGTACTGTGAGCTGATGTCAATATGATATACATCCTTCATCAGTCTGACGGCATCTGGATTGATATGGTCAGCAATATCTGTCCCTGCTGAATAACAATCCAGTACATCTGAATGCAATGCTCTGCCAAATCCTTCTGCCATTTGTGAGCGGCAGGAGTTATGTGTACAGATAAAAGCAACTTTCACTTTTTTCATCTGCAGTATCGATCTGTCAGAAGCCGATTTTGTGAAGGAGATTTTCTACTTCAGCAGGATTCATGACCTTGCCCATGGATACCACTTTTTCATTGACGACCAATGCCGGTGTCGACATGACACCATAGCCTGCTACAACAGCCATATCTGTGACATATTCTGCAGCAATGCCTGCCTTCATATTCTGTAAAGCTGCATTTGTGTTATCCAACAACGCTTTGCAGGATTTACATCCGCTGCCAAGCACTTTTACACTTGTGAGTGCCGTGCTGTCTGCTGGTGCATCATTGACTTTGACCTCAGCATTGCCATTGCATGCACATCCACATGCAGGTGTTTCTTCTTTCTTTTCTTTTTTACCAAATAAATTCATATTTATTCTCCTTTGCAGCCACATCCACAGCTGCATTCTTCCTGAACATTTCCACTCTGTGTATCCCCTACGTAAGAGATGGCGCCAACTGGGCATTTATTTTGACATCCATGACAATGGTCAACACATCCTAATGGATAAACAACAACTGGAGTTGGCGATTTCGTCTTGTCATATACTCCGTGTCCACAGAAATTTGAACAAGTACCGCATTCAATACATAATGAATAATCAATCACTGGATACCATTTTTCAGCCATATATTTTCTCTCTTTCTATACCAGGAAAGGCTGCAGTACATTAAACACATACCCTACCAGAATAATACCAATCGTGCAGATCAATATAAATGTCCACAGCAGCTTCGGTTTCACTGCTTTTCTTAACATGATCAATGAAGGCAGTGAAAGTGTTGTTACCGCCATCATAAAGGATAAAACAGTTCCTAACTGTGCACCTTTGTATAAAAGTGCTTCCGCAATCGGAATTGTTCCGAAGATATCAGCATACATCGGCACACCAATCAGTGTAGCAAGTACAACGCCGAATGGATTGCTTCCGCCTAGAACTGTTTCAACCATAGTTTCTGGAATCCAGTTATGAATAATTGCACCTATTCCAACACCAGCCAGAATATATGGAAATACTTTCCTAAAGGTACTGACGACTTGATCCTTGGCATAGACCCGACGATCCGACTGTGTCAATGAAGCAGACTCGAGATTTACATTTGCGGCATTCTTGATAAAGTCTTCCACATATTTATCCATACCGAACTTTTCAATCAATGTACCACCGATGACCGCAATCACCAAACCAAAGATGACGTAGACAACAGCAACCTTGGTGCCAAAGATGCTCATCAATAATATCAAGCTTCCCAGATCCACCATTGGTGATGAAATCAGGAAGGAGAAAGTGACTCCCACTGGAAGACCAGCACTTGTAAAGCCGATAAATAACGGAATTGAAGAACAGCTGCAGAATGGTGTTACTGTTCCAAGCAGTGCTGCAATGCAGTTTGCCCACAAGCCATGAAATCTGCCAAGGATCTTCTTACTGCGTTCCGGTGGAAAATAGCTCTGGATATAACTGATGATAAAAATCAAGATACATAGAAGTATTACAATCTTAATCACATCGAAGAAGAAGAACTGAATGCTTCCTCCTAACCTTGCAGTGATATCAACTCCCCATGAAGTCAGAATGTTCCCAATCAATTCATTCAGCCACTTCATGCTCAAAATCTGATTTTGTATAAAATTCCACATTATTTACAGCTGCACCCTTCTTTATTTGCCCTGCATGTACAGGAAAGACTGTTGATATATTCTCTAAACGCAGTCAACGTTTCGCAGTTCAAAAAATAATGGCACCATTTGCCGTCCTTGCGTATATTTACCAGTTCACATTCATTCAATACTTTCATATGATGCGACAAAGTAGGCTGTGTAATTTCTAATTTTTCAAGCAGATCACACGCACACATCTCTCCATCTGTCAGCATTTCAACAATTTTCAGCCGATTCTCATCTGACAGTGCTTTACAAATAGCTGCACTCTTCTTTTTATTCATAGTCGCCTCACATAGATGTTCATCTATATGTACAGTTATATCAAACATATAGATGTACGTCAATATATATTCTTTGATATTTTACATGATATATAGTCATGTCACAAATGTCAGCAGATGTACAGTCAGTGCCCTCTATAAATCAGTCTCATGTTCTTTAATGAAAAGTAAAAAGCAGTCATTTCTGACTGCAGAGAAGACTTAAGTTAATAGACCTGCTCAGGATATTTATTTTTTCATCAAAAAGATGAATATGAACTTCAAAACAACGATAAAAATCAGTACAAGCATCAATGTACTAATAATCTGAATAAAGAGAACTAATGGACTGACAACTTGTACAACACCAGTGACTTCCATACCATTCAACCTTTCTTACTGCGAATCGTAGCAGAATTGACTAATCCTGCGGTCCCAAATACGTATCCTTTCCATATCCTAAGATCAATAAGAAGATTAGATCCAGGAACAGCAGGCCAACACCAAATCCAGTGCTGTGCCCAAACGCTCTGGATAATTTGAAACTTCTGACTGCTGTGATCAGAAAGAGTACAATTGCAAGGATCAATTCAAATGTAATGATTGCAGGCTCACTATATGAACCGCCAATTTTCGTCAGAGCATAAAAGAAATCGCATACAACAAGTACAGCTGCCCAAACCTTCTTTTTCCAGCTGATAACAGTCAATAAGTATTCACTGTAGAAAGGAATCACTGCTTTCCATGCAGGAAGTCCAGCCTTGGAAAAGATTCTGTAAAGCGCAATGACTCGAATGACATACAGAACTGCCACGATAATCATGATCATCAGCGCATATCTGACTCTTATATCATATTGTGCAGGATCTGTTGGAAACATTTTATTTGCTCATCCTCTCTATTCCTGATACTCATCAGAATCACATTCATTGCTTATATGATCCAGTTTCAAATTAGCATAAAAATGAAGAGCACTGTGTGCAACCGCTGAACGGGCTGTTCATTCTTACTGTTTTCCTTAAAAGGTTAATGGATATTTCTGATGAATCAAACAGGAAGTGTGATAAACTGCAGCACTTCGTAATTTTCTGTTTTCATCAAATGCTTCTCTTCATAAGTAATATAAAACATAGGATCATAAAATACATGATCCTATGTCTATCTGGTCATTTTATCGTCTATTTGGTCACCGTTACGCTGCTCGAATGACAATGACTGTCATCAATCCTGACGCCAGTATTCGAATCCACTGGAAAGTGTGCTTATGGTGTTCCCATCTTCTTCAGCAGATATTCAATTCCAAAATCGACACAGAATATGAATCTCTACTTTCTGATTGCACCGGCAGTCAGGTGCTTTGCATTTTTATAATCCACATCACGATAAGTCTTATAAACAAAGATAGAATATGTCTGCGGAGCTTTCCTGCTCGCAACAAAACGATGTTCGCCCATAAAATTCTCCCAGAACATATCATCGATTCTAGTGAAATACGGAATCTTGTTTTCTGTCAGGATATTTTCTACTTCTTCTTTTTTCTCTGTATCTTTTGTTGTGCACAAACGCTTTACATGAAAATCCATCATCATATTGACAGCCTCCTCTAAGGTTTTCCATGAATGAAGAGCAGAAATGAATTTCACTTATGAAGAAGAATGATGTTATAGCCAAACTGATGCTGTTTTGTTACTTAAACCATAGCGTTTTATGAGCTGAAGTGCAATCATATTCCTTCGTTATGTTGCTCAATGCATGAACATTGCGTTCAATGCTTCGATTTATCATCACAATATCATGATCCATTATTATTATCTGATTACTTCATTGGAGGAATTGAATGATATTTTTCACCAAGTACAAGAGTATTCAGCGAATGCAATTACAATGCCGCAAAATTAAAAAAAAGCCCTATTTCTAGGACTTTTTGTACATGGAGCGAGTGAGCGGAATCGAACCGCCGTGTCGACCTTGGCAAGGTCGCGTTCTACCATTGAACTACACTCGCATAATGGCGGTTCTGACGAGATTCGAACTCGCGATCTTCTCCGTGACAGGGAGACGAGATAAGCCACTACTCCACAGAACCAATTGAATGGCGAGGAAAGAGGGATTTGAACCCTCGCGCCGGTTTCCCGACCTATGCCCTTAGCAGGGGCACCTCTTCGGCCTCTTGAGTATTTCCTCAATAGTCTGCCAAGCGCATTATTTACATCTGCTTTTTCAGCGCCTATTTAATATACCATAGTGGTCTATTGTTTGCAACAAAAAATGTTGTATTTTTTCAAGAGAAAAGTATCCTCAAGGAAAGCTGCCAAAACAGCATAAATATCAGCTTTTATAGCAAAATCAGTGATTAAATGCGTCAGGAAGATCATTCTCCAGCAGGATTGTATCTACCGGTTTTGCGGCCTGCCAGATGTATCCAAATGCTTCTTTTTCAGTATCCAGAACGACCACATTCTCCATATTAAAACCAGATTCCTGCAGTCCTTCATAGATTGGCTTGGTCTGACTGCGGCCGACCAAAACAACAATGTCCGCTCTGCTCTTCATCAGAGTTCCGAAATGCTTATTGATCTCTGTCTGTCTCTCCCCTAAGTCAATCATGCCAGGTGTGACAATGAACCTAGTATTCGGCATCATTGACAGGACTTCCAGAGCCATGGCAGAACCTGTAGGATTGGCATTGAAGGCATCATCAATAAAGCGGTAGCCATTGATCTTCTTGAGCTCTAGACGGTGCTCTACCTGCTTCATCTGCTTGGCAGCTCTTTGAATGACGCTCCAGGAAACGCCTAAGTGTCTGGCAACTGCAACAGCAGAAAGTATATTCAAAATATTAAGTTCACCCAGTAGTTTTGTTTCAAGCTGGATTCTTTCTTCTCCATGAACAATAGTAAATGATGATCCATTCTGGGTATAAGTAATATCTTCAGCATGATAATCAGCCTGCTGGTTTTTAACACCGTAAGTGACCGTTTCAACTGGATTTTTCACTTCCCAGCTGCGGATGAATTCATTGTCATAATTCAATACGCCAAATCCGTCTGCCGGCAGCATTTCAATCATCTGCATCTTTTCTCTGGTGATGTTCTCCTGTGAACCGAAAGTATTCAGATGCTGAGGTCCGATGGATGTTACAACGCCGATGGATGGGTGGACAAAATTCATGAGTTCAGTGATATCACCAACATGGTCTGCACCCATTTCACAAACAAATACCTGATGGATGGGTTTGAGCAACTCACGGATGGTCCGCGTAATGCCCATCGGTGTGTTGTAGGAAGCAGGTGTCATTAATGAATTGAACTGTTCTGAGACCATTGCCTGCATGATATTCTTGGTTGTTGTCTTGCCGAAGGAGCCAGTGATGCCGATCTTGATGAGATTGGAATGACTCTCCAGGATCTTCTTGGCATCATTCAGGTAAGATTTTCTGACTGCAGCTTCAATTGGCGAAGTCACTGCACCGACGAGATAGATCAGCAGCCACGGCATCAGAAATGCACCAAAATATGACAAGGAAATCAATCCCTGCCATAGTATCAGTGCACAGACCCATAAAACATACAGAATGCTCAGTACGGCTATCTGTCTTTTTACCCGGCCGGTATAAACTAACGGTTTGATATAATTCTGCTTCTTTTCAGAGACATACATCAGCACAATCAAAATGATCAGAGCTGCACAGGCGATGATCTGGCCAGCTGTATGATTCAACAATATTCCGCAAATGAACACAAGAACCATTAAGATGGATGAAAAAAGATTCTGTCTGGCCAGTCTGCTGAAATTCTCACGGATCCACTCCGAGTATCTTCCTGTTTCATAGCGATTCTGCTGAAACATATGCAGCGCACGCTTGGCAGGAATCAGCGCACCTGCACACATTAAAACAACAATGACTATATTCAGAACCGTGTTCATGCACAATCTCCTTTAAAGAATATATCCAGGACCGCATTGAAACGATCCGGCTGATGCCAGTAAGCCCAATGGTCGTCCCCTTCAAACAGGGCAAGACCTGCATCAGGCATTTCCTTTTCCATCATCTGCCCCATCCATAAAGGAGCAGCTGTATCCTGATCGCCCCATACCAGCAGGACAGAGCACTTCACATCCTTTAAAACTGGTGTGACATCATCATTGACTACTTTGACAAAGGTCTCTTTCATGACACCTTTAGCATTGCGGTAATCTTCACTGCCGGCATTCTTCTTCATTTCTTCCAGCTTCGCTGTCTGTCCAGTCTGCTTCAGGAACCATTTGCCGGCTTTATATGCTTTCGTCCTGACCTGCCAGTCAAGACCGTGCTTCGGTCTGATGCCGGCCGCACCGGTCAGACACATCTTTCTGACATTATCAGGATGGTCTGCCGCGTATCTGATTGCCACCCGGCAGCCAAAGCTGTGACCAATTAAAATTGGATTCTTGATGCCGTTGTCTTCAATAAAATCAGAAAGAAATGCTTCATACTCCGGAACACCCCACGGCTCTTTAGGATCCTCAGATTCCCCAAACCCTGGGAAGTCCAGCGACCATACATGAAAACGATCCTTGAAGTGGTTAAAGATCAAGCTCATCATTTCCTTATTCTGGCCCCAGCCATGGAGCAGGATCATATCCTTCCCGCTGCCTGCCTGGTCATAAGCCGTTTTTATCCCGTGGATTACCTTGTATTCCGTCATAACCTGTATATTGTATACGAAAAAAGGAGAAGCGTTAAGCCTCTTTATGCGGTCTGCGCTTCGGACGCTTTCTCTTTCCATCTTTCCAAATGTGGAAACAGACCCCCTCTGTCAGGTTTTCTGCCTGTACTCGGTAGCCATAGACCTGGCATACCTTATAAACAATGGACAGGCCGAGTCCAAACTGGCCGTCTGTCCCCTTCTCATACGGATGGAACAGTGTCCCCAAACGGTCCTCCTCAATCAGCTTGCCGTCATTGATGACTTTCAAATCGTCCTGACGGAGTACAATCGTAATCTTGGATTTTGCATACCGCAGGGCATTGTCGATCAGGTTCTCTATGGTGATCCGCCAAGGATCTTCTTCACCATGGAAGCAGACTCCCTCATCAGTATCTCTGACAAATTCAATTTCCGGGCGAATGACCTTTAACGACAGCAGGACCTTATCAATGACTGGATTCATCTCGAGATTTTCTCCGCTTGGAGCTTGATCTTCCAGATAATCCATCTTATTCAGCATGATCAGAGACTTTACTTTCTTTTCAAGCCGGTCTGCGTGTTCAATGATGACATCAACCGACTTCTCCAATGTCTCATATGGATAAACACCGTCCTTGATAGCTTCTGAATAGCTCTTAATTGTCGCTATCGGTGTCTTCAGGTCATGCGAAATATTCTGGATCATTTCCTGCTTCTCACGCTGTTCCTGAGACAGTTCTGCTTCCATATCCACTAGGGCATCCGCAACTTCACCAATCTCATCATTGCGCCTGACCTTTAAGGTCGCCGGTTCATCATTTCTGATCTTCTTGATATATGTCTTGATCTGATTCAATGGAATGATCAAAGTACCGACCCAGATCATCAGCAGAACAAATAATGCACTGACGAACAGCACATTAATCAGAACAACACCATTCATCAACGATTTTGAGAACTGCTGGCGGTAGGCATCGCCCATGACTGAAATCAGATATCTGCCGTCATCAAGCTCTGTCATGGAATACAGATACTTCGTAGATTCTCCCGTTGTGCTGTCAACTTCCTGGGACACAAAAGAATAATCCTGTGTTCCTGGAATCTTTTCATCACTATTTTGAACGATCTCCTGAGACAGATCCTTTGAAATCGAAGAATGGTTCAAAACTGAAAGTGCCGGCGTCTTTGGATCATAAATAATCTGAATGATCTTCTCATCTTCTGAACTGCCAAGATCCGGCAGTTCGCCGGTATTGTTCTGCAGATAGGAAATAATGTTCTCCTGTGAATTATGCAGAAGACTGTACATCTCTGTTTCTGAAAACTTTTCTACCGCAGGCGCAAGAAAAATAAAGATGAATCCTGCAAAGACGGCAACTATAAGAAAGATGATCGTCAACAGCTGCTGTGAAAGCGACAGCTCCCGCAGCCACATTCTTAGTCTTTTCATAGATCAGCCAAGTCGATAGCCGAAACCGTAGATTGTATGAATGGCAAGATTAGGCATCTTCTTGCGAAGTCTGCGGAGGGTATCGTCCACAACACGGTCTGAACCGTAATAGTTCTCTTCCCAGATCTGCGATAAGATCTGTTCTCTTGGGAATGCTGTTCCTCTGTTATTGACAAACAGCATCAGAAGATCAAATTCCTTGGTCGTCAAGTCAATGACTTCACTGCCTTCCGTGACAGTGCGCTTGACCTCATCAATTTCATATCCATTCACAAAAAGCTTCGGTTCATCTTCCTTATAGACACGGCGGATCAGATTATTGACACGCAGAACAAGCTCCTTAGGAGAAAATGGTTTTGTAATGTAGTCATCTGATCCTTTTTCCAGACCGATGACACGGTCGAATTCCTTATCTCTGGCGCTCATGAAAATGACCGGCACATCATGATCATGTGTACGGATCTCTTCAATCAGATCGAAACCGCTCTTGTCTCCCAGCATGATATCCAGGATCCACAGATGAACATCATCATCTACAGTATGCGGACTAGCGGCGTCAAAAGTCAGATACGAGCGTACCTCATATCCTTCCTTTTCCAAGTATCTTTTGACCAGTTCATTAAGATCTTTTTCATCTTCTACAATTGCTATGACTTTTTTCATGTTATCACCTGGGTCAATCATATCACATAATTGGCCTAAAAAAACACTGCCTGCAGTGCAGACAATGTTTCTGTTCATTTATTCTTCAACTCCGTATTTGCGCTGGATGATGCGGGCAATCTTGCCGACAACGCGGTCGCAGATCTCATCTGTTTCCGCCTCTGCCATGACACGCAGCAGCGGTTCTGTACCGCTCGGTCTGACCAGGATGCGTCCGTTGCCGTTGAGCTCTTCATTGACCTCATCAATTGCTTTCTGAACTTCGCTGTCGCCCAAGACCTTTGTCTTGTCAGTCACTTTGACATTGATCAGCAGCTGCGGATAGATCTTCAAGCCATCCATCAGTTCGAGAGCGCTCTTGCCAGTTTCCTTCATGATCTTCAGCATGGCCAAAGCAGTCACCAGGCCGTCGCCTGTTGTCTCATGACGCTTGAAGATGATATGTCCGCTCTGTTCTCCGCCGACAATATAATCCTTTTTGCACATCATGTCATAAACATACTTATCACCGACATCCGTCTTTTCAACATTGATGCCATTAGCTTCCATAGCCTTCCATAAGCCGATATTTGCCATGACTGTTGTAACGATGGTGTTGTTGTTCAGGACACCCTTGTCCTTATAATATTTGCCGCAGATGTACAGTACATAGTCGCCGTCGATCAGATGGCCGTTTGGAGCTACCATGATCTGGCGGTCAGCATCTCCATCGAACGTCAGGCCGAGATCATACTTTCCTTCATTTGCCTTCATGAAAGCAACGAAGTTCTCCGGATGTGTTGATCCGCATCCTTTATTGATATTAATGCCGGTCGGCTGGTCATCCTTTACTGTGACATCCGCGCCAAGCTTTGTCAGTGCCCTGCGGGCAGTGAATGAAGATGATCCGTTGGCACAGTCCATGGCAATATGCATGCCTTTGAGATCCAATGGATATTCTGCTGTGACCCAGTCAAGATAATGTTCAATCCCTTCATCGTAACGGACAACTTTGCCAATCTCCGCTTCCTTCTTATAGGCAATCGTCTCTTTTCCGTCAATGTAGTTTTCAATCAGTTCCTCTACTTCACCCTGCAGCTTGATGCCCTCTTTGGAGAACACCTTGATGCCGTTGTCATAGAAAGGATTATGCGAAGCACTGATCATAGCTCCGCAGGCAAAGTCTTCATGTACAGTCAGATAGCAGATCATCGGTGTCGGGCAGTAGCCGGCAAGATATGCATCGCATCCTTCTGATGAGATGCCGGCAGCCAGTGCATTCTCCAGCATGTCTGAGGAAAGACGTGTATCCTTGCCGATAATGATCTTCTGCTTCCCTGTCCTGCTGTAGTAATAGCCTAAGTATCTGCCTACCTGAAAGGCACGGTCAGCTGTCAGTCCTTCATTTGCTTTTCCACGGATTCCATCCGTTCCAAAATATCTACCCATTGTTTATACTCTTCCCTTCACTGTTTACATCGTTTGTTTCACCAAGGACATCCATTTCATAGGTTGATTCAGTCAAAGAATACTTGACGAGTCCGCTTGACGGCTGTTCAACATTCAGATTGAATGTCTGCAGCCCTGGTTCTGCCTTGCTCATATCGATGTAGACATTGATATCTGAAGCAGATACCTTGTCTACATTTGCCTGTGTGCCAAAGATCTCAACACTTGTTGCAGTCTTGTTGTCAGGCTGTGTTGCCTTGTAGTTCTTTTTGTTGTTGACGTATTTGATGGCGACGCCTGAGATGGTCTTTGTGACCCCTTCACCCAGATTGACTGCCATCGTGATCTGTGACACTGATGCACTGCCGACCCCTGCCGGCAGAACAATCGGACGGATCACGGAGGAATCCTTGGTCAATGCGGTTGCATCCAGAGTGACGCTCACGCTGTCAATTCCAGCCAGGACTGTATCACTTGCATAGATGGTCACTGACTGCTGATCCATTGTAATGGATTCAATCGCCTTCCCATCCGGAACAGAACCGTTGACAACGACCCTGATCGGCACCGTCTTGCTTGGCGACGTCACAGGAACTTTGACATGGATCGTACTAGGAACGATGTCTGCACTGACTGGACTGCCGTTGGAATCATAGGCAATCAGCTTTGCATCCTGCTCAAAGTCTGCCGTCTGCCCGCTGACATCAATCAGTGCCTTGACAAAGGCAATGGATGCCAGTGTTTCCTTGGAAGCTCTGACATTGACCTTCGTATAATCAAAGACTGGTGTGCCGGCACTGTAGATATCTTCCATCTTATCAAGATTGATGAAGTCATAGGAGATATCGAACTGCTGCGTTGTCTTCTTCTTTAAAGTAATGACTGCAGTGGAAGGATTGACCACTGTCGTGACGCTGCTGCCGTATCCGTCAGCTGTCAGTTTGACTGTGTGCTCTCCTTCGGTCATTCCATCCAGATCTGCTACAACAACGCCGTCAGATGTACTGGCCGCATTTGTAACATTTGTTGCATCACCGGTGACCGTGACACTGGCACTGGCAGGAAGACCTGATAATTCAAAGGTATCAGTATTGTACTTTGCGGTGACTTGAACATCTTCAATTGTCTTGGAATACTTCAGGGTTGAAGTATAGACCGACGCCATAGTGTCATAGTTGACGATTGCATACATCAGAACCGCCAGCACCAAGGCTATCAGCTTTGTATGCTTGGAATTGAAGATGACTTTGTCGAGTAAGGTCGAGAACCATCTGACAATCTTGAAGAGACCGTCTTCCAGATGCTGATAGGCATCTGCAGCCTTCTGTGACTGTTCTGCAATACGCTTGGCAAGTTCTGTTTTTGACTTATCTTCCTTCTCTTCATTCAGATCAGTTTTTCTTTTCTTCTGGCTCATTTGCGGTCACCTCCATTTCTTTTCTTAGAGGTATCGGAATGAGAATATCTTCTCAGCGCTGCTTCACGGGCAGCTTTCACTTCTTCCGGTGTCATTCTTGTTCCAGGCTTGACAGCATCTGAAACAGGCTCATTATCTTCTGCAGATGCATACTCATCAGCTTCTGATTCAGATTCATTCACAATTTCTGATGGATGGATCTCTTCCGGAACAATGACATCCGGCAGTTCCGGTGTGATCCGTTCTGCCTGTTCTGGGTAGCTCGGTTCCGGACGGTCCTTCTTATGAGGCAGCTTGATCTCAGCCTGTCTGGCTTCCTGATCTGCCTGCTGATGGATCCGGTCAATTTCTTCCGCCGGAACAACACTTTCTGCCTCAATCTTGTCAGCGACATTTGCCGTCTGCTTCTTTAATGCAAGCTTACTGAGGACAGTTGTTTTCTTTTCTGCATCTCTTCCATTGGACGGCTGTGTCAAGTCTTCACTCACCGGCATTGAATTGATATGTTTCGTCTTGGCTTCCGTCACTTCTCCGCAGATGACTCTGAGCAGATAGTCACGCAGTTCTTCTCTGCCATGCATGACAAAGATCTTGCCGCCTTCAGTGATTGAAACAGTCCCCGTCTCTTCTGAGACAACAATCGTGACTGCATCCGTGATCTCAGAGATACCAATTGCCGCGCGGTGTCTGGCACCATAGCGCGAAGGAAGTTCCAGATTGGTTGGCGGGAAGTAAGCTGATGCACATGCAATCTTATCGCCCTGAATAATAACAGCACCGTCATGAAGCGGTGTTGAAGTAACAAAAATAGATGTTAAAAGCTCTGCTGTAACATCTGAATTCAAAGTCGTGCCAGTCGAAATAAAATCATCCAGAGAGTGTGACTGTTCAATGGAAATCAAAGCACCGGTGGAATCCTTGCTCAACAGCATGACTGCTGTTACGATCTGATCGACCAGATGTTCTCTTTCATTGCCAGTCAATGTTGTGATTCTGGAGAATACATTTGTTTTGCCGATCCGTTCCAGCAGAGATCTCAATTCCGGCTGGAAGATGATAATAACAGCCAAGAATCCCCAGTTAATGAACATATCAGTGAAGAACTGCAGTGTTTTCAAGCCTAACAGCTTTGCCAAACCGTCAATCACCACAATCAAGATGATTCCCTTAAATATTTGAATTGTCCGGGAGTTGGCACGGACAATTTTTAAAGCATAGTACAATATAAGCCACATGATAAAAATATCCAAAAACATCACAATAATTGTCCGGATATTCTGCAGCGTCAAATTTAGTGTATAAGCAGACAAGGCAGGATCGCTCCTTTCTAAAAACGTACAATTAATTATATCACAGGTACCTGCCTGTCGTATATTGTCCCAAGGACTCCATTCCATAAAAAAAGCATGCACTTTCATGCACGCTTTCAATCAGCAGCCTTTATGGTCGATGCTGCAGGCAGCTGCTCCGCTTTCAACCGCTTTCGGTTCAAAGCCAAGTTCCTTCAGATACCCTTCCCAGTCAGTGAAGACTGTACCGTCTTCCTTGACGCATGCTGGAATTCCAATATCATCAATTGCCTTCAGGTGGTCAAATACTGGTTCACTGTCTCTCATGATCAGGAAATCCTTTAATGTCCTTAAAGACTCATTGATATCCAGAAATTCGTAATCCACTTTGTATGCATCGAAGTTTGTCTTGCATGCCACACAGTCCGGGCACATCCTGCTTCCATATACTTTAATCATAGATGTTTATCCTCCACCGTCATTATTCATGATTCTTCTCATCAATACAAGAATAATGCTCAGCGGATCACAATCCTGGTATAGTTTTCGTTTTCATCTTCGTGATCAATGAATGCACCATTCTTTTCCTGCACCTTTAGACTTGCTGGATTATTCTTTTGAACGGACAGATATGCGGTTTCAATGCCAAGTTTTTTTGCTTCCTGGAGTACCATCGCAAGTCCTTTTGAAGCATATCCTTTCCCACGATATTCTTTGCGGATGCCATACCCAATATGCCCAGCGCCATTTCTGAGATGTTCATTCAGCGTATGACGAAGATTGAATATTCCTGCGTAATTACCTTCATCATCCACCAGGAGAAATTCTGTAGAAGGAACATGTCCCGCAGGCAGATCAATTCCCTGTGACTCCTTTTTCTTACGCATGATATAGTCAAGGAACTCCTCTCTGCTGAGCCCATATGCTGCATTCATGAATCCATTCTCATCTTTTTCAAATGAGCAGTGCAGTTCATATGCCAGGTCAGTGTCCGCGTCCCATAAACAGATCAATTTCATATCAAATTCAACGAATAAAATTCGTGTATACTCCTTTTTCTTTCTCCGGCAGGCCGTATTTTTCTTTTCCTAAGGCAATGCTCTTCATCAGAAAAGACATATTCGATGCAAGCGTGCGCATCTGCTGCATGCCTTCTGGATCCTGCAGTGCTTCACCATCCTTTGAACCATGCACGCCGTTCCAATACTGTCCAGAAGCCACCGGCATTCCACAGATTGTAAAGTATTTATTCAGCTCATCAAAGCTTGCCGTCAGGCCGCCTCTTCTCGCCGCACATACTGCCGCACCGACCTTCATCCGCTTGTCAAAATGTGTACTGTAGAACAGTCTGTCAAGCAGAGCAATCAGAGTTGCATTGGCAGAGGCGTAGTATACCGGCGTGCCCAAGACAAGACCATCAGCTTCTTCAAACTTCGGAGCAATCTGATTCACGGCATCATTAAAGATGCATTTGCCTGTACCTGCACACGAATTGCATGCGATGCAGCCGCGAATATCTTGATTTCCTACCTGGATGATCTCTGTTTCAATTCCATTTTCCGCAAAGACCTTTTCCATTTCCTTCAATGCCACGGCAACATTTCCATTTGGCCGCGGACTTCCATTCAGCATTAATACTTTCATTTACGATTTCCTTTGATTTATGACGACACAAATAGTATATCGATACAGCTTCTTTTCTTTTGTCTGCTGATCTTTTTTTGATTTTACAGTACATGATAGTATGGACAGATATCTTCATAGCTGCCATCTTTCATGCGGAATCCCTTTGGGATGACTCCCAGCTGCTGAAAGCCTAATCTTTCATATAGATGTCTAGCATGTATGTTTGAAGCAACGACTGCATTGAACTGCAGTACACCATAACCATGTCCTCTGCCCTGTACCAGGCAGTCTGATACAAGTTTCTCACCGATATGCAGACCACGTGCCTCTTTATCAACCGCATAGCTTGCATTGCAGATATGTCCGCATCTTCCCACATTATTTGGATGCAGGATGTACAGCCCTAAGATCTTCTCTGCATCCAGATCTTCAGCAACTCCACAGTACGTCTGTGATGCAAAGAAAGACTTTCCTGATTCAGCGTTCAGATCTTCTTCCTGCGGAAAGGCAATGCCGTCATCCACAACTTCATTCCAGATCCTGATCATATCATAGAGATCATTTTCTCTGTATTCCCTGACTGTAATATTCATATGACCACCCTCTAATCTGCGTCCATTATATTCCATTCTTCTAGAAAGATGCATGTTCAACGTATGGAAAGAAAAAAGTCATCAAAATAAATGACTTCAACATGATATGCAGTTGTCAGGCTGCTTCCGGCACGACCAGATTATGGACCCATACTTTCCGATTCACTAGGAACAGGCCGATTGCAACTTTCAAGATGTCTGCACACTGCACCAGCATAAATACCATCGGCAGATCAAATTCTGTAAATCTGCTCAGCACAAAGGCCAGTGGAAGTGATACGAAACAGGTAGACACACTGTCAAACAGAAATGTGATGATTGTCCTGCCGCCGCAGCGAAGTGTGAAATAAGTACAGTTATAGACTGCGACGATTGGAAAGAAAACAGCTTGTATTTTCAGCAGCCTGACAGCGAGGTCTCTGACCGCATCACTTGTGTTATACAGCAATGGGAACAGTGGACTGCTGAAGAATAATATGAACCCTAATCCGACACACAGCACAAAGGCCAGAAAGATGATCTGCCTGTCCATGATGACTGCTTCCTCATTTTTACCGGCACCAAGTTTCTGACCGACCAGGATACTGATTGCCATGCCCATGCCGATGCAGACTGTGAAGAAGATGCTCTGAACCGTATTAGCAATATTATATGCGGCGACTCCATTCAGTCCTCTTGTGCTGTAGCACTGTGCAATCGCAGCCATGCCGATTGACCACAGCAGTTCATTCATGACCAGAGGTGTACCGCGCTTGATGACTTCTTTGATCAAATGTGCTGGAATTGTAAAGTTCTTAAAAACATCCTGGAAGAAGACAAAATAGTCTCTGGAACGAGACACGCCGAAAACAAGCACGCCCAGTTCAGCAAACCGCGAGATGACCGTGGCAATGGCAGCACCTGCAATACCAAGTTTTGGGAAGCCCAGATAACCGAAGATCAGCACTAAATTGAAACAAAAGTTAACGATGACCGCAACAATGGAACTGATCATCGGCAGTTTGGTCTGTCCTGTTTCGCGGATGGTCGCACCATATGCCTGTGAGATGCCGAACGGCACCAGGCCGACCAGCATGATGAGCATATAGTTTTCTGCGTATCCAGATGTCTCTGCAATCTGCGCAGCTGTATTCACGCTGCCATCCATATATAAATGGATCATTGAACTGCCGCAGAAGAGGAACAGCAGAATGAACAGTGCTGTCACAACAGACGAAATGATCAGTTTTAAACGCAGGCAGTAACGCATGCCTTCATTATCCTTGCGGCCAGCATACTGTGCACCGAAAATGGAAACGGCAGCAACTGCTCCGAAAATCGTCAGATTATATACATTCAGCAGGTTATTTGTTACGGATACGCCGGACATTGGGAGTGTTCCCACCCGTCCTACCATGATGTTATCCAGCAGTGAGACAAAACTCGTCACAGCATTCTGGATGACAATTGGTATCGCGACTGCAAATACCGTTCTATAGAATTGTTGATCCCCGATATATCTTTTCAGCATGTGCGTAATTATAACATAAGTACATATATCCTCAATCGCCGGTTTACATCTTCTCATCAAGTGAGAACGATTCGAACTGATAAAGGTTTCATCTGTGATCCTGCGGATGGCACGGCATGGTACACCATATGCCAAAGTCATTGCCGGAATATCCCTGGTGACGACACTCCCCCGCGCCGATAACAGAACCTGCGCCAATATGGACGCCGGCACTGATCACGACATTGCTGGAGATCCATACATAGTCTTCAATGACTACTTCCTTTGAATACATCTGGTCCTGCGGACGCAGCTGATAGTGCAGCGGATGATTGGTATTGCTGATGGTGACATTGGAACCAATCATGACATCTGCGCCGATTGTAATCTTCAGACCATCAGCAAGTGTCAGATTTGAATTGATATACGTTCTGCTGCCTCGATACTGTTTTCCCGCTTGCCACTGTCAAGGGCGGTTCCATCCAAGTATTCTCCCCACAGCTGCCAAAGATCTGATGCAGGAGTCCAATCCTCTTTTCTGCTTCATCCGAATTCGTATGACTGAAATCCATGCACAGGCTCCTGGCCTTAATCTGCTGATCTAGATTTTCTCCCAGATCTATTTACAATAAACTCTATTCTCTGCGCTGTGCCATCGTCAGGTAATGACCTGGTATAAAAGTCTCTCTTTCTGCTGTCTAGAAGACAGTATCTGACCTCATCATACCGGGTCAGCGCAAAGAATAATTCTCATTTCCTGCCATAACAGAGCAGGAATCGACCGAAAAAAAAAGCAGCCCCGCTGGGGTGCCTGGATGAACCTATCTGAAAATGCGATTGTTTTCATACCTCTGATGATATCCTGAGGGATAGAATGCATATTCAGCTGAAACCAGCTAAACGCCTTCATCAGAATACAGATCAGAAAAACGACGATGCCGGCAATCAAGAAGATGCTTTCTTCAGGATATGCCTTCCTTTATTGAAGAAGTTTATTCTGATGGCTGCCTGATGACTAAGAAAAAACTTGATAAGAGCAGAAACGCAAGCGTTGACAATGTATATGTCATCTCACTGGTGAAGACTAATAAGCAGAACGATATAATTGCTGCAGAAAGCATGATCAGACCTATTATCAAAAGTACTTTCTGCTGTAGTTCTTTCTCCATGTTTTTCCCTCCAAATGAAATCAATCTCGCATATTTATTCTACTATAACAGCTCACAGATTCGAAGCATTTGCTACATCTTATACGTATGATGATGACCAAGACCAGGACCAATATGAGAATGTTCATGTTCATGCGTAATCACTTCTTTCGTAATCACACCGTGTGATATATGATACACCGTATGACTGTGAATATGAGTGTGATGATAGGTCAAGGTATCATTGACCGCAAGAATTGATCCTGCAATCATGACTAACAGACCCGCCAAATAATTCTGTGACAGACTTTCATGAAGAAGTAAAAACGAAAGTACTGCACCGATAAAAGGTGCCAATGCATAGAACGCACTGGTCTTAGCAGCACCAATCACGTCCTGTGCACGGATATACATAAAGATGCTTAGACCATATGCAACAAAGCCTAGCAGAAGTGCACATCCTATCACTTCAGCAGAAGGTATCTTTTCACCGATGATCAGGGCAATCAAGAATGAACAGGAGCCTGAACATAAGCCTTTCAAGATTACAATCTCATATGTATTCTTTGAAGCAATCATGCGCGTACAGTTATTTTCAAGGCCCCAGCATAATGCAGCACCAATTACCATGATAGAACCTGATGAAAATGCGAAGCTCTCATCTCCTTCAAAAGACAGGATAATGCTGGATAAAGTAATCAGGAATAATGCAGTCCACATCTTTCTGGATATCTTCTCTTTAAAGGCGAAATATGCAATTACAGCAGTAGCAACAATTTCAAAATTGTTCAACAGTGATACATTAGCTGCCGCAGTTCTTGCAACACCGTTCATTAAAAGAATCGGTGCAATGATATCCAAGACAATCATGCCGATTGTGAAAGGCAGGTCATCCCTGGTCAGTCTTTCACGTTGATTCTTCTCTTTGTGCTGTAGGAGATACATGATGCCGATTCCGACACCGGCGCCTAAATATAGAAAAGCAGCCAGCATTGTCGGGGATGCATTGACCATCAACAGTTTGGAAACAGGCGTACTGACCGCATAAAAAGCAGCTGCCAGTACTGCTGATAGGATTGCATACAACTGCTTTCTCTTCATTGTAGTTCTTCTCCTTTATTTTGATGCGAGTGTCCTCTGTGCCAGTATGACCTGCATCTTCGTATTGCTTACAGTTTCTTTTACTGGCAGAAAACTATTTTTCTTCCAGAAATGTTCTGCCTGCGGATTGCCTTTGATCCAGGCCAGCTGAACAGATTGATACTTCAGATCTGCTAAATAGATACATAATTCATTGATCATGCGTGATCCTATTCCATGACCCTGTGCACAGTGGTCTACCATGAAGAACCCTATAAATGCGGTCCCTTCTTCCGGATATCCATCGATGAGATCCATCACAGCAGTCAGTTTCTCATTCTGATAGAAGCCCACATAGTATTTATCCTGCATTGTCTTTCCTGGCGGCAGCGACTCCATATCCTCAACCACTGCTTCCTCAGTAACAACAGGAGGGCACCATTGAAAATATAGAGGATTCCCAATTTCTAAAGTATAAATATCATGTACATCAGCTTTATCAAGAGCACGCGCCTGATATGATTTCGAAAACTGCTCTGCTTTCATGAATTCTCCTCCATATATCAAGTGTAGTCTTTTTATCAGAAAGATTGACTTTTTCTTTTGTTCATATCGTCTTAAAATAGAATGAATATCTATTAATTTCAGAGAATGGAGATGACATATGACAGACTATGCATTTATCAACGGCTATGTTCTGAGCGGATGCAGAGATATGATACCGGAACAGAAAACAGTGCTTACAAAAGGAAATCAAATTGAGAAAATTATTGAACCTGAGAGAGTTCCAGATGATTATAAGATCATTGATCTGCAGGGAAAATATCTGATGCCTGGCCTGATTAATATGCATGTCCATCTGCCTGGCAGCGGCAGACCGCAGAAGAAGCAGCGTGATGCAGCAAAGCTGGTCAGGACATTAATGAGCAATCCCCTCACTCGTAAAATCGTATACAGCCTTTGTGCTGGTTATGCAAAGACAGAATTAATGAGCGGTGTCACTACGATCCGTACCGTCGGAGGCATCAGCAATTATGATACAAAGCTTCGTGATGAGATCTGTGATGGAAAACGAATTGGCCCGCGCATTCTTGCAGCAAATGAGGGTATCTCCGTGCCGCATGGCCACATGGCTGGATCTGTTGCGATTACCGCAACCTCAGTTGACCAGGTCGTCTCTTATGTTGACCAGGTTGCTGGAGAAGGTGTTGATCTGATCAAGCTGATGATTACCGGCGGTGTCATGGATGCCAAGGCAAAAGGTGTTCCAGGAGAATTGAAAATGACACCGGAAATGGTCAAAGCCGCTTGTGATGAAGCACATGAAAAAGGATTCTATGTAGCTGCACATGTTGAAAGTACAGAAGGTGTCAGGGTTGCCCTGCAGAACGGCGTTGATTCTATTGAACATGGAGCCGCACCAGATCAGGAGATCATTGATCTGTTCCACAGCAGACATGCATTCTTATGCACTACACTCTCCCCTGCTCTTCCATATGCTTTCTTTGACCGCTCCGTCAGCCATGCATCTGAAGTAGAGCAGTTCAACGGAAGAGTTGTCTTTGACGGCATCCGTGCATGTGCTCTCAGTGCAATCAAAAATGACATTCCAATTGCTTTAGGCAATGATGTAGGATGTCCATATGTTACACACTATGATTTCTGGCGTGAGCTGGTATATTTCCATAATTTTGTCGGCGTCTCCAACCAGACCGCATTGTATGCAGCAACTCTGGGCAATGCACAGCTGGCTGGAATTGGAAATGAGACAGGATCAATTGAACCTGGAAAAGCCGTAGACTTGATTGTCACAGACAGCAATCCACTTGATGACCTCAATGCACTGCGCAACGTTGATATGGTAATGGCAGGTGGCATACTGCATCAGGATCCATCAGTCAAAAGAAATCCTGAAGTTGACCTTCAGCTGGATCCATTTCTGAGCAAAACTTTGTAAAATAAAAGAGCATTTGATATCACACATCGTGTTGTCAATTGCTCTTTTCATTTGATAGATCATTCAATATCAATTCGTTCAATCTTGAAAATCACTGGTCTGGTACCGTCACTGCAGCAGGCAATCATCATTTTTTCATCATTTGTCCAGCCATTCATGATCGAGCCGCCCTGCAGAGCAGAATAGACATATCTGCTGATGGCATCCCAAGCTTCTGAGCAGAACCTTCCGTTCAGCATATGCCAGAAATCATCTTTTTCTTCTGTACGTTCCAGTAGAAAAGTATCCCCTGCCTTAAAACACGGACATGGTCCGGACTTTGGATCAGCAAGATATTTTTCCTGATACTCTGGAAATACTTTTGTTTCTAATACTGTGATACGGCATTGATGCTTCATCATCTTTTCCTCACTTTATTGCTGATCCAATGATTTCCCATTGGTTCTGATCAGCTCTTGATACCAGTAAAAGCTTTTCTTCTTGTATCTTGCCAACGTTCCGGAACCATCATTATGTCTGTCGACATAGATATACCCATATCTTTTCTCTAAACTGTTCTCACTCTGTGAGATGAGATCTATCGGAGCCCAGCTGGTATAGCCAAGTACTTTGACGCCATCGCGAATTGCCTCACGCACCTGCAGAAGATGCTTCTTCAGAATGTCAATGCGGTAGATATCATGCACAGTATATGAACCTTCCCCATCCGGAATCAATTCATCTTTCGCTCCAACACCATTTTCAACAATGAAGATTGGCTTCTGGTAGCGGTCATACAGCTGATTCAGAACATAACGAAGGCCGATTGGATCAATCTGATATCCATATTCATTCAATATCAGCTTTGGATTACGTATAGAGCTGGCAATATTTCCCCGTGTGTTTCCATATGCTTCTGGATGAGCAGCAGCACAGTCACTCGCATAATAACTGATAGAGATAAAATCAACCGTAGATTTCAGTGCTTCTTTATCTTCTTCTGTAATTTCAAAAGAGATATTATTCTCAGCAAAATATCTCTGGATATAGCCAGGATACATTCCCCTGCAGTGTACATCTGCGAAAAAGAATGATCTGCGGTCTTTCCATACTGCTGCCATCACATCTTCAGGATCATGTGAAATTGGATACACCGCTGATCCAGCAATCATGCATCCAACTTGATTATTTGGATCAATCTTGTGGGCAAGCTTTACAGCGAGTGCACTGGCGACCAGCTGATGATGTGCTGCCTGATATTTCTGATTCAGTGTGACTTCTTTCCCATTCTCCGGAAGCAGACCGCCGCCGTTAAATGGTGCATGGAGAATCATATTGATCTCATTGAATGTCAGCCAGTACTTTACCCTTCCTTGATAATGCCGGAAAAGGAGTTCAGCAAATTTCAGATAGAAGTCAATCAATCTGCGGTCTGTCCAGCCGCCATATTTTAGAGACAGATTTAACGGCATCTCATAATGTGAGATGGTGACCAGCGGTTCAATATGATATTTCTCCAGTTCATCAATAAAACTGTCATAGAACTGCAGCCCTTTCATATTCGGACAGTCATCATCTCCATTCGGGAAGATCCGTGCCCATGAGATTGAAAATCGAAATGTTTTAAACCCCATTTCTGCAAATAAAGCAATATCTTCTTTATATCGATGATAAAGATCAATACCTTCCTTCTTCAGATAAAAGTCAGGCACTGGTATCTGTGGCTTTTGAAAGACGCCGTGGATCAATACATCTGCAGTACTCAGTCCTTTCCCATCTTCCTGAGCAGCACCTTCACATTGATTTGCAGCAATCGCACCACCCCAGAGAAACCCTTCCGGGAAAGACTTCATCTGATTCATTCATCATCACCCATCAGCTTAATGGCCTGTGCAAGTACAGCCTTGCCATCCATCATGCCATACGTTCTCATTTCAATTCCAGCAACTGGAATACTTGGAAATTTAGTCTGCATCTCCTTGACTGCATAACGTACCTGTGGTCCCAGCAGAATTACAGACGCATCAGGTGCTTCTTTATCAGCAGTACCCAGACCGTATGCGTTAATGTCATACTCTTTTCCTTGAAGCTGTGCAGCCTCTTTCATTTTATTGACCAATAATGATGTAGACATTCCACCAGCGCAGAACAATACAATTTTCTTCATGTCAGATTTTCCTCCTTGACAGTTACGTTATCAATATAAGAACTGCCGAGAAAAAAGGAACCGGTACAGACCGATTCCGATTCAGCATTTCATTTTCAAGAACAATCTATTTAATTTTTTGATTACTTTGTTTCACTTTTCAGTTCAATCAATTTTTCCGCAATTTCCTGATTTCGATCATATTCACTGACCACCAATGCAGTGAACAGCACATCTACTGCATAGTTCAATTCATTGAAAGACTTCATAATTTCCATACCAAGCAGGTTCTCTTCCATCGGTACACTGATATAGTCGCTGCAGAGCTTTTTCAAAGCATCGCTTGTATCACCGCCAATGCCCAGAATGTAGCTGCTTTTGCCTTGTTCCCATTCAGCAGCCCTGCACATGACGCTATTGCTTCCTGTCAGTGAGAACAGGATCATCACTTTATTTTTTGTCAGTTTTTCAGAAAGAAAATAATGTTCATTGATGCCATTATGCACTGCGCATTCAATGCCAAGTGTTTCAAACTTGAATGCACACAGTTCTGCAATGGACTCGGTAACACCCGAACCATACAGATCTACTTTCTCAGCCCTTCTGATCTTTTCTACTGCTCGATAGATCATCGCCTTGTCTAGATTGGCAGCTGCAGTTTTTACTGCGCTGTCATAGAGGACAGGGAGTATTCTTTGAATATCATCGAATTTTGTCTTGGCGTTGACTGGTTCACTGCTGAGCTGTGCCTGAAGCTGTTGAAGTTCCGTTTGCTCCTTATCAAATTCTTTTTGAAAATCATGATAAGATACACAGCCAAGTTTTTGAATTAAACGTGTGACTGTTGCTGTACTGGTAAATGTTTCTTTTCCTAACTCATTTGCCGTCATCTTTATAACGTCAAATGGGTGTCCCAAAACATATACGGATATCTGTTTCTCCGCATTTGTAAAACCGCTCTGTTTTCTTAGCTGTTTTGTGATCATACTGATCCTATCTTTTGATTTCTTATAAGAATCATAGCTTATTTCTATTAAAAAATCCTGTATAGTTTCAATTGCAGATGTTATCTCAAATCATGGGCTGTAAAGCGTTATAAGCTCAACAAATCAGCTTCAACGGGTCAGGTAGGGAAACAAACGATGAGAAAAACAGAAAAACTTCGTCAGCAAGAATAATTTATATCTGCATTTTCTGCAAATATTCCATTAAATTCATAAAAAATGCAGAAAACATCTACGTTGAGCTTTACCTTAGATGTCAAATTCTGATTGGCAGGTCAGCAATCGCATCGGTCACAGTTCTCCAGCACAGACAATGAGGACATATTCCCACCTATTCGGCAATGAACAGAAAGCATCTCTGAGTGTGCTGGAAAACGTAAAAATTTGAAAAAGTATTACCAAAATATAACCAGAGCATAAAAAACCGTTCAACAGAGCGGCGGATGTCGATTGGCAGGTTACGTAATCCACTTCCATGCAGAGATTTAAAGAGCATTGATGGCTTTGTATAGAAACATTCATGAAGTTATAAATCCATCAATTTTTATCAAATATCAGGATTTGCTTCAAAAACGTCCCTGCAAGTGTCCCTGATTTTTCGTTATATCCTTTTTGGCTTTTGCAATGTCTTTTACCCATTTGCAATTACCGTTGCATTGAGTGCAGCTGCCGCCACAGGATGCTGTACTGGATCTGCGAAGATAATGCAGATCTAATCCTATGATAATGCTGATCAGGACAAGAATCATCAAAGTAATTGTATTCATATTTCAATCCTCATTTTCTATTTCAGTATTTTGATATTACCGCAGTATATTTACCGTTAGTCTGAAACGGTCAGTTCAGACAGTGTTTTCCCCATTGCATACTGTTCTTGGCAGTATGCGGTACATTCCTGATATATCTGAAAGCACTTCAATGAACGATCCACATGTCCATATACACGCCAGCATCCACTGCACTTACACCCCTGTTCTCTATGTTCTATGAAAGCTTTGACATCTTCCGGGGGATATCCTAAAAAGAGTCCTATTTCATGAGGAAATTCCTTCTCTCTCTGAAGATGTGCTTTCAATTCATGAATACAGGAAATTGCATCTTCTTTCTGGTATCCACAGTCATTCAGTATATTTCTGCAGCTTGGATTTTTGATATCAGCACAAAGTCTTTTTGGTCGATACAAGTATACAAGTGCATATTTGTTTTTTATCTGCGCAAGGATCACGCTGATGCCTTTTGCAGAAAGCTCATCGTTGAACCATTCAACTTCTTCTTCCAACGCATGTAAATCATCATATGGGCAAGAGAATAGATTCCCAGTCTTCCTGTTCAATAACGTGGGAGCACATTGATCAACAATCATTTGTCCAGACATATTTGCCTCTATTCTTTTATCTATGACGTATAAAGTGCAGCAGCATGTCCACAATCCACTTCGCTAAAACAATCAAGCCAACTGCAGTCAGTACTGATAACAGTCCAAATCCAAAAGATCTCATTGCATAACAATACATTTTATTCCTTTCTTTTCTCGCCCATCAGTGTGAATGGTGAGAATGAAATTTTGCCATCAGACCACCCATACGAATTTCCGATAGACAGCAAACAGCAAGCATCATGATCTTTGCATCAATGCCAACAAATTCTAATGTCTTGTAAAGGAAGAAGCAGATCAGTGCCAGCAGGACGCTGACAAATATACCAATTGCATTGTTTTCTATCACCTTTTTCATATTAATAGCTTCTGACGGATCAAGATATCTATTATCTGTTTTCTTCTTTCACTGCCAGCAGTGTGTAGCCCAATGATGAGATTACGTCATTTAGTTTTTCTACATCAATCTGATTATCACTTACAATGATGCATTCACCCTTGCGATGGGATGAAGATACCTTTGTTGTTCTGAATG
This sequence comes from uncultured Galactobacillus sp., assembly GCA_964385925.1. Classification (GTDB taxonomy): domain Bacteria; phylum Bacillota_I; class Bacilli_A; order Erysipelotrichales; family Erysipelotrichaceae; genus Bulleidia. Next base: position 3,791 of record CAYLQV010000023.1, on the reverse strand, counting down.
CATTGCGAACTGCGTTATTAATATGTGCTTCGCACATGCCGCATGCCATACCATCAATTTTTACTATTGTTTGAACCATCGTCTATCCTCTTTTCTGTTGATCGTCTGAACGTCACGCCGATGCTGACTGCATGTACAGCATCGGTGGACATCAGAAACTTCTGATACATCCGTTACGGAGTCTTGAACCGTAACACATGTTTGTACAATGCCAGCACCTGATTCATCAAGCTATGAGGAGTGTGAGTACTGAAAGGTATGCCTGAGAACCGATGATGCGATATCAGTCAGGCAATATTACGTGCCATCTCAAGATTTGATTTTGCATTTGGATCCGGCCGGAACAGTTGGTAAAGTACAAATGCCAGCAGAATCAATGCAACAACAGTTGCTGGTCCAAAGGCTACTTCACCAACAATCAGACCGCCAATCTGATAGACCATCAGCGAAACACAATATGCAAGGACATTCTGGAACAATACTGCATACCAGAAGTATCTCCGCGAACCAATCTCACGAGACAATGTTGAGAGTGCAGCAAGGCATGGTGAATCAAACAGATTGAACAGAAGGAAAGATACTGCAGCAATCCCAGTTGGAAAGAAAGCAGCGAATTGTGCATGCATTGATGCATCATACTCTTCAAAATCGCTGAGTCCGCTGAGCACACCCATCGTAGACACAATGCCTTCCTTCGCGACAAATCCGCTGAGAGAAGAAGCAACTGCCTGCCATGTGCCAAATCCAAGAGGCATGAAGATCCATGCGATTGCGTTTCCAATTGTTGCAAGGAAGCAGAATTCTGTATCTACCAGACCAAACTCGCCATCCTGGATGCCAAAGCTGCCAAGGAACCACATTACGACACAGCATAGGAACAGGATCGTACCGGCTTTCTTGATAAATGCCCATACCCTTTCCCATACATGGAGCATGACGCCTTTGAAAGATGGAATATGATACTGCGGAAGTTCCATAACAAACGGAGCCGGGTCACCTGCAAACAATTTCATTTTCTTCAAAATGATACATGAGATGATGACAATTGCGATACCGGCAAAATACATTACCGGAGCCATCCACCAGGAACCACCCATCAGGAAGCCAGCAATCAATGCAATGACCGGGAGCTTTGCACCGCATGGGATGAATGTTGTTGTCATCATTGTCATCCGACGATCTTTTTCATTTTCAATCGTGCGGCAGGCCATGATCCCAGGGACACCGCATCCAGAAGAAATCATAAATGGAATAAAGCTCTTCCCGGATAAACCGAATTTACGGAAGACACGGTCCATGATAAATGCTACACGGGCCATATAGCCGCAGTCTTCCAGGATGGAAAGGAAGAGGAACACAATTGCCATCTGCGGAACAAAGCCAAGTGGTGCGGATAGACCGCCGATGATACCATCGACCACAAGAGAAACAGACCAATCTGCTGCACCCGCATTTTCCATCAACGTCTGAACCCCGGGCTGGATCCATTCTCCGAATAATATATCGTTGACCCAGTCATTTAAGGTACCGCCTAAAGAAGATACCGAAATGTAATAAACTGCAAACATGATCAAGGCAAAGATCGGCAGTGCCAGCCAGCGGTTGGTCACGATACGGTCAATCTTGTCAGAGGCGGAAAGCTTTCCAGCATTCTTCTTTTTTACAGCGAGTGATACGACTTGATTGATGTATGCATATCTCTGGTTTGTAATGATGCTCTCCGCATCATCATCCATTTCTTTCTCACAGTCCTGGATGTGCTGCTCCAGGTGTGCCTTCATGGAATCATCCAGATGGAATTCTGCCATCACTTTTTCATCACGTTCAAAGATCTTGATTGCATACCATCTCAGGTTGGCTGCCAGCACAATGCCCTGGATCGATTCTTCAATATGTGCAATGGCATGCTCAACACTTCCGGTAAAGACATGTGGAAGCTCTCTGCTGCGGTTCCGCTGTGCCATCTCTGCAGCCAATTCGGCTGCGGCAATACAGCCCTCCCCTTTCAGTGCACTGATTTCTACTACTTCGCAGCCCATCTCACTGCCCAGTCTTTTCAGATCAATACGGTCGCCATTCTTACGGACCAGATCGATCATGTTGACTGCCATCAGCACAGGGATTCCCAATTCAATCAACTGTGTTGTCAGATACAGATTTCTTTCTATATTTGTGCCATCAATGATATTCAGAATTACATCTGGATGCTCATTGACGAGATATTTTCTTGATACAACTTCCTCCAGTGTATATGGGGAAAGTGAATAGATACCTGGAAGGTCTTCAATAATGACATTCTTGTGGCCAATCAGATGTCCTTCCTTTTTTTCTACTGTCACGCCCGGCCAGTTGCCCACATACTGATTGGATCCTGTCAGACTATTGAATAATGTTGTTTTACCACAGTTCGGGTTGCCAGCTAAAGCAATCCTGATATCCTTTTCATTCATTCTGTTTCTCCCCTTTATGCTACTTCAATCATCTTTGCATCTGCTTTACGTATGCTCAATTCATACCCTCGTACATTCAGTTCAATAGGATCTCCTAGTGGAGCTACCTTGCGTACATAAATGGACGTCCCTTTTGTAATACCCATATCCATAATGCGGCGTCTTACTGGCCCCTCCCCTAAGAGTTTTGTTACTGTGACTGTTTCACCAACAGTTACTTCATGAAGTGTTCTGTGCAGTTGCTCTGAATTTTCCATTTCCTCCCCTTTCTTCAGATCTGGATCCGATTGGCCATGGATCTACTGATGGCAATTCGACTGTCCTTGACTTGCAGTATCAGATTTCCTGCAATCTCGTTGACAATCGTGACTTTCACTCCAACAACAAATCCAAGCTCTGCTAAATGCTGGCGTACTTTATCATCACCCGTGATTTTCTGAATGATGACTTCATCGCCAGATTTTGCAAAAATAATTGGCATTTAGTCTGATCTCCTTTAGAGTTAGAGTTCTCTAACTCTTACGCCAGTAAGTTTAGTCTAACTAACATTTGATGTCAACAAATTTTCGAACAAATTTTTAAATCAAAGAAATTTTTAGGTTCATCGATAAATGATTTGTATCTTATTGTATTAATTAATTGTTATCTTCAGAAAAAATATTTTTTATTTCTGCCTTCATTCCAAAAGAAAACACCCATCTTCACCTATGTGTCGTGATACACAGGATTGAATGGGTGTAATAATGCTAGATTGATTTATTTCTTTGTTTTTTTGTAATACCGAGCAATTGCTTTATATGTCTTGTCACTGATGTCATGTTCCACTTTGCAGGCATCTTCAGCTGCTGTTTTCTCATCGACACCAAGCTGAACAAAGACATCATTCAGTAATTTATGACGGCTGTAAATCCGTTCCGCGATTTCCATACCCGAATCAGTAAGCGAGATCATACCATCGGCCTGCATTGTAATATAGCCATTCTCACGCAGATTTTTCACAGCATATGATACGCTCGGCTTTGTAACATGGAGCTGGTGGGATATGTCAACAGAACGAATATATCCATGTTCTTCCTGTAACATCAGCATTGCTTCCAAATAATCTTCTGAGGATTTCTGAATAATCATATACGTACCATCTTCCTTTGTTAGAATACTCATTAAATCTTACAAAAGTATAGTCTTTCAAAAATTGATAATGCAAGTCAATAGCTTCCATATTCCAATCACTTGCAATTTTTCTATCATTTCAGCAAAAATTTTGATCTTTTCATAAATATTCTGTTATCTAACACTCTACAATTGTGTGGTTGACAAATGACCGGATTTTGGTCATCAAGG
>CAYLQV010000022.1:0-47734 GCA_964385925.1 uncultured Galactobacillus sp. | reverse complement strand
TATAAAAATCCTCCTTTCAAAACTACAGGTTAACTATAGTTTCAAAAGGAGGGAGCGTGCAGTTATTCCGAAATGACATGCAGGCTGAAGCGAAACCAAATGCAGGTGATAACGAAATGCGCATGCAGTTCAACCGAAATTTACATAGAGAATATGGCTCTGATCAATAATCTGTGCTCATGGCTAAAGCGGCATCTGTTCCGATTCATTGGCATGGATCTTGATAATCTCCAATCGTATTTGAACTGGTTCGTATACCTCTTCCGAGTGAAAGGAAATACAGACAAATGGCCAAAGCTGGAGCGAATCATGCGTCATTTAGTGTTAAATACAGATACATACATGCGGAAATACTAGTATTTAAGCCATTTGTCAACCACACAATTGTAGAGTGTTAGATTATATAAAATCCTATCAAATTAAAAGAATCTTGTGCATAACAGAACAATATAAATCAAAGATGAATAAATGAGATATCTTTTTATGAAACCCAAAGCCTGTGGCTTTGTAGATCTATGAAGTACATCGTTTAGCAATAATATATCACCTATTCCAATCGGCATAATATACAGCCATGACGGTAAAGTATTAAATATTAAAAAATTAATTAACACAAATACAATCATTATTAACACAGGATACTTATACGTATTATCGCTTTCAGAATGATAACTATTCTTGACTAAATATGTAACATTCTCATTCTTAAATGAATGATAATATCCATTAATAGTAATCTGAGAACACTGCAAACCAATCTCATTCAATTTCATAGTTCTATAATCTTCAGAAAATGCACTAATCTCATAAATCATAGGATTTCCAGATGAATTTTCTCTTAAATTAGTTATGCTCAAACAAAGGCCAATATAGATCACTGGATGTAAAAAGCTTATCACAATCGTAAATACCAGATTATTTCCAAATTTTAACCTAATAGTTAAAGACAATATAGATAAAAAAAACAGAATAATTAAAATCAAAACATCTTGAAAACGATATTTCATTTTATCTACAACCAATGCAACTTTATATTTTGCTGATGCAGTTTTTATCAGAAATACATTTTGTAAATGCACTCTAAGTCTCTTATGATTTAGTTCAATTTTTCTTATTAAACTTGGATTACATGAAATCTCTTTTATCCAGTTATCCTCTGTTAATTGGGATAATGGATTTGTAAAAATGTAATACATATTAAATATAATAAGTCCTGGCTCCATATAACGAAGAAGATGATCAATTACATTAATGATGTTATTCTCACTTGCATCACCCAATTGAAAAACACGTGAAATATAGTTGTCCAGAGTAATTGATTTACAACCAGCATCCAATGAACTATTCAATATATATTCAACCGCCTCTCCAGAAGGATTTGCTATTTGGTATACAAAATTTACAATTGTTCCTCTAATAAATAAGACAATGTCAAAAGTAATCAAAGTAACAATAATGGGAATTGCAACCATTACCACTCTTCTCATGACAGAATTTTTGATTTGAACTGTACTCATGTGATTAATAGTGTTAAGTTCAACTAAGCTTAGATAATAGATTGTACTGATTAATGAACATAGCTGAAAAAGAATAAACAATGTTTCAGTAAAATATGGTGTTTTTGCCGGTAAAGAATAGTCAGGCTGTGTCGTTCCAGCAAATGTTTCAAATAAAGCACAAAGAATAAATGCAACTATTAACGTTTTCTTTTTATTATGCAATAGCCTTTGTGACCAACATAAAAGACTTCTTAGATACATCATCGTATTTCCCCATAAATAATTCCATTCAATAATATCATTGGCTTTCAACTATTTCTATTGCATTTTCATCATCATTTTATAGATTCCTAGTATCACATAATAAATATAATTGATACTCTTTATGTAATGGATAAATTCAAAACTAAAATCCATCGCTATTTGTCTAATAAAAAAAGCTGCAGTGCCTCTGTTTCGGCACTATCAGCTTTATTATTGTTTATAAAACGACATCTCTAATTGTTAGAAAATCTTATAAAACTAATAATTTTATTTTATTAAACTTGCCAAGTCTTGAGACATTTTCTCCTCTAAATCTACCGCATTATCTTTTGAATTTGCAGTAATTGAAATATATGTCTTAAGCTTTGGCTCTGTACCACTCGGTCTTATGACAACTGAGCAATCATCCTTCAAAATGTATTTCAAAACATCACTTTTCGGAAGGCCATCCAGTCCCATACTGTAATCAAGACATTTAATTACATCCTTGCCGCCAATATTAAATATTTGTTCTCTAAATATCTGCATGATTGATTGCATTTTTAAAAATCCTGCAGAACCATCAAATTCATAACTATGCAAAGTATTTAAACAATACCCATAAGCATGGTAAATATCATTTAACTTTTGTAATAAAGAAATACCTTTTGTTTTATAATACGCAAACATCTCACATATCATAAATGCTGCATCTACTGCATCTTTATCCCTAACATATGAGCCTGTTAAATAACCATACGATTCTTCAAATCCACAAATATAATCTTCCTTATGACCTTCCTTTTCGAGCTTACCTATCTGTTCTCCAATGAATTTAAATCCTGTCAAAACATTAATTGTGGATACTCCATAATGATCTGCAATTTTTTCTGCTAAATCCATTGTGACGATTGTTTTAACAAACACAGGATGCTCTGGCATTGTTCCATTCGCAATTCTCTTAGAACATATATAATTCAAGAGTAAGAGTCCAACTTCATTACCAGTTAAGAGCTGGTATTCTCCATCTGATTTTTTTACTGCAATACCGCATCTATCACAGTCAGGATCTGTTGCCAGTAATAAATCTGCTTCCTTTTCTTTTGCATACTTCATCCCCAAAGACATAGCTTCTTTTATTTCCGGATTAGGATAAGGGCATGTCGGAAAATTACCATCCGGCTTTTCTTGTTCTTTAACGACCGATATATTAGTAAAACCAGCTTCTTTTAATGTTCTAGTTACAGGTTTTAATCCAGTTCCATTCAAAGGTGAATAAACAATTGCAACGTTCTTGTCAATTGATTCTCCTTCTTTTAGCATTGTCTGGCTTTTTACGCATGCAACAAATTTTGTGTAGATTGAATCGTCTATATATGAAATAATTCCAGACTGCATTGCTTGATCAAAGTTGATTCTCATTACATCAGTAAAAGCATCTACCTTTTCAATTTCTTCAAAAATGTCCTCGGCAGCTTCAGTAGTAATCTGACAACCAGCTTCATTGTATACTTTATAGCCGTTGTACTTTGAAGGATTGTGAGATGCTGTCACCATGATACCAGCAGCACATTTCAATTCTCTCACTGCAAAAGACAGGCAAGGAGTAGGCATCAATTCTTTATAGATATATACGCGTATTCCATTTGCCGCAAAAACTTCAGATGAAACTTTAGAAAACAAATTACTTTTAATTCGAGAATCAAAAGACACTGCAATCATGCGATTTGATTCTTTATAATGTTTCTTAATATAATTTGCCAGTCCCTGTGAAGCTTTGGCAACTGTATAAATATTCATGCGATTTGTTCCTGCACCGATAACACCTCTTAATCCACCTGTGCCAAATGCCAAGTCACGATAAAATGCATCTTCAATTTTCGTATCATCAGCAGACATCGCATGAAGTTCATTTATAAGATCTTGGTCTTCAGTTGCGTTAGTGAGCCAGCATTCATAAACATTCCTATATTGCTCCATATTTTCCTCCATGACCGCTGCGCGGTCTCAAATACGTTATTAAACTCTTCTCCTTCGTGCTAGTATGTTCTTGAGGAGTGATACACTACAGAGCACGGCGGAGAGAGTAGGTAATTCGTTATTTAACTGAATATCCTGAATATTTATAAGTGCCGTCATCTTTACAAGCACAAATAAGTAGGACTTTGATCCTGGACACTTAACATTGATCTATCAACTTAAGTAGAATTCGCTAGATGACAGTCAATGTCACTCCTTCAAAATCTATTAGCTGTTGATTTGATGATTTTTTTAACGCTCGGCTTTTGTCCGTGTTTTTTTTGGTGTTTTCGCTTCATTATTTTGTTTCACACTTGTCTCCCATAATTTAGCAATTAACTTTTAAAAATTGTGCTTTCCCATGAATTTTTAAATTCACACTGTCTGCAGGTATAAATATTGTATCTCCTTTAAAGAAATCCAATCTGTTATTTCCCTCTTCATCTAATAATTCCCCGCAGCCATCAAAGCAAATCAACACTTCAAATGAATTGCTTTCAGTATGAAAGCAATACATTTCACGTAAGCGTTCTGTATTGATGATCAATCTTTCCACTTGAAAATACTTGCATCGCCGCAGTAGCTCAGAAGCGTATCCAGGTTTATACTGTAAAACCCTCATCGGTTGTCTAGGTATATCACTTGCATGTAAATTTGCAACTTCCATCGCTTTATCAATGTGAAGTGTACGTTTTTTTCCATTTTTATCAATTCTGTTGTAGTCATACAACCGATATGTCAAATTGGAACTTTCTTGAATTTCTACGATTAGTGCTCCTGCGCCAATAGCATGTACCGTTCCTGGAGTTATGTAAAAAACATCATTTTTTTTGATATCAACTCTGTTTAAATATTTTTCGATGGATCCGTTCTCTGCATATTTACGCAGTTGTTCCTTCGTAATATCACGATGCAAGCCATAAATCAATTGTGATCCTGGCAACGCATCAATTACATACCACATTTCTGTCTTCCCAAGCTGTCCATTTTCATGTGATTCCGCATATTCGTCGCTTGGATGAACCTGTACAGAAAGATTCTGTTTTGCATCTATGAATTTTACTAATATTGGGATTCCGCCTAAAGTAGTTGCTGGATGAGTTCCAAGATATTCTGGATGATCTTTGAGGACATCCGTCAAAATTTTACCTTGATTTATTCCACTTGCCACAACAGATGGGCCATCAGGGTGTGTTGAGCATTCCCAGGCTTCTGCGAAGGGTGTAATATCAATGTCTTTTGAAAAATCATCTCTGAGCCTTGTACCACCCCAAAGATAATCTTTTCCAGCAGGTTTTAGTAAAAATGGGATATTTTTCACATTTACTCCAATTCAAATTTCTTTTTATCACTGGTAGAAATCTCAGAACCTCTTTGTATCTCAATAACTTCTAGGTTTGTATCCGCAATTATTGTATGCCTGCATCCTGCTTCCATAGTTATTACATCGCCTGCTTTCACTGGCTGCTCCATACCATCTACTATTGTTTTTCCTGTACCTGATAATATTGTCCACATTTCATCTCGATATTCATGTGAATGATAGCTCATACGTTTTCCAGCAGTTATATTCAATCGAATTGTCATTGATTTATCCGAAGCATCAAGTACCTTCAATGAGCCCCATGACTTATCTGCAAACATGACCTGTTGATCAATTCTATCTACATATGGTGTAATATCAATCATTTCATTCTTGTGTGAAACAAGTACACCTTGTTGAGAAGCAGAAATCACAATATCTTCAAGTCCAACAGCAAGAATTGGAATATCCATATCGTTAATGATATTTACATTATTACAGGTGTCAGACAGCAGTGCATTGCCAATTACGTTTTCTTCCATGGCTTTTGTCAACGATTCCCAAGTACCTAAATCGTTTAAAACTGAACCCGTCTTCATAACATGCATATTACTGCATTTTTCAACCACCGCATGATCAAATGAAATAGCCTCTGCTTCACTATAGTTATTGAACAGGTCATCATATCCATCATATGTAATCATTGTCTTAACTAAATTCAAAAAGTACTTCATTTCAAAAGCAAAAATACCAGCATTCCATAAAGCACCATTTTTAATTAACTCTTCAGCTTTTGTTAAGTCAGGTTTTTCAATAAATGATTTTACTTTTGAAATTTTGCTATCATTTTCCGGAATGATATATCCGTATTGTGTTCTTGCTTCAGTTGGTTTTGAACCAAAGAGAATAATACCCGAATGATTTTTTACTTCCTGTCCTAACCGCTCAAGGTCCAAAAAGAAAGAATCTTCAACAAATAGATCAACTGGACATACAACAATAGGTTCATCTTCTGCTACACCTTTTACGTCCTTTAAATATTCAACAGCTAAAGCAACTGCTGGAAAAGTATTCCTTCTGTCCGGTTCAACAGAGATACCGATAGAATTACCAAGTTGATTAATCACTGTTGAAGCTTGAGACTTTGAAGTTGCAACAGTTATTACTGCATCTTTGTCAACATTTGTAATCTGTCTGAAAATCCGTTGTATCATGGACTCATTTTTCCCGTCAGCGTTTTTAAAAAGCTTGATAAATTGCTTTGATCGAACGTCATTTGACAGAGGCCATAATTTTTTCCCTGATCCTCCAGACAGTAAAATTATATTCATAGTACCACCTTTCTTTTCATACAAGTACTGAATATTCAGGAGTTTTATGCAGAACATATCTCATATGAATATTTTCATTATTACAAAGGAACATTAACACTTCTACCATTTTGCCTATTCGTCATCTTCATCATTTGAATCTTCAGCTGTTGTTTGTCCCTCAGCGATGCCTTCTGTGCTTTCCGGTACAAATACAACTTTTACTGTTTCAAGAATAATTCGGAAATCCGTCAACAACCCCTGCGATGCTATATACATTAAATCCATCTGCAACTTATCATATGGACTGGTATTATACTTTCCATGCACAGCAGCGTAACCTGTTAAACCAGCCTTGACTTGTAATCTAAGTGCAAATTCCGGCATGATTTTTTCGTATTCTTCAGCAATCTCCGGTCTTTCTGGGCGTGGCCCTACAACAGACATATCTCCTTTCAAGATGTTGAACATCTGTGGAAATTCATCCATTCGCGTAGCACGAATAATTTTACCTATTGGTGTTATTCTATCGTCATTTTGAGAAGCCAGACGAGCACCACTATCTTTTTCTGCATCCACCTTCATAGAACGAAATTTGTATATTTTAAATCCTTTACTGTCTTTTGTAAGTCTTGTTTGAGTATAAAATACTGGTCCTTGATCATAATAATGTATAGCAGCAGCAATAATCAGCTCCAGTGGACTAAGTAAAATAATAAAAAACAATGAAAAAATGATATCAAATAATCTCTTTAAGAACAAATAAACTAATGACTGCGAACTTCTTTGACATAACATCACTGGCAAACTCGCCATTTGAAGCTGTTTAGAGCTATTTACAATATAGTCACCAATATTCGGTCTAATGTAAACGGCAATTCCTGAAGCGATACAGTATTTCAAAATATCATTTCGTTGACTGGAATGAATTCCACAAAGCATTACAGACTTTGCATTTGTTTGATTAATTGCAGAAATGACCTTATCTGACCCGAGCTGTACACTGATTTGATCCACCACATGAAATCTCCAGTCAACTTTTTTTGTAATTGCTAAACCCTTCCTAAAAGCCGCCATGTTTCCATAAACAATTAGAGTTCTTTCGGGTGGACAAACTTTTCTCATAATCAAGCTTGCACATTTTGCCCACACTGCAGAAGTCCCTGACCACAAAAAGATGTCTATTAATAATGGATAAATCGGCGGTAAATGACGAATCAATAGAAACAGAACAAAAAACAATGTGATTCCCGTCATCACAGATGCTATTACTAATGAATAGAATAGATCCGCAGCACGGTTCGTTTTTAGTTCAAATCCTCCATATATCTTACTAAAACTATAGTTTATAAACATAAAAACCATTACTATGGCAAGATTTCCTCTTAAAAAGAACGGTACATACAAGACTGGTGTAAAAAAATTATACCAGCTCCATGCAAACCATATTGTGTTCATTGCCACTAGGGAAATATCACATAACAGCAATATCAAATCTGATTTTTGCTTTTTTTCCATCATAATCCTTTCAGAAATCATGGCAATTATACCATATTTTTATTCCATCTCTCAATGCAGATAAGTTATCTCATTTGGGCAAAGAACAAACCCAGTTACATGTGAAATTGCTAACAAAAATAGATATATCTTAATTGAAAGGCATGTTCCTTTTTAGAAAAGTGCGTGATATATATAAAAATTCCACTTTAATGTGCTAAGTGGAATTAATATGAATCATCTACTTGTCTATAATTCTATATTTCTATCTTTCAATCTTTTTAAAACATTTATATTCAAAAGTTTAATATTGTGATACCTTTTGGCCATACTGATATGTTTTGTAGAATTGCTTCCTTTATATTTGCGATGAAGGATAAGTTTCTCATTCAGTAATTCACTCCTGCCTAATTTCTCAGCTAGCAAGCCTATCCATTGATCATGAATAGAGATATCCCTTGGAATAGGGCATATTACTGGAATCATCTCGCTTCTGAAAGCAATACAGCACCCTTGATATGAATTTTTCCAAAGATTTTTTTTATAACCAATTTTCACATTTTTTTCTTCAAACAAAGTTCTATTTGTTTTTTCCAAATATTCATTTACATATTCGCAATCATGTAAAATCACATACGCATCTGTAGTATTGAATTTTTTTAATACTTCTTTGATTTTATTATTATTCCAAACATCATCTTGATCTGCTAAAAACACATATTTGCCTGAACAGTGATTTATCGCATTCTCAAAATTTGCAATAATTCCCTGTTCGTTACACTCCAAAAACTTAATATTCGGGTATAATTTTGCATAAGACAAAATAATATCTCTAGAATCATCAGTAGACATATTATCCGAAATAACTAATTCATCATCTTCCGCCAGTTGATTGATGATTGATCCTAACTGTTCATTAATATACTTTCCCCCGTTGTATACAGCCATAGCAACTGATACTCTTGTCATAGATCCTCCAAATCATTATCGTATACTTCGGTATATAAATCATACTGGCTTGATTATAAAACTGAAATGCTATTTGAGCAAATATTTAAATTCCAAAATATATAAACAGCATTCTGTCCTTGCCGTTCATATCTTTGAGAATTTCATATCTCGTTCTAGGCAATGTTTCTTCTACCAGTGCAGACATTTTATCTCTTTGATCCCAGCCCATTTCAAAAGCCATGAACGCTTTGTCTTTCAATACTTTTTTACAGTCTTCAAAAATCATACGATAGAACTTCAGACCGTCACTGCCGCCGAATAATGCGACATGAGGTTCAAAATCCACAACCGATTTTTCCATCTGCTCTTCGGCAGGAATATATGGCGGGTTGGATACAAGCACATCCAGTTTTCTGCCGCTTTCAATTAACGGCTTCAGCATATCACCAGCAGTGAATTCTATATCAGCTCCATTATTCTCGGCATTCTTATGTGCAGTGACTAATGCTTCTTCAGAAATATCAGTCGCTGTAATATGGACCTTTGGTTCTTCCTTTGCCAATACAATTGCGATGGCACCGGAACCAGTACCGACATCTGTGCATTCGATTGTTTTGTTCTCAGGGAAGTACTGATCCATGCGCGCTAAGATATTTGCGCAGAGCTCTTCCGTTTCCGGACGCGGGATCAATACGTCTTCATTGACAATCATCTTGTATCCATAGAACCAAGAATATCCCAAAACATGTTCCATCGGTTCCTGCTTCAGGATCCTTGCCATGCCTGCATCAAATTCTTTTTCTAAGTCTGCCGGCATTTCTTCTTCGTAATGAAGATACAGATCATAGCGCTCTCTCTGTGACAGTTCAACTAAATATGCCATCACTGTTTCCGCAGGAACATCATTCTGTTCACAAAGTGCTTCGTAATTTCTGACACTCTTTGAAAAGGTCGTCATTACGCTGCTTCCTCTAACTTTTTCTTTTCTTCTTCCACCTGCAGAGCTTCAACGACTTCATCCAGCTTGCCTTCCATGATCAGATCAAGATGGTTCGTAGTAAAGTGAATGCGGTGATCCGTGACTCTGTTCTGTGGGTAGTTGTACGTTCTGATCTTTTCAGAACGGTCACCTGTTCCAATCTTCGCTCTTCTGATCTTGCCTGCTTCTTCTTCTTTTCTTCTCTGCATCTCTTCATAGACACGGGAACGGATAATACGAAGAGCAGTTTCTCTGTTTTCAATCTGCGAACGACCTTCCTGACAGTTGACTGTAATTCCCGTAGGAACGTGAACGATACGGACCGCAGAGTCTGTCTTATTGATATGCTGACCGCCGGCGCCAGAAGCACGGTGTGTTTCAAAGGTTAAGTCAGCCATGTTCAGTTCATAGTCATCATCTTCAATTTCAGGCTGGCAGAGGACCGTTGCTGTAGAGGTGTGAATACGCCCCTGGGTCTCTGTCTTAGGAACACGCTGTACTCTATGTACGCCAGATTCCCACTTCAATGCTTTGTAGACATCATCACCTTTGATTGAGAATACAATCTGTGAGAAGCCGCCTGCTTCCGATGGAGATGCTTCCATGATCTGCACCTTCCATCCTCTTGCTTCAGCATATCTTGTATACATGCGGTATAAGTCACCCGCAAAGATATTTCCTTCATCTCCGCCAGCACCGCCTCTGATTTCCATGATGGCATCATGGTCATCTTCCGGATCACTTGGAATCAGCAGCTTCTGTACGTGAACAAGCAGCTCTTCTCTTCTTGGAAGACACTCATCCAGTTCCATCTGTGCCATCTCTTTTAATTCGGCATCATCTTCCTTCAGCATATCTTCCGCCTGGCTGATATTGTCATCCAGAGTCTTCAATTCATGCCATGCATCAACAGCACCCTGAAGATGTGCTTGTTCCTTGCTCAACTTTGTCAGCTTTCTTGGATCAGATACAATATCTTCCTGGGTCAGCTCTTCACCAATCTCGTTATATCTTTTTTCCAAATTAACTAGCTTTTCTCTCATCGCGTCCATAATCATCAACTCCTGTTTTCTCGCCTGTCAACTTTATCATATTACAGGGTGTTATGCCTATCAAATGAAAAGGAATCAGAGATTTCTCTCTCATTCCTTCAGTCTTTCTTTAAATCTCTATAATCTGTCTTTGTATTGATGCTGTGATGCAGTCTGCGCAGTGCTTTGGATTCAATCTGTCGGATACGTTCTCTGGTAACGTTGCATTGTCTGCCGACTTCTTCCAATGTCTTCGGCTGATTTGTACCATCCAGACCGAAACGCATACGGACAATCTTTTCTTCTCTTTCAGGCAGTTCACCCAGCATCTTGTTGATCTGTTCTTTGATGACTGCGTTGTTGGCAAACTCCATTGGATTCACTGCATTCTCATCCTGAATGAAATCACCTAGGTTGCTGTTGTCATCATCACCTGTCGGTGTTTCCAATGATACAGTATCCAACGCAATCTGCTGGATCTCACGGACTTTATCTGCCGTCATGCCTTCACCTAATTTAGCAGCAATCTCTTCTGCGGAAGGATCACGATTGAGCTCCTGGTTCAGCTGTCTCTGCACTCTGTTGACACGATTGATCTGTTCAGTCATGTGTACAGGAATACGAATGTCTCTGGACTGGTCTGCAATGGCACGGACCATGGACTGACGGATCCACCATGTTGCATATGTGGAGAAACGGAATCCTTTATCCGGATCAAACTTTTCAACAGCACGCATCAGACCGATATTGCCTTCCTGGATCAGATCCTGGAAGGACAGTCCTCTGTTGGCATAATCTCTTGCCATGGATACGACCAGTCTCAGATTTGAGTTAATCATCATTTCCTTGGCATACTTGTCACCCTGCTGCACCTGCTTTGCATATTCAACTTCCTGCTGTGCATTCAGCAATGGTATAGAACCAATCTCCTGCAGATATGCTTTGACAGAATCAGCAGGCTTCTTCTTTCTGACAGATACGGCAGCATCAATAGATTCTTCTTCAGCATCTGAATCATCTGTATCTGCTTCCTCTTCTTCCGAATCAGTGTCTACATCTTTATCATCAGCAGTCAAAAGCTCTTCTTCTGCTTCTTCTACTTCATCAACATTTTCAGTGATCAGATCAATATTCTGTTCCTGGATCCAGTCAAAAAGATTTTCTTCATCATCTTCATTCAAATGATTCTTTTCTGCTAAGTCCATGACTGCTTTTTCGCTGATCTCTTCACCAGCCTTGCTTTTCTTGAGAATCTCCTCACGGATAGTCTCTAAAGACATGACTTCAGTTTCGGCTGATTTCTTTTTCTTAGCAACCATCTATGATTTCCCTCCAATCCTCTTGCTCGCGATATCTATTATATCGTACATCTTCAAAAAAAACTTTGGTTTCTGCAAAGCGTGTGTGAGTATTTGTATCTTTCATTATTTACTCATCATGTTTTTTTACTGATTCTATTTTACACTTATTTTAGGGTATAAGAAAAGCTCCGTTTCCGGAGCTTTCATTTGTATTACTTTAAGCCGTACTTCTTATTGAACTTTTCAACCTGGCCAGCAGCTGCTGCGAATCTCTGACGTCCTGTATAGAATGGGTGACAGTTTGAGCATGTATCTACCTTGATTTCCTTCAATGTAGATCCTGTTTCAAATTCAGCGCCGCAGGATGTGCAGATAACCTTGGCCTTGTAATACTTTGGATGAATATCCTTTTTCATGTCGTTCTCCCTTCTGCCTTATGCCTCTATGCGTGCATAAAGAAAGTGCAAATTGCTTTGTAATATTAGCATACTCCTCATTTTGACGCAAGTATCTTTCTCTCTGCCATGATCTCCATTGCAGCAGGTTCAATCTTGATCTCAGATTTCCGGTAGGAACCGCCGAATTCACCATCCAGTGTCCAGTCGACCTTCTCATCGCATTTAAAGCTGATCCTGTTCGTTTTAAAGACCCTGACGTACTTGTCCTCTACATTGCCTGAGGCAATCTGCCCAGCCACGCCAGCGAGGTCTGCCGGGTTATTAGGTGCTGTTACCAGCATCACTTCAAACTTGCCGTCATTCAGTTCCGCCCGTTCAGTGAAAGAAAACTTGATGCCGCCGATGGAAGGACTGTTGGAGATGCCTCCATAGATATAGTCTCCTTCTTCTGTGATCCCATCATGTTCAAAGACCAGATGACGGCGGTAATTCAGGCTCTCTCCTAAAGAACCCACTGCACTGACAATGTATGCATTATGTCCCAGGACATTCTTGATATTCTGATCAGTAGAGTAGCTGACATCAGTAAATGCCCCAAAGGCAGCCACATAGTTGAAGTAGTGCCCATTCAGATTGCCGATGTCATACGCAAACGGTTCTCCTTCCGCAATGACCTCACAGATGGCATCAATATCTGAGACATCCGCAAAGTTCCGAGCAAAATCATTTGTACTTCCGCCTGGAATATAGCCAATCGGCTTATGGATCTTCCGCTTCATCATTGTATTGACCATATGATTCAGGGTGCCATCGCCGCCATAGCAGGCAATCACATCGAAATCACTGCTTCTTGTTTCCAAGATCAGATCAGAATCCACTCCGCAGTGAGGACCGCAGGGATATACGGTCACTTCACAATGCCTCCTGCTGAGCTCCTGTACGATTTCAAACAGGTCATTTTTTCCTTTGCCGGTACCGCTGGAAGAATTTACCAGCAGCAGTACTTTCTTTTTGACTTCATATGTCTTCATACAGATATTCTACCTAATCTAGCTACAAAAAAGTATATGATGCCTGCATCTTTCATTCTGCACTCACTGTAATTTCAGAATTCCTTCAAATAAGTACGAAAAAAGGAATCTAGGGATAGTAGATTCCTTTTTCCAAAGATTAAACTGAACCAGACATTATGCTACTAAACTTGTTGTCGACTGATCAGCAGATAATGCTAACCAACGACGGTTGTCAGCGTAGTAAGCTGTGTATCCTGCTTCGGTACTCAGTACATCGCTGGCTGCCTGCTTATTGGCAGTAAGCAGGTCGAAGAATTTGTTTCCTGACTCTACTTTGGACAAATTATTTGGAGCTGCTGTCGCATCTGCAAAGTCAGAAACGGCTGTGATGGATACCTTGTCTGCGTTAACAGGCTTGGTGGAGTTCTGTGCTTCTGCTGTTGTTTCGTTTGCTGCTGGCTGTTCTTGTTCTGTTACTGTTGTATCTACAACTGACTGAATTTCTTCAGCCGGTGCAGCTTCATAGGAGACTGCTTGTACTGGAGCTTCGTATACTGGTTCTGGTGCTGTGTAGACTGGAGCTGCTGCCGTTCCTGAAACATACCAATATGTAACGGTGACGCTGACGCCTGTGGAATCGTTGCATGTATAAAGCATGTAGCTTCCGTCACCTACTGTTTCTGCATATCTGCCATCTGCCAGGTTGATGCCGTTGCCTGTGTTGACACCCTGGTAAGAAGAAGCACATGTCAAATATGTAATTGTTGAATTATCTGTAATGGTACCTGTTGCGCCGGCACCTAATGATCTGAGGATGCTGAATCCCTGGTAAGCGTGGTCTGCGATCATGACCATATTCCCCCAAGGCATGTAAGCAGCACTGTCTGCTGCATCAACGATGTACTGTGAACTTCCCTGATATAACTCCGCTGTGTAACCGCCGATTGTCAGTCTGCCGACAGAACCGTCATTTGTATCATATAAATGTGTAACGGCTGTTGTTCTTGTAGTAGATGTTACTGGTGTATTTAATCTGTTGAATGTTTCTGCCTGTGCGCCGATTGGTGAAATGGCTGTAAGGAACATTGCGGATGTAATTGCTGTTGTTCTGATAATGTCTGTCATATTTTTTCTCCCTGCCTAGATATGCACGCCAGACAGGAAGATCTTTCATCAATTCACTGCCATGAATTGATCGAGGAGAAATCCCTTAAGTTGCAACTGGCTGCCATCTCAGGCCCTTTAGCTTTGCGTCCCTGCTTTTCAACAGGTTTGTTGATTTATTGTTTGTAAGTGTGGTCTGCTGTGATTCTGAAGGTTGGGAGATGAGGAAGAAAAAGGAGATCCACCAGTCCTGCAAACAGACTGATAGATCTCCTATCAAGTTCAGTTGCAGCTGGCTGCCATTTCAGGCCCTTTAGCTTTGCGTCCCTGCCTTTCGACAGGTTTGCTCATCAAGTTGTTTTTGTTACACCCATAAAATAATTGATACTCAAGATGAAGTCAACGAGCTTACCACGGATTACTTATTATTACTCAAATTTACGGGCAAAAAGAAAAGGAAACAGCCTTAATCGACCATTTCCCGCCATACTTTCGCACCTAAAGCTTCCAATTTCTTATCAATTTCACTGTAGCCGCGGTCAATATGGTACACATTCTGGATCTCTGTGACACCATCCGCAATCAGACCGGCAATGATCATTGCTGCTCCGCACCGTAAGTCTGTCGCCTGTACAGTACAGCCATACAGCGGTGTCGGTCCATTGATCAGTGCACCTGAATTGATCAGTTCTATATTCGCACCCATCTTATTGAGTTCGAGACAGTGCTTGAAGCGCTCACTGTAGATCGTCTCAACAACTTTGGACTGTCCCTCTGCCTGCGTCATCAAGGAAGTCAACGGCTGCTGCAGATCTGTCGCAAAGCCTGGGTAAGTTCTCGTTGTTATATCTGTTGCCACTAAGTGGTCAGCTTTTTCGACAATAATATGATCGACATCAATTTCCATCTTGACGCCCATTTCCTGCAGCTTTGAAGTCAATGCCTCAACGTGCTGCGGAATGACATTGTTAATGACCATATGCTTGGCACAGGCTGCCGCAACAATCAGGAAAGTGCCTGCTTCAATACGGTCTGGGATAATCTCATGGAAGCATCCAGTCAGATTCTTAACGCCGTCAATCGTAATGACATTGGTGCCGGCACCTCTAATGTGTGCGCCCATTTTATTTAATAATGTAGCGACATCAATGATCTCCGGTTCCTTTGCGGCATTCTCAATCGTTGTTCTGCCTTCAGCGTAGACTGCAGCCATCATGATATTGATGGTCGCACCAACAGAGGCAATATCCAGGAAGATCTTGGCACCTGTCAGCTTTTCTGCATCAATGCTGTAGCATGCTTTTTCAAACTTGACCTTTGCTCCCAATGCCTCAAAGCCTTTGATGTGCAGATCGATTGGTCTAGGACCCAGGTAACATCCGCCTGGCATCTTCATCGTGACATGTCCATACTTGCCCAGCAGCGCTCCCATAAAGTAATAAGACGCTCTCAGCTTCGTGACTGCATCACTGGTCAAGTCGATATTCTGCATATATGTCGGATCAATGATCAAGTGGTCCGGGCCAACTTCCGTAACTTCTACATTCAGCATGCGCAGGATCTCTGCTAGATTGGCAACATCCGCAATCTGAGGAATTCCCACGATAGTAACCGGGCCATTGGCAAGCACAGCTGCAGGAATCAAAGCAACAGTCGCGTTCTTTGCACCGCTGATTGTGATTTCACCTTCCAGTTCATGTCCGCCTTCAATCTTCATTACTTCCTGCATAGAACCGCCTTTCTGATCTTTGCTAAATAAATCGTGCACTGTCAATTCTATTCAAGTACACCATGATGTGCAACTTTTTTAATGATTTCCTTCTAAAATCCCCTTGGCAACACTGTATCTTTCTTGGATCGAACGGTCATTCTTTTCAAGATCAAAAGAATAATAGTAAGCGTAAAGAATATCTAGGATCAAGCTGATTGCTTTTCTGGAACTGATGCTGACCGCTTTTGGTTCAGATTCATAGATGCTTGCGGCAATCATTTCCTGGGCATAGGTGCTCAGCATTCCCTTGAAAGGTCCCGTGATGACATACAGCGGAATCTTCTTTGCGGACAGGATCCTGGCTGTCTGGATCATAACAGTTTCTCTGGAATGATAGGCAATGAACAATGCTGCCGAATCCGCCGTCTGAGATGCCGCCTGCTGAACACTGACTGTGGATAAAGCACACAGGCTGATATTACCACCCAATTCTCTCAATTCATCCACAAACGCACGAATATAGCTGATATTCTCATCAAAAGCATAGACCTTGACGCTGCTCTTATCATGCATCGCCTTGGCGACCCGGTAGATCTGATCCAGATCAAGATCCTGGTACGTCTGCACCAAAGAACCATAGCTCAAGGCATAGACCTTTTCAGCCATTGTCTTCCTATCATCCCCTGGCTTATATGGGAAGGAGGAATCAATTCTGCGGTCATCCATCAGATACATGCTCAGTTCTTTAGCAAGCTCTACACAGAGTTCCTTATGCCCTTTAAAACCAAGTTTCTTGCAGAAGCGGATGACCGTGCTCTTTGACACGAATATCTTCTCTGACAGCTCATCTAATGATAAATTAACTGCTTCTTTGCTGTTTTCTTCTAAAAAAGTTGCAATTTCTCTTTCAGTCGGAGTGAATGCACTTCTCTCATGAATCTGATCAATAATTCTCATAAGTCTATTTTAATGGCTTCAAAGACAAAAGAAAAGGAGATGTTTTGACACATCTCCTTTAGAGAATTCTTGAATTGATTGCTTATGCAGCAGCTTCTTCTGTAGGAATCTGTCTGTTGGAAGCAATAACGAATGGTGAATAGACCAAGATAGATGTAGCGAAGCATAACAGCTGAGCTACAGCACCCTGCCACTTACCACCTGAAGCTAAGAAACCAAGGATACCAACTGGTGTTGTCCATGGAGCATCTACAACCATCAGAGGAGCGAATCCAATCTTAGTTAAGAAGTAACCAAGAGCTACGGAAACGATTGGAGCTAAGAAGAATGGGATACCTAACAGTGGGTTCATGACCATTGGGATACCGAAGATAATAGGCTCGTTGATGTTGAAGATTCCGCAAGGAATAGCCAGCTTAGCAATAGCCTTGTAATCATCTCTCTTAGAGAATAAGAAGATAGCAATGATCAGACCGCCAGTGATACCAGAACCTGTCAGTGAGAAGAATGTGCTTCCGAATGGGTTACAGATAATGCTGTATGTTTCTGTAACGCCGTTGATTGTTGCGGATGCGCCAGCAACTGGAGCAATTCCTGCACCATACAGTGCGTTGTTAGAAGCATAAGCAGCTGTCATGAATGGTGTATAAACAGCACTCATAACGTTTGGTCCATGAATACCGAACCACCATAAGAGCATCATCAGGAATACGATTACTAAGTAACCAGGTAAACCAGTCATGATAACCTTTAATGGAGCGAAGATAGCTGTGATAACTCCGAAGAATGTTGTACCTGTTAAAGAAACAAGGAATCCTACCAGAGATACTACGAAGATTGTAATAACTGCTGGGAATAATACTGCAAATGACTGTGCAACGTTTGGTGGAACACTGTCAGGCAGTGTGATCTTGAGCTTGCCGCCCTGGATTAACTTAACATACAGCAATGTAGCTAAGATACCAACGATCAGACCGACGAACAATCCGTTAGCAGATGTATAAGATGACTGAACAGCAGCGCCGATGGATACAGGAACTGTAGAAGTATCTGTAGCCTTTGAGCCTAATGCAAGAACATCACCTGATGCTGCGACCAGTGCAGATGCCTTCATTGTGCTTGTAGCTGTTGTGTTGATCAGTGTTACGAAGGAAGCTAATGCTACTGCAGGAACTGTGTTGTCTCTTGCAAGACCCAGGTTCTCAGCGTAGTGGATAGCAACCAGAATGCAGATTGCTACTGCCATGAAATTCATACAGCCATAGTTAGCTGTTGTGAAGATAGGTGTCAGTGCGGTGAGCCAACCCATACCTGGAACGTTAGCCAATGAGATATATCCATCAGCCTTTGTGCAGATAATGAACTGGAACAGAACGCAGAATGAACCCATGATGACAACCGGCATGTTGTCGATAAACGCATCCTTGATGGCACTCAGGACCTTGTTTGATTGCATCTTACCAGCGACGGTAAGAAGGCCGTTCATAAACTTGTCGTTCATTTGGAATTTTATTCCCCTTTCGATACTTCAAATTTAAGGTTTACAGAAAGCGTTTGCAACAATTGTGTGACGAATTGCTACATAATTTCCTCAGTAATTGACAACTTTATCCTTTTTTGAAACTTTTTTTATATTTATTGTCATTTAATTTTTCGCGTAAGTGATTTTATTTGAGTATTTTACAATATCGTGAAACATTTATTCCAAATATTTGTGTAAATTATGTGATTAAACATCCCAAAATTATAGAAACACCGCTGTACTATGATGGTTTACCGGTTTAATAGTAAACTGGTTGATTTTGAACATTTTTTACTTATTTTTACAACATATTCTACCGTTCCTAACCGTTTCACAAGAAAAGAGCCCGGCAGATGCTGCCAATGCTCTGTATTATCGGATGATTCCCTTGATCTCCAGTTCTTTCACATAATGAATCAGCTGGTCTGTCTCATTATCTATAATGTCATATGCCGGCTGCTTTGTATCCTTCATCATCCCCCATGGGTAGATGTTCTTGATGATGCCGATCATTTCTTTTCCTTCATGCAGGAATTTAACCTGCTGTGTCTTCTGATAGACCGGGCTTCCCGGCATCGGCTCACTGCCGACAACAGACTGTCCGCATGCCAGGATCTTATTAAAGAGGATGGTAACACGTTCTGTCAGGTCCTGGTCCACATGATAATGGCCGCAGTACCAATGGGTATATGTTACGGCTGTATTCACGGCATGCAGATATTCAGTGATTGGATCCGGCGGAAATTTCCCTGCGGTCTGGATCTGCTGCAGGTCACTTGGCAGACAGTGTGTAATGATGTAATCCACCTGATTGCCGCAGGTATTGAGACTTTGCAGGCCATGTTCCATCTCTTCCTTGGAAGGGATCTCCTGCGGCCACCAGTACTTACCTTCGACTGCCTTGGTATTGCCGGCTGCCGGTCCGCGGTCATGGGAAGCTGCTCCTCCCATCGTAAAGAAGGTCTTTCCTTCAATAGTGAAGACTTCACCCCGCATTAAATGATAAAGGTGCGGCCTGATCTCATGGACCCTGCCGCCATGCCACTCTTTTTCCGGATAGGTGAACAGTCTTGGAAAACATTCATGATTGCCGTCGACGAACAAAGTCGTCCATGGCATCTGCTGGAACCAGTCCAGCCAGGTCTTCTCTCCTCTTGCCTCATGTTTGGTATCCCACACAAAGCCAAAGTCGCCGCAGATGATCAATGTATCCTCGCTTGTTAATGCAGAGGTGATCTTTCTGCTGACCAGCTTCTTCATATCGGCACCGCCGTGGGTATCTCCTGTTAGATAGATCATAGGATCAATCCTTCTGTTCCTGCTTTGCCAGCCACTTCCGATGAGATTCCAGACGGGTCACCGCAGATGTTCTCTTTTCTTCCGGGAACCAGACTCTGCCTGTCCTGCCGTCAGCCAGCTTCAAAATATCCTCAGCATCTTCAATGAAGTCATAGACAGTCGGCTTCAGGATTGCCTTGTATGGAATGACATACAGCGGAATATCCCATGGATTCACAGCTTCCTTGATCTTCCATTCAATATGCGGCATGATCATTGCAATATCGACTTCACTCTGTCTCTGCGGCAGCTGAAAGAACGGGATTCTTTCCACTGACACCTGATCTTCTAAATGTGCTTTGATGATCTCCTTTTTTAAATAATCCGCTAAGAAGCCGGATGAGAAACCTTCGCCGCAGCTGATAGCCATTCTCAACATATGCATTCCTCCTGTTTCAATTTTAATTTTTTCTCCTCTGCAGTTGCAAGCAGAGAATAGAAAAAGAGATTCCGAAGAATCTCTTTCATGAATTCCTTAAGCCTTGTCAGAAGAACCGAAAGCCTTGCAGAGTTCAACAACCTTAGCTGTGATTGCATCGCTTCCTGGTTTCAGGAGTTTACGAGGGTCATAGCCCTTTCCTTCCTGATCCTTGCCAGCTTCGATATAAGCACGTGTAGCCTTAGCAAATTCAAGCTGCAGTTCTGTGTTGATGTTTACTTTGGAAACACCCATTGTAACTGCCTTGTGGACCTGCTCAAATGGAATACCGGATCCGCCATGGAGAACTAATGGTTTGCCGTTAACTGCTTCGTTGATCTCTTCGAGTCTGTCGAAGTTCAGACCAGCCCAGTTAGCAGGATATACACCATGGATGTTGCCAATGCCGGCTGCCAGGAAATCGACGCCTAATTCAGCAACTGCCTTGCATTCCTTTGGATCTGCTAATTCGCCGTTCGATGTAACGCCGTCTTCTGTTCCGCCGATACCACCGACTTCGCACTCAACAGAGATTCCCTTGCTGTGAGCTAAAGCAATGATTTCCTTGGACTTAGCGACATTCTCATCAAAGTCAAAGTGTGAGCCATCGAACATGATGGAAGTGAAGCCTGCTTCGATACAAGCCTTAGCACCTTCGTATGTGCCGTGGTCAAGATGAAGAGCTACTGGAACTGTAATGCCCATGTGTTCATAGAGGTCGCGGACCATATCAGCTACAGTCTTGAATCCACCCATGTACTTGCCAGCGCCTTCGGACACCTGCAGAATTGCAGGAGAGTTAGCCTGCTGAATACCAGCCAGGACAGCCTTTGTCCACTCAAGGTCGTTGATGTTAAATGCAGGAATAGCGTAATGGCCCTCGTGAGCCTTATCTACCATTTCCTTTGCAGAAACTAATGCCATAAGATTATATTTCCTCCTTAGTTGCAACTCTATTCTATGTCAAAACCTTTCGCTTGAAAAGTAATTCGAACAAAAAACCCAAAACAAAAGAGACTTTCGTCCCTTTGTTAAGCATTAATTATCGTATGCGTCGTCGCCGGTCGGAAGATCCAGACCGGAACGATCGAGCTGTTCATCGTCTTCCTCATCCTCATCAATTTCGATTTCCTCGGTATTGATATGGACTTCTTCGAACTTCCTGCGGTTGCGCAGATCCCATTTGTTATTTTCCAATGATGCAAAGCGGCTGTCCAGCATCAATTCAGAATAGAACTGAGCCTTCTTTCTCTTCAAACGGTCTTCTGGGATCTTCATCGTCTTTGCGACTTCCGTCCAGAGCTTTACAAACTCAATTTCCTTTTTGCGCTTTGACAAACAGTCATAAGCGACATCTGTCATTGTCTGCGTATACGTCATATGATATGCTCCTCTTTCTGTGCTGCTTTACAATTAGATGGCTGATTCAACAATATTCTGTGTTGTGATAATAAGTCATTACTGACCATAAGTCAATGCAGATTTATGCCAATTTTTCAATTTTCCATTCAAGTTCCATTTCCGCAAACTGTTCGTCTTCCGAAAAGATTGAATAATGGATCTTCCAATGGCTCTCATTCATCTCACTGTACTGCAGTTTGGTTGTAAACTTCATCACCCCATATGGTGACGTTACAACACACTCCCCGTTTCCATCCGTCCGTAGTACCGTTCGGCTTGATACTTCTGATATTCTCTCTAATACAATTTCTGCCGGTGTAAATAATATGGAATGTTTTGCATTCGTTTCATCTTCCTGGTAGAGCAGATGACCTTCATTCAACAATCCGATCCCATCTGCTATTGTCTTAGTCTCGTTGTTCATCAGATCATTCTGTACAAAGCAGACATGCACTCTCATCGAATCATCTCCTTTGCAGGATGATTATACTGAAGATTACTGCGACGTCAATGCAATTTTTATCACAAACAGACAAAAAGTCATAATTTTTATGAAAATTATGTAACAAAAAAGAAGTGAACGTTTCACTTCTTTTCAAGATCAGGAAAGAAAACTTTATTGTCATCGTTCTTCGGACCATGGATCAGACTGTACACGATGTTGGAGGCATTGCTTAATTCGCGGGTCGAGCCGTCTTTCATTCTGACCCAGATGCTGCCGCTGAACTCACCGCTGTAAGGCTTATATGGGTTCTGCGAGACTTCATCTCTGCCCCAGTAGTAGTCCAGATCATAGCCTGCCTTCTTTAATGTATTTCTCATCTTCCGATTGAAAGAAGGTGTGCTGTCAGCATATTCAAACAAGTCACGGTCACGGATCCTTCTTGCCAGATCTGCAACAATTTGATCCTTATGATGTACTAACTGTGCAAACCCATAGGCACAGGAATATTCGTCCAGATCAAAATAGGTATCCAGCGGGATCTCCTGTCCCTTGATAATTGGCAGGAACAATGGGATAACGCATGGATCTACTTTCTTTGGACCCAGGTCCTTCAGTCTCTTGAAGGCCATATGCAGGATGCACTCATAGGAGCGGGCCACTGGATGGTAGTATACCTGCCAATACATGTGGTAGCGGGCCATGATGTAGTTCTCTACGGCATACACACCGCTTTCCTTGACAACTACTCTGCCATTCTCCACACGCATTGTGCGCAGGATCCGCTCCATATCAAATTCTCCGTATTTTGTACCGGTAAAATATGCATCTCTGATCAAATAGTCAAAGCGGTCTGCATCCAGCTGAGAACTGATCAGCTGTGACAGGATCGGGTTGGCACTTTCATGACGGATCACATCCGCAACATCCTTAGCCAGACCCGGACATGCATTCTCCAGGATCTTCGTGATTTCCGTGTTCTCTTCAATGATGCGGCAGGTATAGACTTCATGCGATGTATTGGTAATGCCTTCAAAGGCATGCGAGTATGGACCATGACCGATGTCATGCAGCATTCCTGCCAACATGACTGTTACTTTTTCCTTTTCATTCAATTCTCGGTTCAAATCTGGAACTTCTGTGACCATCCGTCTGACAATCTCATAGACACCCAGAGAATGTTCAAAGCGGGTATGTTCTGCGCAGTGGTATACAACAACAGCACCGCCCAGCTGCCGGATTCTTCTCAGCCGCTGGAACCATGCACTGTTCAGCACATCCCAGACCACCTTCAATTCCACATGAATATAACCATGCACAGGATCGCGCAGCACCTTTACTTCATTTAATCTTTCAAACATGATTATTTCTCCTCAAGCAGAACAACAGCCTGTGCCAGCACGCCTTCACCGCGCCCGACAAAGCCCATGCCTTCACCGCGGGTCGCCTTGACGCTGATCTGTGAGATATCGCAGTGCAGAGCCTTGGCAAAGTTTGCACGCATGTTTTCAATATGCGGTGCCATCTTTGGGCGCTCAATCAAGACAAGACTGTCGACATTGCCGATCTTGTATCCAGCTTCATCCATCATCTTCCAGCATGCCTCTAAGATGATCTGTGAATTGACACCTTCCCACTTTGGATCTGTATCCGGAAAATGATGGCCCAGATCTCCTAATGCAAGGGCACCTAAGACCGCTTCTGCGACCGCATGTGTCAATGCATCCGCATCACTGTGACCAAGCAGGCCCTTCTCACTCGGTATCTCAACGCCGCCGAGAATCAGCTTTCTGCCTTCTACTAATTTATGTATGTCTGTTGACTGTCCAATTCGCATAGGATTTCCTCACGCTTCTCATTCCATTATAACTATACAAAGCGCTTTAATGCTAAAATAAAGGCATGAAATTGGAAATCCCTGCATACGTCAAAGTACTGATGGACCAGCTGAATGACAGCGGATATGAATGCTACATCGTGGGCGGTGCCATCCGGTCCATGCTTTTAGGTCTGCCGGTGCACGACTATGATTTGACTACCAATGCTCTGCCTGAGCAGATGAAGACTGTCTTCACTTCCAACAAGACCATTGACACAGGCCTGAAACACGGCACATTGACAGTCCTGTCCAGCCATCATCCAATTGAAATCACAACATACCGCAAAGACTCCACCTACCAGGATCACCGTCACCCGGATGCTGTCCAGTTCACTTCTGCGATTGAAGAAGACTGTGCACGCCGCGACTTTACCATCAATGCCTTTTGTTATAACGACAATGACGGCATCCTCGATTTCTTCGATGGCAGACTAGATCTGGAGAATCATATCCTGCGCTGCATCGGTGATCCATCTCAGCGGTTTGAAGAAGATGCCCTGCGCATTCTGCGGGCAGTCCGCTTTGCCTCTCAGCTCCATTTTGAAATTGAAGTGAATACCAAAAATGCCATCTTTACCAAGAAAGATCTGCTGTCGTATATTTCTCTGGAACGGATCCATGAAGAAATGGATGGCTTCCTAAATGCCGAAAAATGCGCATCTTATTTAGATACCTATCGTGAAGTCATCGCTGTCTTCCTGCCTGAGATCAAAGATGTGCCGCATTGGGATACAGTTCTAAAACAGATTGACAATGCACCTAGTGACGCTGTGGTCAGAACAGCCGTCTTATTCACCGGCCTGCCTGATCCATCTGTTCTGTGCCGAAGATTAAAATATACAAATGCTGAAATCAAGACCATCACGTCTTTGATCAAGTATCGGGATACCTGTATCGCAGACCGTGTATCCATGCGCAAATTTCTAAGTATCTATCATGAAGACTTCACTGTTTATCTGCACTACCGGTCAGCCCTGGATCCTTCATTTGCTGCAGATGATGCTGCCGCGCTGTATCAGCAGATCATCGACCATCACGACTGTACATCCTTAGCACAGCTGGCGGTCAGCGGCAATGATATCAAGGCGCTGGGATACTCTGGAAAAATGATTGCAGAAAAATTAACTGAGCTGCTCAATGCCGTGATGGAAGATCAAATTCCAAATGAAAAAGAAGAACTGATGAAGTATATAAAAAGGGAAGATTAATTTCTTCCCTTTCTGATTTTCTGATAGCCGATGCGCGGTGTGCCGTCTTCCATATAAACGGTGCCGCATGCAATAAAGCCGTGATTTTCAAGCATTTTACGCATTGCTGCATTTTTCTCATGGGTATCTGCTCTGACATTGTCGCAGAGACCGTATGCCGTTTCAATGAACATACCGGCAATTCCACGTCCCTTGCAGGAATCATGGATGCATGTTCGATGCATGACCGCATATGGCTGATCATTCAGCCACTGTCCTTCGATGACATCATAGTTGTGGTCTGTCATGACTTTGATGAAGCAGTATCCCACCACTTCATGATTCTCCACCGCAACATATCCGCCATCCCGGTCCAGATCTTCCTGAATATCGATTTCGTCCGGATAGCCGGTCTGCCACTGCGGTATCTTCTGCGATGCAAAATATCGTTTTGCCTGATTGATGATCTCCAGGACTGCCGGGAGGTCTTTTTGATCTGCTTTTCTGATTGTTGTCATAGTTATGAAAAAGCGGAGATTCTCCGCTTTTGTTTAGAGCTTCTTGAATTGTTCTACATCCAATACAAAGACGGTGGCTCCGCCAATCTGCACTTCCACAGGGAAGGATGCATATCTGCCGATATCATAGCTGGCTGTTGAAGGAACAATCTCTGTTCTTCTCTTTGCCTCAGAGCCGATGATCTCAATGCACTTATCTACCAAGTCATCCTCAGTACCGACAATCAATGTTGTATTGCCAGCTCTCAGGAATCCGCCTGTTGTTGCCAAACGTGTCATGTAAAAATTATTTTTTGTAAGAGCGGCAGAGACTGCTGAGGCATCATCGTTAGATACAATCGCAAGGACTAGTTTCATAAGAACGACCTCCTTATTTCTACCTCTATTTTACCACAGTAGTTCTATATGTCATGTCTGCGGGAATCTTTTTACCAAAATTTCATCCATTGATGACAGAGACAGTGCACCTATTTTCTGCTTATCAACTATAAAAGAGAAGATCTCTCTTCTCTTAACTATACATTGAAGCGGAAGAAGACAACGTCACCATCCTGCATCAGATATTCTTTGCCTTCAACTCTTAACTTGCCGGCATCCTTCAATGCCTTTTCGCTGCCATACTGCATCAGGTCTTCATAGCCATAGATTTCAGCTCTGATAAAGCCCTTTTCAAAGTCTGTATGGATGATGCCTGCACACTGCGGTGCCTTCATGCCGTCATGGAATGTCCACGCTCTGCACTCTGGTTCGCCAACGGTGAAGAATGTACGCAGGCCCAGCAGATGATATGCTGCCCTGATGATCTGATCCAGACCTGACTGTTCAATGCCCAGGTCATCTAAGAAGGCCTTCTTTTCATCCTTTTCCAGACCGGAAAGTTCTTCTTCCATCTTGGCACAGATAGCAATGCATTCTGAGCCTTCATTGTCGGCATACTTTTTGACATCATTATAATAATGATTGGAAGCTGGCTCTGAGATCTCATCATCGCTCATGTTGGCAACATAGATCACCGGCTTGGCTGTTAAAAGACCATAGTTCTTCATGATTTCCAGATCATCTTCACTCAATTCAAGGTTGCGGACAGCTTTGCCTTCTTCCAGAGCCTTTTCAAACTTAGACAGGGTATTCATTTCCTTGACGGCATCCTTGTCCTTTGTCTGTGCCTTCTTAACAATCTTGGAGATTCTGTTCTGCACAGAATCCAGGTCTGCTAAGGCAAGTTCCAGATTGATCTCTTCAATATCACGGACAGGATCAACAGACCCTTCCACATGTTCAATATTGGAATCATCGAAACATCTGACAACATGGATAATGGCATCCGTCTGACGGATATTGCCTAAGAACTGGTTGCCTAATCCTTCTCCCTTGGACGCACCTTTGACAAGTCCAGCAATATCCGTAAATTCGAATGTCGTATAGATTGTCTTCTTTGGATTGAAGATCTTTACAAAATCTTCCATTCTGTGATCCGGCACTTCCACCACGCCTACATTTGGATTGATGGTTGCGAACGGATAATTTTCAGCCAGCACCTGGCTGTTTGTAATTGCATTAAATAACGTGGATTTACCGACATTCGGCAATCCTACGATACCAGCGGTCAATGACATCTTTACTACCTCTTTCTATTCTTCACTCTGCGGAGCTTTTTCCACAAGCTTTTTCATTTTACGCTCAAATTCATGTCTTGGGAACATCACAACTGCACCGCAGCCCTGACATTTGATCTTGATGTCCGCGCCAACTCTGATGATCTTCCAGTTTTTCGAGAGATGACAAGGGTGTTCCTTCTTCATTTCTACGATATCATTCAGCCCATATTCGATTTCATTCATGGTCTTCCCTCATTTGATATGCCTGCAGTGTATTCTTCAGCAGCATGGTAATGGTCATTGGACCGACACCCTTTGGAACTGGTGTAATTGCGGCCGCCTTGCCGTTCATGGAATCAAAGTCACAGTCACCGACCAGATGGCCGTCTTCCGTACGGTTGACACCGACATCCACCACATACGCTCCTTCTTTAATATAGGAAGCATCCAGCATCTTTGCCTTGCCGATTGCCGCAATCAAGATATCTGCACCCTGCGTGACTTCTTTGAGATTTTTGGTATGCGAATGACAGATTGTCACCGTGGCATTGGCATTCTGCAGCAGGCGGGCAACCGGTGTACCGACTAATTTCGATCTGCCTACCACAACTGCATGCTTTCCATCCGGATCCACTTCCATCTTCTTGATAATCTCCATGATGCCTAACGGCGTACAAGGAATAAAGGAAGGCTGATTCATGAAGAACCTGCCGAAGTTCATCGGATGCAGGCCGTCCACATCCTTGGCTGGATCGATGCAGGCAATTGCCCGTTCATCATTCAGCCCCTTTGGCAGCGGCAGCTGGACCAGGATCCCATCGACTGCTGGATCATCGGAACAAGCCTGAATGCACTTCTCCAGATCTTCCTGTGATACATTCCCAGGCAGATGATGCATCTGCGAAAGAATGCCAATCTCAGAACACGCCTTTTCTTTTCCCTTTATATAAGATAATGAAGCAGGATCATCTCCTGCCAGGATGACCGAAAGACATGGTACTCTTCTTCCTTCTGCCTTCCAGGCATCGACCTGCTGTTTCATTTCCTGTTTTAATTCTTTGGACAATTCGCTTCCATATATAATAGTTGTCATTGTTCACCTCAATGTCTGATGTCGATGTCTGAGTCCAGAATGATTGTAACTGGTCCGTCATTCAGCAGTTCTACTTTCATATCGGCACCAAAGATTCCTTCTTCGACCTGAAAACCTTTTTCTCTCATATCCTTATTAAAAAGGATATACATATCTTTCGCATGTTTCGGTTCACCGGCAGTATCAAAAGAAGGACGGTTTCCCTTATGGCAGTCAGCGTATAAAGTGAACTGGCTGATGGAAAGTACAGCACCTCCCGCCTGACTCAGATTCAGATTCATCTTGCCGTCAGCATCTTCAAAGATCCTGAGATTGGCAATTTTGTCTGCCATCCTGGAAACGATTTCGGGAGTATCTTCATTCTTGATTCCGACCAGGATCATGTACCCCTGATTGATCTTCCCATGGACCTCTTCTTCGATGGTGACAGAGGCATATTTTACCCTTTGAATAACTGTTTTCATTGTCTACAAGTATACCATTGAAACAGCCTTTCATCCACGGATATGAAGCATGCAAAAATGGTGAACACCAACTGAAATATGTCTATTGTAAGCGCTTTAATATGGGAATCGTGTGTGAAATGATGCAAAAAGCTTGCCAAAAGTGGGACTTTTCCGCTATGGTTTTGCCCATGCAGAAAAAACAAAAAGAAAAGAGAACTTTCAAAGCGTTCTTCATGTTCACAGCGACCGTCATTCTGACTGGTTCAGTTCTGCCTGTCATGGCTGATGGAACACTCACTCCTGCAACAAAAGAATTGCACGTGTATACCGTGTCTTCTTCTGACAGTGAACCGCTGGAAACTTTGAAAACGCAGATGATTGCCGAGAAGGCTTCAACCGGTGTTTCCATTGATGCCGCATCTTCAACTCTGACCGCTATCGGTTTTGACCGCACAAAAACAGGAATTCAAAGTGTGACCTTGAATCTCTCTACAGGAAAGGATAGTCTGTCAACTACCTATACGGAAACAGCAGCTGTCAAAGTAGATACTGATACAAATCCAGCCATCCAGCTTTCCACTGACACTGTCAATCTCAACAACGGAGATACATGGAACGCATCTTCCTACATCAAATACCTTTATGACGAGACCGGCAAGCTGCCGACCCTCAAGATCACAGGTAATGTAGATACAAGCACGGATGGAACATATACCGTCAGCTATACAGTCATCGACCTGGAAGGCAGATCTTCCAAGAAATCTCTCACAGTCAATGTAACGACGCCGGAACCAACGCCAGAAGAATTAGCTGCCCAGGCTGCTGCAGAAGCAGAGGCACAGGCAGAACAGGCAGCGGCCGAAGAAGCTGCACGTCTAGCATCGATTGCCTCAACTGCTGCATCCTCCCCAGTATCCGGCACTGCTGGTGCCAACCCATACTCCGGCGGCTGGTCCAACTGCACCTATGGTGCATGGGAAGCTGTCTATGAGAACTTAGGCATCTCTCTGCCAAGCTTCGGCAATGCGTCCAGCTGGGTCGCCAGTGCACAGGCCTATGGCTATGCGACAGGCGGTACCCCTAGGGCAGGATCCGTTGCGGTATACTACGGCCACGTAGCTTATGTCAGTGCCGTTTCCGCAGACGGAACACAGGCTTATATCATCGAAGGAGGCTACTGCGGTCACTACAATGAACGCTGGATCTCCGCATCCGGCACTTCTTCACAGCCATTAATTGGTTATATCTACTTTTAAGGCTTTAATTTTATGAAAATTGTGTCATTTCGCTCTATAAAAGCGTTTTTGGCACTTTTTTTGTATAAAGCATGAGTAATTTTGCATAATTTTTAGTGTGAAAGGTGTGTGAAATGGTCCAAAAAGGTTGACTGGCTGAGAATCGATTGGCTAAAATAGGTGCATGCAGAAATTACCTTACAATAAAAAGAGCCCTTTTAGATATATTTTACCAGTACTTGGCGCTGCAGCCATCACGGGAATGCTCATTCCTTCCCAGAAGGTTGCCGCAGCCGATGATGCCGGCAAAAAAATGGCCGTCTATACATTGAACTCAAATGATCCGTATGCTTCTGACTCACTGAAGACAAAGGTCATTACAAAGCTTGCCGAAGAAGACAGCACTATTTCGCTTGACACTATTGATATCGCCAACAGCCAGATGTCTGTATCTGGATTGAATGTTTCAAAGCCAGGTATTCAGGCTGTTACCATCAAGATTGGATTGACCGAGCTTGGCGGTACAACTTCATCCGTTGGCTATTCTATTACAGAAACAGCTGCTATCAATGTTGTTAAGACATCTACTCCTACGCTGAAACTGAAGAAGTTCTCTGTTGTAGTCAATAATGGTGATACTTGGAATCCTTCCGCATACATCGCTTCCGTCTCTGATGATTCTGGTGCTTTACCAGTACTGAAGGAAGTCGATAATGTCAATATGAGTGTGGACGGCGATTACTTCGCTTCCTATACTGCAGTCAATGCAGAGGGTGTCAGCACAACAGCTGTCCTGAACGTGACTGTTAAGACACCTCAGGAAGTCCTTGATGCAAAGGCTGCCGCTGCTACAGCTGCTGAAGAAGCTGCTGCTCAGAAAGCCGCTGAAGAGAAGAAGGCAAAGGAAGAAGCTGCTGCCGCTGCTCTGGCTGCCGCACAGAATTCTTCAAGTATTACCGGCAAGCTCTATGGCGTCTCCGGTCTGAACCCATATTCAGGCGGATGGTCCAACTGTACTGCAGGTGCTTGGGAAGCTGTCTATGAGAACTTAGGTGTCTCCTTACCAAACTTTGGTGATGCCGGCGGATGGCTCTACAGTGCAAGTTCAGACGGCTACGCAACTGGAAGTTCTCCAGCTGTTGGATCTGTTGCAGTTTATTCACACCATGTAGCTTATGTCGATGCAGTTTCTGCAGACGGTTCTGCAGTCCATATCATTGAAGGCAACTATGCCGGTCATTACAATGAGCGCTGGGTATCTGCATCCGGTGATGGTTTCCAGGCTAACATTGGTTACATCTACGTTAAATAATGAAATTGACCTCTGCTAAATGTAGAGGTCTTTTTTTTAGCCCAATATAAAAGGAAGATCTTCATCTTCCCTGATTACTCCATTAATAGTCCAAGCCCGCTGTTGACCAAGCTCAGGATGATGCTGTCGACCACTGCCATGCCGAAGGAACTGATATAGGATCCAGAAAGCTTGATGGCAAGATACAGGACAATCCCATCAATCACCCAGGAGAACAGTCCCAGCGTCAGGATGGAGATTGGCAGTGACAGCAGCTTTAAGAACGGCTTCAGCGTTACATTCAAGATGGACAGCAGCAGTGCTGTTAATGCCAGTGCCCAGAAGTCATAGAATGCAATTGACTTCATCAGAGCATCCACGACCCACAGCGAGATAATATTCGCTGCCCATACAATCATCATTTTCTTCATAGATTTCTTTCCCCTCTGCTTCTTGTTTCTACTCATCCTTTGGATTGATTGCCTTGACGACTTTGACCCAGAGGAAGCCAATGACAAAGGCAGCTAAGACACCAACACAGATCGTATCAAACAGATTCAAGCCAAACATCCTGTTTCCTCCTTATCCTACCAGACGATAGTTCTTCCATCTGCCGCTGCGGTAACGTGCGACAAAGAAGATGATCCTGGCTGTCCAGTCAATATACCAGGCAATCTTCGTACCGATGACACCCATCCCCATGACCGTGCCTAACAGATACGCACCGCCGACTCTGCAGATGAACATCGAAGCTACACCAATGATCATCGTATACTTCGCATCTCCCGCCGCTCTCATCGCACTCGGCAGGACAAATGCTGCGGTATGCAGAACAGCTGTGGCAATGCATTCCATCGTCAGGATGATTGTCGCAATCCGGTATGTTTCATCCGACAGTGTATAAAGACACAGAGCATACGGCATGATCAGGTACACAACAATATTATCCGCGAAAGCTAAGACAATGCCAAGCTTCATCATCTTCTTGATATAGTAGACAGCCTGGTCATAGTCATTGGCACCGACACATCTGCCGATGACGGATACAGCCGCAAGCTGCAGTGCACTCTCTGTTGCATAGCATAATGTGCTCAGACTGTTGACGACCCCGTTAGCCGCAATCTGTGAGGTCCCATAGGTTGCCACAAAGGTGGACAGCAGGATCTTGCCTAATTGGAACAGACCGTTCTCAACACCGTTCGGAACGGCAATGGAAAGAATTTTTCTGAGCACTACGTGATGCCAGGCAAAGATATCCTTGAAATTGATGGATACCGGATTCTCCTTTTCAAAAGCTAAGGAGATCATCACAATAGCAGCCACCATCCGTGAGATCAAGGTCGGCCAGGCGACCCCGGCTACACCCAGATGCAGGATATATACACCAATATAGTTTCCCACCACATTGATTGTATTCATTAAGATCGACACAAGCATCGTCGTATTGGTGCGGTTCATCGACCGATACAGAGCGGTTCCGCTGTTGTATATCCCTAAGAATGGAAAGGACAGTGCTGTGATCCAGAAATAGGTCCTGGCTGCTTCCATGACCTCAGGGGCAACACTTCCATACAGTGCACTCAGGATCTGCTGATAGAACAGCAGACTGACTGCGCCGAATGCCAGAGATATCAAGCCCGATATCATGACCAGCTGTGAAGCGGAAAGCCTGGTCTGTCTGTCATCCCCTGATCCAAGATACTGTGATACAACAACAGCACCGCCGCCGGCTAAAGCTGCCAGCAGCTTGATCATCAGATTATTGACATCGTTGACAATGGAAACACCCGAGATTGCTGCTTCCCCGGCAATGGATACCATAATGGTATCCGCCATTCCAACTAACATCATCAGCAGCTGTTCCACAAATAAAGGCGCAATCAATCTTGTCAGATCTCTATTTGAGAACATCTTCTGCATAGTACCTATTGTAATGCCGCTGACTTTGAATGCAAAGAAAAAACGGCACTGCAGATACAGCGTCGCTGCTGATTACTTTTTTCTTGCAATATAGAGAAGACGCATCGAATTCAATACACAGATCATCGCCACGCCAGTATCCGCAAAGATAGCCATCCACATATTGGCGATGCCCAGGGCGCCTAAGATCAATGTTGCGACCTTGATGATAATGGCACCATAGATGTTTTCATTGGCAATCTGCAGGATCCGCTTTGAAGAAGTGATGGCAAGTGAGATCTTGCTTGGAGAATCATCCATCAGGACAACATCGGCAGCTTCAATCGCCGCATCAGATCCAAGACCGCCCATCGCAAAGCCGACATCCGCTGAATGTATGACTGGTGCATCATTGACACCGTCACCGACAAAGGCCGTCAGGCCGTTCTTCATGAACTTCTGCACGGTGTTGACCTTATCTTCCGGCAGGCATCCGCCAACTGCCTGATCAACACCTAGCTTCCTGCCAACCTGATCTGTAATGTTCTGATTATCACCGGATACAATGATGCACTTTCTGCCGTCTGCCTGCAGTTCCTTGACTGCCCGAGCAGAATCTTCCTTCAGCTGGTCACGTAATACAAGACATCCTTCATAGACACCATTCTTGGCAACATAGACCAGCGTTCCATCTGTATTTTCTTCTTCACAGACGATATTCTGTTCCTTCATCAGCTTTTCATTGCCAGCCAGGATGACATCTCCGTTTCTGGTGATCTGCAGGCCTCTGCCGGGAATTTCTTTGACATCCTGGATCTCTGCATCCGTGAATGTACCGTGATATGCCTGCTTGATTCCTGCCGCAATCGGATGATTGGAGAAGTGTTCCGCCGCTGCTGCATCCTGGATTATCTGTTCCTGATCAGCCGCATGCAGGACTTCTTCCACCGCAAACTTGCCTGATGTCAAAGTGCCGGTCTTATCCATGATGACCTGTTCCACTTTTGCCAGGGAATCAATCACATCTGCACCCTTCACCAGAACACCGCGGCTGGAAAGACCGCCAATGCCCGCAAAAAAGGAAAGCGGGATTGATATGACAAGGGCACAAGGGCACGAGATGACTAAGAAGGTGCAGGCTCTGGCAATACCGACATTGATATCCTGATACAGAATGCCGACCACGATCATTACCGCAATAGCTGAAAAGACCACAATCGGTGTGTAGTATTTGGAGAATTTCGTAATGAACTTTTCCTGCGGTGCCTTATGGCTGTCGCTGTTCTCGACAAGATTCAGGATCTTGGCTACCGTAGACTCGCCATATTCCTTGGTGACGCGGATCTCCAGCACACCGGTCTGATTGAGAGAACCAGAGATGACTTCATCATTCACATCCACATCTCTTGGCTTGGATTCACCGGTCAGCGAAGCTGTATCCAAACTGGAAGAACCAGTCAGGACAACGCCATCCAGAGGAATCTTTTCTCCCGGCTTGACGCGGATAATATCTCCGACATTCACTTCTTCCGGTTCCTTTTTAACGTATTCGCCATTCTCCTGGACCATTGCAAATTCCGGGCGGATATCCATCAGATCTCCAATCGACTTTCTGCTTCTTGCGACTGCTAGATCCTGGAAGTATTCTCCAATCTGATAGAACAGCATGACGCCTGCCGCCTCTCTCCAGTCATGGAGGTAGATGGCCGCAGCTGTCGCAACTGTCATCAGGAAATTTTCATCGAACAGCTGCCCTCTGCCCATATTGCGAAGAGCTTTGAAGATGACATCATATCCTAACAGGAAATATGCCGCCAGCGAGAGCACAATCTGTACAGTCCCGCTCGTCAGCATCCCTGCTGTAAAGAGAATGGCGCCGATGATCAGTCTCACCAGCATTCCCTTTCCTTCTGTTTCCTCTTCATCCCCCTTCTTTTCAATGGAGAATTCAGAGACTTCTACGCTTGGTTCTTCCTTCGAAATCATCGCCGTCATTTCCCCGGCAATTCTGCTGTGTTCCTTCGGACTGCAGGTAAATGTCAGTGTCTGATTGATAAAATCTGCTTCGGCATGTGTCACGCCATTGATCCTGGCAGTCTTCTCTGCCAGCTCATTGGCACAGTCAGCACAGTCGATATTCTTGATGAAGTATTTATATGATTTCTCTGCAGATGCTGTTTCCTTGGTGATAACTGGATGATCCTGGTCGTCTTCAATGATCTTCCTCATCTGTGCTTCTGCTTTCGCAGCATCCTCTCCTGCATATTCATATGAAAGATGAGAATGAACGCCAAAAGCCAATGTGCACTGTGATACACCATCAATTTCAGAGATTTCTTCTTCTAATTCCTTTGCGCAGGCAGCGCAGTCAATACCATCGATTTTATACTTGTATGTCATATCTTTGTCCCCAAACAATTGAATAGTTGTTCAATTGTTCCTATATCATATTAGTACTGGCGCATCCTGCTGTCAATCCATTATAAAAGAAGTTATAATGACACCATTAAAGGAGCACGAAGTCATGATCAAGACAAACTGGCATACACATACATCTCGCTGCGGGCACGCCGTCGGTACGGATGAAGAATACGTTCAGGCCGCAATTCAGGGAGGTTTGACCACTCTGGGCTTTTCGGATCACGCTGCCTATACAAAATCAAGAAGAACAGATCGCATGGATCTGGAACAGTTCCCCGATTATATGGCTTCCATCCGTGCGCTAAAAGAAAAATACAAGGACCAGATCACCCTGTATTTAGGTACTGAAATTGAATGCTATCCTGAGGAAATTGAAATTCTCACAGAATACCGCAAAAAGATGGATTACTGCATTCTTGGTCAGCACAGTCTGAATCTGGATGATGACCTGAGCTACCTCGCGACTACACCTGACCTTCTGGACATCTATGTCAGCCGGCTGGAATATGCCTGTGCACATGACTTATGTGAATATATCTGCCACCCGGATGTCATTCTCTGGTCGTATCCGAGAATCGATGGATCTGTCCGTGACGCAGCAAAAAAGATAGCTGCAATTTCCAATCAGTATCATGTTCCGCTGGAATTGAACACAGGTTCCGGTGTCCATCATGGTATGCGGGAATACGAAGATGGAAAACGGTATGCCTATCCTACCCGCGCCTTTTTTGAAGAATTTGCCAGGGAGAAATGCCCGATTGTGATCGGCCTGGATGTTCATGATCCAAAGCTGTTCCTGGACGATACTGACCTCAACCGTGCATTGTCTGTTGTGGAAGGGCTCGGCTGCAATATCATTGATGACTATGATGTCATCGCAGCTGCCAATGAGCATAAAAAGAAATACCTATAAGCATATGAAAAGGCGGGTCTTATGATCCGCCTTTCGTCTGTCTTTCCTGCTGCTTTATTTATGCTTTGGATGATCAGGATTATAAATATGAGAATATGTATTCACTCTGATGAATAAATAGATTCCCACAAGCATGACCATGATGGAGACATAAATGTTTCCATAGTTCACGCCGGCTGAAGTGATATCAAAGAAGAAGATCTTGGCGAAGCCAATCGGGACTGACAGTAAAAATAAATACGTTCTCTTGTCTGTTACGACGATCATGTGCAGTCACCTACCTTTCTATACCAGAAGCATAGCTGGTATCCTGCTGCCTAACAAGATTCATCTCGTTGCAGTGATGTTTGATTTCGTTGCACGATGCAGAACGCGCTGATCACTGTGGGAAAACATAGAGGATAAACTGATATACGGTATATGCCAGCATGACCAGGCATACAAGATTCAGGAAAATGCCCAGTCTGTGCTTCCAGCAGTAGACCACATTCACAGCGGCTGCAATCGCACCGTATGGCTGTGCCACACAGGAGAGGATCATCAGACAGAGCATGATCATCAGCTGTACATTTTCTGACTTAACATTGATCTGGGTGATCCCAGAGACATCCTTTTCCTGCGGTTCTCGGCCATCCAGCAGGGCTTCATAGGAGATATGGAGCTTTTCCGACAATGATCTGACCTGTTCAGCATCCGGCATGGAGATCCCTGTCTCCCATTTGCTGATGAGCTGTCTTGTGACGCCCAGCCCATCTGCCAGCTGCTGCTGCGAAAAGCCTGCTTTTATGCGGGCATCCTTGATATTTTCAGCGATAGACATGGCAGGCTCCTCTCATGATCAGTTATGATGAAATAAATATGCAGGATACTTCTTTTTATCATTATATCTGATATTGCATTTCTTTTCATCTGCTCTGCATATACAGGCAGTGCACTTGACCAGCAAAAAACCAGAGCTTTTACACTCTGGTCTGTTTTGTTATTCAAGTTCAAATGCGCCTGTATACAACTGATAGTATTCACCCTTCTGAGCAATCAGTTCATCATGTGTACCACGTTCAATGATATGACCGTGATCCAGAACAATGATGACATTGCTGTTCTTGACGGTGGATAAACGATGGGCAATGACGAAGACAGTTCTTCCGTTCATCAGACGGTCCATACCTTCCTGAACAATCTGTTCGGTACGGGTATCGATAGAGGAAGTTGCTTCATCCATGATCATGACTGGCGGATCAGCAACTGCAGCTCTGGAGATGGCAAGCAGCTGGCACTGTCCCTGTGACAGATTCGCCCCGTCACCATCCAGCATTGTCTGGTAGCCCTGCGGTAAATGGCGGATAAATCCGTCTGCACCGGCCAGCTTAGCAGCGGCGATGCACTCTTCATCTGTTGCGCTCAGTCTGCCATAGCGGATATTGTCCATGACTGTTCCTGTAAACAGGACAGTATCCTGCAGAACGATGCCCAAAGATTTTCGTAATGAAGACTTCTGGATCTTATTGATGTTGATACCGTCATAACGGATCTTTCCATCCGCAATATCATAGAAGCGGTTGATCAGGTTCGTAATCGTCGTCTTGCCGGCACCGGTAGCACCGACGAAGGCAATCTTCTGTCCCGGCTTGCCGAATAAAGTAATGTTATGCAGAATGACCTTATCCGGGTTATAGGAGAAGTCGACATCGAAGAAGCGGACATCGCCCTTCAATGGAACATATTCCGTGACACCAGTTGACTTATGCGGCCACTTCCATGCCCACATTTCAGTTGGTTCTTTTGATTCTTCCAGCTTGCCGTTCTTTTCTGTCGCGTAGACCAGAGTGACATAGCCGTCATCCTGTTCCGACTGTTCATCCAGGAGGCCGAAGATACGGTCAGCTCCAGCAAGACCCATGACAACAGCATTGATCTGCGGGGATACCTGCTGGATTGCACCGGAGAACTGTCTGCACATGCCTAAGAAAGGTACGATGACAGCGATGGAGAATGGCAGTCCGGAGATAGAGAAGTTCGGGAATTTCATTTCCATGAAGATACCGCCGGCAACCGCAACAGCTACATAGATGATGTAGTTGACGTTGTTCAGGATCGGCATCAGAGTATTGGAATACTTGTTTGCCTGATACGCTGCCTGGAAATGTTCTTCATTGACCTTGTCAAATTCTGCTTCAGATTCATGTTCATGGTTGAAGACCTTGATGACCTTCTCACCATTGATCATTTCTTCGACAACACCTTCAGTCTTGCCGATGGCTTTCTGCTGTGCCATGAAGAAGTGAGCAGACTTGCCGCCGACATTTCTTGTGATGGCAATTGTCCAGATGGAACCTAAGATAATGACAATTCCCATCGGGATACTGTAGTACATCATGATGATCAGGATTGTTGTGATCGTGACGGTGGATACGAGCAGCTGCGGAAATGACTGTGAGATCATCTGACGCATTGCTTCAACATCATTGGTGTAATAAGACATGACATCACCGCGCTGATGTGTATCAAAGTAGCGGATTGGCAGTGACTCCATGTGAGCAAACATCTTTTCTCTGATCTTGGATAAAGATCCCTGTGTAAAGACAGCCATCAGCTGGTTGTAAGTGAAGCTGACCAGCAGTGCCAGACCATACAGGCACGCTAAGATCAGGACATAGTGCATGACCTGCGGCTGTGTCTCTTCCCAGGATGCACCAGTATTTAAAGCATTTTCAATAACGGCAGTAACATTCTGCATGAAGATGGAAGGCAGTGCACCGATGACCGCATTGACAATGATCAATACAATAATTGTCGGCAGCATCACCGGATAGAATGACATCAGCATCTTCACCAGGCGCTTGAAGGCAGCCGGTTTTAACAGTCTCTTTTTCTGATTCATGCCAGCGCCTCCTTTCCTGCAGGTTCTGCAATTGCTTCCGTGCCCTGCTTATTCTGTGAAAGGTAGACTTCACGGTAGATCTGGTTTGTCTTCAGCAGTTCTTCCGAAGTGCCGACTGCATTAATGTGTCCATTGTCCATGACGATAATTCTGTCTGCATCTTCAACGGAAGATGTTCTCTGGGCAATGATGATCTTTGTGGTCTCTGGAATATATGTTCTCATGGCTGCACGGATCTCAGCATCTGTCTTTGTATCAACAGCACTGGTTGAGTCATCCATGATCAGGATCTTAGGTTTCTTTAATAATGCTCTGGCAATGCACAGTCTCTGCTTCTGACCGCCGGAGACGTTTGTGCCGCCCTGTTCGATCCATGTATCATAGCCGTCCGGCATCTGATCAATGAATTCGTCGGCATGTGCCAGATGACATACATGCTTTACTTCATCTAAGGTCGCATTCTTGTCACCCCAGCGGATGTTGTCAGCAATTGTTCCTGAGAACAGGACATTCTTCTGCAGCACCATTGCCACTGAATCACGAAGTGTAACGATATCGTAATTTCTGACATCTTCCTTACCGACTCTGACAGTTCCTTCCGTCACATCATACAGACGAGGAATCAGCTGTACAAAGGATGATTTCGCTGAACCAGTACCGCCGATGACACCGATGGTCTCACCGCTCTTGATATGCAGTTCAATATTTTCGAGGACATTGCT
Organism: uncultured Galactobacillus sp.; assembly: GCA_964385925.1. GTDB lineage: Bacteria > Bacillota_I > Bacilli_A > Erysipelotrichales > Erysipelotrichaceae > Bulleidia. The sequence goes on along the minus strand of CAYLQV010000022.1, from coordinate 7,214 downwards.
TTCCGCATTTTTGGAATACTTGAAGCTGACATTGTCAAAGTCAATGGAACCGTCCTTGACTTCTTTCACAGCATTTTCCTTGGATACGATTGTGCTCTTTTCATTCAGGACTTCAACCACACGGTTGGCAGATTCTTCTGCAAATGTGATCATAACGAAGATCATTGACAGCATCATCAGAGATACCATGATCTGGAAGGCATAAGTCAATAATGTTGAGAACTGGCCGATGTTCAGTGTGCCGTCCGCAACAATGTGCCTGGAGCCAACCGACAATACGAACAGCATGACGCCATAGATGCACAGCTGCATCAGCGGTCCGTTCAATGCCAGGATGCGCTCAGCCTTGGTAAAGGTCTTCTGGATATCTTCTGAAGCATAGTCGAATTTCTGGTTCTCATAGTCTTCACGGACAAAGGATTTCACAACGCGGATGCCTTTGACGTTCTCTTCAACAGAACGGTTCAGGGCATCGTACTTCGGGAAGCCTCTCTTGAAGATCGGCATGACGATCTTGGCAATGCCAAACAGACCAACGCCCAGAATCGGAACAACGACCAAGAAGATGACAGCCATGGAACCGCCCATAATATATGCCATGACAAACGAGAAGATCAGGTTGAGCGGTGCACGCACTGCTGTACGGATGATCATCATGAATGCCATCTGGATATTCTGGATATCCGTCGTGAGACGTGTCACTAATGATGCATTGGAGAAGTGGTCAATATTGGCAAATGAGAAATCCTGGATGTTGTAAAAGACATCCTTTCTCAGGTTCTTGGCAAAGCCGCAGCTTGCCTGAGAGCAGTAGATGCCGGATGCCCAGCCGCCTGCCAAGGCAACCAAGGACAGCGCAATCAGCTTCCAGCCATAGTTCAGTATTACAGCTACGCCGGCACCATTCTGAATCTCATTGATCAATAACGAGATAACAAATGGGATCAACGCCTCCATCACAACTTCAACGATGACAAAGATCGGAGCGAGTATCGTCGCTTTCTTGTATTCACGGATACTCTTCATCAATGTTTTCAACATATTTTATCTATCATTCCTTCCTATTCAGCTTTCAGCCAGTTATCCAGCAGTTTCCGCAGGATCTTTTTCATTTGTTCCTGCTCCTGTTCCGTCAATGAACTGAACAGGTCTTCCCGGCTTTTCAAATATGCCTGTTCTTCCGGTGATTTTCTGCCCTTGGCGGTGATCTTCAGGATCATTTTCCGCTGGTCATGTTCATCACGTTCCTTGGTCAGATATCCTTTCGCTTCCAGCTTGCCGACGATCTCACTCAGCGATCCAGCCTGGATGTGAAGAATCTCCTGCAGTTCCCGCTGTGAGAGACTGCCCCGAATTGCCAGGATATGGATGATCCTGCCCTGACCATTGTTCTGATCCTGGGAATGATACAGGACATGCCCGCATCTTCTCATCAGACGGAACAGATCATCCGAATCATCGAACAGCTGATAGCCGCGGGCACAGACCAGATTGTTCACGCTGCAGTGTTTGGCACAGAGCGGACACTTTTGTATTTTCTTTGTTTTTTCCTGACTCATTTTCTTTTCTTTCTGCATGCGCACCAATTTATTTAGGTACCTTGCGGATTTATTATACTCCTGTACTATATGAAGTCAAGGTACCTAAGTTAATGATTCTCTAGATTCTGTTCCAGATTCTGCAACACAAAAAATAATCCCTCTCTGACAAGGGATTATTCCTATAGAAAATTTAAAAAGTGCTTATTTTATAATGCTTTTCACCTGTTCTGCAATACCTTCGCCATCCAGCTTGTATGCATGGAGAAGAACCTTTGCCTCTCCGCTTTCACCAAATGACTTCATGCCAAGGCGGTGGATCACACGCGGACATTTCTCAGCAGCCACTTCACAGATCATGGATCCCATGCCGCCGGTCACAGAATGTTCCTCAACAGTAAAGATCTGATCATACTTCTTCAGCAGCTCCACGATGCCGTCTTCATCACATGGCTTGACGGCACATACATCGACCACCGCCGCATCAATACCTTCAGCCTTCAGAAGGTCAGCAGCCTTCAGGGATTCCTGTACTTCCAGACCGCATGCAAAGAGGACTGTATCTTTTCCTTCTCTTAAGACATGGACCTTGGTAACATCAATATTCTTTTCCTGATAAACGTCTTCAACTGCAGAACGGCCCAGTCTGAGATATGCAGGGCCTTTCATCTCAGCGATATAATCTACAACTGCCTTGGTCTCATTGGCATCACACGGTACGAACAGTGACATGCCGTTGATGACTCTCATGATGGCAATATCTTCAATTGCCTGGTGGCTTGCGCCGTCTTCACCGACCGCAATGCCGGAATGGGAACCGACGATCTTGACGTTCAGATGAGGATATCCAACTGAATTGCGGATCTGATCCCATGCACGCCCTGTCGCAAACATTGCGAATGTGGATGCGAACGGAATATATCCCGATGCGGCAAGACCCGCTGAAGTACCAATCATATCAGCTTCAGCGATGCCCATATCAAAGAAACGCTCCGGACATACTTTTTGTGCCATTGCAGATTTTGTTGAACCTGCAAGGTCTGCATCCAATACGACAATTTTTCCGTTCTTAACGACGAGTTCTGATAATTCTTCGCCGTATGCTTCTCTCGTAGCCTTTGCCATGACTTACATTGCCTCCAGATCTTTCAGTGCGATTGCGGTCTGTTCTGCATTCGGTGCCTTGCCATGCCATCCCGGATCATTTTCCATAAAGGAAACGCCCTTGCCCTTGACCGTATGGGCAACAATACATGTTGGTACGCCCTTGACTGTCATTGCCTGCCGATAAGCATCTTCAATCTGTTCAACATCATTGCCGTCTTCTACCGTAATGACATTCCAGCCAAACGCTCTGAATTTCTCTTCAAAAGGTGCCGGGCCGATGACATCTTCTGTCTTACCGTCAATCTGCAGACCGTTCTGGTCTACGACGAGGCAGAGGTTATCCAGCTTATAGTGGTGGGCAGCCATTGCAGCTTCCCACACCTGTCCTTCTTCACATTCACCATCACCACACATTGCATAGATTCGGTGATCATTCTTGCTTAACTTATTGGCAATTGCCATGCCGACAGCGGCACTGATGCCCTGTCCTAAAGATCCTGTGCTCATATCAACGCCAGGAAGCTTCCTCATATCAGGATGTCCCTGCAGTCTGCTGTGGAACTTACGGAATGTCATCAATTCCGATGGGTCAGAAATAATGCCCTTTTCTGCCAGCACTGCATAGAGCAGCGGTGAGCAGTGTCCCTTGGACAGGACAAAGCGGTCACGGTCCTGCGTGGCTGCGTTTTCAGGTGTGATATCCATGATATTGAAGTACAGAACAGTCAGGATATCTGCTGCTCCTAAGGATCCACCCGGATGCCCAGAATTAGCATTGGCTACTTCCTTTATAATGTTGATTCGAATGTTCTTCGCATGCTTGCGAAGTTCTTCTGTGTTCATTGCTTTACCTCCAGTAATCTGCCTCATTATCATACCACATTCGCTATTCCTGAGCCTATCGACATGACTGCGGAATCAGGCTGTATCTTAAAGAATCTCTTTTAATTCTGACAAATGATGGATTGTCAGGATATCCGTGCTCTGACGGCGGTTTCCAGCTGTCCACATCCATACAGGAGTCATGCCTGCCTGGCTGCTTCCCTGGACATCATTGGCATAGATATCACCGATATAAACACTCTCTTCCGGCTTTACGCCAAGCGACCTGCATGCATGCTGAAAAATGCGGACATCCGGTTTGCCGTAGTCATAGTCTCCTGACACAATAATATTTTCCTTGGCAAAGAAACGGTCCAGACCGCATACTTCCAATTTCTTCCGCTGACCCAGCGACGGTCCATTCGTAATCACGCCCAGCTTGTATTTTGACTGCAGATAGAAAAGTGTATCTGCGGCATCATCAAAAGCACGGCAGTACTTCCATAAGTTCTCATCCCAGGCCTCATTGATATCACTGCAGTACAGATCAATATCATATTTCTGCTTCAGCATATGCCTGACATGTTCCTTGTCGATATTTCCCTTTTCATCCCACAGCATCCAGTCCTGCAGGATCGACTCAAAAACAATCGGATCTGTAATGTCCGTGCTCTTCTTCAGAATTGTCTTGGCACATTCATAGGCGTAGTATTCTCTGTCTCCCAAGGTATCATCGAAATCAAAGAAGACTGCCTTGATCCCTGTCAGCTTCATTCGCCTTCCTCATTGAGATAAAACTGATATGCACTGATGACATCCTCCGGTGCATCTTCTCTGATACCGCTGACTTCGCCTTCACGTGTATAGTTCGTACAGTGTCTTGCCAGCCAGATGCTTTTTTCCTGATGTGTCATTTCTTTCCAGTTCTCTGGAATATGATTGTATTCTGCTGCCATGTTCTCCTCCTGTTGAAGTGCAAAAGAAAAGACCTCCCGCAGGAGATCTTTCACTACTACTTGTTGTAAACCTTCTTGTACAGTGTTACGAAGCGCTCTGCTAAGATGCCGAATGCTTCAGCAGACATCAGCTGGTCTTCAGCGTGTGTCAGCAGCAGATCCATTGTAACTGCATTTCCCTGTGCTGTCTGTGTCAACAGTTTTGCATGTGCATCATGTCCTTCGACATAAGCATCCTGGCCTTCCTTGATCAGCTTTTCAGCTTCTTCAAAGTTGCCTTCTGCAGCAGCGTCGATAGCGCCGATGTAGTTAGAACGTGCGGTTCCTACGGTTGCGATGATGTTAAAAGCGATTAATTCTGTTCCTTCCATGATTATTCCTCTCCTATCAGCTTTTCAGCTAGTTCTAAAGCACCCTTTCCATCCATGGTGCCATACATCTTCATCGGGATATCACTGATCTTCAATTCCGGATGTTCCGTTTTTAACTTTGCGACAACATAGCGGACCTGCGGTCCAATCAGAATTGCATCCGCATTCAGCCCGACTTCATCGAACTGCGTCACTGCATATGCTGCAATCTCATACTCTTTGCCTTTCACAGCGGCAGCTTCCTTCATTTTATTGACCAGAAGCGATGTTGAAAATCCACCGGCGCAAAACAGAACAATTTTCTTTGCCATAATTGATGACTTGTTCTCCTTATGTACCATCATAATATGAAACGACTGCATCCGCAATATAAAAACGGGCACTCAAATTTCTAATTTTGGAAATAGTATTTCATATCAGGAAAAGAAAATCGGTCCCCACAGTCTCCTGTGAAAACCGATCTGTGATTTATCTATTGAAGATAAATTACTTCATTAATGATTCAGCAAGATCTAAGACAGCCTTACCATCCATCAGGCCGTAAGCGCGCATTTCAATTGCGCTGATTGGTTTGCCAGGATATTCTTTCTTCAGCTTATCCAGAGCGAAACGAACCTGTGGTCCAATTAAAATAACATCAGCTTCAGGCGCATGCTTAGGAGCTTCATTTAAAGAGAAAGCAGCGATTTCGTAGTCTACTCCTCTCTTTTCTGCCTCAGCCTTCATCTTGTTGACTAACAGAGATGTGGACATACCAGCTGAGCAGAATAACGTAATTTTCTTAGCCATTCTAAATTTCCTTCTTTCTGATCCATTCTTGGATTTGATAGACTTATTTTAATGCGTAAGCGCTTGCTTTTCAACTGAAATCAATGAAAAGAGGCTTTTATAATACAGAATTATCTGTCTAATGCTTCGGCATTTTCATAAACTTGATCAAGAAGTTCAAGGAAATGCTTCCTCTCACTCTCATCCAGTTTGCATAGGACCTCATCCTGCCAAGCCTTCAGTCTGCCTAAAATATCATCAACACAGGATGTTCCTTCTGGTGTCAGCTTGAGCTGATACTTCCTTCTGTCTTTATTATCTATAATACGGCTGATATAGCCTTCTTCGATTGCCTTGGAGACAATCTTGGCAACCGAGCTCTTATCCATCCGCAGGGCTTTTGCGACACCATCCTGACTGATGCCATCATTCATGTACACAATAATACATATGTTATACATTGCATTGGACATTTTTGTACTTGAAAGATTTCTGACGCTGCGCCTCCATCCATAACGTGGAAGACGCATCAGCTGAATGACCATGGAAATACTGTTCAAATCATAATTTGACATCGAATACCCCCAATCTACAAAAGTAAATGATCATAAACAATGCTGTATTGTACTGAGGCACTTTCTATTATAGCATTTAGGAGTTATTTATGTATATGACTTCACATTTTGTTCATTTAAGATCAAAATATTCTTCCAGTGTCTTCCCGGACTGACTAATCTTGACTGCTTCATCTCCTACATAGCGGAACGCCCATGGAGAAGAGGAGATACCCGTGCTGCTTTCCCCGCCTTGTGGATAGCGCAGGATATAGCCATATTCTGGGGCATGCTTTGCAAGCCATGCATAGGCGTCTGTAGTCTGAAAGCAGTTATCCAACTCACATGCCCGGCTTGATGCACCGAGGTCCACAGAAAGGCCGATCTGATGTTCAGAAGCGCCTGGGAAGCAGTCGATGCTGTCCGCAAAATCTGAACCATATTGATCCACATAGTAATTGTATAAGCTCAATTGATCTTCATATGAGCGATAGCCAGAGACAAAGTACAGCGAAACACCGTCCTTTTCTGCTGCTGCAAACATCTTTTCCAGAGCCGAAGCTGCTTCAGGACGAAGCAGCTGAGTATTGTTCATTGGAACGTTCGGCTGTACCAGGTTTGCTGGAACATAGGATGCTTCAATCATGTGTGTCTTGTTGACAATCTTGAGAATAGACGTATTTGTTCCTGTATCCGGGACGGTCGTTGATTCCGGGGATGCGGTGGCTGCTGCTGTTGCTGATGCAGTGCTGTCAGGAGAAGATGTTGAAGAAGCTGCTGGAGAAACTGAGACTGCTGGAGCAGCTGTGACCTCTGCCGAACTGGATGCGGATGCATTACTGTTGGCGATTGTACTGCGTATTTTCTCTGTACCGCCGCTCACAATCAAATACAGCAGCCCTAAGAAGATCACTGCCGTCATGCCGATAATAATATAAAGCTTTAGATAAAAGCTTTTCTCCGGTGTATTTTTCATCTGTATCATTATAACGTACTTAAAGAAAAAGTCCTATCTTTCAGATATTCTGAAAAGACAGGGCATAAAAAAAGAGAAGATTGCTCTTCTCTTGATGACCTGGCAGCGAGCTTGATTCACCT
>CAYLQV010000021.1:0-48611 GCA_964385925.1 uncultured Galactobacillus sp. | reverse complement strand
GGATAAAAAGAAAATGGCATCAGCCTAAGTTCCCTTAAGTTGATGCCATTGGCTGAGATAATGATCTCAGCCTTTTTTGATGTTCACTTAGATGCTCTTCTTTACTAATTCAACGACATCTTCCATGCGGTCAAGCTCAACGGCAGATGCTGCCAATGTCTTCATTTCCTCATAGTTCAGTCCATTGATCATCTTGCGTGCACGCAGAATTGATGTTGCACTCATTGAGAATTCATCAAGTCCTAATCCCAACAGGACCGGAGCAGCCAGTTCGTCACCAGCCATCTCTCCGCACATACCGCACCATCTGCCATTCTTATGCGCACCGTCAATTGTCATCTTGACAAGTCTCAGGATCGATGGGTTCAGCGGCTGATACAGATATGATACCGGCTGGCTCATACGGTCTGCTGCCATGGAATACTGGATCAGGTCGTTTGTGCCGATAGAGAAGAAGTCAGCGTACTTACTCAGCTGATCTGCTAATACAGCTGCGGCTGGGATCTCAATCATGCATCCTACTTCAACATCATTTCCGACTGCAATGCCGTCAGCAATCAGCTTCGCTCTTTCTTCATCATAGAGTGCTCTTGCTTCTTTGAATTCATTTACGGTAGCAATCATCGGGAACATGATGCACAGATGTCCGAATGCAGATGCTCTTAACAGAGCTCTTAACTGGACTCTGAATACATCCTTGCGGATCAGGCAGAAACGGATTGCACGTACGCCAAGGAACGGATTCATTTCTTCATCGAACTTATAGTACTTCAGCTTCTTGTCACCGCCGATATCCAATGTGCGGATAACGACCGGCTTGCCGTTCATTCCTTCCAATACCTGCTTATATGCAGCAAACTGTGTATCTTCATCCGGGAAGTCATTCTCGCTCTTCATATACAGGAATTCTGTACGGAACAGACCAACGCCTTCACCGCCGTTTGCCAATACGCCTTCAACATCAGCGACAGAACCAATATTTCCTACCAGCAGGACCTTATGTCCGTCAGTGGAAACAGATGGCTGATCCTTCATCGCCTGCAGTGCTTCCTTTTCCTTCTGATACTCTTCACCCTTCTTCGTATACTCAGCAACCTGTTCATCGGTAGGATTCAGGATGACTTCACCATTCAATGCATCCAGAATAATACGGTCGCCTGCCTGTGCTTCCGACAGAATACCTGTCACACCGACAACTGCCGGAATCTCCAGGGATCTTGCCATGATTGCACTGTGGCTGGTACGTCCGCCCACCTCAGTAGCGAAGCCCTTGGCAAATTCCTTGTTCAAAGAACCTGTATCTGAAGGTGTCAGATCTTTTGCTACAACAACAACCGGTTCGTCCAATGTTGCCAGGTTAGGAATCTCCTTGCCGGCAAGATTGCATAATAGTCTGAAGGATACGTCTCTGATATCAGCGGCTCTGCCCTTCATGTATTCATCATCCATAGCATCGAACATGGCGACCATATTGTCACCAACTGTCTTCGCAGCGAATTCAGCATTGTTCTTATTGGACTTGATGTCCTCTTCGATCATGCCGCGGAATTCAGGATCGTTAGCCATCATCAGATGAGCATCAAAAATAGCTAATTCTTCTTCCTTCAAAGATTTAGAAGCAACTTCCTTGATTTTTTCAATGTCAGCAACTGTCTTTTTGAATGCAGCATCCAGTTTGGCAAGTTCCTTTTCCGGTTCGGAAGCAACTTGTTTCACTTCTACTGTAGGCTGTTCTAGTTTGTAGACCTTAGCGATTGCAATACCTTGTGAAGCCGCAATTCCCTTAAGCATAGTTAATTCTCCTCCTGGTTGCACTGATCAAGTGTTTCCGCAACATCCTGTATCGTTTTAAATTCAAGCATTTTATCTTCCTCGATGAAAATGTTGAACTGTTTCTCAACCTGCACGAGAAAATCCACAACCTCATACGAATCCATTCCCAGTTCTTCAAATGAAGTTGATGATGTTATCTCGGTATTTTTGTGGCTGAACTGCGAAACCAATGATACTAATTCTTCCAGATGTCTCATAACACTCCTTGTAGAAATTTTAGCATTCTGCAGAGCTAAGTTCAATCTTTTAACTTTTGAAATGACACGGTAAATTCATGTACAGCGGTTTTCTTCAGACGATAGAACGTTGATCTTGCGTAGTATGGGATATACCAGTCACTGCCGTCTTTCCTGATATATTCGTGAATAATGATGAAGCGTGCTGCAGGCGTGCAGCTGTTGACTGTACGGTCGATCAGATCAATAAATGAAGCCTGCTGATTAAACTTGACCAAATTCCGATCCGTCGTTCCTTCTTTCCGGTACAGCTCTGTAATAGTCTGTGCCTTGCAGTAAAGTTCCATCAAATACATCAAAATGACCTTTTCCTGCTTGTACGTCAGTGTTCCATGTTGATAATATGTCATATTTCCCCCTCTCGTGTTAACCGGTTTACGCCAACCGTAATGATACTATTACTTATTTTTAGGTAGAATGGAAGAGCCACTTGTTCATATACCAGTAAAACTGGATTTTTTCCAATTTTATCGTACTTTTTAACCTTACTTTTAGACAAATATGACAGATTGGTTAAATTCATATAGAATATTTTTGTTAGGAGCGTATATGTCAACCCAAACTATTTCTACCCTTTCATGGAAGAGGATATTGATCTCTCTGGCCATCTTTATTTTGATTCCTTTTGCAGCGCATCTGATTGATCTGAAAATCAATCAATATGCCATTTCTTTGATGTTCTGCATGAATATAGGCACTTCGATACTGATCATTTATGACTGGAATCTGTTCGGCATCCATTACAACCGTGCAAAGCACAATGCCATGGATACGATTCTCTATACAGCCATCGGTGCCATTCTGATCATGCTGTGGATCTATGTCGGTTCCAATTTTCTGCAGGCAAATATCATTCTTCCGGGCAACAGTGATCTGATTGAATACGGCTATGCCAGACCCGGCATGATGATTGCTTTCTCCTTCATGGAAGCAGCCTGCGTCTCCATCAGCTTTAAGTGCTTCACAGATCACCTGAATGTCCGCGGTAAAGAGTTCCAGTCGATTCTTCTTTCCGGTCTGCTGTTTGGACTGCTGTTCACTGTCATCTATCTGCCGGTATGGGATGTCGGTCTGTTCTTCCGTACTTATTTATACAACATGGTCCTGACCGCCTACCTTGCATATCTATATAACCAATGCCATACCTTTATTCCCGGCATGCTGGCCATGTCGATCATCTATTTCATTGTAATGTTCCAGAGTACGATGATGTAAAAAAATCAGGCACACAGGCCTGATTTTCATTATTCATCATCCACTTCAATCAATCCGTAGCCGCCAACTTTTCTGCGGTAGACAACAGAAACCTTTTCACTGTCTTCATCAGTATAGATATAGAAGTTATGACCAGACAGTTCCATCTGCATAATAGCTTCATCGAGCGGCATCTCTTCAGCAACAACACTCTTTGTACGGACTGGGATATCATCAACTTCCGGTGCTTCCTGCTCATCAATGAATGCTTGTGCGAGATGCTCACGATGTCTCTTTGACAGTCTTGTCTTCTGTCTTCTCAGTTGATCTTCCAGTTTATCAATTGCCAGGTCAACGGCAGCATAGAAATCATTATCTTCAACTTCTGTACGAAGCAGTCCAACTTTAGTAGGAATCGTTACTTCTACTTTCTGTGAATTTGGATATACTCTGGCAACGACTCTGACAATTGTGTCTGAATCAATCAGCAGATACTTATTCAGTCCACTGAGCTTCTTTTCGATTTTCTCCTTCATTGCAGGTGTTACAGAAACATTTTTTCCAACAATTTCGAATCTCATAAGTTTTCCTCCATTTGTAGTTTTATGATGAAAGCAACTTCCAATCCGGAAATGCTTTTATCAACATATTTGTTATCTTTATAGGTGTTTTTCTTTCTACTTGTATTATACCATTATCATGTTACAAAAGGATATTGAACTTTCTGTGAAATCCAGATGCACAATAATGAATAATTCAGATCAGTTCAAAAAATCATCAGAATAATGCTTCTGATGATTTTACATTGATATTCTCCTGATCAATCTTCTGCAGCCATTTGAAAACAACCGTCATTGCATAGGAATCCATGCCGCAGTACTTCTTCAGATCTTCAACAATCTTGTCATGATCTGCTGCAGCATCACTGTAGTCGAGATGACGCCATTGGAAAACGGCATCCATGCCCTGATTGATATCAAGATCCTTATAGGACTTATCATTCATCATCGCCATGATGACTTTCAGAGACCACTGTCCTCTCATGCGTACATCATAAACAGTGCCTGTTTCAAAGATAAGCTGCAGATCTTCCATCCTCTCATTAATAGAGCGGAGCTTTTCTGCATACTGTGGGAACTGATCCGCCAGTTCAGCAATGCGCATCATTTCTGCGCCAGCTGCGTTATAGGCAATCACGGTTCCAGCGGCAGGAATATCATTGACAAGATTTCTTGCCATATCTTCACGGTCATCATGGATATTCAGATAGACCTGATGCGTCATGGAACCGTCTGCCTGCATGACATGAAGACTGTATTCAAACGGCATTACATCATAAGGCTTCATTCCCTCATACGGCGGAACGGCAAACCTCTCCCACTCAAAATCAAGGAAGGCAATCGGATATTTGATCCAGCTCAGCCATGACTTCAAGGCGAATCGATCGACATGAAGCCCGCCTTCTCGGTCAGCCATGATCTGGGCATACTGCTGACGTGATCCTTCGATTCTTTCTGGATCTGCATCCCGCAGATAATCGATGCCTTCTTCCTTCATGGCATGCTTATGCTGTGAAGCAATCAGACTGAGGATGCTGTTGTCAGGTTCTTCCATCTCGTTTGGAAAGCAGCTTTCATAATAAAGACATTTCTGTCTCGTTGTGCATTTGCTGCTGCGGACTGCCGGCGGGATCCTGCCGTCATTGAGCAAATCCATTTCATTCAGGATCTGTGAAATATCATGCTTGCTCTTATAGATTGCATCTCTGATCTTTACTGATGGATTGTTCTTTCCGTTATAGAAGCAGTCGCTGATGACAAACAGAGCATCTGCGTCCAATTCTTTTCCTCTGACATAATCTGCATTCAAATGAATGATATAGATATTTCTGAGCTTGATATGATTGTTTTCCAGCACCCATACAACATCACAGTAGAACTGCATGTCATCCGCATGTGGATACAGTCCGATGAACATGAAATAAAGGTTCCATCCATTCTTCGTATGATGTAAGAAAGGAACTTTTACACGCAGCTGCTTATATTCAAAACGGGCTTTCATCAGCCATTCAGAATTCTGCATTGCATCCAATGCCTTCTGCGGTTCATCACCCTTCTGGCCAAGAAAATAACGATCAGTTATATGCAGCTTTTCAGCTACAAGAGTCGTCACTTCTTCATCCAGTCTGACAAACGGCTGGTATTCTCTTCTCGGCGCATTCTTTTCATTTACATACAGCCTAGGGCAGCGTGTATATTTTTTTACATCAGAGATATGGTACATAGGAATTCCTTTCACTTTTGAGACAATGAAATGACCGGTTGTCCGGTCATTTGTTTATTATAAACCATTTGACATTGGAAGCATTGCTGCACCAACAACACCTGGTTCATCCAGCGAAGCTGTCAGGAACGGTGTATCAGTCAGAGCAGGCAGTACTCTCTTCTTATACTTTTCCTTGACCTGCGGCAGGAAGAGGCCGGCTGACTTCATCATGCCTCCGCCTAAAATAAAGCAGTCTGGGTCAATTGTTGTAGCTAAGTTGCCGAACATCACAGCCAAATCAGTCGTGACCTGATCAACGATGGCAACTGCCGGGCCGACACCCTGCTCTGCCAAATCAAATACCTGGCCAGCATGGACAATGGTCTGATCAGGCATCTTTTCATGACCTAATCTTGTAACACTTGTACCGCTTGCCCAGTCTTCAACGGCGCCGTTGGAAGGTAGATTAACCTTAGGTCTGGAGCCGTCTACTGACATGGAAGCAACTTCCATTGAATATCCATGAGATCCCGGCAGCAGCTGTCCATTGTATACAATGGCACCACCGATACCTGTTGATAAAGTAATGTAAATTACTGTACGCAGTCCCTTGCCGGCACCAACAAGTGCTTCTGCAAGTCCTGCAGCATCCGCATCATTTCCTAAGACACATGGAAGATGCAGTTCATTCTGCAGTGTGTCTCTTAATGGGAACTTTGCCAGACATGGTACGTTTGTGCACATTGCCATGCCATTGCCGTCTCTGGCAACCGGTCCTGGTACAGCAACACCGACACCGGAAGCATCCTGCCAGTTGTGCAGCTGCTTGATCAAGCCAACAATGTTGGAAATGATAGCATCAGCGCCTTCGTGTGCATGGGAAGGTCCCTTCGCAGTCTCAACAACTGTGCCATCCGGCTGAACGATAGAGCAGCGGACATTTGTGCCGCCTAAATCAATGCCAATATAGGTCTTCATGAAATTCAATCCTCCTTGATTTCTTCACCTATTAGGTTCTGCCCGCTTATCTTGGTAAAGCGGACCTTTGTGAACTCACCTGCATCATGTTCTCTGGTTGACTTGAACATGACATATCCATCAACACCATCCGGGGCAAAGGCATAACTTCTTCCGGTATACATATGGGTCAATGGATTTCTTCCCTCAATCAGTACATTTGCAGATGTACCAATCTTATCTTTAAGAAGATCTTCAGCAATCTTTTCCTGAACGGTCATGATTTCCTCTTGTCTTCTTACTTTTTCCTCCGGTGTGACGTCATCTTCCATTGCAAAGGCTGCCGTCCCCTCTTCTGCAGAGAAGGTAAATGCGCCGAGATGATTGAACTTAACGTGTCGGATCAAAGAAAGTGTCTCTTCATGATCCTCTAATGTCTCTCCTGGAAACCCAGTAATCAAAGTCGTCCGCAGGGAAGCGTTTGGCATCACTGCACGGATATGGTCTGTCAATTCAAGAATCTTCTGTCTGCTTGTCTTGCGCTTCATCGCATGCAGAATATGATCAGACCCACTCTGGGTTGGAATATCGAAATACGGAAGAATGTGCCTGCTGTTCTTGATTGTTTCAAAGAGATGCTCTGGAATTTCATCCGGATAGAGATACAGCATGCGTATCCACACAATTCCTTCAATCTCATCCAGATTCTTCAGCAGTTCCACCAAGTGGAGCTGACGATCAAAGTCATAGCCATATCTGGAACAATCCTGAGCAACCAGCGTAATTTCCTTGACGCCGATAGAGACCAGGCGTTCTGCTTCTTTCAGGATATCAGCCTGCGGTACGCTCCTGAGCCTGCCGCGGATGCCGGGAATTGCGCAGAAACTGCAGCTGTTGTCACAGCCGTCACTGATCTGCAGATAGGCCATCCATGGCTTGCCAGACAGGACTCTTGGGGTCAGGCCATAATTATTGGCAACTTTCACACCCAGTTCACTGCTCAGAATGGTACCAAGCTCCTTGTACTCATCTATGGCAATGAAACGATCCACTTCAGGCATTTCTTTTTCCAGCTGCTCCTTGTATCTTTCTGCTAAACAGCCCATGACAATCAGCTTTTTCAGATTTCTGGCTTTCAGGTCGGCTGTATCTAAAATCGTATTGATTGCTTCAATCTTGGCACTTTCAATAAAACCGCATGTATTGATGATGATTGCTTCTGCATCATCATAGGAAGTAACAATCTCCTGGTCTGCCTGTTTCAGCATGCCAAGCACATTTTCTGTATCGACTAGGTTCTTGGCACAGCCAAGGGAAATGACACCAATTTTCATTTGTAAACTCCAAATCTACGCAACTATTATACCACGCTAATAAAAAAAGAATGCCCTCGTTGAAGGCATTCTTCCGATTAATCAGCTAAAGTTCCAAATGGATCCCAAGGAGCTAGTTCTCTGCTCTTCTTTGTCAAAGCCTTGAGTGCCTTGGCAGAGAGATACTTCTTATTGACAGCAACGACATACATATACTTGTCAAACCAGGTATCACTTGCTATAAAGTAGCCTTTATTGGCAATTTCTTCACCCCAGGAGTTCTCAATCTTCCATCTGTCAGGCTTTCCCTTTTCATCCAGATTGACGCCAGTCAGCACCATTGCATGATTCATTGCAGATTCTCTTGTATCAAGAGCTTCCGCCTTGGTCAGATCCAGCTTCAGATCGAAGGTGTTGGCATAATCGTACTGTTTATCATCCCAGAGACCAGTCGTACGGTCGCCGTCCTTGCCGCAGTCGCAGCCGAACCATACTGATTCGCCAGCTTTCAGCTGATCCAGAGCAGCCTTTTTAAAGTCCTTCATCGGCAGATTCAGCAGTTCAATCTTATGGCCGCCGACAACATTGCCTAGATACTTTACAGAATATGTCTGATAGAAAGGCTTGTCCTCTGTCGGGCCATTAATAACGCTGACATAGTTCTCCAGATCTGTCTTCAGATACTTCTGGTAGAATGCGGACGGCTTTACATGATAGTCTGCGTGATGCTTATCATCCTTGTCATAGTATTCAAACGTAAACTCTTCCGGCGGCATGCCAAAGCAGGATACCAGCAGGCTGTAAACTTCAGCCAGTGCCTCCTTCTTCAGCTCCGGAATCTCATCTTTTCTGCCTTCCCCTGCCAGGTGGCGCGAATCTGCCACAAACCTGCGCAGTCTCAGATTCAGAAGACCGTTCATATTTCTCGTATGAGAAGACTGATATGTTTCCGGCATTGCTGTCTTAGGACAGATACCGTACTTCATGACAATGCTCTGCAGCATGTTCCACTGACCGCCGTCACCGACTGCCCATTCCAGCAGGAATCTCATGTTTTCTGAATCAACAGCACTGTCCAGTTCCTGGAGTGTTGATTCCATGAACCAGTTTGCCTTTTCCAGCTTGTCATAGAAAGCAATATAATTCTGGGACAGTTCAAAGTCCTTGATCTTATAACGTTTCGCAACGATTTCTCTCAGCACATTCATCGAAGAAAAGATCCAGCATCTTCCTGACTGCTTCTGATTGGTCGCTGTCATCGTCTTGATATTGATGGAGAAGACATTTGGGTTGGCAGCCTCTGCTTCGAATACGCGGGAAATTGTGCTGATGTCATTTTTTGTCAAAGCGTTCCTGACAACTCTTGCTTTTTCATTTTTAGCATATGCACTGCGCATGCCGGCAAGATCTTTTGTGGAAATCGATTTCATACTTGTCATAAATACTCCTCACTTTTCAATGTCATAACTCTATCACAATTTCATATAAAAAAACGGGAAAGCTCAGCTCTTTCGGCTGAATTCCTTCCCGCATGTTGGACATGTAATATCAATTTTACCGTGACCGCGTGGAACCCGGACAATCTGATGGCACTGCGGACATACATAATACTTATGTTCCTTGTCCTTGATATTGGAGATAAAAGCTTTATACATATGTCTGATCCAGTTGCTGACAACCAGATAGCTCTGATTCTCAATCGATCTTTTGACTAGATTTTTTGAGAACATCCGGAACAGTGCATAAATAAAAATAATATCAGCCAAAATCAGGAAGAACATACCGCCGAAGATACTGATCAAATCAAGTATGATGCCGACAATCAGCAGGAAACGGCAGTAAGCATCAGCACCATTTCTGCCATATCTGAATTTTTCAAAAGCATTTCTAAGATTCTGCATAATTTACCTCAATGCAATTATCTTATTGCCTTTCACACTTCCTTTCAAGAACAGATTACCTTCTTTGTCTTTCGGCCGATGACAATCAGAAATTCATCTTTGTTCCTGCCGCATGTCTGCAGCAGGACATATTCATCCGCAGCTGTGCAGTCACTGTTTGCACGTGTGCTCCTGGCAGCCGCATAACTGATCCAATTTTCAAAATCTGCTTGATCTGCAAAGTCTTGTTTTCTCAAGGAAAATGTCGATTCTTCTTTTTTCATTGGAAACACATATGCAATCTGATAGCCGTCCTGATGTGTTTTATACTGCAGTGTAAATGTATCATTGTCATCTGTCATATGGTGTTCAAGCTGCAGAAGCGGTGAGAACATTGCCGAAGAATCATAATATACGTGATGACCGTATATGATCTTGATCCTGTCATTCATGCATGCATCGTGTGAAAAGAAGGGTGTTCCCTGCCCGCTTTCACTGTTATCAAAAGCGTGATTAAGATAATAGGCATCATCATCTCCCTGCACGACCGGCAGTGAAACTGAATGATCTTCCATCTCCAGCCAGCAGACATAGTCTTTATTCATTTCCTTTAGTGAGGCTGCAGCTTCTGGAGCATTTTCTTCGGTATACTGTCTGACTGTATGCAGGACACTGTTCTCATGCTCAACACCTGCAGTCCAGTCATATAGATCACATACTGCATAACTGAGACAGGAACAGGATACAGCAAGCATCAATGTTCTAAATTTTCTCATGCGGAAATTTCATCAGGAAGAAACATCCCATCATGCATAGCAGAGCCATAACTGCGTGATATGGCAGTTCTGTTCCTGTTTCGACATTCTTCTGATCAACGACATGTATGACCTGCGGTGTTTCCTGATGGAAGTATTCTTCTTCGTCTAAAGGCAGTTCTTTTTTTACCGGATCAATGGCATATCCCTGCGGTGCTTTCGTTTCCTTGACGTAATAGCCGTCATTTGTATACGGAAGATTGAAGCAGACAGCACCATTCTCATCGGTCAATGCTTTCGCTGCATCACCATTGAGATCATAAGCCGGTTCATTCGATTCCTGATGATAGACAGTCACTTCACAGTCAGCCAGCAGCGGCATGTTTCCTTCCGCAGCGCGCTTATCTATTTTCAGGAACACTGTCTTCGGCAGATCCTGCACACTGATGATCTGCGGCGAGGAGACCGTGCCATCCATGACAAATGATATATCAGCACACAGCTGATATCCAAATGGTGCTGCTTTTTCATGCAGGATGTATGTTTCACCGCTCTTCAGCAGAGAACTGATCTTTCTGCCTGTTCTGTCCAATGATACACCAGAAGCGTCATCTGTTGAAATGAACGATGCTGTGATATTTCCATCCTGGTCCAGGATCTCCATTTCTGCTTCAGCAAGCGGACTGCCGAGTTCATTTGTTTTCAGGAACGAAATTTCATTTGTCTCATCGATCAGCTTTACAATTGCTGCCTGACTGCCGCATGTACGGCCGACAGTGAACATAAGTGACTCTGCTTCATGATAGCCTTCCGTCACAGCAGTTTCTTCCAGGAGATATTGATGCTCTGCTGTAAGCTCCTGATTGAACTTTTCTGTTTCAGCTGTTGTCGTCCATTGACGGATAACAGTATTATTTTCTGTCAGATCGGTCAGCTTCAGCTGTACACCGGCAACAGGATTTCCTTTTTCATCCGTCTTTGCGATTTCATAAGATACTGCCTGGTCTTTCATGACAATTTCAATCGGCTCCTGATGTGCATCATCAACAGTAAATGTCTGCGACTGTGCATAGTAGTAACCGACTGAAGATTTTGTTTCTTTCACTTCATATGTTTCACCAGAAGTGAGATAGGAAGAGATATCCTTTGGCTCTTCTTCACTGTCCCATTCAGTCAACATTTGACTTCCGCGTATCAAAGTTAAATGTGCATTCGCCAGAGGATGTCCGCCTTGATCCGTTTTAATGACGATTCCTCTGATTGGACAGTCTTTGACTTCTACTTCAATGCTGTCATCATTCTGCATATGTTCCGGAACTGTGAAGCGAACATCCTCGCTTCTGTAATAGCCTTTCGGTGCCTGTTCTTCTTTCACCGCATAGGTATGACCCGGCTTCAGAACATTTCCAATCTGGATATCTTCTGCAGCGGATGTGACGGATGCTGCTGTCTCACCGCTTTCTAGATCAATGATAGTCAGCATCGCTCCTGACAGTCTCTTTCCTTCCAGATCAGTCTTGCGGAGCACTGTTTGAATAGTATTGTCCTGCATGACTATTTCAATCGGCTGGGCACTTCCCTCTGCATTAACATGGAACGTTTTCTCGGCAGCAGTATAGTACCCTGTCGGTGTCTTAGTCTCCTTCACGACATAATCAGTATCTTTCTTCAGACTATACAGGATTTTCGCTTCTTCAGTTGTTGTAAAGGAGGCAACTGCTGATTCTTTCCCATCATTCTTTTCAAAAACAGTTAGCTCTGCATCCTTGACCGCATTCCCCTGTTCATCAACTTTCAGGATGCGGTATACAACATGTTCATTGACACAGCTGATCAGTATCGGATATGCTTCACCATAAGTCGGTATTTTAAAGTACTTGTCTTCTGCCTGATAATATCCATCCGGACATTCTGTTTCCTGAAGACGGTAGACATGTCCTCTTTCGAACAGATTGATGATCAAAGGCTCTTCGGTACTGCGCCAATCAAGCACTGTTCTTTCCTGGTCGAGCGTATCTGTAACATCCGTGATCAAAAGTCTTGCGTCTTTGACCGGCGTGCCATTTTCATCAACTTTTGCCAGCTGATATTGAATGTGATTATCCGTGACAACAATATTGTGTTCTTCCTCTTCATCAGGAATCTCAGCAACTTGGAAATGTTCATCCACTGCTAAGAAGTATTTTGTGCTGGCATCATCCTCACTGACACAGTATGCATGACCAGCCGTCAGCAGATGGCCGACTTCAACTAGATCAGTTCCTGTGACCCAAGAATTGATAAGTATCTTTTCACCGCCCGTCACATCATAAAGAGAAAGCTGCGCTCCTGCTACAGGGTGCTGATTCTCATCCGCCTTAAGGATTGAATATTGAATTGGAGTATCCTTCATCACAATTTCAATTGGTGTGCCGTTATACTGATGCGGCACGGTAAATTCAATGTCTTTGGCCTGATAGTAGCCTGTTGGAGCTTCTGTCTCTTTCAGCCGGTAATGATGATCTGCCGCCAGAAAATCACCGCATTGATACGGCACTGCCCCGCTGATGAAATGAAGTGTCCTCTGATCTGTCTCATCAATCAGTTCCAATGAAGTCCCAGCAAGCGGTTTACCATTTTCATCCACCTTCAGAATTGATCCAGTAATCTCGTGATCAACAGCCTGAATGATACTTTTGAGCTGCGGCTGAAATGTTTCCGGTGATACATAATAGTAGCCAATAGGCGCATGGTCTTCCTTCAAAATATAACTGTGGCCGCCTTCAAGATGAGATACCTTATGCGGCTGTGCAGTTGAAATCCATGTATCAGCGATGTGCCCAGTATCTGCATCGGTCAGCTGTAAAGATGCACCGATTATGTTATTCCCCTGTTCATCCGTTTTCGTGATCTCTGCATACAGAGTCGTATGCAGGTTAATAGATGCCTCTTTATTAATGTCTCCTCTGACAGTCATTGTCTGATATACAGAAGAAGAATCTTTCAGCATCAGCGGACGTTCACCAATCTCGCTGCTGTTTCTGATAAAGCGTACCTCCCTGTTGCCGGCAGAAGCAGCGCTTAAACTGATTGTGATATGATTCCCATTGACCTGAAGAGCATCGCCAAAATCATTTTTCGAAAGCTTCATATCAGCAAGTGCACCGTTAACATCATCCAGTTCGACGGTCTGTCCTGCTTCCCCTTCACCGGCATATGCTGATCCGGAAGCACTTTCTGCAGATGTACCGCTCACTTTGAAATTGACGTCCTTTTCATAGGAATCCACATCATTCAGAATGCGTTTTGCTGTATTAAAAATCAGGTCATCTGCATTTTCGCCGGTATATTGATCATAGAAATGCGTATTCAATACGAACTGCGGATCAATCTCCAGCCAGATCAAATACTGAGCAGCAGCATAATCAGCACCATCCTGACTTCCTTGATATCCATAACCAAAATAGGAGTATTCCGCAATATGTCTCTTGGCGGAAGCTGACAGCTTTTCATAATCTTCCAGATAACCGACATCATATACATCGGCGGTGCTCCACGGGACATATGGCTGAATGCAGTATACCGGCAGACCGTTGTAATCTTTTTTCATCAATGCAGCGCTTTCCATATTGTCGCCGGTTACTTTATAGCCGCTGTATGACTTTGTGATATGGACGGCTGCACAGACCGGCAGCACATTCATGATCATGACCTGAAGAATGACTGCCAGCACGGCAAAGAATTTTGTGATCTTTCTTGTCATCAGCTGTGTTCCTCACTGTCTTCATAGATGACATTTTCCAGCCATACACGATACTTCCTCTGCAGTGCATTCTCGGACAGATGATATTTCTCAGCAATCTCCTTCCGGCTCTTCCCTGCAACATAGGCTTCTCTGACCATTTCTTCTGCTTCACTGCCATAGAACATCCGGATCTTTTCCAATGTCTTGTCTACACTGACAACATTGTTCTTCACAATGCCGTATCTTTCCTTCATTTCCTGACTGGTGCGGAATTTACCGTTCTCATAATCGTATAAATTGTCCTGGAACCTGCTCTGTGCCTGAAAACTGTGCTCCATATTTCTGAGCCAGTATTCATTGACTTTATAGTTCCTGCACATCTGCCGAAAATGACTGATGCGGTCAGGATATGGATATCCTGCAATTTCTGTAATTGGTGTCTGCATATTTTCTCTCTCCTCGTTCTTATATTCACCAAAAACAGAGTTTTTCCCGTAAAAAAAGAGAAGATTTCTCTTCTCCTTAAGCTTCCAGATCTTTGCCTGTCAGAAGCTTATAAGCTTCCATATACTTGGCAATCGTCTTAGCAATGACATCATCCGGCAGATTGTAGTCACTGTCTGGATTTGCCTTCAGCCAGTCTCTGACAAACTGTTTGTCAAAAGAAGGCTGTCCATGGCCAGGTTCATAGCCCTCGACTGGCCAGAAGCGGCTGGAATCCGGTGTCAGCATCTCATCACCTAAGATGACCTCACCGTTTTCATTCAGGCCAAACTCAAACTTGGTATCGGCAATAATGATGCCTTTGGAACGTGCATATTCTGCACATTTTTTATACAGAGCAATTGTATAGTCTCTGATCTTTGTCGCATATTCTCTGCCATGTCCAGGGAACTTCTTTTCCAAAACGTCGATGGACTGGTCAAAGCTGATATTCTCATCATGATCACCAATCTCCGCCTTCGTGGATGGTGTGTAGATTGGTTCAGGAAGCTGATCGCATTCTTTCAGTCCTGCTGGCAGCTTGATGCCGCATACTGTACCGTTCTTCTGATAGGACACCCAGCCGGAGCCAGTAATATATCCTCTGACAATGCATTCAATCGGTATCATGTTCAGTTTTCTGCACAGCATGGAATTGCCAGTGAATTCCGGCTTGCGGAAGTACTCAGGCATATCATTGACATCAGTGCTGATCATGTGATTCGGTACGATATCCTTTGTATAGTCAAACCAGAACTTTGACATCTGTGTCAGGACAGCACCTTTTTTTGTGACTTTGTTCTTCAAAATTACATCAAAAGCGGAAATGCGGTTGGTTGCTACCATGATAAGGGAATCACCGTTGTCATAGATCTCACGGACCTTACCCTCTTTAATTGGGGCAAATTCTTTCATTTTCATTTCTCCTCTGTTCGTGTAACAGGAAAATAGTATACCATCCTTGTTTTTTTTCAACTCTTGATTTTAAAAAGTGCAGCCTGCGCCGCACTTACTTTCCAAGAATATGATGCAAATCTGCTTTCTCACCTTTCAGCATCCGGCGGTGTGACACCATACGTGTGATTGACAATGGTCTTGGCTCATCAGAAAACGTCATCACATTCTTCGGTTCCTTCTGCCACAATGACAGGATATCTTCCGCATCATCAATAAAATCTTCGGCCGGCATCAGTCCATACAGCTTTGGCGGAATCACATACAGTGGAATATGAAATTCTGATACATGCTGTTTTGCAGCCCATTCTAAATGCGGGCACAGCATGGCAATATCGACTTCATCCTGTCTGTCTTTCAGATGAACAAACGGAATGAATTCAAAGGAAGCTTTCTTCTGCAGTCCTTCTTTTTCCAACGTCTTCTGAATATGGCTGACAAGTGTGCTGGAAGAAAATCCGCCTCCGCAGCAGATGGCAATCCTGATCATTCAGAAACCTCCGGTATTTTCCATCCGTTCGGCAGATACCAATGGTCAATCATATAACGGCCTAGACCGTCGTGGTCATTGTCATATTCCGTGATCTCATTGGCCAGTGCCTTGGTATCATCTGCACCATTTTTAAGACAGACAGACCATCCTGCAGTTGTCATCATGCCGTTGTCATTGGACATATCGCCAAAGGCAATGACTTCATCCAGTGAGATATTGTTATGCATGCAGTATCTTTCCACACCCAATCCCTTATTGACTTTTGGGTCCTGGAATTCCAGCATTGTCGGCTGGGTCTTGAATGCTGTGTAATCCTTCGAAGGATGCCTGGCTGCCAGTTCTTCAGCAGCCGGCATATCTGCCGCATCCTTGAGACGGAATAAGATCTTCTCAGTCGGATGCGCCCAAAGGTCACTCGTCTGCTGCACCTTAGTACAGATGATATGATGCCGGTTCATTGATGCATACATCTCATCATCAATCTCTGCACTCATCATATCTTCTCCGATATAGATAAAAGGATTAGCCTGGATCGGCTTCATCATGGCAATGATCTCCTCAATGGTCTGCGGTGCCAGTTCATAGAACTTTTCATAAGTATCCTTATGCACATCATAGACCTGATTGCCGTTCATGCCGATCCACATATCGAAGTCAAAATTCACCCGCCATGCGTCTTTCTGTTCATAAAGATGCGGTCCTACCGGTCTGCCGCTGGCAATGCCCATCAGGATTCCTCTGCAATGCAGATCATTCAGTACAGCTCTTGTTAAAGGCATCATCTCACGCGCTTCATTGACCAGTGTTCCATCAATGTCTGCGACAAACAGTTTTATATTCTTGATCATTATCTTCACTCCGTCTAAAACCTATGTGTTTATTATATCATGGACATTTTATCACTGGTTCCTAAGCGTGGAACTGAAAAGACCCGCACAGATCTGCGGGTCCCAGCCAGTTAATATTTCGTCAGATAGCGGTCTACTTCTTCCGCACACTTTCTCCCTTCTGCTATGGCATGAACAACAAGCGACTGCCCGCGATGCATGTCTCCAGCAGTAAACAGATTACCTTCAATATGAAAATTGTCTGCTTCGGCATTGCCTCTGACTGTCTTCAAAGAGAATGCCTTCACAATTGTATCCGAACATCCAAGGAACCCAGCCGCAATCAGCAGCAGGTCACATGGAAGATGTTCAATTGTGCCTTCGACCTGATGCATGGACATCCTGCCATCTTCACTGCGCACCATTTTCACTTTGACAATATCTACCGCCGTGATTCTTCCTTTTTCGCTGTAGATCTGAGCTATCGATGTCTCATAGATCCTAGGATCATGGCCGAAAACTGCAATGGCTTCCTTCTGCCCATAATCTGTTTTCTTGACCAGAGGCCACTCCGGCCATGGATTATTCTCTCTTCTTTCCAGCGGAGGCTCAGGCATCATCTCCAGCTGTACAACATCTGTGCATCCCTGCCGGATGCTGGTGCCGACACAGTCATTGCCTGTATCGCCGCCGCCGACAATAACAACATGGGCATGTTTTGCACTGAACGCAGGTTCACAATGGTCCAACTGTGACATCGTGCTGGCTGTCAGGAAATCAACTGCGAAGTGGATGCCTTCACTTTCAATGCCTTCCACAGCCAAGCTCCTAGGCTTCTGGCTGCCGCAGCACAGAACGACGGCATCAAATTTTTTCTTCAATGCATCTGCCTGTGCCTTAGTCTCAATCGGTGAACTGCTCAGAAACTGCACACCTTCTTTTTCCATCAGGTCAACTCTTCTGTTCACGACTTCCTTTTCCAGCTTCATATTTGGAATACCGTACATCAGCAGCCCGCCGAATCTGTCGCTTTTTTCCATGACTGTGACATGATGACCGCGCTTATTCAGCTGGTCGGCACAGGCAAGTCCGCTCGGCCCAGAGCCGACGACAACGACATTCTTGTCTGATCTGCCGGTAATCTTGACCGGTTTCATTTCACCATTTGCAAACGCACTTTCAATGATGTCATATTCATTATCCTTGGTGGCAACTGGTTCGTCGTTCAGACCGCATGTACATGCCTTCTCACATAAAGCCGGGCAGACACGTGATGTGAATTCCGGAAAGTTATTTGTCAGCAGCAGCCGTTCCAATGCCTGCTTCCGATTGCTGCGGTACAGAGCATCATTAAACTCAGGAACCAGATTATTGAGCGGACAGCCGGCAACCATGCGGCCAATCGGTTTCCCCCATTGGCAGTACGGTACACCGCAGTTCATGCAGCGGGCTGCCTGCTCCTGTCTTTCTTCTTGTGAAAGGGGCTGATGGAACTCATGATAGTTCCTGATCCGTTCTTTTTCTGGAAGTTCGCGGTTGTCCTGCCGTTTATATTCTAGAAAGCCTGTGGTCTTGCCCATATCAGTGCGCCTCCTTCATTGTATAGAATGCTTCCAGCTGAGCCTCATCTGCGGTCATGCCCTTCTCTTCATTCTGCTTGATCAACCGGATCATGTCTCTGTATCCGGTAGGAATAATGACCTTGAAGTGGTCTTTCTCTTCCTCGTAATGTGCAAGCAGGTCTTGCGCAAGCTGTGAGCCTGTACGCTTGACATGATTCTCGAGCATCGTTTTGATCATATCCTGATCATGCTTGCTGTCGGCGTATTCCATCTGCACCAGTGCTGCATTCAGCCTTTTATACAGGACGTTGTTTGGATCATAAACATACGCAATGCCGCCGCTCATGCCGGCCGCAAAGTTCCTGCCTGTTTCGCCCAGCACCAATACGGTGCCGCCAGTCATGTATTCCAGGCCATGGTCACCGCATCCTTCACAGACCGCCTGTGCGCCCGAATTGCGGACACAGAATCGTTCTCCTGCCACACCATTGATATATGCTTCACCGCTTGTCGCACCATACAGAGCGACATTGCCGACAACGATATTGCTGTCTGCCTTCAATTGTGAGCCATCATCTGTCTTCAGAGCCAGAATGCCGCCGCTGAGTCCTTTGCCAAAGTAGTCATTTGCATCACCTTCCAAATTCAGTGTCAGTCCTCTTGGAATGAAGGCGCCAAAGCTCTGTCCGCCGTTTCCGTGACAGTCAATGACAAATCTGTCATCCGGCATGCCATGCGGATAAGTACGGGTAATGCGTGAGCCAAGCAGTGTACCAAAAGCTCTGTCACGGTTGTTGACTTCCAGTGAGACGTGCCATGGCTTCTGCAGCTGCAGGGCATTCTGACATGCATCATCAAAGAGCTTCATGTCCTTTGTCTGAGAAAGCTTGAAGTCAAAGATATTCTTCTTGGCATAGGAATCTTCTTCCACTTCCTTTGCCAGCATGCTTGTCAGATCAATTCTAGCCAATGGACTGTCTGCAGGATATTCCTTTTTATGCAGGCACTCAGTATGACCAATCATTTCATCAACAGTACGGAAGCCAAGCTGTGCCATGTATCCGCGCAGATCTTCCGCAATGAATTTCATGAAATTGACAACATGTTCAGGTTTCCCCATGAACCGCTTGCGAAGCTCTGGATTCTGTGTTGCCACACCGACTGGGCAGGTATCAAGATTGCATACTCTCATCATGACGCATCCCATGGCAACAAGCGGTGCTGTTGCAAAACCGAATTCTTCAGCACCAAGCAGAACAGCAACCGCAACATCGCGGCCGCACATCAGTTTGCCGTCTGTCTCCAATACGACCTTATCCCGCAGACCATTCATCAGCAATGTCTGGTGTGCTTCTGATAGACCCAGCTCCCACGGCAGACCTGCATTGTAAATCGCGTTCTTCGGAGCTGCACCGGTCCCGCCGTCATAGCCGGAGATCAAGATTACCTGTGAACCAGCCTTAGCAACGCCAGCCGCGACTGTACCGACACCTGCTTCAGAAACAAGCTTGACAGAGATCCGTGCCTTGTCATTTGCGCATTTCAGATCATAGATCAGCTGCGCCAGATCTTCGATGGAATAGATATCATGATGCGGCGGCGGTGAGATCAGCTGAACACCTGGGGTTGAATGTCTTGCCTTGGCGACCCAAGGATAGACTTTGCCGCTTGGCAGCTGTCCGCCTTCTCCGGGCTTGGCACCCTGTGCCATCTTGATCTGGATCTCATCCGCGTGATTCAGGAAGTTGCTGGTTACACCGAAACGGCCGGACGCCACCTGCTTAATACGGGACATGCGCCAGTTTCCGTTGGCATCCTTTTCAAAGCGGTCTTCTTCCTCGCCGCCTTCTCCAGTATTGCTCTTCGCATGCAGACTGTTCATGGCAATCGCCAGCGTCTCATGTGCTTCTTTCGAAATGGAGCCGTAAGACATTGCTCCTGTCTTGAATCTCTGCACAATTGAATCTACACTTTCAACTTCATCTAAAGAGATCGGCGCTCGATTCGATGACAATGCAAGCATGCCGCGGATATGCGAGCCGGCACCTTCCTCTTCAATCTTCTTTGCATATGTTTGATACAGACTGTAATCTCCCGTGCGTACTGCCTGCTGCAGCGCATGGATTGTTTCTGGATTATACAGATGATCTTCCCTGCCGCTGCGCAGCTTGTGTTCGCCTCTGCTCTCCGGCGTCAAGCTGACTTCTAATCCCAATGGATCAAAGACTGAACTGTGGCGTTCATCAATCTGCTTTTCAATATCCTTCAGATCAATGCCGCCGATCCGGCTGACCGTCTGACCAAAGTAGCGTTCAATCACATCATGGTCAATACCGATTGCTTCAAAGTTCTGTGAACCTTGATAGGACTGCAGAGTTGAAATGCCCATCTTAGAGGCAATCTTTACGATGCCCTTCAGAATGGCATAGTTAAAGTCATGCACGGCGGCATAGTACTCTTTGTTCAGTGTTCCCTCATCGATCAGTTCCTGCAGACAGTCCTGGATCAGATATGGGTTGATGGCACTTGCCCCATAGCCCAGTAACGTCGCAAAGTGATGGACTTCCTTCGGTTCTGCCGTTTCCAGGATCAGTGCACAGCTCATTCTGCGCTTGGTGCGGAGAAGATGCTGATGCATTGCAGATACAGCAAGCAGTGAAGGAATCGGGACGTGGGTCTCATCCACACCGCGGTCAGAGAGGATCAGAATGGTGCTGCCTGCTTCAATCGCTTTATCCGCTTCATTGAACATGTTCTCAATGGCTTTTTCCAGCGGTGTATTTTTGTAATACAGAATGCTGATGTCAGCCGTCTTGAAACCGCTCTTTTTCATATTGCGGATCTTCAGGAGATCCAGATTGCTGAGGATTGGATTATTGATCTTCAGGACCCTGACATTTTCAGCTTTGTCTTCCAACAGGTTCCCATCTTTTCCAAGATATACAGCCGTTGAGGTGACAATTTCCTCACGGATGGAGTCAATCGGCGGATTGGTGACTTGGGCAAACAGCTGCTTAAAGTAATTGAACAGCGGCTGATACTGCCTGCTCATGACGGCAAGAGGAATATCAGCACCCATGGATACAACTGGTTCCAGTGCATTTAAAGCCATCGGCAGAATATAGTCCTGTATATCTTCATAGGAGTAGTCGAACATTTTCTTCTGCTTTGCCAGTTCCTCGCCCTTCAGATGGATTGTGTTCTGGTTTGGTATCTGCAGGTCCTTCAGCTCCATAAGATTTGTCTTCAGCCATTCGCCATATGGATGCTGAGAAGCATATTTTGCCTTGATCTCTTCATCCGGGATCAGCCGTTTTGCTTTGGTATCTACTAACAGCATCTTGCCTGGACGAAGACGGTCCTTCTTAGCAATCCGGGCTGGATCAATCTCCAGTACACCGACTTCTGAAGAAAGGATCAGATAGTCATCCTTTGTTACATAGTAACGGGAAGGCCGCAGGCCGTTGCGGTCCAATACTGCACCCATGACATCACCGTCACTGAAGATGATGGCAGCCGGTCCATCCCAAGGTTCCATCAAAGTAGCATTATATTCATAGAAATCTTTCTTTTCCTGATCCATTTCATCATTGTTCTGCCATGGTTCTGGAATCAGTTGCATGACTGCCTTGGCCAAGTCCGATCCTGACATCATCATGAATTCCAGCGTGTTGTCCAGCATTGCTGAATCTGACCCGTTGGATGCAATGACAGGATATGCCTTATCAATCTCATCCCCTAAGATTGAAGAAGCCATGTTC
This sequence comes from uncultured Galactobacillus sp., assembly GCA_964385925.1. Classification (GTDB taxonomy): domain Bacteria; phylum Bacillota_I; class Bacilli_A; order Erysipelotrichales; family Erysipelotrichaceae; genus Bulleidia. Next base: position 26,374 of record CAYLQV010000021.1, on the reverse strand, counting down.
TCTTCCCGGGAGAGCATTTTGCCGGCATTTCCTTTAATGGTATTGATTTCGCCGTTATGCATGATGTAGCGGTAAGGGTGAGCACGCCGCCAGCTTGGCATGGTATTAGTCGAGAAACGGCTGTGCACCAGTGCAATGGAAGCTGTGAAATCCTCCTGCTGCAGATCAGTAAAAAAAGTACGCAGCTGATTGACTAAGAACATTCCCTTGTAGACAATCGTTCTGGAGCTCAGTGAGCACACATAGGTCTCTTCATTGCTTGGTTCAAAGATGCGCCGGATCAAATATAGTTTCCGGTCAAATTCAATTCCTGGCTCCAGCTGAGGATCAGATGTTACAAATGCCTGATAGATTGCAGGGCAGGAAGACATCGCCTTTTCACTGAGACTGTCTGGATTGACAGGGACTTCACGCCATCCGACACAGGTGCATCCTTCCTTCTTGGCAATAACTTCAAACATCTTCATTGCCTGCCGGCGGGCACGGATATCCTTTGGAAAGAAAAACATGCCGACACCAAAGGAAGACGGCAGCTGCAGTTCAGCACAGACTTTACGGAAATATGCATGTGGAATCTGCGTCAGGATGCCGACACCGTCACCAACTTCGCCTTTGGCATCTTTCCCTGCCCGGTGGCCGAGATTTTCAACGATCCTTAATGCATCACTGACTGTCTGATGGGTCCTGATTCCCTGAATACTGACGACTGCTCCAATGCCGCAGGCATCATGCTCGAACTGACTGTCATATAAAGTTTCCATAATTTTGTCCTCTACGGATAACGATTATATGCCAAATATGTAAATGTTTCAAGGAAATGTAAATATTTACATATATATTTTATAGGACCATTCTTTATCTTTTTTTCTTTGTTACATTTCCACAAAAAATCCCGCAGCCGTTTCTTCACGGTATCCGGGATCAATTACTTCTTCGTTTCCTGATGATAGTTCTTCTTGCCGATGGATTTCAGCCACTGCTGCAGCTTTGCCTCATAGCCCGAATCAGAAAGTTCATAGAAGCTTTCATTTTTGAGCTCATCCGGAAGATACTGCTGATCAGTATAATGATGCGGAAAATCATGCGGATACTGATAGCCGATACCATGACCGAGCTTTTCAGCACTGTTGTAATGTGCATCTTTCAAATACGGCGGTATCTGCAGATTGCCGCTTTTCTCAACTTCTGCTTTTGCCTTAAAGATAGCATTGACAGCAGAATTGGATTTTGGTGCACAGGCAACATAGGACGCAGCCTGTGAAAGGATGATCTGGCTTTCCGGCATGCCGATACGCTCTACAGCCAAAGAAGCAGCAACTGCCACTTCCAATGCACGTGGATCCGCATTGCCGACATCTTCCGAGGCACAGATCATGATCCTTCGGGCAATGAACTTCACATCTTCCCCAGCTGAAAGCATCCTGGCCAGATAATATACTGCCGCATCCGGATCAGAACCCCGCATGGATTTAATAAAGGCAGAGATTGTATCATAGTGATTGTCACCTGTCTTGTCGTAGCGGACCGCCTTCTTCTGAATGCATTCCTCTGCCACAGCCAAAGTAACGTGGATATATCCGTCATCACTGCGTGCGGTTGTCAAGTCAGCCAGCTCCAATGCATTTAAAGCAGCTCTGGCATCACCGTCGGCGATATCAGCTAAGAACTCTACAGCATCGTCATCCACCTGCACCATATCACCCGCAATACCTTTGATTGGATCACTGGCTGCCCGCTTGATCAGCGTGAGTACAGCTGCTTTATCAAGAGAATGCAGTTCAAAGATCCGCGATCTGCTCAATAGAGCACCATTCACTTCAAAATAAGGATTCTCGGTCGTTGCCCCAATCAATATGATTGTTCCATCTTCTACATAAGGAAGCAGATAATCCTGCTGCGCCTTATTGAATCGGTGAATCTCATCAATGAAAAGAATTGTTTTGCGGCCATATGCACCAAGCGTCTGCTTGGCATGTTCGATGACCTGCTCCATTTCCTTCTTGCCGGCAATCGTTGCATTGATCTGTTCAAAGTCAGCACTGGTCGTATGGGCAATGACCATTGCCAAAGTCGTTTTCCCAGTACCTGGTGGACCATATAAAATGATCGAACTAAGCTGGTCTGCCTGGATTGCCCGATATAGTAATTTATCCCTGCCGACGATGTGATCCTGTCCCACGACCTCATCCAAAGTCTGCGGTCTCATGCGGGCTGCTAAAGGTTCATTTTTCTTTTTTGTCTCAGCACCGGCGTATTCAAATAAGTCTGACATAGTACTTATTATACATAATGGCGGACGATTTGTGTCAACCAACCCTCTGCTGCCAATCTTCTCTCTTTAAAACACCAACCTGTGTTTCTTCTATCTTATGCGCTCTTGTTTCGAACTGGATGGTACGGTATGGCACAAATCCACACTTCTTCTGCACGCTTTCTGACTGATGGTTCCATTTGAAGTAGCCACAGGTGATCAGATCAAGATCCTTGGTCTCAAACAACCAGCGTATGACTTCATTGACGGCTTCCGGCATCAGTCCCTGTCCTCAAAAGTCTTTGGACAGGACAAAGCCCAGTTCTCTTGCCTTCAGATCAGCAAATTCCGGGAACTCTGTTTCATTGTATTTTTCAATGCCGAGAGATCCGATGCATTTGCCGCCTTTTACCAGCGCAAAGGTCTTCTTCCCCTGGATGAACATCTCGAGGATCCTCCTAGATTCCTCAATATTCTGATGCGGCTGCCAACCTGCCATCTGACCGACGCCGTCGACAGATGCATATTCATAGAAATCATTCAGATCAGCCATCGTCCAGGGACGCAGCGTCATTCTTTTCGTATGCAGTTCTACATTGGTAAGATCAATTTCGATATTCATGATCATGTCTCCTTTATTTCATAATTGTAACTGGAAAAGATAAAGAAAAGAAGCTCCGAAGAGCTTCTCTCTATGGTGCGGATAACTGGATTTGAACCAGCACGGGTCGCCCCACTAGTACCTGAAACTAGCGCGTCTGCCAATTCCGCCATATCCACATCAGCAAAAATGATTATACCTAAGGGACCCTGAAATGTCTAGAACTTTTTAACAATATTTCTTGCTAAACGGTCACGGTCCGCATCCCAGCCTTTAAATGGATTGGTCTGCACCAGATAATGATCAAGATTCTTCATCGGCATATCGTCAAAGATGATAAACCCGCTGAAATCTGGACGGGCCAGCAGATACTGTTCAATATCTGCTTCCCTGCTCTGGAATTTTTCCGTCTGTGTGGTATCAGTCACTTTAACATAATTTTTGAGACCAGAATTTTTTAAGTAGGCAGTACATGACTTCAGCTTACCAAACCTCCAGGAAGAAGAAATGATGACTTCCACCGGATAATCCGCACAGAACTGGTTCAAGCGTGCGACGCATTTCCGTTCTGCAAAATCAAAACCATTTTTAGATTCTTCCAATTTTTTCTGATACTCCGGCGTTCCTTCCTGATAGAAGACATTGATCACGCCGTCAAAATCAAGGAAGAGATATATCTTATGAATTTTCTTCTTCTGATTTGCGTGCATGATGTATTCCAGCATATGAAGATCTGGTATATATTCATGATCCATGGTGGAACCTCTCCGCAAAGAAATCGTGAATCGATTGGAAGAAACAGCTGATACCGTCATAGATGCGGGCAATCAGAGCAATTAAGAAAGGCTCTAAGGCCATCATTGGAATGATCACGACCAGGTCAATCCATTCGTAGGAGACGCTGACAAGATGCTGGGCAAATACAAATGAAATAACCATGCAGATGCCCATTGCCGCAAAGACCCCCCACCTCAGCTTTGTCGGCGGGTAGTAAACACGGTACAGCGTATAGATATAGATGAAGCATGTCACCGTGACAAAGATGCCATAGAATCTTTCGTTCGGCAGGAAGAAACCGTCTCTGACAAGCATGCACAAAATTGCCGACAGGAAGACTGCCAGTGCACTTGGTACAGAATTGCGCAGTGCTTTCGCAAAGAATCTGCCGCTGACTTTTTCAAAGGATGGTTCCAGCTGTAAAAAGAAAGTAGGAATACCGACGCCAAAAGCGCTGATTACGGACAGATGGACCGGCAGGAATGGATATTCTCTGACCATCAGAATGACATAGATGCTCAGCAGCATAGAAAAGACCGTCTTGACCAGATACATGGATGATGCCCTTGAGATATTATTGATGACCCGTCTGCCTTCATCGACAATACTAGGCATCTTGCCAAAGTCATTATCCAGCAGAACAATATTTGCACTGTCTTTCGCTGCTGAAGCGCCAGCTGCCATGGCAACAGATACATCAGCTGTCTTTAAGGCCGGCACATCATTGACACCATCACCCGTCATTGCAACCGTTCTTCCCTGCTTCTGCAGTGCCTTGACCAATGCCTTCTTCTGGTCCGGCAGGACTCTGCCGAAGACTGTATAATTCGAAGCACATTCATCTATCTTTTCAGTCGTCTTGGACATATCGACATACTGCTCCGCATTTGGAATGCCGGCCTGCTTTGCTAAAGAAGATACCGTAGCCGGGTCATCACCCGAAATGACTCTGATATCAACATTCTGTTTCTGAAAATACTTCATGATATCTTCAACGTGATCACGCAGGACATCCTTGATTGCAACAATTGCCAGAGGCTCCAGATCATCCGGCAGACCTTCACCTATCGGTTCATCACTGTGAGCAATGACAACGACGCGCTCGCCTTGATCGGTATGCGCTTTGATATACTTGTTGACAGCCGGGCTTCCCTTCGGGAACAGGAAGTTGACCGCGCCTACATAGACGGTTCCTTCACCATGCAGCATAGCGCCGGCATATTTACGGTCAGAAGAGAAAGGCAGGATCTGATCCTTGGCGTAATGCGTATTGGTGCCGAAGTATTCAATCATCGCCTTGGAAGTGGCGTTCGGTTTCTCCATATGGTCTAGATAAGAGCCCATGATATCCTTGACATGATTCAGATCTGCATCCAGTAACGGACGCACTTTTGTAACTTTCATTGTCCCCTGTGTCAAAGTGCCGGTCTTATCCAGACAGATGGTATCAACTCTTGCCAATGATTCAATTGAGAACAGATCCTGAACAAGTACTTTACGCTGAGACAGACGGATCACTGAAACAGCTAAAGCAATGGATGTCAATACGACCAATCCCTCTGGAATCATGCCGACAACCGCAGCAACTGTCTTTAAGACGGCATCCTGCCATGCCATACCGAGATTATTCTTCTGAACAATATAAAGTATGATGCCCAGCGGTACAATCGTAAACGAGATGACACGGATCAATTTATTCAAGTCATTATGGAGCTTTGACTCTGCTCTTTTTTCTTTCTGTGCTTCGGCCATGATCTGCGAAGCGAGACAGTTTTTTCCTACTCTTGTGACATGGGCAGACGCCTCACCGGACGTGACAATCGTACCAGCATATACGTGCTGCTCCGGCTGCTTGATGACCATATTGGATTCACCTGTCAGCATGCTTTCATTGACTTCCAGATAGCCGTCCACGACATCGCCGTCGACCGGTACCTGATCACCTGCATCCAGACGGATCAAATCATCCAGTACAATCTCAGACACTGGAATTTCGCGCCACTCATTATCGCGCTTGACTTCCACTTTTGTAACGACCAGGATAGCCATCTGATCCAGCAGCTTCTTGGATTTGATCTCCTGGAAGATGCCGATGCAGGTATTGGCAATCATGGTGGTAATGAATAATGCATTATTCATCTGTCCTGTTAAACAGACCACAATGAAAAGGACAATGTTCACAAAGTTAAAGTATGTCAATGTATTCCCTTTAATAATCTCCTGATAGGAACGTGACATGCGTTTTACCTGACCATTGATCAGACCCTGATTCTTTTTTCCCTGTGCTTCCTTTTCACTTAATCCGTTATACATAGCTTATTTTCCTAAGATCAGATCTGCCAGCTGTCTCTTCTCCATCTCCATCAAATTGCTGGAAGGCAGCTTGCTTCGGCACTCCTGTGCAAATGAACATGCATACTTCAATGCCCGCTGCCTATCAATGCCGGCAGTGCCTGCGGCAAGATATCCCGCCAGCACCATATTGAACTGCACATTCTTGGAACAAGGCACCAGGTACTTCTGCTCATCATCCTGATAATAAACTCCTTCAAGCTGCTGAAAGATCATGACCGGTGCTTCGCTCTCTTCATGCAGTGCGCCAGCTGTTTCCTTCATGTCATGCGTGCGTGCACCGGCAATGAAGTACGCCTCTGTATCACTTAAGAAAAGCTGCGGTTCAAACTGGAAGACAGCGTTGAGGATATCTTCATCAATATCATCTCCGCGGCTGCCCGGAACAAAGATCATCGGCTTCTGCAGATCATCCAATGCCTGGATCAGATCTGCGCTGTTCTTTCCTGTCAGCATTTCACCAAACAATACAACAATCGATATCTCTTCCGGATCAATATACTGAATATCCTCCAGGTCAAAATCATATTCTGCACCTGGCACAGACATATATCCCTCATTGCCAGCGTTGTCAATCAGCGTGTACATGCAGCCATTGATGTCATCTTTGGCAATCAGAGGAATACATTCCTTCTGACATTCTTCTTTTACAATTTCGCCATAGGTGCCTGTTCCTGCCGGCGCAATCAGTTCATAAGGAAAGCCGAAGCCATTGAACACGCGTGCCATCTCATACCCTGATCCGCGCACTCTCATTTCACTCTTCCTTGGCGTGAAATCTTCATTCCCCTTTGGAAGTTCATCAACATAATTCAGAATCTCTGTATAAACAGAGCCAATAATCAAAGGTTTTTTCATAATGATACTATTATAGCAAAAAGCAGGCATCTTTTCAGAAACCTGCATTCAGACAAAAAGAAAAGCTGATCGAAATCAGCTTCAGGTGGTCCCAGGCAGAGTTGAACTGCCGACACCAGCATTTTCAGTGCTGTGCTCTACCTGCTGAGCTACAGGACCAATGGTTGCGAGGGAAGGATTTGAACCAACGACCTCCGGGTTATGGGCCCGACGAGCTACCAGGCTGCTCTACCTCGCGATAAGTGTGATGCATTTACTTTTTGAAACAAATAATGGCGGAGGAGCTGGGATTCGAACCCAGGCGCCAGTTTCCCGACCTACCGGTTTTCAAGACCGGACCCTTCAACCACTTGGGTACTCCTCCATTAAAATAGGTGGACCCTGAAGGACTCGAACCTTCGACCAGTCGGTTATGGGCCGACGGCTCTGACCAACTGAGCTAAGGGTCCGAGAAGCAAACAGAATCTTTTTTTATCTGCCCGAACACATTAATACAAATGGTAGCGAGGGTGAGACTCGAACTCACGATCTTCCGGGTATGAACCGATTGCTCTAGCCAACTGAGCTACCTCGCCACAATAATGGTCGGGATGGCAGGATTCGAACCTGTGACCCCTTGATCCCAAATCAAGTGCACTACCAAGCTGTGCTACATCCCGAGATAAATGGTGCGCCGAACAAGAGTCGAACTCGCAACCTTTTGATTCGTAGTCAAATGCTCTATCCAGTTGAGCTATCGGCGCATGCGCTGTCAAACAGTGCTCAAATATAATAACAAACATCTTATGGGAATGCAACTAAATTCTCACTGTATATTAGAAACTTTTTCGAAAGCATATTCAGCAGCAATGACCGTAAAAAAAAGAGATGCATTGAATGCATCTCCTATGCTTTTACATGCCCCAGATCAGCCAGTTTGTAATGTATCCAGCCAATACAGCAACAATTGTGAATGGGATTCCAATCTTCAGATAATCTGTTGTAGATACTTCATATCCGTCCTTCTGCAGGATGCCGATACCGGCAATATTGGCTGACGCACCCACTGGAGTCAGGTTGCCGCCCAGCGTTGCCCCAATCAGCAGACCATAGAACAGGACATACGGAGACACACCCATGGAGACAGCGATGCCCTGGACGACAGAAAGCATTGTTGCCACATAAGGAATATTGTCTACAAATGCGGAAATGATGACCGAAGCAAATACAATCAAGGTGTACATCAAGAATAGAGAATTGCCTCCAATCTTAACAAACAGATCTGCAATTGCCTGAATGACGCCGGCCTCTGTAATGCCTCCGATGACAATAAACAGTCCCGTCAGCAGGAGAAGAGTCTGATAATCAACCGATTTCAATACGCGTGGAAAGACGTTTGTGCTTTTCTCCTTAAATGCACGGTAGATCATACCGAAAACAGCAAAGACAACACAGATGATGCCGTTGGTCAGTTCCGGTTTATTCGGAAACTGAGAGGCAGCAATCAAGGCAGCAATTGTACCGAACAGCAGGTATGTCGGCACTTTATCCTTTACTTCTGTTTCGACAGAAGCATTCACCTTCGCCTTTTCCCTGCGGAAAAGGAACAGAAGGACTGGAATTGTCATCAATGCTCCCATCTCAACAGATAAGGCAATGCCCGGTCTTCCCTGAAACCAAAAGAAATCATTGAAACTCATATTTGCATATCCGCCCAGCAGGATACTTGTTGTATCTCCAACCAGAGTCGCTGCTCCCTGCAGATTGGAAGAAACTGCAATGGCAATGATCACTGGAATCGGGTTTGTGCCAAGCTTTTTAGAGACAGCCAAACCAATTGGAGCGACCATCAATACTGTTGCCACATTGTCTACAAAAGCTGAAATCAGTCCGGCGAACAAGGCAATTGCGACGATTGCCCACTGCACATTCGGTACTGTTTTCAATAATTTTTCAGCCATCCGCACCGGCATTTTGCTTTCAATAAACAATTCAACAATCATCATTGTGCCGGCAAGCATTAAAATGACATTCCATTCCACTGATTGAACAATTTTGTTGATTGGCAGAATCCCGGTGATTACAAATATAGCCGCTGCTGTCAAAGCAACAATATATCTCTTTGCTGGCAGCACCAGCAAAAGAATATACATAATAATAAAGATTATCAAAGCTGGTAACATTTCAATTCCTCCTTGCTTCAGCAGAATCAAAACGGAATGTATTCATATCCCTTCATATTCTGAATCTGCTCGTGATGCGTTATATCATTGTCCATCGGTGTAATGGAGATGTATCCCTGCTTCACTGCAGTAACATCACCTTCCACTGTATTGATCATATGATTTGTTGTCATCGGGACATCATCACAAACCAGCAGCATCGATCCATCATTTTGTTTGACGACCTGCACAGGCTTCTGATAATTGCGCTCTCCTTCAGTGACTGTAACCTTATAGCCTTTGATCTCTTCCCTTGGCAGTGCTGGAACATTGACATTCAGCATATACTCCAACCGGTGCGGATCTCTCATATAATACGGGATGAGTTCCTTTGCAGCCTGTGCTGCAGCTTCAAAGTCACTGCTGGTATAGGAGCACAGTGAAACAGCCATAGCCGGCACTCCGATGATGATTCCTTCAGAAGCAGCTCCGACAGTACCGGAATAAATGCAGTCGGTTGACAGATTCTCGCCATGATTGATCCCGGAAATAATCAGATCCGGCAGCTCTTTCATAAAGGCAAAGCATCCATAATAAACGCAGTCAGCCGGTGTCGCATCAATTGCCCATGCATCTGCTGTTCCTTCGATCTTTCGATGCCAGGCCTGCCGATGTCGGGCAAAATAAGTGACAGAATGGCTGTAGGCACTGCGCTGTCTGTGCGGTGCAGCCACATATACTTCGTATTCATCTTTCAGCACATCAACCAGAGCAGCAATCCCTCTGGCGTCAATACCATCATCATTTGCTATTAAAATACGCATTCTTTTCTCCCTGACTGCGATATTATAGCATAACTGTCATAATCCTCATGGTACAATAACGGCATGGAAATCAAATTAACAAAAGAAATCGAGTCCTTTCTGGACCGCTGCAGATCAAATATCCAGAACGATCACAAAAATGAATTCCTTGGTGAGCATGTCACCAAGGCAAATGAACATAAGATTCAGGCCGCCATGCATGAAGCAGGCTTTGCGGAATTTGCCGGGCCGGAGATCAGCTGGCCTAACCTCTTTTTATCTGCGGATGAATGGGAGAATTCGCCATATCATTCTCATGTCTCTCTTGATTTGGTAAAAAACGAGCACTTTTCCTATGAAACACAGAAAACAGCCGGTCATGAACTTTTCAATACAGATGCAATCCAGAAGGATCCATCGCATGAACTGAATGACTGGATGAAGCTGAGGGCTATGGACCGCAACTTTGATGCCATCTATCTGTTTCAGGATGAAGATGACTGGATGCTGGATGCCCCAAGCGAAGCTGCAACCAATGATGCCCCTGCCGCAAAGGCACACGGCAGTGTTCTGACCTTCGGCCTCGGCATTGGATACTTCATCTACATGGCACTACTGAATCCAAAGGTCACATCCATCACCTGTATTGAAAACAGCCCGCAGGTCATTGAGATGTTTAACCGCTTCCTGTATCCGCAGTTCCCACATGATAAGACAGTCACCATCATTGAAGGAGATGCCTATGCATCCTTTAATGAAGCATATCTTTCACAGTTCGATTATATCTTCACAGATATCTGGCAGAGCAGCACTGATGGTCTGCAGTGCATGGAGAAGCTGCTGATGCAGTACAATGCGCCCATTGAAAAAGCTGACTTCTGGATCGAAGACAGCTGTCTGGAAATCATGTGGTCACTGATCTATCTTTACTTTGATGCCACAGCGCATCATCACAAATGCCGCATCAATCCGGAATATACTCACTTAATGCATAAGATTGAGAACTACTTTGATACTCAGGACATTGTCCTTGAACAAGTCAATGACTTGAAGTTCTATATGTACGACACGAAGACGATCCGCACCATTCTTGCTGAGAAAAAATAAGAAGAACCTGCGTTCTTCTTTTCTTTTACCAATTTACCATTTTTGCACCGCAGTGAGGGCAGACCTTCTTTTCCTGATTGCTTGTATATCCGCATTCACTGCAGTCGCACTTCGGCAGATACATGACACCGTCTACATAGCTGTCATCTTTCACTGTATGATGGATCCAGTGCGGAACACCTTCCCGCAGCGCGTCCATTGCTGTCTGTCCCTTTTTTACTTTGATTCCTTTTTTCATAATCTGTACTGTCATTGCTTCACCTCATACTAAAAGCGGTAAGAACAGCTGCGCAAGGCCTAAGAAGATAAAGAAGCCAAGCACATCTGTAGCCGTTGTTACAAATATTGAAGAAGATACTGCTGGATCTGCACCGAGCTTTTTCAAAAGCACCGGAACAACGAAGCCAAATACACCGGCAACGACCAAGTTCCCAATCATCGCAATTAGAATAATGATTCCTAAGAAGACATTGCCGTAGATTGCATAAACGACCAAGCCTGTTACAGCACCATTGACGGCACCGTTGATCACGCCTAACAGGATTTCTTTCCAGAATGCCTTCCAGTACTTGGATACTGAAATATCATCCTGCGCAAGCTGACGGACAAGAATTGACTGCGTCTGTGTACCTGCATTGCCGCCCATGCCGGAGACAATTGTCATTGTAGATGACAAGGCAACAACTTGAGCAATCGTCCCTTCAAATGCCTTTACTGTCAATGATGCCAGGAATGCAGTTGCTAAGTTGATCAGCAGCCACGGCAGACGGAGACGGATTGAATCACCCAGGGATGTTGTCAGGCTTTCTTCTTTGGATACACCTGCCATTTCCAGGATATCTTCGTTATATTCTTCAACGATAACATCGATAATATCATCAACTGTAATAATGCCCAGAATGGATTTGCGGTTGTTCACAACAGGAATTGCATTCAAGTCATACCTTGATACAAGCTTTGCGACTTCTTCCTGGTCTTCTTCAGGGTGAACGGAGATGACATTCTCATTCATAATGTCCTTGAGCAGGGTATTCCGCGGTGCTGTCAGAATCTGTCTTAAGTTGCAGGTCCCGGTCAGCTGATGCTTTACATTTACAATATACAAAGTTTCAATGACTTCGGTCTTTTCTGCTGTCTGCTTGATCTTTGCCATGCCGTCAGCGACAGTCATGTCTTCTGACAGAGAGATGTATGCGGTGGTCATGATGCCTCCGGCACTGTCCTCCGGATACTGCAGCAAGGTCTGGACAGTATTTCGGTCACCGACCTTCATCTGTTTGATCAGCATTTTTCTCTGTGCATCTGGAATCTCACCAATCAAGTCGGCAATATCATCCTTCTGCATATAACTGAAGACTTCAATCAGTTCATCGTTCGTAATGGACTCTGCCATTCGGACAGCCTGTTCATCTTCTGTCTGTTCCAGCACCTTTGCCAGATTCTCTACTTCGAGTAAGGAGCAGAGCTTCCAGACCTGTTCATCACTCAATTCCGGCAGCAGCTGTGCAATATCAACAGCATTGACTTCTTCAATATAGTCACTTAACTCAGCTGCTTCATTATGATCCAGAATACGGATCAGCTCATTGGTCGTCATTGTTTCTGTCATATACTGCACCTCCTCATCTCGCCCCTATAGAATACTTTCATTTTACCTTCGAAGCAATCAAAAAAGACGCCGCAGCATCTTCTTTGTAAGAATTTTCCTTTGATTCAGGCATTCTTCAGCATCCTGAATTTTTCTCCATTTTTTTCAGCTGCAGGATCGGCAGATATGCGGCCAGGGCCACAATACCAGTCACAATGTAAATGATTGGTGAAACATCCTGGCTGCCAATCAAGAGCGATCCAATCTCCGGACCAATGACCATCGGGATCATGACCATGAAGATCATCCTCATGCCCTCGAATCTTCCATGGCTGTCTCCTGGAATCAGATTCTTGAACATTGCTGTAGAAGCGACCATCATCGCCATCCAGCCGCCATACAGCAGAGCTCTCGCTATGACGATCAGCACAATGTTCATCGTCAAGCCATGCAGCAGTGCACCTGCGGCAAAGACAAGCGGTGCAGCCATCAGAACTTTGGTCCCCTTTCCTTCATCACAGAGCTTTCCAGTGATAATGGAAGCCGCAATCATGACCGGCAGGGCTGCGGCCGTTAAAAATGTTGCATATGTTTTCGAAATACCAAGATAGTTGTTGGCAAAGATCATCTCATAAGCATAAGACACCTGAAAGCCGCACAGAAGAATACAGATGGAACATAAGACAAGGAACAGTTTTCGATTCTGCTTGAATGTTTCAATCTTGAATGCACCAAAGATCTGCTTCCAGACACCTTCCTTCATCGCATCCGGATTTGGCTTCAGATCTGCAGCATCCTGCATTGCATTGCCGGCAATCAATCCCGTCAAGCTGACCAGAGCACCGACACTGATGAAGAATACCGCATATCCGTAATTATCGATGACTGCACCCGCAAAAGCCAGAATGACACCGGAGATCAGAGGTGCAATCTGTACGATGGAAGTGATCCGGCCGCGGCTGGAACTGTCCGATATATCTGTTGTCCATGCATTGAAGCAGGAATCATAGGCAGTTGATCCAAAGAAAGTCATCACACAGTCCAGAACAACGACCATGACGCATTTGAATATTTCTCCCGGGAAGAACTTGCAGAGATAGAATCCACCGGTCGTGATGCCCCAGATGACATATCCCCATAGAATGAAAGGCTTCCTCTTTCCTGCCTTATCTGATAATGTTCCCATCAAAAAAGTCGTGACTGTCGCTACGACCGCACTGGCACCGTTCATGATGGCAATCGGCTGTGTATTTGTCGTAATCTCATCATATGTAAAAGTATTGAACCAGGCATTCTCCAAGCCCCAGGCAATCTGTCCCAGAACTGCCAAAGCCACCACGATCCAAAAAATGTTCTTCTGCTTGAATGCATGTTTGGAATGATCCATATCTGCCTCTTTCTGATATCTCTTCTCATTTTAATCATATACTTTCTGACAAAAAAGAGTGCATCAAAACTGATGTACTCTATTTCAGATTCTGAATCAGATTTTTATAGAAATCAACACAGCCTGGAAGACAGTCTGTCTTGATGTTCTCATTGAGCCCATGCATGCCCTTCATCTGCTCCGGTCCATAGATGACCGGTGCAAATCTGACAACTGTATCACAGATCTCCTGATAGTTGCGGGCATCAGTAGCACCCGTCATGACATATGGACTGACCGCAGTGCCTGAGAAAGTTGCTTCAATCATTGACTGGAAGAAGCGGAATGCCTCACTGTTGATATCGACGGAATTGGATGCATCTGTTGCATACATCACTTCTGTCTTCAGACCATGTTTATCTGCCAGACGCCTGATAATGTCCAAGCTTTCCTTCATGCCCTGATGCGGAATAAAACGCATGTTGGCACCCAGAGTTGCTTCCTGCGGCATCACATTATATGCATCAGAGCCAGAAGCCATTGTGAAGGCAATCGTCGTCTTCAGCATTGCCCCAGCCTGAGCTGAGATGGAAGGCATCAGCTTGACTAACAGCGGCTTGAACAGCCATGTATTGCCAAAGATATAGCGCAGTCCAAAGGAAGATGCATATGGTGCCAGCGTATTGAACATGCGTTCAACTTCCTTTGACATCTTTGCCTTGAAAGGAGAATGTGTCTCAACGTCATCGACAAATGCTGAGATCCTGGCCAGGGGAGAATTCTTCACCGGTGTGCTTGCATGGCCGCCATTGCTTGCGGCAGTGAACTTCACATCAGCCTTTCCCTTTTCGAACAGGCCAACCATGGCAAAATTGCCAGGAATACCGCCCATTGGATCCGTGATGATGCCACCGCCTTCATCGCATACTAAGTATGGACGTACGCCGCGCTTTTTCAATTCCTTGACTAATTTTCCGCAGCCATCACCAGCCCATTCTTCCGTGCAGGAAGAAGAAAGATAGACATCATTAGCCGGTACATAATTGATGCGCAGCAGTTCCTCGACAGCTTCAAAGAAACCCATAACAGAGCACTTTGTATCAGAAGCCCCTCTGCCCCATACCTTTCCCTCTGCAATATCGCCTGAAAATGGACCATGCGTCCATGTCCCTTCAGCCGGCACGACGTCCTGATGGCTCATCAGGACCAAGGGATGTTCACTGCTCTTTCCCTTCCAATAAAACAGAAGGTTGCCGTCAATTTCCGTCTTCTCCAGTTTTTCAAAGACCAGCGGGAACAGTTCTTCCAGCACTTGGTGAAAGCCGGCAAATTTCTTTTCATCATATGTATCCGGATAAGACGTCGTATCATACTGGACCATTCTGGAAAGCTTCTCAGCACAGAGCTTCTCCTGACCTGCATCAGGATGCGGTTCATATGTTGTATGTTTCCGCGGTGTCGCCAGCGTATGGACCAGCGCTGCAAGCAACAGGACTGCAATGATACCAAGAATCCAGAGAATGATTTTCACAAAGATCATGACCTGCCTTCTTTCCCCGACTTTTTCTTCCAGCTCAAATATGCTAAGCCGATGGTCAGTGCACCGGAAGGAAGAATCATCAGACTTGTCTGTGATGTCAATGAAGGCACGAACAGATAAAGAATGGTCATGATGACTAATGGAACCAGCGCAAGTTTCAGGTTCTTGCGGTAGTACTGATATGCCATTGCACCGAACAATGCCGGCACAACATTTTCGAATGCAGGCTGCAGTGCTTCACTCTGCAGGATTGGCTGCAGAGGAATCAGCAGCATGACGCCGCAGGCTAAAATCAGAATGGTTACCAGTGAAGAAGCTGCAATCGACAATGTAGAGATGATCTCATTTTCAGTCGTGCCGCTCTTGGTGCCGGCAATCTCACGTGCATTCATTGCACATGGAATCTTCATGTTGATCAAGTTGCCGGTGATAAAGGCGAGATATCCGCCGCCCGCCCCAAGCATTGGCGTATAGACCAGAAATTCAACAACACTGGAAACTGTCCAGACTAAACCGACTGAAAGATACCCTTTCGCTGCTGCCGAAAGATCCGGCATCGCACCTAGATAAATACCAATGACAAACGGAGCCCCGCAAAACAGGACGGTACAGACTGCTGTTGACAGCCTGCCGATGAAGTGTGTTCCTTTATCATATTTCTCAATAAATTCTTCTCTGGAAGAATCATCATTATAAATTTTATTTTCCATCTGATGTCCCCTTCTAGATCAATGCGGCAGCAATCATGCCGATCAGCATACTTCCGGCAATCGAAAAACTCTCCAGCCAGACCATGTGCTTCTTTTCTGCAAAGTATGTAAAGACAGCCATCACAAGTGCAGATACAACGGCAACAATGATTGGAGTGATGTCTCCCTGAAAGGTAAACATTCCCTTGCCGGAAACAAAGCTGCCGATATAGCTGCCCATATAGGCACTGACCAGACCGATGAACATCGCAGTCATGGCGGTATCGCCAAATCCTTCTTTTTTATTTTTGGCATCAGCTTCACCGGACTCTTTTCTTCCCTGCAGCTTTTTGAGATAGCTCTTATTGAAAAAGAAAGAAAGGACCATGCCCCAGATAATGCATATGCTCATTAACAATGCAATTGTTGTAAAAGCCTGCGGCGTCATCGCGGATGCAGACAGCTGGCTCATGCCGACCTGTTCCGCCGCAGCTTCAGCGACCTGTGTTTCATAATGAAGCGCACCAATTACCGACAAACGCAGCCAAGGCCATGGTGTTCCTAGACTTCCTGACAAGGCAATGACGCCAAGCAGGATTCCAACACTCGGCAGAATGGAAAATGTAATGCTGGAGGTCACTGCATACTTCAGCTTTTTCTGATCCATGCCGATGGCAATGCCGGCTCGGTATGCACGAACCATAAACACAACACAGACAAGTGCTACGACCAGAATGATACCGCCGCAGATCAGGTACATCGGAAGACTGTTCAAAATATCGATCATAAAACCACCTCTTTGTATTATCATACCCTTTTTTGCTGAACAATTTATTCCATCTTCAAAAAAAGCAGAGTCAAAATGAACTCTGCCTGTTCTCTATTCAAATGGATGTGCTGCGGTCAATGCCAGTACCTGCTGCTTGACCTGTGCCTTCAATTCTTCATCATCTTTATTCTTGATGACTTCCGCAATCCATTTTCCTACTTGACGGAAATCGTCTTCCTTGAATCCCTTAGTCGTCATAGCTGCCGTGCCGATGCGGATGCCGGAGGTGATGTTCGGCTTCTGCTGATCAAATGGAATTGCATTCTTGTTGACTGTGATGTTGACTTCATCCAGAGCTGTTTCCGCATCCCTGCCGGTCACACCCATGGACATGGTATCCAGCAGCAGCAGATGATTGTCTGTTCCGCCGGTGACCAGACGGAATCCTTCTTCCTGCAGCGTACCTGCAAGCACCTGGCAGTTGTCCAGCAGCTGTTTGATGTATGTCTTATATTCTGGTTGCATTGCTTCATACAGGCAGGCTGCCTTCGCTGCAACGATATGGCATAACGGGCCTCCCTGAATGCCTGGGAAGATGGCCTTGTCCAATGCCTTGGCATACTGCTCCCTGCAAAGGATCATGCCGCCTCTCGGGCCTCTGAGCGTCTTATGCGTTGTGGTTGTGACAAAGTCTGCATATGGGACTGGGCTCATGTGATAGCCGGTCGCAATGAGACCTGCAATATGCGCCATGTCTACCATCAGCAGAGCCCCGCAGTGATCCGCAATTCTTCTGAATTCCTTGAAGTCGATTTCTCTGGCATAAGCAGAAGCACCTGCTACGATGATCTTCGGCTGCACTTCCAGTGCCATTTGATCGACTGCGTCATAATTGATCCGTTCAGTATTCGGATCAACGCCATAAGAATGGAACTCATATAATTTACCGGAGAAAGAAACCTTGGCGCCATGAGTCAGATGACCACCGGCAGACAGGTCCATGCCCATGACTCTGTCTCCTGGCTGCAGGACAGACATATAGACTCCCATATTCGCCTGCGATCCGGAATGCGGCTGTACGTTTGCATGTTCTGCCCCGAACAGTTCACAGGCTCTTGTCCTTGCCAGTTCTTCAACAGCATCTACATTTACGCATCCGCCGTAGTATCTGTGTCCTGGATATCCTTCTGCATATTTATTGGTCAGAATGGATCCCGCTGCTTCTCTGACTTCCTTCGAGCAGAAATTTTCTGATGCTATTAATTCAATATTATTGTTTTGACGCTCTTGTTCTTTTTCAATGAGTGATGCCAGTTCTTGATCCTGCATGATTCTGTACCTCACTTTTCTATCTGCTACTATTGTATTTGTTTTCTTCTTTCATGTCATTCTAAATACGACAGAAAAAGGCCTTTCAGCCTTTTCGTTTGTATTCATTCATGAAATACGATTTTTCCCCTGCCCTGACTCTTTGCTTGATACAGAGCTTCATCACTGGCATGGTAAACATCATCAAAATTGAGATGGATGTCACTGCATACCGTACAGCCAACACTGATGCTGACCATTTCATTAACACCTTCCGGCAGCTCCAGCTCTGCAATCTGGCTCATCAATACCTGGAACTTTCTGGTACAGATTTCAGGGTCCGTCAGATTCACTGCATAGATAGCAAATTCATCACCGCCCAGCCGCCATATAACATCGGAGGAACGGAAGACAGACATCATTGCTTCTGAGATTCCCTTTAATACATCATCCCCGACCTGGTGACCAAAACAGTCATTGAATGTCTTGAACTCATCGACATCCGCAATTGCAAACGTCCCATGTACATTTTCTTCAAAAAGAAGCTTCATCTTCTCTTCACCTGACCTGCGGTTCAGCAGCATCGTCAAGGCATCATGTTCAGATTCATGTCGGAGGAGCGCATTGTTCTTTACACTCTCAATCCTCTCCATCAAGGTGAATACATTAGCACCAATTCCCAGTGAAAGATAAATCGGGAGATAGAGAACATCTTCCTGAAATACTTCCAGCGGTTTCATACTGTGGCTCATAAAGACAAACAAAGCAGCGAACAGCAGCTGATGCCCAATGATCCTTGCCGGCCGGTCAATTATGAACAGCGGCAGAATGCAGATAAAAATATCAATAGAGATTGCCGGCTTCATCGGATCGAAATAAGTACCAAGAAGAACAGCACCGAATAAAAGCGGTGCAAACGACAGATACATGACCAGCTTGATGTTCCATTCTTTTTTTCTGCTGCATCTGCGTGAAAAGTAGAACAGAAAACAGGAATACAGAAAAAGAAACCCATGCGAAAGAAGAAAAACATGGTAAGCCGGAATCAAAGCGGATGCAATGAATACCACCGAGGATAAGAACAGCGCACCGCTGGAAAAAATAATATAAGTCCTGCGGTTCCTCTCGTCGATTTCGCCTGCATACTCTGTTACCTGTCGGTTAAAACTTTCAAACATTTTCATCGATATTCGCCCCAGTTCGAACTAAGAGAATCATAACATAAAAAAATAGTAAATTCTGTTCCAGCAGTTTGTAAATATTGATGTCTGTTTTCAGAAAAAAGAGGACTGTCAGCGCAATCTGACAGTCCATTCATTTAAGAAATCATCGGGAACTTCAAGGTTACTTTGAACAGATCTCCGTCAACACACAGTTCCATTGTGCCTTTCTGCAGTTCCGTGAGGCTCTGGGCAATCGAGAGGCCTAATCCATTTCCTTCTGTATTGCGGGAACTGTCACCTCTGACAAATCTTTCTTTCAATTCATCTGCTGTAATATTGAGCTGCTGGCGTGATGTGTTCTTAAAGGAAATTTCTGCACCAGATGATGTTTCAGTCAGGCTCAGGTAAACGCGTGTCCCTTCCTGTGCATATTTACATATATTATTCAGAAGATTATCGAATACCCGCCAGAGTCTTCTGCCATCAGCCATGATCATTACCGGGTGGTCCGGCTGACTGACGACCAGTTCAAGATTGTGCTCCTTCATTTTGGCTTCATATTCACCTGCCGCCTGGCTCAGCAGTACGTTTGACTCGCATGGTGCCAGCAGTACTTCCAGATTTCCTGTCGAAGCCTTTGATGCTTCAATCAGATCTTCAATGAGCTTCTTCAGCCTTACGGACTGTCTGGTCAGAACTTCCGTATATTCCCTGACCTTTGCTGGATCATCTGTCTCTTTGGCAATCAGATCTGAATAGTTGATGATAGACGTCAGTGGTGTTTTGATATCATGGGAAACATTGGTGATCAATTCAGTCTTCATCCGTTCGCTTTTCATTCTTTCTTCGACTGCACTACTCATCCCCACCGCGATGTTGTTCAGATTATATCCTGCTTCCGCAAAATCTCCTTTTAATTTTGAAGTATCCACCTGGTAGCTGAGATCTCCTTTTGATAATGCTGCCGTACCCTTTTGCAGGCTCTTCAGCATTTCGGCAATCCAGATGCCAAGTCCGAAGAAGAGGACTGTCTTGATAAAATACAGAAATATATTGCCCTGATACGAGCTGGTAATGACAATGAAGTCAAAGATGATCCAGGCGGTCAGAATCAATGCGCTCTTCCAGACGATATTGATCTGACCAAAGATCTGACCGACTGCATAGATTGCCTTCCACAGCAGAGTCCCCTGCCAGAAGCCTTTCATCTTCACTTTGACAGCGATATTCAGAAAACACACGGTCATCAGACAGCCGTCGATGAAGAAGGCACCGACCAGTAAGAAAGTCACCGTCATCAGATTATTTCTGCTGCCGTTCACCAAGTTGGCAAACAGATATGAGATCCATATGCAGCTTAGCACGTAACCAATCACAACCACATCGCCAGGAACACGGTAGAGTGGACCCGGATGGATCTCATCATCAGCACTCACATGCCCTGCCGCCCTGATGAGATATACCATGGCAAGCATCCCCAGCAGAACTGCTCCAGCTGTATAGAAATAGATTGGGTTCCGCATACTGTAAAGAAGCAGTGACAAATCATTCCATTTAGCATAGTTATCATCATTCGGGAAAGATCCATTGACATAAGCAGTGACTGTGTATGTGTCATAGCTGCCGCTTTCTGAACCAGTTATGAGCTGTACCTTGCTTGTAAGTGAAGATTCCACTAAATCATTGGTAAAGTTATGATTTTCAAATACTATGTCCCCTTTGCTGTTGACAACTTTGAAGCCGATATTCGTATCTGCATAATACTCTCTGATCTGTTCCGTATTTCCATCAGAAACTTCATTCATCACCCGCAGCGAATCGTCATTAATGCTTGTAAAGCTGAGCAGAACACCTTTTTCCGCTTCCTTAAATGATTTGCTGTAGAAATCATTTACCTGCAGGAAGATAATACCCAAGATAAGAACAAAGGTCATACAGGCAGATGCTGCAAGAATGATCCACCCTGCTGTCTTCGCCCAGATACTATATGCCCAATGTTTATTTTTCATGTTTTCCCTCCATTTTATAGCCCTGTCCCCACACAACTTTTAAAGTTCTAGGTTCATTGGGATCAATTTCCAATTTTTCTCTGAGATGACGAATATGCACGGCAACCGTTGTGCTTTCATTTCCGATGGCATCTTCCTTCCAGACTTTCTCATAGATCTCTTTGGGGGAATAGACTGTGCCTGCATGTTCCATCAGCATCTTCAGAATATCAAACTCTGTCGGCGTCAATGTAACCGGGCTGCCGTCCAGTGTCACTGTCTTAGCATTGTCATTCAGTTCAATCCCATCTACGGTCAGTACTGACGATGTCATCTGTGCACTGCCAAGCTGTGTATAACGTCTTAACTGTGATCGAACTCTGGCCGTGACTTCCATTGGATTGAATGGTTTTGTAATATAGTCATCCGCACCGATGTTCAAGCCAAGGACCTTGTCATTATCTTCACTTTTAGCAGTCAAAAATATGACAGGAACATTGGAGTGTTCACGGATTTTTACCATTGCCTGCATGCCGTCCATCTGCGGCATCATGATATCCATCAGGATCAGCTGTATCTCATGCTGGGCAATGATATCCAATGCTTCCCGGCCGTTATACGCCTCATATAACTTATACTGTGGATCAGACAGATAGATCTTCAGTGCATTGACAATATCCCGGTCATCATCACAAATTAATATGTTGTACATTTTCTTTCCCCTTTTTACATTGTCATTATATTCTGCAGCGCTATTAAGAAGCTACGGTATAAACCATTAAGAATTTCTTAATATTGAACGTAAATATATTCATCATCACTTTTTCATAGAGTGAATGATGTAATGCTTATTCCCTTTGGACATTGTGCAGAATACAAAAAAGGCTTTCGCCTTTCCATTTACTGCTTATATCATTCTTCATTGTCTGTCTGATTCACCTTTTTAAAAAGAACAGCAGTGTTCCAACAATCATCAGGACTGCCGCAGCGAAGATGCCTTCGATTGAAATCTTCCCCTGCATCTTATCTTTCTCTTTTCTTTCGGCGTCGATAATACCTAGATTCTCAGGCTGTCGATCATGTCCCCATCCAGAAAAGAAACTGAGAGCCAGTACAATGAATCCTGCCGCCGTCAATGCAGTTGAAAGAATCTTCATATCCCAGCCGCGGATCAAAGTGAACAGTACAGAGACAAACACTGCTGTTACTGTATAGATCCAGAACATTCTGCTTTTAAGTACACCGATAATCATATAAGCACCTCTTTCCTGCTGCTGTAATGCATATTTCAATTGATGAACCTTCAATCTTCCTTTTCTGCTTCGTTCTTGGCAATACCAAGCAGATGCAGAGCCTGCTTTTCATTTTTGTGTGATACATAAATTGTCTGCATTTCTTTGTAGACTTTATTTGGGCTGACTAAGACAGCATCATTTAAGCCGCCGTGAGAATTCAGATCTGTCAGTTTGACAGAGTATGTGATCTTGTTTGCTTTAAGAAGGCTGGTATAGACAGCAATGGTCCTTTGATTGCTTGTCTGCAGAACGGGAGATTTCAGCAATGCATCGAACATAGTACATACCTCCTGATAACAGTTATATCTACTTCTATTATTTCAAATAAAAGGAACACATACAAATGAATTCATTCATGATTCCGGCTGATGATTTTCTGATTCATTTAATTCGAACCGTTTTACCGTATTTTTTTGATAAACAACATTACCTGTTTTTCCAATCATTTCTGGTCCAATGCCGCCGGCATGGTAGAGCTGCAGATCCCTGCCGTCTTTTGTCCGGAACAAAGCGACGTATCGGGTCACCTTTGCAAAAGCACCCGAGCTGAGCATGCCGCTGCGTGTAATGAAATTTGTATTGCGGCCTTCAAACGACCATAGATCGACCAGTGTCACTTCCGCAGAATGATCATGATCATCTTCCAGCGCTAAGGTAAAGAACATCAGCAGCACTGTTACAACAATAATCAATACAACAATTACCATGTTTCTTCACCAGACTTTCATTTATAATAACCAGACGTAATGTTGAAAAATCCTGCTAATAGATATACGTAAGTGTCTCAGCGCACCCCACAGGAAGCATCGACTGAATACCTCTCATGTTGACCTTGACCATAAATTTCGTTTTAGGAAAGCTGCCCAGTTCCTGCACGTTTTCAGGATTCATTTCAGAAGTTACTGTAACAGCATCATCCGCAAACTGAATGCTTTTGGAATAGCCAACCTGCTTGAGGCTGCCTGTGATTGGAATGCTTTTCACTTCGTCTGAACTAATGATCAGATATTGATCATTCGAAAATGCAATCAGACAGTTGTCGTTGCCGTTAAAGCCGATTCCATCATAATGCCCGCCAAGCGCATGAATTGATTTTAAAACGCCGCTGCCGTCCACAATGCCGAGAAAAGAATATGAATTGTTATCAACTGCTGCAACAGAAGCTGTACTGTTGAACAGGACATACCTTGTATTCTCTGCGTAGATATCCTTGAGATCTTCTGATATGCCGCTGGTAGTGAGCTTATAATTATTTTCATAAATACTGTGGTGGATAAACTGAATTGTAAAAAAAGTGGTCAATACAGCCGTCAAGGCAATGGTTGGAACAATCATCCATATCTTCTTCATTTTGAATTGATCCTTTCTAGCCGTGGGCAGAATATGCATTTTCTAACCGGATTGGTACCTCAGCTGCCAAGAAGAGTCTGGATACCAAGTGCGACCCACTGTCCTCCCGATCTGCCGCTGGTCAGGATAACAATTCCATTGATGATGAAGTATGCTGCAATGATGATCAGCATTGATACGATCAGATTCTTTACATAGGTTTTTTCTGTCATGTCGGTCACTTTCCTTCCCTCTTCGATTCAATTGTGATTTTCATGAAATGCTTCATGCTGTTTCTTTATAGATAAAGTAGCATATCTTCAATGAACATAAAGTTCATTTAGTGAACATGACGTTCATCTTAATAAAATCTTTAAGATTTCTGAATAGATTCATTATAATCAGCATCAGTTTCAGTCTGAATATATGCGGTGACAATCTGCAGTTATTTGTGATAATCTGCAGAATACATACATCCAGCAGATCTAATATCTCTGTTTACACAATAAAAAACATAGGAAGCAAAGTAAATGCTCCTATGTCTATCTGGCAGGTTTTTTGTCTATTTGGTATCTTTTCGGCTGATTTGCTTAACTGACCGTGATCCGAGGCGGAATAATGTAAATATTGAACGCCATCGCCAGGAATATCTGCATGAGCATCATGATCAGAAGAACGTTGACCAGAATAATCAGTTTCGAATAATGTCCCTTGACTGCACAGTACAGCGCAATAATGCTCAAGAACAGGCCATACGGAACGGTCAGCACTGATGCAAACAGAAGCACCAGATATATCACTTTATACAAGTCATATGGCTTTTTCTTTGCTTCAGGTACAGTTACAGTGGCATCATCACCAAAGAGATCATTTTCACTGATCTGCAGGATCTCTGCCAGACGTTTCTTTACTTCTGGATCTGCATCTGAATTTCCATTTTCTATGCGGGAAAGAGTAGCTCTGGAAATAAATACCTGATTCGCAAGTTCCTCCTGGGATAAGCCCCTGCGCACTCTTTCTATCTTTAAACGCGTTGTCATATTTTCTCCGTTGAAATTATTCTAACATAGAGATTCCGTACAGGTGTTCATTTTGATACGAATTATTGAAGATTCTTTGTTTTCTGCATTGAAGTACTGCTGACTGCCAGCATCCAGAATACGGATCCTGCCAGGATTAAAACAGCACTGCAGATACAGGCTGCAAAAAGGCTGAGATCAGATGCCTTTCCAATCAACAGGTCAACACCAGCTGCAATCAGATCCATGATCAATGCACCGACACTGATGACGGTTGCTCGGTCTCCAGAATGCACCAGATCATGTTCATATGCAGTAAACAGCGGCATGAACAAGGCATACGACAGATTGACTATAGCAATACAGCCAACTGCTATATAGCGATTTGAAGTGAATGCCAGCAAAACAGATGACAGTCCGGATATCAGGAAAAGCATCATGCCGGTCTTCTTTCTGCCAATCCGTTTTGTCAATGGTGCGGAATAAACTTCTAATAATCCAATCAATGTCATGCCGATGAAAACAAAGGAGATCCAGCTTGTATTCATGCCCGCTGCTGTATAGATGGGCTGATTGAGAAAGACCATGATCATATGCAGCGACTCAAATAACAATCCTGCCCCAATCACAAGGAACAGCAGTGTTCTATGATGGACCGTCGAATTTAAAGTTGCCAGGATCTCGTGAAGATTCTGTCTTTTTTTTGATGATTTCACTTCTTTCAGGAAGAAAACAAGAACCGCAGCTGCAGCATATGGAAGAATGGTCAGAAAACCGCTTAGCCGATATTGATCTTTGATCCAGACAGCGGTAATCAAAGATGAGAGAATCATTCCTGCCGTCCCGAGGGCACCATAAATACTGAATACTTTTTGACTGTTTTCTTTATCCGATAGATACAGAATACTTGTATCTACGCCGGACAGTCCTGAAAATACAACGCTCAGCATGACACGCTCCAATAGGAACATGGAAAAGCTGGCAGACTGCCAGAAAACAATCTTTGACAGAAAATACAGTACCGTGCAGAAGATCATTGTTGCGCGGTACCCGATACGGTCCGCAATGATTCCCCATGGAATTTCCAAACCGACTGTCAACAGATATGAAATACTTTCAATGATGGAAATCTGATATAGAGAAAGTCCGGCGGATGTACGGTAAAGTGTTGCAATTGATGCATAAAATACCATTCCCTGCAGAAATGCAATGCAGTACATCAGTCTAATATTATTATTTTTCATAGATTTTTTCCTTTCATGATGAAAACACCTGGAATTCAGGTGCCATAGCTCTTCGATGTCAGGAAATCAATCTGCTGTTCTCATTATTAACTCCAGCACCAATTATAAAAGCCTGTGACGAGATAAGCAAAGTTTTCTTTCCCGATTCCTTGCTCAGGATCTGTTTCATTCCTCAAAAAAAGGATC
>CAYLQV010000020.1:0-49489 GCA_964385925.1 uncultured Galactobacillus sp. | reverse complement strand
CTGCCGTGATAGTTCTTTCTTATTACTTCTTGCACTCAACTGTCCCTAAGACGAATAAAAAAGATGATTAATTATCACTAAAATAATTTAATCATCTTTATCTGGTTCAAAACAACAATTGCTATTTCGCTGCAATTTCAATACTGCTATTACCGGTTGTAGGAACTTTAGCTGTATATGTTACTGATTTACCAGAGGTCCAAGTAACCGTTGTATTTCCGCCAATGTTTACTGCAGTTCCTAAATCTGCTGCATTACCCTTTGTCACATATGCTGTAGTAGGTGTTGCTGTTGCTTCGGTAACTGTGCCATCATTATTCAAATACCAAACAGTTCCATCTTTTGGATTACTTGTCAATAGATTTGCAGAAGCATTTGCGTATCCAGAACGAATATTTGCTTCATCTGTAGCTGCTCTTGCCTTACCTAACTGTGCTGTAAAAATCGGAATTGCGATTGCTGCCATGACAGCGATGATTGCTACGACGATCAATAACTCGGCGAGCGTGAAACCTTTTTTGTTGAGCTTCTTCATATATTTTCTTTTCTCCTCTTTTTTATTAAGTAAGTGTTTTTCTTACTTCGTACCCTAAATATAGCATCCGGGGTTTTTGCATACAAGAAGGAGTATGAGTATCTCGTGAGTATAATTGCGTAACATACATGTATGCTAGATTAAAGATAATTATACATAGTAAACATCGGCAAATAGATGGATATTACGATGAATCCAGCAATGATTGTCAAGACAATTAACATCGTTGGTTCGAGCCTTGCCAGCATTTTTTGAGTAGCATATTCTGACTCCTGCGTATAGTAGGAACCGACTGTTGACAACGTCTTTACAAGTTCACCCGTACGTTCGCCAACACCTGTCATTTCCTTTAATACATCAGGGAAGTATGCCGACTTACTGACAACTTCTCCAAGTTCTGCACCTGTCTCAATCTTTTCGCTCATGACTCTGACTTCTCTTGAGATTGCGTAATTATCGATGCACTTTGCAGTTGTCTTTAATGAGTCAGCGACAGATAAGCCAGATCCAACAAGGGAAGCCATGGATGTCGCAAACTGCTGCGATGCATTCAGGATGGCAATCTTGCCAAATGACGGCATCTTCAGTGAGAACTTAGCCCAGGCAAGTTTTCCTTCGTCTGTACTGGTCCATACTTTAAATACAATATAAATAACGAGAATGACGCCTACAATGATCATCCAGCCTGTCTGGAACCAGTCAGTCATGGCAATCAAGATCTGTGTAGGAACAGGAAGTTCCCCACCGAAGTCCTTGAACAGACTTGTCATCGTCGGCATGACCTTGACCATGATAACAATCAGAACTACAACGGCTACTCCTAATACAAATAATGGATAACGCATTGCGCTCTTTACTTTTTGTGATACTGTATTTGCTTTCTTATAGTACTCGTAGAGATTATCAAATGATCTGTCCAGCGTACCGGAGATCTCACCTGCACGAATGGTCTCAATAAAGAGAGCTGGAAGCTGAGGATAGTTCTTTTCAAAAGCAGTTGCTAAAGGAATGCCCTGAGAGACATCGTCTGCTGATGCGGTCAGCATCTTCTTCAGCTTCTTATCTTCCGTCTGCTGTGCAATCATGAGCAGACAGGAATTGATGCCGATGCCGGATGAAATAATGACGGAGAACTGTGAGCACATCACAGATAAAGCCTTGGCATCTACTTTCTTGCTGCCGACATCTGCGTTCAATACATCCCACACACCGCCGGTCCTGACTGGCTGCAGCTTCAGTACGATTGGATATTCTGCTTTGATCTTATCAACGGCTGCGTATTCATCGATTGCTTCGACAACGCCATTGGACTTTGTACCGTCTTTTGCCTGCGCACTGTATTTAAATGTTCTCATAATCTTTCACCTGCTCTGTTGATGATTGTTGTACCAGCTGCTGTATTCCGTTTGACATACTCCGCATCGGCAGCGGCTTCGACAGCAGCTTCGGCAGTGATATATCCTTCTTTGACTTTCTTGAGCAGACAGTTGTCCATGGAGATGGAACCAATATTGGCAGAGGACAGTAAAGCACTCTGCATCTGCGGTGTCTTTCCTTCACGGATCATTGTTCTGATTGCTGGTGTTACGATCATTGCTTCACATGCCGCAACTCTTCCTCTGCCTTCTTTCCGCAGTAAGAGCTGCTGAGAAAGCACAGCTTTTAAAGTTGTGGATAATTCTAAACGCACCTGCGGCTGCTTATCAGCCGGGAAGGTTCCAACGATACGGTCAACGGAATCAACAGCACTATTGGTATGCAGCGTCGCAAATACCAAGTGCCCTGTTTCAGCTGCTGTCATTGCAATCTGAATTGTCTCTGCATCTCTCATTTCACCAATGAGAATGATATCTGGATCTTCACGCAGAATTGCCCGAAGTCCATCTGCGTAGGAAAGTGTATCCTTGCCAATCTCTCTTTGATTGATGAGGCATAGTTCTGGCTTATAAATATATTCAATTGGATCTTCCAAAGTAATAATGTGTTCTTTTCTTGTGTGGTTGATGCGGTCAAGAATGGCAGCTAATGTCGTAGATTTTCCTGATCCTGTTTCACCCGTTACTAGGATGATCCCCTTCTGCCACTTGGCAAATTCATTGACAACTGGCGGCAGTCCCAGTGTATCCAGATCTGGAATTTCATCAGAAAGAATACGCAGGGATGCTGAAATCGAACCATGCGAATGATATAGATTGATACGGATACGATGGCCGGAAATTGTTTCGGACAGATCGATACTGCCAATTTCTTCAACTTCCTTGAACCTTTCTCCGGCAAGTCTCTCTGCATATGCCAGACAATCGGCGTATGTTAAAGGCTCTGTATTTTCTGCATTATACAGTAAACTGTCAATTCTGAACTTTGGCGGCACACCTGCTGAAAGATGTACATCTGAAGCTCTGTGCTCCGCAGCCATGTCAATCAGTTGTTCGATTGTCAACATTGGCATTGCTCCCTTCTATTCAATCGTTGCTACTTCTCTGACAACCTCATCCAATGTAGTAACGCCCTGCTGTACTAAATCTCTGGCATTGGCAATCATTGGTACGAAGTCACCGCTCTCATTGACGAGCTTGCGCAGTTCTGTAGAGCTCATGCCTGATGTGATGGCATCTCTCAGTCTGCTGTTCATCGTCAGAATTTCAAAGACACCCGTTCTGCCACGGTATCCTGTATTGAAGCACATATGGCATCCTCTGCCATGATAGAAGTGATATTTACTTGGGTCTTTGATGCCTGCTAAGTCCAGCATATGTTCTGCCGGTACTGTCTCTTCCTTGCAGGAAGGACAGATCTTTCGTAACAGTCTCTGGGAAACGATACCTCTGACAGAGCCGCCGATTAAATATGGTTCCACGCCTAGATCCTTCAGACGATCAATCGCGCTGATAGCATCTTCGGTATGGATCGTGGAAAGTACTAAGTGTCCGGTCATGGCTGCCTGCATGGCAATCTGTGCTGTTTCACCATCACGGATTTCGCCGACGCAGATAATATCCGGATCCTGTCTCAAACATGCACGCAGTGCACTGGCGAAAGTCATGCCAACTTTCTCGTTGATGGCCACCTGGGTGACACCGTCAATCTGGAATTCCACTGGGTCTTCCAAGGAAATCATATTGACAGTGTCGCTCTTGAGTTCCTGGATCATTGTATACAGTGTTGATGTCTTGCCAGAACCAGTTGGTCCTACAATCAGGATCATGCCGGCACTGTTCTCTAGGATGCGGTCAAATTTTGCATTGTCTCTTTCGGTAATGCCGATACCCTGACGGGTCAGTGTTTTCTGGTCTCTGGAAAGGACACGGATGACGACCTTCTCACCATAGATGGTCGGCAGCGTTGATAAACGAAGGTCTACATTTGAGCCGTCTGCACGTCTGGCAATAGCACGGCCGTCCTGAGGAATCCTGCGTTCTGTAATATTCATATTGGAAATGACTTTGAAACGTGAAATGATTGCGGACTGGAGTTCCTTTGGAATTGTCAGGATCTCATTCAGTCTGCCGTCGACACGGATACGTACGACCATTTCTTTTTCACGCGGCTCAATGTGGATATCAGAAGCCTTTTCAGCAATACCTCTTTCAATAATACTGTTTACCAGCTTGACGGTCGGTGCTGCCGATGTCTCCTGTTCAACCACAGGATTTTCCTGCAGTTCATCATTGACGCCTCTTTCTTCCTTCATCTGCTCGATGGCCATCGCTGCACCTTCGTTCTCATAGAGAACAGCCAATGCATGTGTGACAGCATCTGAGTAGGCAATCATCGGGATGACTCTCTTCTTAGAGACATCCTTGGCAGCTTCAATGGCACGGAAGTTCAAAGGATCTTCAGTGGCTACCCACAAACGGTCTCCCTCGACCTTGACCGGGACAATCCGATACTGTCTGGCAGTTAAGCGAGGGATATACTTTGTCATTGCTGGATCGATCTTCTCATTATTCAGGTCGATGAAATCAATGCCCAGCTGCAGGCGCAGAGTATCAATCAGCTGCATCTCTGTGATGAACTTGTTCTCAATTAAAACAGTTCCCAGACGCTTGCCGGTATCTTTCTGTATTTCCAGCGCTTTATTGATATCTTCATCCGTCAATACGCCAGCATCTGTTAATATCTCACCTAAACGTCTATACTTCATACTTTGCCCTCCTCATAGTGATGCAGTGGATCATTCATTCGGTCTTACGTATATATCCTGTGATTCTAATTCTCCTGATGTTCCATATATGACAATGGTGCACTTAAATACTTTGTTTACAGAATCATATGTGAGTCCTGCAGAACCATCTTCGATATTGACGGTCAGGTTCTCAGTACCTGCTTTTTTCGTCACTAACGGAATGCTCTGCATCTTGTCATCTGTATTTGGATATGGTTCTGCCGTCAGACCATTGGTCGCATCATTTGTATAGCGGATGCTGTAGCCTCTGGCAGATGTGGTGAAGCTGTAATCTGTCGCGCTGTATGTGGAAGCATCTGCGTTCTTCAGATCATTTGTCACTTCCATGATGGCAGTGGACAGAAGCACCTGTGCATTGGCC
Organism: uncultured Galactobacillus sp.; assembly: GCA_964385925.1. GTDB lineage: Bacteria > Bacillota_I > Bacilli_A > Erysipelotrichales > Erysipelotrichaceae > Bulleidia. The sequence continues at coordinate 44,407 of CAYLQV010000020.1, read as the reverse complement.
TTCTCAGTGACGTCCCGATAGACTCTGGAGGCCGCAATTAAACCTCCGGTCAGAGATGAGAATACAATTCCCAGCAATGCAACAGTGACCAATGTCTCTCCTAATGTAAATCCTGCCTGCAGTCTCTTCTTCATATTATTTTCTCTTGAAAGTCATATAACTGTAATCACCAGATTCACTGGTAATCGTTGTTACAATGACGCTGATATCATTCACATTGCTTGTGAAGGCCCCGCCGTTGAATGTAACTCTTAAGTTCTGTGCGTTTGTTCCTTCAGCAGCAGTTCCTGTTTCAAAATCATTTCTCAGCGAGTAGTAGTCTTCCATATACTTGTCAGTTTTCTTGATGATCTTGATGGATGCCGCAATCATACTGCCGACTAAAACAAAAGCTAATACCATGACTAAAGACGCAACCAGCACTTCTGCTATTGACTCTCCCTTACTGCTCTTCAGTTTTTCCATCATCGTATTTTTCATTGTTTTATTCTCAGTTACTGCACTGTGATATTCGCCGGCAAGAAAGAAACACTGTTTCCTCTTTCCCGAGGTGTATTTCCGGTGGTCGGTGATGCATTGATTGCTGAAGTCACCTTTCTGGTCGAACCGGTCATTGTGAATACGGCGGTAACGTTGTAGCTGTCGTCCATTGTGACAGATGCCTGGATGTCTTTACTGTTGACGGTCATTGTGATTGTCTCACTGATAGAACCTGTATTCTGATTATATTCACAGACACATAATGTCTTATACAGCGTATCCAATGTTGTAGAAGATGGAACCTTGATCGTCCCATCATTATTCTTTACATATTCCGCGTTATTCGCATTGAATTCTGTAGCATTCTCGAATGTGTCATTGAAGAGTGCAGCCGCACTTTTCATGGCATATACATCCGCATCATCTGTCCAGGTCGTTGTCACAACACCGCTGGAAGCACTGGCTGCGGCAAGGATGGTCGCACCTACCATGGCACAGATCAAAAATACAAATAAAGCCAGCATCAGGGATGCTCCGGATTTCGATTTCAGTTTTTTTCGAATCGATCTGTCCATTATCTGCACCAAAAAGAATGTCCTTCCGACACGTTCATTATACTGTAAATTCATGCATTACAATATCTACGAGCCAATATTACTCATAGTCAAAAGAAAAACAGGCCTTTCGAAAAAAAGCCTGTTTTATCATTATTCTACGCTGTTGATCTTTGCCAGCATGTCTTCCTTGACTGCCTTGTTTACTGCCAATGCCTTCTCTCTGGAATCCTGTACCGAATAGAAGTACAGCTTGATCTTCGGTTCTGTTCCGGACGGACGTACAGCAAACCAGCTACCGTTTTCTAAGAAGAAGCGGATGGCATTCTGCGGCGGAATATCTTCATAGCCGTTCTGATAGTCAATGACTTTAGAGACCTTGACGCCGGTGACTTCTGTCGGCAGGTTGCCGCGCAGCCATACCATCATTCTCTTGATGCGTTCTGCTCCCGGAATTCCTTCCAGAACTAAGTTTGGTTCATCTTCTGCAAAGTATCCATACTTTGCATAGATGTCCTGAAGAACATTCCACAGAGTTTTTCCCTGCTTGCGGTAGAAAGCAGCAGCCTCAGCGACCAACATGCCTGCAGAGATGCCGTCCTTGTCACGGATGTCTTCACATGCTGCATAGCCGACAGATTCTTCATAGCCAAACAAGTATGTATACCCGTGTTCATGGAGATATGGGACTTTGCCGCAGATGTTCTTGAAGCCGGTCAGTGTCTCAAACATATCGACACCGTAGTCCTTAGCAATGATTGTTGAAAGTGTACTTGTGACTATGGACTTGACCATCGCGCCCTTGGCAGGAAGTGTTCCTGCGGTCTTATGGCCTTCCAGGATATAGTTGACCAGCAGGTAGCCGGTCTGGTTGCCGTTGAGCGGAATGTAGTTGCCTTCATCATCTCTGATCTCAATCGCAAAGCGGTCAGAGTCTGGGTCAGTTGCCATCAGCAGTTCAGCACCGAATTCTCTTCCGTACTGTTCTGACAGCTTGAAAGCCTTTGGATCTTCTGGGTTCGGATAACCAACGGTCGTGAAGTCTGGATCAGGGTTCTCCTGTTCCGGTACAATCTTCCAGTTCTTGAATCCTCTGTCATTCAGCATTTCTCTGAATGGAATGGAGCCGCAGCCATTCAATGGTGTATAGACTAGCGGGATCGTCAGATCTAATTCTTCACCTTCATGGATCGCCAGCTTTTCAATCCGGTCAAGATAAGCACGGTCATATGTCTCGTCCAGCACTGTAACTTTGCCGGTCTTGACTGCTTCTTCATAATCCATCTTCTTGACGCCGTTCCAGAGATCGACTGCATTGATCTTTTCGGTCATGCCGTCGGCAGTCTCCGATGATACCTGGCAGCCGTCATCCCAATATGCCTTGTATCCGTTGTATTCCTTTGGATTGTGGGAAGCGGTGATGTTGATGCCTGAAACTGTCCCCAGCTTCCGGATCATGAAAGCAAGTTCCGGGGTAGGTCTCAGATCAGGGAAGGTATAGACCTTGATACCGTTGGCCGCAAAAATACCTGCCGCCAATTCTGAGAATTCTTTAGAGAAGTGTCTTGGGTCATGGGCAATGACAACACCCTTGTCCATTGCCTCCTGGCCATGGACACAGATATAGTCTGCAATTCCCTGGGTCGCCTTGCCGACCGTATAGTAGTTCATGCGGTTCGTGCCGGCACCGACTTTTCCTCTTAATCCTGCTGTACCAAAAGCCAGATCCTGGTAAAAACGTTCCTGGATCTCTGTTTCATTGTCTTTAATGGTCTCTAATTCGGCCTTTAAAGGATCGGCAGCCGGAAGTTTCTCCAGCCACTCGTTATAACGAGCCATGTATTCTGTCATGATTAATTCAGCCTCCGTAAATATCTGACCTCATTATACCCGACTTGCAGAAAAAAAGAACTAGACATCTAGTTCTTCCGGTTGATCAATCGATCTCTGTATTTGATGACGATATAGATCATTACTGCTTCTACTGCAATGGCCAGGATCATCCACATCCATTCTCCGCGGACCAGGAAATGACCGATGACGCAGTTCAGCAAGATCTGTACCGAGCTTGAGGCAAAAACTGCCTCAACAAATTCTTTTAAAGTAATTATGGATCTTGCGGCAATATAAGGAATAATGCCGTTTGGAATGCCTGGAATCATGCAGGCGACCGCGATGACTAAGACGGGATTGCCGCTGTTGATCTTGGACATCAGCCAAGTCGACTTGCCTTCGGTATCTGTCGCTATCTGAATGCTCTTGCCGAAGATTCTTGCAAAGATAAAGACTAATGCGTTCCCTGCGGTAAAACCAAGCCAGCATATCAGGAAGGAACGCCACCAGCCATAGATCAAAGCACCAGTAATCTGAATGACCATGCCTGGGATAAAGATACTGACGACCTGCAGGATAGAGCAGAAGAACAATGCGACATATCCGCCCCATTGTGATCTGCTGTTCAAGTATTCAGCAATCTTTTCCTGGTCTCCTGTTTTAATCAGGCTGTAAAGTTCCGCAAAGAAATCCCCGAAGAATACATAGATCAGATACGCTGTCAGTAATATCACACCGATCAGGATAGCCACGATCAGCTTTTTATTTACTTTTGCCAGTTTGTCAGACATCTTTCCCCTTTAAATATGCATGTGTAAATATAGCACATTTATGGCCTTCTTTACACACATTTTCACACAATGGAAGTGTGTATCCCCTTACAAAAACGGAAGATTGAATACGTTCTTCCGTTTTCTGCAGTTTCTTTATCTATTTGAAGACTTCGCAGCATCTCTAATTTCCAGATATGCCAATGCCTGCGTCTGATAGAAATATGGTCCAACATAGAACAGACCAGCAAGATTCAGTGTTAAAGCGGAGACGATGAACCATCCAATAAAGGACAAGTCCAGCACGAACAATTCCATCTTATGTCCATTTGTTAAGTTCGAGGAATACTTCATCACATCGGAAGTGTTCATCATTGGATGTTCCGCAAGAATATACGGAACAAACTTGTATTGATAGCTCTTGACCACGCCAGGTACGATCAGCAGCAATGACCACAGGAACACCATCAGGCTCCTCCATAGCAGCATCGCTGAGATTCTGATCCACTGATTTTTGCGGAAACCGGAGAACAGCACATCCTGTGAATCTGTTCCTTTGACATGGCAGGCAAACCAGTTCCTTGCACCATATTCCATTGGATTGCCGACAAACACGGAGAAGAAGAAACCGATGAACAATGATATCGTTGCCCCATAGAAGAACGCAGAGCTTGTCATCAAAGACAAAATATCGGTGAATGTTGGAATTGTCAAAACAGGCTGTGTGGCTGAAATGTTGATCCTGGAACCACTGCCGGCTGCGCCAAATGTATCTGCCAGACAGATCATCAGAATAAAGCTTGCCAGTACGCACATCCAGTAATTCTTATGGATCAGCTGTTTTGCGTTCTCTTTTACTGCCGATCGGTCAAGTGTCATTTTTCATCCCTCTTATTCTGGCAATTATACCAGAATTCGCACTGCATATTACCCATGGATTGCATAAACAAACTATGAAAACCTTATAAGCACGATAAAAGCTGCAGTGAGAAATCCATCTTCCTTTTCACTGCAGCTTGTTTGATTTGATTATCTTCTGTATAGACGCAGTCTGCGGATGCTGATGCAAACTGCAGCAATAGAAGTGAATAATAGGAATCCATAGAGCATCAGATTACTGGCACTGCCCGTCGCCGGGGATGCACTGTCTTTTGTTTCTGTGGCTGTTGATGCCGTGCTGACAGCTGCTGCCTTTGGTGAGGTCGCAACTGCATATTCAGAAAATTTGTCAGTCACAAATGACAATGTCCGTGTCGCAGCATCATATGTTGCCGGGATTGCAGCAATGGTATCACCGTGCTTTCTCACAACTGATACAGCAGCACCTTCAGGAACAACACCTTCATCCAGTACAATACTTACTTTGACCTTTTCTTCCAGATCTGTTTTTTGAATGATCCACGCAGTCTTGGATGACAGGTTATCTTTTGTAATCACAGTGCCCTTGGCAATATACTGATTGACAGTCAGCCCCAGCACAGTCTGAATTGTTGATCCAGTTCCTGCAGCAGTCTGCATCTGCAGTTTGATGCTGTCTTCCACAGCGGCATCTTCCACATCCAATTCCGCATTTCCAGAGCCGACACCGGCTGCACCATTTTCAATGGAAGCAGACTGAACATGATCTGAATTATTTGTTACGATATCTGTTCCTTCAATAAAATTACTGGTGAAATGAAGCTGGTTATGAATATCAAATGTATATGTATACAACTCATCTTCTACATAAATGCCTTCTGTGATCGGCTGACCATTGATTTCAAAACCTGCGAACTGATATCCGGCATCCGGCACGAACTTAATTGTCACTTTTGAATTTGGCTGCAGCATCGCAAGTCCGGTCGTACCTGAGCCATCTGACTGGATTGCAGGCTGTCCGAATTTATCCTTGAAATTTGGATCACCATTGATTGCCGTTATAATGATCTTGCCATGCTTAAAGACTTCATATGCCGGTGACAGTTTGCTTGCTTCATCATATGACCAGCTGATCGTATACCAGTTGTCATACTGAATATTACCGCCTCCCAAAAGTTTCTTCACTTCTCCATTATCCAGAGTGCCGTTTTCCACCATATCACTGCCCTGCATCAAGCCAAGCGCCTCGATTGCAGTCAGTCCTAATGGATTGGCTGTTGGGAGAACCGCCTTGATATATCTTGTGTTTTCGTTCTGGAAAGTGTAGTTATAAAATGTCAGCAGTTCTCCGTTTTGAAAATTGATGATCTCTGTCTTTGTGGCAATCGTCCCTTGACTGATCGGAAGAAACGTTCCGTTTTCGCTGTCCGAATATTCTACTGTTCCATAGTTTGTCAGATAGGCAGCATTATATTCAGCGGGAAGTGTCACTGTAAATCCTTTAATGAATTGTATATCTGCTGTCCCGCTCTTATTAAAATTGATATTGCAGAAATAGCTTTGATTGTAATCATCATAAGACGCAAGGTATGAAGCACCGTCAAAGGAAACAATAACAGTCGTGCCTCCTGCAACATTGCTGAATGTTAATTGCATCTTCCCAGCTGCTTCAAATGTAGTTCCTGTCGAATAAACATTCTGATGCGTCGAATCTTGAATCATCAGATCAGCTGTTTTGGCTGAAGAACTGTCATGGAATGTATAGGTTGTTCCAGCCGATTGTGTTCCCGTAAATGATATCGATCCTGTTTGGACAGCCAGAGTGACATTGTTGAGCTTCTCAATGCTCAGTTGAATCGTAGTTCCGCCGGTAATTGGAACATTTGTCTTCAAGCAATCCACCGTAGTACTGTTTATTAAATGGATAGTTTCCGTTCCTAACTGCCATGTACTGCCATCATTTGTCTTTACAACATATTTATATCCTGTTTCAGGCGTTGTAATAAAAGCGATACCAATGGATGGACTCGATGAAGTCTCAGAATATGTAAAGGATTGATCAGTTACCGCCATCTGATCAGGGCCATTTGTCACAATAATCTCAGCGGTCTTGCCATTGTCTGTCAGTGTGAATACATTGTTGACCGGGGCTGACAGAACAGCACCGCCAGACGTATTTGCCGGTGTGACAGTAATACTGTAATCTGCCGCATTTGCCTGAAGCGGCATGACAGCCAATACCATGATGCACGCTGTCATCATACTGACTGCATATCTGATTATTTTCTTCATTGAGCTTCCCTCCTGCCCATCAATGGAATCTGTATTGATATCATAACGGGTTGAGAAAGCCAATACAGGTATGTTTCCAGTCTTGGCAATGACAATTCCGGAAACTTCCGAAAGAAGCAGAAGATTCGTTCTAAAATAGACATACATACATCCATATGTCGAATTTATAATAAAAATATAGTGAAATGAATCCACATCAAACGCATACATATTGAAAAGGTGAAGAAATGATGGACTTTACAGAGTATCTCAATCATTACTGCAGCGAAGTCGGATGCACCAGCAGCGAGCTTTCAGAAACTTCCGGCCTTTCGGTTGCGGTCATCAGCCGATATCGTTCCGGATCCCGCCGCCCAGATCCAAATAGAGAACAGCTGCGCATGCTCGCTGTGGGAATCCATAATCTTTCATTAGCTAAGGATGTCTCTGAGATATCCGAGCAGGATATCTTGAAGACATTGAAGAACAGTCTTCTTCAGGATAATCGTGACCTAGCTGCCATGACCAGAAATCTGGATATCCTTTTATCTGTTCTGAACGTCAATATGAATCATTTGGCGCATTATCTGAAATATGACACATCGTTCATATCGCGGATCCGCTCAGGACAGAGAAAACCGGCAGACCCGCAGCAGTTCATTGATGATGTATGCAGCTACATTGTAAAAAACTATAATTCTGACACTAATCGAGAGAGTATTCGAAAACTGCTGAACGTAGAAGATGCACCGCTGACACCAGCAGAATCGATTGATCTGCTGAAGCAGTGGCTCAACCAAAGTACAATTAAAGATTACAATTCAATATCCGGCTTTATTAAGAAAATGGATGAATTCAATCTGAATGAATATATCCGAGCTGTTCACTTTGATGAACTGAAAGTGCCTTCCGCGCCATTTTATCATCCACGGTCCAGAGATTACATTGGCATTCAAGAGATCAAGAATGGTGAACTGGATTTTCTGAAAGCTGCAGTATTATCAAAATCCATGGAACCTGTCCTTCTGTGCAGCGATATGCCGATGGAGGATATGTCAGGAGACGATTTCCCTAAGAAATACCTTTATGGCATAGCAGTTATGCTGAAAAAGGGACTTCATTTGAATGTTGTCCATAATCTGAACCGTCCTTTCAATGAACTCTTATTAGGGCTGGAAGGATGGATGCCGATGTATATGACAGGACAGATCACGCCATATTACTTGAGGAATGCCGGCAGTGAAGTTTACTGTCACTTCCATAATGTATCCGGCAGCGCAGCTCTGATTGGTGAATGCATTGTCGGCCATCACGATGACGCTAGATTTCACCTGACTGCAAAGACAGAAGATATTGCATATTACCAAAGAGAAGCTGACTACATATTGGAAAAGGCAGTGCATCTCATGGATATCTATACCGTTAAGGAAAAGAATGTGCTCGAAGCATTTTTGAACCACGATGCTTCTTCTGACGGAAGCCGCAAGAGCATACTCAGTCTTCCTCCTTTATACACGATTGAATACAGTCTTTTACTGCAGATTCTGAACCAGAACAATGTTTCAAACGCTGATCAGGAAGCGATTATTTCTTCCTATGAAAGTCAATGCCGGCGCATTTCAGCCATTCTTGAAAATGACTGTGAAATCAATGATGAACTTTCCATCGTGACGGAAGATGAATTCAAGCAGTATCCTGCCGTCCTTTCTATTGCCAACTCCTTCTGTGAGAAGAATATTTTCTACACCTATGAACAGTATCTAAAGCACGTATCTCTCACAAAGGAATTCTCTCAGAAGAACCCAAGCTACTCCGTACACCTGTCATTCAACCCCGGCTTCAGGAATATTCAAGTCACCATTCACTGCGGCAGATGGGCAATGTTCTCAAAAGGCACAAACCCAGCAATTCATTTTGTTACCAAGCATCCTAAAATACTGGAGGGAACAGAAAATCTGAGCTTTCTCATCAAAGATTAATCGAAAAAGTCCTATTCATTTTTTATGAGTAGGACTCTTTTATATCATTCAGTCATCCCACTGCGCATGGAATAAGGATGCATAGAAGCCTTTCTGCTTCAACAGCTGTTCATGTGTTCCTCTTTCCATGACTGTTCCATGGGAGAGTACTAATATCTCATCCGCACTCTGGATTGTCGAAAGACGGTGGGCAATGATAAAGGTCGTTTTGCCGCGGCAAAGCTCTAACATCGCCTTCTGAATCTTCTGTTCTGTATTGGAGTCAACATTGCTGGTCGCTTCATCCAGGATCAGCATCTTTGCCTCACTCAGCATTGCCCTGGCAATGGTCAGCAGCTGTTTCTGTCCCTTGGAGATATTGACGCCGTCATCGGTCAGGATAGTATCATAGCCGTCCTTCAATGACATTACAAAATCATGAATATCTACCGCTTTGCATACTTCTACAACTTCTTCCTTGGTCACATTATCTCTGCCGTAGGCAACATTTTCATAGATGCTTCCTTCAAACAGCCATGTATCCTGCAGGACCATGGAGAACTGTTTCCGTAAGCTGTCTCTGGTGCAGTGACAGATATCATGTCCATCAACCGTAATGACACCGGAATCTGGATCATAGAACCGCATCAGCATATTGATCATGGTCGTCTTGCCGGCACCGGTCGGTCCGACAATGGCAATCATCTTACCGCTGTCAGCTTTCAGGTTGAGACCATGAATGATCTCATTGCCTGAGACATAGCTGAAGTGTACATTTTCAAAGGAGACGTCTCCTTTGGCATGATCCAGCACCACCGCATCTGCGTCATCTGCCAACTCACTTGGTTCATCAATCATCGCAAAGACTCTGCGGGCAGAAGAGATTGCACTCTGCAGCTCTGCCATGATCTCTGCCATTTCGGAGATTGGTCCGGAGAAGCGCTTGGAATACAGAATAAAGGATGAGATGTTGCCGATACTGATCTCATGCGCCAGGAATAAAATACCGCCGAAGCCGGAGATGATAGCCAGGGAAAGATTGTTGACGAAGGTGACAGTCGGTCCAACGATGGAGCCTTGATAGTCAGCTTCATAATAAGTATCCACGGCATACTGATTCTTTTCGTCAAAGCGGGAGATGATTGTTTCTTCCTGTCCATATGCCTTGATGGTCTTATGTCCAGACAGCATCTCTTCCGCAAAGCCATTGAGTTCACTCAGCTTCATTGAACGTTTGTGGAACAGCGGTCTGACCACCGTGGCACGATGCTTCGTAATATAGATGATGATTGGAGTTGTAAAGACAAACACAATGCAGAGCTTCCAGCTGATATTGATCATCATGATCAAGGAACCAACAACAGTAATGACACTGGTAATGACATCGATCAGATCGGAAGAAAGTGATGTGTTGATTGTATCGATATCGTAGGAGATGCGGGAGATAATATCGCCGACTTGATGATGGTCAAAGAACGAAACTGGCAGCGTTGTTAAGTGGTCAAACAGTTCCTTTCTCATTTCAGCGGTGATCAAAGAAGAGACTCTGACCAGGACTGCCTGCGTCAGATACATAAAGATGCTGTTGAGCAGGACGGCGACGATCATCTCTGCGCAGATGGCAAAGACATTGGTGAAGTTCACGTTTCCCGCAGAGCCAATCGCATCAATTGCCTGACCTGCATACTTCGGTACAAGCAGTGCTAAAATATTGCCTGCCAGTGTAAATGCAATAGCCAGCAGCATCCTTGCCTTATGGCGCCACAGGTATCCCATCAGACGCAGAAGCGTTTCTTTGCCTGAGGCTCTTTTTTCATTTTGTTCAGTCAAACAGCGCACCTCCCATCTGTGAGTCCGCAATGGAAGAATACAGTGCGTTATGATGCATCAGTTCCTCATCTGTTCCAGATCCATTGATCTCTCCATGATCCAGGACAATGATCTGACTGCATCCCTTGATGCTGGATACACGCTGGGCAATGATCACCATCGTTGTATCCGGATATTTTTCATTCAGTGCCTTTCTCAACAAGGAGTCTGTCTTATAGTCCAGGGCACTGCTGGAATCATCTAATAATAAAAATTCAGGATGAGACGCAAAAGCACGGGAAAGAAGAATTCTCTGGCGCTGTCCGCCGGAGACATTCGTTCCCTTGCTTGTCAATTCATAATCTTCCTTCTCTGACAATTCGGAGATAAATTCTTCTGCCTGCGCATTATTGATGGCATCCTGCAGTGCTTCATCTGATACTTCTCTGCCAAAGCGGATATTCTCCTTAACTGAATCAGAGAACAGGAAATCATTCTGCATGACAATGCCAAACTGTTTTCTCAATTCATCCGGTTCAATATTTTTGATATTCTTTCCATTCAAATAGATTGCGCCGGAATCAATATTATAGAAATGCAGGAGCAGAGACAGGATCGTACTCTTGCCGGACCCTGTAGCACCAATGATGCCCAACGTCTCACCTTTCTTCAACGCAAAGGAAATATGCTTCACATTATCCTTTACTTTTAAATAAGAGAAAGATACATCCTTGAATTCCAAGGCATACTGCGGATCACCATCCGGTTCGTTGGCCGGCTGCCAGTTCTTTTCATTTTCTGTATTCAGTACTTCCATGATTCGTTCGGAAGAAGCCATACCTCTGGAGTACATGATGAACATTCTTGAAATTGCCATTAACGAATGGGAGATCATCTGGAAATAACTCATGAACGCTAAGATCTTACCTGTCTCACTTAAACCTGCATTGACTCTGTAGGCACCCAAAATAATGACACCGACCATGCCTGCATACAGGAATAGATTCATCAGCGGATTGATCACTGCCATGACTAAGTTGGCATGGACTTCTTCATCTTTCAATGCATCATTTACGGTCTCAAAGTGCTTCTTTTCATAGTCTGTGCGTGACAATGCCTTGATGACTCTGATGCCCTGTGCATTCTCACGGGTCACTGATGCCATATGATCATTGGCCTTCTGGACACGGCGGAACATTGGAACACCCTTTGCAGTACGGAAATAGATAATGACCAGCATAAATGGAATGACCGCCAGGAACACCAACGCCAGCACTGGTTCCAAAAGGAAGCAGAGGACCAGCCCGCCGACGGTAATAATCGGTGCCCGAACGCCCATTCTCTGCATCATGCCGATCATCCGATGCAGATTATATGTATCACTGGTCAGGCGTGATTCCAGAGAAGGAATCGTATATGCATCTGTCTTTTCACAGCTGAGATACAAGGTATGTTGAAACAAGTCATGACGGATATTCTTTGTGACATCTCTTGCGACTTCAGCCGCATTCCGGTTCGCTACAACATTCATGACCCAGGCCACAAGTGCGCATACGACCATGACTCCGCCCCAGAACAAAATGCCGTTCTGATCTCCGGCAGGGACAACTTCATCAATGATCTTTGACAGGATATCCGGCAGCAGCAATTCCAAAAAAGAACCGACAGCTTTAATTGTTAAGCCGACGGCAATCATTTTTGTGCAGGGCTTCAAATAATCCCTCAGTCGTTTTTCCATGATAATATTTTACAACGTTTTTACAATTTTACATTAGGAAACAAAAAGCTCTCATTGCGAGAGCTTACTTACATCTTTTCCGGTGCCGAAACACCAATCAGATCCAATGCATTCTTCATGGTGATCATCGCCGCATTGACCAGTCCCATACGCTGAATTGTCAAAGCTGGGTTCTCTGGATCAACAACACGATTGGAATTATAGAAACTGTGGAAGTCCCTTGCCAGATTCGTGCAGTACTGGCAGATGCGGTTTGGTGCTCTGTGCTTTGCGGCATCCGCAACTGTCTTCGGGAACTCACTGAGCTGCTTCAGGATCTGCAGTTCCTTATCATCCGTCAGCAGGTCATACTTATCAACCTCTGTAAATGCCGGCGCATCTTCCCTGTGCAGGATGCTGAACATTCTTGTATATGCATACTGTGCATAGTAGACAGGATTGTCATTGTTCTTCTGCTTAGCAAGATCCATATCGAAGTCCATCTGCGTTCCTAATTCTTTAGAAACGAAGAACCATCTTGCGGCATCGACACCGACATCTTCGCAGAGCTCGCGGATTGTGATGGCATTGCCGGTACGCTTGGACATCTTGACTTCTTCGCCATTGGAGACCATGCGGACCATCTGGATCAGGTCGACAATCAATCTGTCAGGATCATAGCCAAGTGCTTCCATTGCGCACTTCATACGGGTCACATAGCTGTGGTGGTCTGCGCCCCATAAATTAATCAGAGTATCATATCCTCTTTCAAACTTATAGACATGGTTGGCAATATCTGGTGTGAAGTATGTTAGAAGACCTGTATTCTTTTTCAGGACTCTGTCCTTGTCATCACCGAACTGGGTGGAACGGAACCATAATGCATCATCCTGTTCATATGTCAGACCTTTATCTGTCAGGTCCTGAATGACCTTCTTGATGCGGGCACTGTCGTTCTGATAGAAGAAACGTTCATGTGTCCAAACATCAAAGTGGACGCGGAACAGATCCAGATCTTTTCGGATAGCATCCAGCTTCATTTCAATGCCTTCATCCTTAAAGTATTCAGCCCATTCAGAAGCATCTTTGTTCAGCCACTTGTCCCCGTCCTTTTCCTTGATGGATTTAGCAACTTCGATAATATCCTGGGCATGATAGCCATGCTCCGGCAGAGGATACTCTACACCGAACAGCTCACAGTATCTGGAATACATGGACTCTGCCAGCATATCGATCTGGTTGCCGGCATCATTGACATAGTATTCTCTGGTCACAGCATATCCTGCTTCACCAAGCAGTCTGCATAAGGAATCTCCCCAGGCAGCACCTCTAGCATGTCCGCAGTGCAGGTCCCCAGTTGGATTGGCAGATACATATTCTACCAGTACCTTTTCGCCTTTTCCTTCATTGTTCCTGCCGTACGTGTCTCCTTCTTTCAGAATCTTATGGATGACATCGCTCAATGCTGTCTCGGAAATACGGAAGTTGATAAAGCCTGCACCAGCCATTTCAATGGACTGTGCCTCTTCCAGATTCTTCTGCAGGATTGGAATAATTACCTGGGCAATGTCTCTTGGGCTCTTATGCAGCTCCTTGGCAAGACGCATTGCAATATTGGTGGAATAGTCTCCCATCTTCGGGTCACGCGGTCTTTCGACCATGACCATCGTATCATCTGTATCCAGATCAAAAGCTTCCTTGACGGATGCCTTGATTGTCTCTACTAGCTTTTCACTGATCTCACTCATTTGAAGCCTCCAATCATATTCTTTCTAAAAGCTTTCCTATTATAACGGAAACCCTGCTTTTTGTGTACATATGTATGTAAAAAGGCGCACTTTTCTGCGTCTTATTTGATCTTGGACTTATCCGTGGATGTCTTCACTGCTCTGTCGCCAAGAAATTTCCTGACTTGGTCCAGCTGATCTGCATCAAAGTAAAGCGCTGCGTTTCTTTTCTTCAGACGGAAAAAGATGCAGGAATCATTTTTAGAAAGCGTTACTGTGCCGGCATCTTCCCATTTGGTCAGAGCGCCGTTCATTACAATCCCCTCTTCACAGAGTCCGCTCTTGAGGAAGTAATACATGACCGCAAAGACCAGCAGTGCAATGGTCTGCGACCAGCGAAAAACTCCAGTATAGCGGAAGAAACCGTACACTGCTACCGCCGCAAACAATAACGGCACCAGCCATCTGGCTCCTACCTTTGTCGCAACCTTTACCTTACGGCTGTTGTTTGTCCATATGATCAGCATCACAAAGATAATGCCGTCCAATACATAAAATACCCCGTCACCAAGTTCCATAAGATCACCTCGAATAAGTCATATTATACCCTATCTCTGCGAAGAAAAAAGAAACAGCTTGCGCCGTTTCCTTACTTCATCTTGACAGAACTCAGTACCTTGTCAAATACCGGTGTCATATCCACAGTTCCTTCTGGATCCTGGATCATGATAATGGCAATGACGCCTGTACCATCCTGGATCAGATACATCTGTGAATTCGCATCTTCCTGAATGACATTGTAAATGACAGAAATGCCCTTGGCATAGTATGCCTCCGTGCCGTTCAGTTCCTTCTTTTCAGTTGAAACAGCTGTCCACTTTTCATTTGTCTTGATTGTCTTGAACAGATCTTCAGAAGCTGTTGCACCTTCAACATACAGGAACTCCATGACATCCTTGGAACCCTTGATCGTATAATCCATTTCATCATAATTTGAGTTCTTTCTTCCGCTCCATTCGTTTGGAACAGAAACTGTCATGCTGTGGAATGTTGTTTCTGCAAAGGTCAGCTTGGTAACGTCTGCCTGTTCAGAATACGTGTGGTCAACTCCACTCGCGGATGACGATGATGCTTTTGCGGCAGCTGCTGATGAGGAACAACCTGCCAGGGTGCCTACCAGTACTGCTGTTGAAAGAATCTTTGTTAACTTTTTCATTTTTATCTTTCCCTCCAATAGCCAACGCTATCCATTTTATTTGTTTGCCTGTATGAATGCAACATCAAAATAAACGGTAAGATTTGCACTATTATGCAAAGAAAAAGAAAAACAGGGACAAGCCCTGTCTGTATTACGATTTTGCGGTTGCCTCCGGACTGACCGTGATTGTCGGTGTCGGCGTAGAACGGGAAGAAGAATTATAGGTCCCTTCAATCTCGATCTCACGGGCAAAGTTTGTCTTTACCCCAATATAACCGAACGCGGTATCCAGATAATCCGGATGCTGGAAATAGCAGTAAGCAAATGCGGCTGCTCCCAAAAGAAACAGGATCAGAAGAATGTAGAAAATAGTCGATATGATGGACGGTTTCTTTTCTACAACGTAAATCTTTTCATCTTCCGGATCCGGCTGTTCTGTGATCTGTGTTTCCTCAATACTAGGTATTTCTGCAGTATCTTCCAGATCTGCCACTTTCTCATTCTTTTCTGTATCTGCCGCATCTTCTTCCACCGGCATGCCGCAGTTTGGACATATGCGGTCAGTGTCTTTCAATTCTGCGCCGCATCTTACACAAAAACCCTTCATAACTTGATTCCCCCTATTGTAATGAAAATGGATGCATCTATTACTAATAGGATAACAGAAACCGGCATTAAAAAGAAGCGTATTTCTACGCTTCTAGTTCAAGTCGTCTGGATTATAGCTGACGGTCATGCCGTCTTTTGTTGTTTGAATGATATTGACAACTGTAATGTTATTATCCTTGAAGATCTTTGTCATCTTTTCAACAGAGATTTCACCTGTTGCTTTGACAAATGTTTCCGTTCCTCTTTCAGAAGTACGGTAAACACCGGCAGCTTCTACATTTGCGTCATTTTCAGCAAGCAGTTTCATCGCCTTGACCAGACTTCCTGGCTTGTCTTCCATATTGAATACAAATTTTGTTCCTTGGTGTTCAAGGCCAAGCAGATCAACGAATGTCTGGAAAATATCCTTTTCTGTAATGATACCGATGACCTTTTGATCTGCATCCAGAACAGGAAGAACATTGATCTCATGCTGGAGCATCAGTTCTGCCGCCTGCTCCACAAAGGAATCTGGGTCAATGGATACGACATCCTTGATCATGATCTCTTCGACCTTGGTGCGGGAAAGCAGATAGTTCAGCTCATAGATTGATAATGATGTCTGGTTTGATCCGCTGGAGTCAGTAACAACACCTTCAGTGATCAGACCAAGAAGTTTTCCATCCTTATTCGTAACTGGAATACGATGGAATTTTCCCTGCTGCATCAGTTCCAATGCTTTGGATACGGATGTGTCCGGTGGAATGCATACCGGATCTTTAGTCATATGATCCTTTACGTACATGATTAACCTCCAAGATAGGCCTTTCTGACCTGTTCACTGGCTGCCAGTTCGGCGCCAGTTCCTTCTAATGTTATTTTACCAGTTTCCAGAACATATGCACGGTCGGCAATTGCCAAAGCCATCTTTGCATTCTGTTCAACCAGAAGAACAGTTGTTCCCTGCTTATTGATATCTTCAATGATACGGAAGATTTCCTTAACAAGCAATGGGGACAATCCCATGGAAGGTTCATCCAGCAGCATAATCTTCGGGTGTGACATCAGTGCCCGGCCCATCGCCAGCATCTGCTGTTCGCCGCCTGACAAGGTGCCTGCCGGCTGTTTTTCTCTTTCTTTTAATCTTGGAAACAGTTCATATACATGTTCCAGATCTATTTGAATCTGCTCTTTATCTTTACGGGAATATGCACCCAATGCCAGATTCTCAGCAACAGTCTGCTGCGCAAAGACACGTCTGCCTTCCGGCACTTGTGCCAGACCCATCGAAACAATTTTGCTGGAAGGTGTCTTGATCAGATCCACTCCGTCCAGAGTGATGCTTCCTTCTGCCGGCTTCAGCAGGCCAGAGATTGCATGCATGGTTGTTGTCTTGCCGGCGCCATTGGCACCGATTAATGCAACAATTTCACCGTCATTGATTTCAAAGGAAATTCCCTTGATTGCTTCAATCATCCCATAGCGGACTTTTAAATTTTCTACTTTTAGCATATCATCCGCCTCACTCTCCGATATATGCCTTGATGACTTCTGGGTTTGCCTTGATCTCGGCAGGTACACCCTGTGCCAACAGCATACCATAGTTCAATACGGTAATTCTGTCACAGATTCCCATGACCAGTTTCATATCATGTTCAATTAACAGGATTGCAATCTTGAAATGATCACGCACTGTACGGATCATATCCATCAGTTCCTGAGTTTCCTGCGGGTTCATCCCGGCTGCCGGTTCATCCAATAACAGAAGTTTTGGGTGTGTTGCCAAGGCACGGGCAATTTCCAAACGACGCTGTGCGCCATAAGGAAGATTGCCGGCACTCATAGCTGCCTTATCATCCAGGCCGAACAGCTTCAGCAGCTCCATTGCTTCTTCATCTGCTTTCCTCTCTTCTGTTCTGTACTTCGGCAGACGGAGAATTGCTGTCATCGTGCTGTAGTTTACACTGTTATGCAGGCCAATCTTAACATTATCCAGAACTGTCATATTGGAGAAAAGACGGATATTCTGGAAGGTACGGGCTACACCTGCTTTATTTGCCTCAACCGGATTCAGCTTGGCCATATCCTGACCATCCAGGGTGATTGTCCCTCTGGTTGGCTGATAGACCTTTGTCAGCATATTGAATACGGTGGTCTTGCCAGCACCGTTTGGTCCAATCAGACCATAGATTTCACCGGGATAGACCTGCATATTCAGATCATTGACGGCAGTCAGACCGCCGAAGTCAATGCCTAAGTCCTTGATTTCAAGAACAGGAGTTTTTGTCTCAGTCATTCTGCTGTTTCCTCCTTATTCTTATTTGATTTATTCTTCATCTTCTGCAGCATCGTCTTCAGTTTTTCGTTATTTGTAACAAGCATCATAACAATCAAGACGATTGCGTAGATCAACATTCTGTATGTACTCAGGAATCTCAGCATTTCCGGCAGTGCGACCAGCAGTGTCGTAGCTACGATTGTCCCAGTCATATTGCCAAGTCCGCCTAAGACTACATAGACAAGGATCAGAATGGATGTATTGAAGTCAAACTTTGTTGCCACCACTGAAGTATAGTTCAGGACATACAGTGCACCGGCTGCACCAGCTAAGCATGCACTGACGACAAAGGCCAGTGTCTTTGTACGGGATACATTGATGCCGACTGTCTCAGCTGCGATGCGGTTGTCTCGGCATGCCTGAATGGCACGGCCCTCCTTCGAATAGATCAGATGATAGACAATCAGCAGAGAAACAAGAATCAGCACAATACCTGCGGTAAATGTGGAGATCTTGGAAATGCCGGTCGCCCCCATCGGACCGCTGATCAGCATCGTTCCTCCTTCACCCAAAGTAATGTTGTTTGTAACAAAGCTGAAATGCAGACCTGCCGCATCAACACCGACATATAAGTTTGTAACGACGGACATCAGAATCTGACCGAAGGCTAATGTTACGATAGCCAGATAGTCACCCTGCAGCTTTAAGACTGGAATCGAAATCAATAAGCCAAACAAAGCTGACATGGCACTGCCGCAGATAATTGCAATAAATAAGCGCAGAATCTCATTCGGCACAGCTGTTGCCAGCATGCCTGATACAATAGCAGCTGTAAAACCGCCAACTGCCATAAAGCCAGCCTGCCCCAGGTTCAGTTCGCCCGAGAAGCCGACATTCATATTCAGACCGATGGCAGCTACGATATATGCACAGATCGGCACTAATAGAGAAGTGAATAATCTGGTCAGGCTTCCTGTACCGATCATTGTCTGCAGTACTGCATATGCGATGATTACAATTAAGAATGATGTTGTTCTTCCACGCATCTGGCGGCTGAACATATTAGTAAAGAAATTATTCTTTTTCATTTTCGCCACCTTACACTTTCTCATTGATCTTCTTGCCTAACAGTCCAGTAGGCTTGATCAGCAGGACAACAATCAACACCGCAAATACAATGGCGTCAGAAAGCTGTGTCGAAATATAAGCTCTGGCGAAGATCTCGATGATGCCTAACAGAAGGCCGCCAAGGAATGCACCAGGAATTGATCCGATGCCGCCGAAGACGGCAGCTGTAAATGCCTTGATGCCCGGCATGGAACCTAACGTTGGATACACGGAAGGATACGATGAGACAAGCAGTACGGCAGCGATTGCCGCAAGCCCTGAACCAATCGCGAAGGTGATGGAAATGATGCGGTTGACATTGATTCCCATCAAAGTAGCTGCGCCTTTATCCTCGGAACATGCGCGCATGGCACGTCCTGTCTTAGTTTTATTGATGAATAAGGTCAGCAGGATCATGATGATGATGTTGACTGCAATTGTGATCATGGACAGATAGGATACACTCAGTCCGCCAATATCCAAAGAGCCCTGCGGCAGCGCATTCGGGAAGATCTTAGTGTCAGCTCCCCAAAGCAGCAGTGCTCCGTTCTGCAGAAAATAAGAAACACCAATTGCGGTGATCAGCACCGATAAGCTGGATGCCTGACGCAGTGGCTTATATGCGAGTTTCTCAATCGCAACACCTAAGACTAAACACACCACGATTGAGACCAGCACTGCCGGAATGACCGGCATGCCGAATGAACTCAACATGTAAAATGCCACATAAGCGCCTACCATGATGATATCGCCATGGGCAAAGTTCAACATTTTCGCAATACCGTAGACCATCGAGTAGCCCAGAGCGATGATTGCATACACTGATCCCAGACCGAGACCACTGATCAAATAAGACAGAAATGCCATATGAAGTCCTCCTAGAAAAAACCAATATAGGCTGCCAAAGATTTCTTCCTTGGCAGCCTCTATATATCAAGTTTACTGACAGTGATTACTCAGCAGAAACGTAAGCACCGCTCTTTACTACGATTGCTCTTGGATCCTTAGAGACTTCACCGGTTGCCTTCCAAGTTACATTCGAACCTGTGACACCGTTGAATGTCATTGATGTGAACTGCTTAACGAGTACATCAGTGATTTCCTTAGCCTTCATGCTGGAAGTGACACTTCCTGCCTTGACGCCCTGTGCGATTGCATAGATTGCATCATAAGCATCAGCTGCGAACTGGTTAGGTGTTTCGTTGTACTTAGCCTTATATGCCTTAACGAATGCTGCTGTCTTTGTATCTGTAGAATCAGCAGAGAACGGTGTCAGCATGTATAAGCCTTCAGCCAATGTTGCATCGAAGCCATCCTGAGAAAGGATACCATCCATACCATCACATCCGAAGAATGTAGCCTTGACGCCCTGCTTCTTAGCTTCCTGAAGGATCAATGTAGCCGGCTGATAATAGATCGGCATGAAGATGACATCAGCACCAGCTGCTGCTAACTGCTTGACCTGTACAGAGAAGTCTGTAGCACCATTCTGGAATGTCTGTGAAGATACAATATCCAGGCCTAATTCCTTAGCCTTAGCTGTAAATGTTGTATTGATACCAGTTGAGTAGTTATCATCAGAACGATAGATAACACCAATCTTTGTACCTAAATTTGTGTGTGTGCTCAGATAAGTAGCAGAAGCAGAACCCTGGTTAGGGTCAGTGAAGCACATCTGGAAGACATTGCCATAAGCTGTAGAGCTGTCAGCCATATCCTTGAAGATAACACCTGTAGATGATGCAGATGGTGTCAAAGCAAAGATACCGTCTTCTTTATATAAAGGTGATACAGCCTGGCCAGCGCCGGATGTAACTGTCCCCAGAGAAACCTGCATGCCCCAGTCTACGAGGTTGTTGTATGCAGTAACAGCCTTTTCAGCATCAGCCTGATCATCTTCAGCCTTGAACTCATACTGCTGTCCGCCCTGTGCGTTGATTTCTTCAACAGCCAGAGCTGCAGCATTTGCTACGGCCTTGCCATATACGGCAGCATCACCTGTCAGAGGTCCAGATGAGCCAATCTTAATTGTTCCTCCTGCTGCTGCACTGCTGGAACTTGTTGTTGTTGTACCGGTTGAGGAACTACAGGCTGCTAATGACATAGCCATTAACGCTGCCATTCCACCTTTCATAAATGACTTGTAATTCATATTTCTATCCTCCCTTTCAATTTCTTATTTTGAAGATAACGAAATTATAGAGAGGCTCAAAAACAAAATCAACCACTTTTTTCACTTTATTTTCACATTTCATGAAAATTATTCATATTTTATGAAACAATTTTCATTATAGTATTTTGTTTCTTTTTTTCCTTTTTTATCTCATACATTATATCATCTGCGTGTTCAATTGCTTCCTGCAGAGTGATTTTCTTTTCACTGCTTACTTTAAACTCACCAATGGATGCACCTAGATGATACGGATGGTGCTGGTCTCCCTGTGAAATATGATTCAAGGAAAGACGCAGTTCTTCAATCATGGAAGAAGCACCGATGATGACAAACTCATCACCGCCGTATCTCATGGCAAAAGCTGATGTATCCTGCAGCCCTCTGGTTATAGCCTGTGAAACTTTGAGGATTGCATCATCCCCTGTTTCATGGCCGTACATATCATTGATCTTCTTCAGATTATCAACATCAATAAAGCAGATATATGCCGTCAGATTCTTTTTCATCAGCTGATCATAAAGAAGTCTGCCCTTCTGTTCCAAGCCAAAGCGATTATACAGCCCTGTTAATGGATCAGTGATATACAACATGCTCAATCTGCTATTCAGATTCTCCATCACAGAAGCACGGCGAACTCTTTCGATGGCATTGTCAATCAGGGAGAATGCTGTTTCAAGGAAGTTGAATTCCATCTCACTGTTAAAACCGTCGGTCACGATATAGCCGATGCATGTCTCTTCTGCCTGCAGAGAATATACCTGCAGCATTGTTTTATTCGTCATGATCTGTTCCGGCAGAACAATCCTTCTTGAGAAAGTCGCATAGATATGTTCTTGATCACACAGCATTCCGTGCGGGTCAGACATGCCGATCAGCATCATATCGCTGCCATAGTGGCGGACAGGATTGGTGTTGCCGAAGTTCTCCAAATACAGGCCGTTGATGACTAGATACATGGATCCGCTTTGGAACTCAGCGGCATTCTTTTCAACAGTCTTGGCAATATCACCAAGCGTTCTCGCCTTATCTAATGAAACAGACAGTGTATTGTACAGCTTGTAGTAATCATAGACGTATCTGTTTGCCCGCAGATACTTCTCTTTCAATACCGTTACTTCATTCGCTGCATCGCCGCATCCGCAGGAACAGGAATAAACAATCTTCGCAGGAGTGCAGACTTCGCCCTCAATATTTTCTCCCTGGACAAGCATCAACGCCACATCCAGTGCCGTATAAATGATGCCTGGGAAATTGCGGTTCACAGTAGAGATCCTGACAGGTGCTGCCGCAGCAACACTCAGATCATCAAAACCAGTGATTTTTACATCTTCCGGAACACGGATATCATTCTTGAGCAGTTCTGTCTCTGCACCATATGCCAGATTGTCATTGCCGCAGACAATTCCTTCCGGAACATTCCCTTCCGCAATCATTTCCTTGACTGCCAAGGCACCATATTCTTCATCCCATTCATTGCCATAGGATTTTACATTGGCAATTCCGTATTCTGCACAGCAGGCATAGACTGCCTTCTTTCTGATCTGTGCTTCTTTGGAAGTCGGCAGGCCAGCCAAGACGGCAATGGAATGACAGTGATGTCCCACAATCAAATGCTTCGTCAGTTCATACGAAGCCTCATAATTATCTGTACCAACAACGACCGTTCCATCCAATGGATAATTGATAGAAACAACAGGAACGCCTTCTGAACGTGCACGTTCCACCAGCTTGGCTCTCTTTTCCAGATTCCAGATTCGGTTGCCCTGCAGAATCACGGCATCATAACCTGAAAGATACGGCAGGTTGAAGATCTGCAGCGCCGCTTTTTCTTCATCATCGATCCGATAACTGCCAAAACCGGTGAACACATGGACTTTCACATCCGGATGTTCATCGAGGAAGCGATGGATGCCACGGGTAAACTGCCCGGCAATCTCAGTGTTCCAGTCGTATGTCAAGAATGCAATATGATAGGACATTCAGTTTCCCTTCTTATTTATACTGTTATCTGTATTATATCTGTCTTTTTCATCCCGTCCTTGAAATTACCCGTAATACTCTAAAAAAAGGAGAAGATTTCTCCTCTCCTGCGCTGCTTATTTCAGATCTTCTCCATTGGTCTTGATGCACTTCTGATACCAGTAATATGAATCTTTGACTGTTCTCTTCATCGATCCCTGACCATAGTTGTCCGCGTCGACATAGATCTGGCCATATCTCTTAGCCATTTCTCCCTCACCGTTGGATACCATGTCCACACATCCCCAATACAGATACCCCATCACTGGAATGCCGTCGATCTCGACTGCATCCTTGAGCGACTGGATATTTGCACGCATGTAATCGATACGATAGGAGTCATGAACGGTTCCATCTTCAAAGGTATCGTTCCACCCGATGCCGTTCTCTACGCACCATACATCACAGCGGTATCTATTATAGAACGTATTGACCGCAATTCTCAGGCACTGCGGGTCGGTTGCCCAGCCCCATGCGTTGGTCTTCAGATATGGATTGGCAACTGTTCTGCTCATCGCACCATTGCCTTCACCCTTCTCCTGGCCTTCCATATGTGTTGTCACGACATGGGAGCCGTAGCAGCTGAAGCTCAGGAAGTCGCATGTATATTTAGCAATTATATCCAAGTCGCCTGGTATTGCCGGCAGCTTGATGCCGTCTCTTTCATACTCAGCCAGCTTATAGTTCGGATAGATTCCCTTCATCTGTACATCACTGTAGAACAGGGTACGATCCTCTTCCTGCTTTGCCAGCAGCTGATCTGCCGGGTCACTGGTGAAACCGTAGACTGGTCCATAGGCCAGCATCATGCCGATCCGAAGATCTGGATAGTGCTCATGTGCCTCCTTGACCGTCAACGCAGAAGCCAGGAACTGATGGAATGCCGCATTGGCTATGTTCTGCGGGTCTGCGTGGATCAAGCCTGCTGTGACATATGGTGCCGCATCAATGCAGTTGATCTCATTGAAGGTCAGATAGTACTTGACCTTGCCCTGGAACCTCTTGAAACATGTCGCAGTATATTTGACATAGGCATCCACCATCTGTCTGCTGTCCCAGCCGTTGTACTTGATGACCAGGGCAAGCGGATTCTCATAGTGCTCCAATGTCACCAGCGGTTCAATACCGTACTTATGGCATTCATCAAAGACATCCTCATAGAACTTCAGTCCTGCTTCATTCGGTTCGGCATCATCCCCGTTTGGGAAGATCCTTGACCACTTAATGGACAGACGGAAGCATTTAAAGCCCTCCTCTGCGCAGAGCTTGATGTCTTCTTTGTAATGATGATAGAAATCAGAAGCGATATGAGACGGATAGTAGTACTTGTCTCCTTCAATCAGGCAAGGCACTGCACCTTCCGGCAGATGTCTTTCCTCTGAGCCGAAGCACAATGGTGTCGAACCAGTTGTGCCGTCCGGTTTCTTCCAGGTGACCTGACGGCGAACGGTGTGTGAACCGTTGGTCATGATGTCCGCTGTGGAGAGACCTGCACCGCCCTCAAAAACGCCGCCTTCATACTGATTGGATGCGGTCGCACCGCCCCATAAGAAGTCCTTTGAAAATGTCATTTTATTTATTCTCCTTCTGCATAAGATATATCTATATTATAGACGCTGTACTTTGAAACGAAACTCTTTCGTTGTGATAAATTATTACAGATTTTATAATAGACGCATGCATGATATATGGAACCCATGGCATGGGTGCAGGAAAAAGAGTGAAGGATGTGAGCACTGCTACATGTTCTTTTTAGACCGCATGCGCAATGTCGATTCCCTCGCCATCACTAAGACACTGTCCTTTCGCTATCCTCTGAATACCGACCGGAATGGTCATTATAAAGTGAAATCCGGTGAGTGCCTCCGGGTATGCATGACTTCTGATTTCTTTTTAGAAGAAGCTGATTCATGGCGGCTGGCAGCCTTTGACATTATGCGGCAGAGACCGGATGTTAAGTTCTTTCTGCTCACCAAGCGGCCGGAACGGGTCAAGGACCATCTGCCGAGCGACTGGGGAGAAGGCTGGGATAATGTCATGTTCAATGTGACCTGCGAGAATCAGAAGCGGGCTGAGGAACGCATGCCCATTCTCTTAAGTCTTCCTTTTAAACATAAAGGAGTCATGTGTGCGCCATTCATCGGCCCGGTCGACCTTTCTCCATGGCTGAGTTCTGGACAGATCGAACAGGTATTATGCGGCGGCGAGAATTATGACGGCGCCAGACCATGTCATTATGAATGGGTCAAGAAGCTGAGTGATGACTGCCTCAGGTACAACATCACCTTTGACTTTACTGAAACTGGGACTGTCTTTGTCAAAGACGGAAAAGAATATCATATTCCTAAGAAATCTCTGCAGGCACAGCAGGCCTATCGCTCTCATCTCAGCCACATTGGAAAGCAGTACTCCTATCATCTGACTGATCCTTTTCTAAATCCGATCCCGCCAGAACAGCTGTATGTGCCACATTTCCGCACGCACTGTCAGGAATGCGGTGCGCGTCTGACCTGCAATGGATGCAGTGACTGCGGCAGATGCTCACAGCCAATCATCAAGATCACTTCTAAGGATGGCTTCCAATGACCATCCTTTTTCTTTCTGTATCGATAAAATGTTATAATAAAGAACAGAAACAAGGAGAATTCTATGGATCGCAAACAATTAAAAAATTCCGCCAGTCAGACCGTCAAAAAACATTACTTCCTTTTGACTGTCACAACTGTCCTTGGCGCTGTGATCGGTGCCAGTTTTCTGGCTCTGCCGACCACATCAACAGCCTATTATCAATCGCTGTATCAGTATCTGACCAGCGGCACCTATGAGGGCTTCAACAGTTTTATCAGAAGCTTTGTCAGAACGAATGTGGATATTATCAACCAGCTGCTCACTTATGGGACCGCGATTGCCAAGACTACAGATGGCAGGCTCATCTTTGGAATGATCGGCTGGATGATCATCGTCGTCCTGGTCTGGATCTTCTTTAAGGAAACATTCAACCTCGTGATCAACCGGATCTTCCTGGAAGCGAGAACATATGACAAAGTTCCTTTCCAGCATGGCATGTTCCTGATTTCTGCCAAGAAATGGTTCAAGACCAGCATCGCACTTTTCATTAAGAATCTCTATCTGTTCTTATGGTCGTTCACTGTTGTCGGAGGCTTGATCAAGTCTTACAGCTACCTGCTGGTTCCATATATTCTAGCGGAGAATCCAAGTCTGAGCGGAAATCAGGCAGTTACTCTTTCCCGCCGGATGATGGATGAACACAAATGGGAAGCGTTTGTCCTCCGTATGTCGCTGTTAGGCTGGGATATTCTGAATGTCTGCACCTTCGGCCTTGCCGGAGCTCTGTATGTCAATCAGTATGAATCCTCTGTTTATACTGAATATTATGCATATGTCCGAGAAGAAGCTAAGCGCACCAATGTCGAAGGTGCTGAGCTGCTGAGTGATACGTATCTGTTCGCAAAGGCAGATGCCGAGATACTGGCTGCCGCCTATAAGTCCACCAAGATGGATGAGATGTATATCCAGGATACCGAAGTGCAGCTGAGCGGTGCTAAGAAGTTCTGTGCTGAATCACTGTCATTATGGGCTGGAAACAAGAAGCAGATGAAAGTCTATCAAGGTGTTGAAAATCTGAAATGCCAGCTGGCTGTCGACAAGGACGCCTTGGCTGGGGAACAATATCCAGACCGTCTCTCTCCATTCTACATAAGAGAGAATATCCACTTTGCCGGCAACATGAATGCATCCCGCACGTATTCTATCTGGACACTGCTGCTGTTCTTCGTCCTCATCGCCATCGGTTCCTGGGCATATCACAACGTCGGCATGATGCTGTACACACAGCAGTATCTCAACTACGGTATCTTCCATGGGCCATGGATGCCGATGGATGCATGTATTGTCATCTTCAGTCTGATGCTGTTCACAAAGCTCAGAAAAAAACCTGTCGCTGCCTTTCTCAGTACAATGGTCCTGAGTGCCGTCATCATGTATCTCACTGCATACCTGCTCCAAAATAATTACGGTATGTCCCTGTGGAACTACAGTGTACAGTTCATCAACATCAATGGGAAGGCATCTCTGGAAGCTTCGTTCAATTCAGCCGTGCTTTCTTCCTTCCTGATCTACTTCGTCCTGCCGGGCATTGACCAATGGCTCTCCAAGAAGAACCAGACAGCGGTGCTCATCATCACGATTGTATTAACAGTTCTGTTTGCGGCAGACATTGTATACAGTGTGGGGAATCCAAATACTGTCAATCTTTCAACGTCAAGTTCCTACACTTCAGTCTCAGAAACAATATAAATAAAACGGACCGTACAGAATTTCTGTATGGTCCATTTCTTTATTTCTTCATTGCCTCTTCCGCTTCACCAATCACTCGAACTGCATTCAGAGAACGTGGATAGCCGATGTACGGCAGGCACTGGGATACGACCTTGATCAGGAACGCTGCCGAATTGCCCATATTCATGTTGCCCATCGCATGGCTCTTCATCTGCGGTTCCACACCGCCCTGTGCCATCAGATAGCAGAAGGTGCACAATTCTCTCTGCGCCAGCGTCAGTCCATTTCTTGTATAGTAGTCACCAAAGCAGTTGTCGGCCAGCCATTTACTGATGTGTCTTGTATTCTCCGGCCCAGTCGTCCAGGAATCACGGATCCTTTCACCGAAGATCTCAATCTGTGCATCATTTCCTTTTCTCAGACGGTCCTCTTCTGTTGTTGTCTCCTGAGATGCTAATGGAAGACGGACGCCTCTGGCACTGAGAATCTCATTGGTGATCTTCAGGAATGGATATACTCTGCCGATGCCCAGATAATCAACCGCCTGATAGACAACTTCCTTTGCCTCCACCGGCGTAACGCCAAAGTTCAGTGCTGCCGGCAGAATCATCCGGAATTCATCCAGTCCGGAACATCCTAACAGTGTTGATAAGATTGCCAGAAATCTAGTTTTGTCATCAATCTCAGCACTCTTTTCATTGATGACTTCATCAAATGCAAAATTCACGAAACGTTCTACAAATTCCGGATCTGTTTCAGCTAAGCCTGGTCCAGGTCCTGTGACCATCTTTTCTACATACTTCTTTGCCTGTTCTGAAATTGCCATATCAAGCCTCCTGATACTTTTATATTAGGCTTTCTATTTTTAATTTCCAATATTCTTTCTCTATGCCTGTGATTCTTATTCCGCATTGATTCTTTCTTCACTCTCATCCTTCAGTTTTGGAAAGACCGCGCGGCGGTAAAGGAACAGATTGATAAATCCGCACAGGATCAATGGGATGACAGCACCTGCCATCAAGAAGAGCGACATCTTCCATGACAGATCTCCAGCTGCAGTGTAGACAAGCAGAATGTTGATGACATACAGCAGTGTGATGGCCAGGATAAAGCCATAGACATACTTCACTTCTCTGCGGATGATGATCTCCTGGTCTTCCTTCATGAAACCGATATGGTTCAATGTCATGAATAATCTTCGGCGCAGAGAAACTTCAGTGCCGAACTTGAACATCAGAGCCAGCCCCTGCAGGAAAGTCATGACGATATAGGAAAGCAGAATCGTCATCATCGCAATATCATTATCCAGTGAGTTGACCAGCATCGATACTAAGACGACTGCACAGGCAATGAACAGGAAGATGTTGTTGCGCAGGACTTTCAGGTCTCTGCGTACAAATCCAAGTGCTGCGACCATGCGTGGATGTTCGACCATCTTCTGCGATGTCTGTCTGCTCAGCCACGGCGCTATGACATTGCTCAGGCAGAAATTCAGACCGACCATGCCGATCAAAGAACAGATGACGGACAGGTTCCGGTTGAAGTAGATCAGGATGATTGGGACAAGGAACAGCAGGACATCAATTGTCTGTCTGATCTTGATCTTGATCAGGCCGACGCTGAAGGTCATAGGTTCTGAAGAACCCGTGATGCCGCTTGGATTCATCAGCATTCCTACCGCATTCCGATAGGCAAAGCTCATATTCAAAAGAATGATCCAGAAGACAACATAGAGAATAATGATTGTTGCGTTCATGGCTGCATCCGCATGTGCCGTCACAAGAAAGCCGTGATTGGAAAGTGCCAATACAGAATTGACCATTGGAATCGCCATGTAAGACAGCAGGATTCCCAATGGGATTGCCAAGACCAGCAGAAGCATCGTCTGGATCATCAGGAAGCTGGCAATCTGAATGAATCTGCCGCCGCAGATCAGACGCACCGCCAGGTCTTTTCCCTTCAACTTGACATAGAAATCATTGGCAAACAGGATATCCACACTGCACAGGATCACAACAATGATCATGACATATGTGATGGTGTTGCCGGTGTTGTTGATTGGATCCACGGTCGGATCACTCATGGAAATATTAAAGAACAGATAGATGAACATCGTTGTCAGGACAAAGATGAGCCAGTAAAAGAAAGCCTTGGAAAAGTCTTTTTGAATCGACCTTAACGCATCACGCAGGATCATTTCTTCAAAAGCTCCCTGGACTCTTCAGAATTCAGCTCAACAATCTTCTGGAAATATGCGTCCTGACTCATATCTCCTTTTGCCAATTCTTTTTCGATATTGCCGTCTTTGATATAAATGACTCTGGTGGAATAGGAAGTGATCAATGGATCATGGGTGACCATGACAATTGTGACCCCGGTCTGATTCAGCTGCTGCAGGATGCTCATCAATTCAGCACTGTTGGCTGAGTCCAGATTTCCAGTCGGCTCATCGGCCACGATGATATGCGGATGGTTGATCAAAGCACGGCAGATGGCAACTCTCTGTCTCTGTCCGCCGGAACACTCATATGGAAACTTATGAAGCAGTTCCGCAATGCCCATCTCTTCTGCCAGTTCCTTGACTCTCTTTTCAATCTCTGTTTTATTGACATGCGCCAATGACAGCGGCAGAGCAATATTCTCAAACATCGTATGCGTATCCAGCAGATTGAAATCCTGGAAGATAAAGCCCAGGTTCTGATAACGGAATCTGCCGATCTCATTCTCCGTCATGGAACGGACTTCTTTCTTGTTGATATAGACCCTGCCTTCGGTAGGGACATCAATAGTAGAGATTGTATTGATGAAAGTCGACTTGCCTGAACCTGACGGTCCCATGATGGCAACGAAGTCACCGTCAAAGACCTGGAAATTAATGTCATGCAGTGCTTCAAAGGCGTTCAAGGTGTGGTAATTATAGACTTTCTTTAAGTGTTTCGCTTCCAATACAACTTTTTCTGACATAGATACGCTCCTTATGACCAATGCAACTATTATAGCTGAAATGCATGTTCAGGATGCGAAGAAAAAAGGCTTTCCAGAATTTGGAAGGCCTTTATACAAAGCGGTCAGATACCGCTTCCCGCTTCATTAATTTAAAGATGATAAAGTAGATCACAATGACTATCAGGATGAACGGCAGCGTCTCAATGGAAGCAGTACTGTCATACGCACAATGCAGAGCGACCGGTACGATATAGCAGAGCACACCATACACCGAAGCAGTGAAGTGATTATGATAAGCAGCTCCTCTTGCCCGTCCATAGAACATGCCCATTAATACAGCAAAGGCCATGTGCGCCGGGATTGCCAGCAGTGCTCTTGAAACAGCGACATCCAATCCATAGGCATAGACATACTTGATATTCTCAAATGCCGCGAAGCCAAGCGATACAAACACAGCATATAAGATGCCGTCATATCTTGTTTCAAAGTAAGGACTGTTCCATGTCTCCTTCTTCAGGATATAGAGCTTTGCGCCTTCTTCAATCAGACCGACAAAAAGATACAGCTGCCAGGTATTGATCCGGAAGCCGGATACTGCATACTGCATGATCCACTCCAGCACCATGGCAATCAAGGCAGCGATCACACCGCTCCATAACAGATGCATCATGACGCCGCGAGGCTGATGATGCAGAGACGGCTGATTGTTGGCATAATTCACCAGCATAATTGCCGGCATGACTGCCGCCAGGAAGTAGATCAACAGGATCATAAATATTGGGCTGAAGAACAGCATCATGTCATCCTCACTTTCCAAGACTTTTGTCTTTCAGTATGTTATACGCAAAAATTAGCACTCTGTCAATATGAGTGCCAACATCAAATCAATGAATTTGTCTGGTTTTCACTTTGACCAATGAAACCACAAAAAAACCTTCAATTCCGAAGAATCAAAGGTTTTGCTATGGCGCCTTAAACAGGACTCGAACCTGTGACACCCTGGTTAACAGCCAGGTGCTCTACCGACTGAGCTACTAAGGCAGCGAAAATATAATACTATTATTGACGTGAATATGCAAGATTTATTATGCTTTTTTCGCTTGAAAGTTTTACTGCTCTGCGTTCAATCTAGTCGAATTATCAATAGAAATCACAGGAAAACATGATACTATTGAAATACATAGAGAAGACAGTCAATCTGTCATAAAGGAGAATATCATATGGGACTCATTTTAGCGGCTATGAGCGCAGCTGGATCTGCTTTTGCGGATACCTGGAAGGAATACTTCTATTGTGATGCAATTCCAGCCGACACAATCTGTGTCAAGGCTCATAAAAAAGTCAGGGGCTTTTCTTCAAATCATGGCGACGACAACATCATTTCCGACGGATCCGTCATAGCAATCGCTGACGGACAGTGCATGGTCATTGTTGAACAGGGGCAGGTTGTTGACCTCTCTGCTCAGCCTGGCGAATACAAGTATGATTCTTCCACAGAACCATCCTTATTTGCTGGTTCATTAGGAGACGGCATCAAGAATATCTTCAATCAGATTGGTCATCGTTTCCAGTTCGGCGGCCAGCCGGCAGAAGACCAGCGCGTCTACTACTTCAACACAAAGGAAATTCCTGGCATGAAATACGGCACCGCAGCTCCTGTTCCTTTCAGAGTTGTTGATGCTCATGCAGGAATTGATATTGAGATCGGCATCAAGGCCTTCGGCGAATATTCGCTGAAAGTCACAGATCCAATCCTGTTCTATACAAATGTCTGTGCCAATGTCGCTGACGAATATAAAGTCGCCGATATTGAGAGCCAGCTCCGTACTGAATTATTAACAGCTCTGCAGCCAGCCTTTGCAAAGATCAGTGCTACCGGTGTCAGATACTCAGAGATTCCTGCCCATACACAGGATCTGGCAGATGCACTGAACGCTGAACTTTCGAAAAAGTGGAAGGATCTTCGCGGTATAGAAATTGTTTCCTTCGGTGTTTCCTCTATCTCTGCTTCTGAAGAAGATGAAAAGATGATCAAGCAGATGCAGAGAGATGCCGCTTATAAAGATCCAAGTCTTGGTGCTGCTGCTATGGTCGGCGCACAGACACAGGCAATGCGTGATGCCGCAAACAATGCCAATGGCGCAGCTATGGGCTTTGTCGGACTGAACGCAGCCGGTGCAGCCGGCGGTGTCAATGCCAATGCTCTGTACCAGCAGGCAGCAGCTTCTCAGGCAGCCCAGCCAGCTCCAGCAGGATCATGGACATGTCCAAAGTGCGGTGCTGTCAATACAGGCAAGTTCTGTTCTTCCTGCGGCACCCCAAAGCCGGAAGACGAGCAATGGACCTGCCCGAAGTGCGGTACTGTCAATACAGGCAAATTCTGCGGCAACTGCGGTGAAAAGAAACCTGAATAATCATTAAAAAAGCGAGGAATCCATGAAGATAGATCTGCAGAAATACCACCAGAAGATCCGTGACAATGAAACGGTCTCCATCATACTTGGACTGGGTGCGATATGCTTTGCAGTCATTCTGTGGATCCTCGCTACTGTTTTATCGTGAAAGGAGATACTTCATGGCTGAACAGCTAACCAATTATCAGTGTCCCAACTGTAAAGCACCGCTGCATTTCGACCCAAGCATTCAGAAACTGAAATGCGACAGCTGCGGATCTGAATTCACCATCGAACAAATAACAGCAGCTTTTGAGGAAAAGAATCGGGAAGCTGTTTCCATCGATGACGCAAAAGCACAGGCAAAGGCATCTGCCACACTGCAGTGGACCCCGGAAGAAGCACAGCACCTGCGTGCATACAACTGCCCTTCCTGCGGCGCACAGCTTGTCACAGACGAGACAACTGCCGCAACCAGCTGTCCATACTGCGGCAACCCAACCGTTGTCCCAGCACAGTTTGCAGGATCATTAAAGCCTGACTACATCATTCCGTTCCACTATAAAAAGGAACAAGCTGTTGATGCATTGAAAGGCTTCTATAAAGGAAAGCCTTTCCTTCCTTCTGCTTTTTCCAGTGAAAATCATATCGAAGAGATCAAGGGACTCTATGTTCCTTTCTGGCTCTATGATGGTGATGCAATGGGCAACCTGCAGTATCACGGCACGCGGATGCACACCTTCTCCAGAGGAGACGATATGGTCACCGTGACTGAGCATTATCAAATTGGCCGTCAAGGAGATGTGACCTTTGACAAGATCCCCGCAGACGCTTCCAGCACCATGCCGGACGAACTCATGGATGCCATTGAGCCATTTGACTACAATGACATCAAGAATTTCGAACTCAGCTATCTGCCCGGCTTCTTAGCCAACCGCTACGATGTCGACAGCGAGTCTGATGCACAGCGTGCTGATACGCGCATGAAGAATACAACAATCGATTCTCTTCGCTCCACCATTATTGGATATGAAGGATTGATCCCGCAGGTCGAGAATGTATCCATTCAGCCTGGCCTTGTCCACTATGCTTTCCTGCCGGTCTGGCTGCTTTCCACCAAATACAAAGGGAAGAATTATCTCTTTGCGCTGAATGGGCAGACCGGAAAGATGGTCAGTGATGACCTGCCTGTTGACTGGGGAAAATTCTTCCTGACATTTATCATCATCGCTGTTGTGATCGGAGCAGCTGCCTGGTTCCTGATCGGCATGATGGCATAAGGAGGAAATATGAGAAAACTAAGAACAATCTTCATGATGGTCATTCTCTCTCTCTTCTTCCTGGTACCGGTACACGCATCCAATACAGAATATGTCAGAGATGATTACGGACTGCTGAGCTCCTCAGAAACAACAACGCTGGAGAGCCTGGCAAAGAGCGTTTCTCAGAAATACAATGTCGGTGTTTATATCCGTGTGGAAAACGACTACACAGGATACAGTTCCATTCAAAATTATGCTGAAGCAGTTTATGCAGATGAACAGCTTGGCAGCAGCTACAACGGCAACGTCGTCATGTTCCTGATCACCATGGAGGACCGTTCCTACCGCCTGCTGACCCATGGCTCTACAGCCAACGCTGCTTTTACAGATTATGGCCAAAAGCAGATTGCCAGTGATGTTGTCTCATATTTAAAGAATGACAATTATTATGATGGTTTCCAGAAATTCGTCACTGACTGTGATCAATATCTGAAAGCGCAGCAGGCTGGAACGCCAGTAGATACATGGATTCCTGACAGCAGCTATGATGAAGCGGCGCATCAGCAGACAATGAGCTACATCCGCTATGGTGTGACCTTTGCCGGTGCACCTCTCATTGCATTGATTGTATGCCTGATCATCAAGGCAAAAAACAAGACTGCAGGCATCAAGTATGAAGCACAGAATTATGTTCCGAAGAATGGTGTGAATGTCACTGGCATGCAGGATATCTTCCTCTACCGTACAGAGACAGTGACGCATATCAACCGCGATCATGGCGGCGGAGGCGGTCACTTCGGCGGCACCTCCATCAACAGCGGCGGCTTCTCAGGCACATCAGGTCACTTCTAATAACGCAAACGGCCCAGATCATTCTGGGTCGTTTTATTTGATTCGGACTGATACGGCAATTCCATCACCTGTATCACTGTGGAATTCTGTCTGAAAGCGGTCATCCTTTAAGAGATGTTCACGGAACTTCTTGATCTTATGCATCATCTGAATGGTGCTGCGGTTGCTGGACAGTGATTCATCATCCACAATGCCATGGAAATTCAGGTTGTCAAAGATGAACACGGTACCGATCCTCGAGTTCTTCAGAAAATGTTCCAGATATCTGCGGTATTGTGACTTGGCGGCATCAATAAAGATCAGATCATAGATCTTCTTTGTCTCATAGACAGACGCATCGCCAAGATGGACGTGGATCCTTTCAGACAAATTCTCCTGGGCAATATTCTTTTCTGCCTGCGCTGCCATCTCACTGTTCACTTCCAATGTATCAATGACAATATCCCAGCGGATCGCAGCCATATTGATGGCAGAGTACCCGACTGCTGTTCCAATCTCCAAGATGTCACGGATGCTTTCATGCGTACGGATGTACTGCAGAAGAAAAGCCAGTCCGTCATCCAGCATGATCGGCACATCATTTTTTCTTGCGTCATCATGAATCTGTTTTAACTTCTCATTACTCATTTCCTTATTTTACACCTGAAACCAACATTGCTCGATGTTTGATGATAAAATAAAGGATGATGCTGGGAGGATATTATGCTCACTCGCCAATTTTTAAATGCTTTTCTTGGTGCCGAAATATTTCATCGAGGATTGATAGTATATCAGGCAAATCGCGTCTATGATATGACTGTTGATACTGATCCTGACACAGGAATCATTCTCATCGATGCAATGGTGGAAGGTTCTAATTATTACAATGACTATTCTGTCAACGTTACACTCAGTGCCGATGCAAACTGGATTGTTGATTCTGAATGTACATGTCCGTATTATGAATCTCATGCAACACCATGCAAACATATTGCGGCTGTTTTAATTGCATATATGAACGAGCAGATGGAAAAAACTCTGAAGCCAGTCAAAGCTCCTGTTCTTACAACCAATCCATTAATGAAAGATATTCTGGACAGTTCTATAGATGAGCAGAAAGTGACTGTATCAAGACCTGCTTCTCCAATCGAACTTGAGGCATTTGTCTATGGCACGCAGAATCATGAGCTGAATGTAGAATTCAAGATTCATTCAGATAATGGCCACAAATACATCATTCAAAATATTACTGATTTCACCAAATTGGTTCTTAACAATGAATACAAAAGCTATGGTAAAGGGCTGGCATTTATCCACTCCGTCGAAGCATTTTCTCATGCGTCACAGCCTTTGCTGGATTTTCTAATAGATCTGAGCAATCAGGACGATTCCTATCTGGCAAAAAGTGAAGGTTACTACTATGGATATTCTTATAGTAATTACTATGTGCAGAGTGCAAAACGTGCCCTGCAGCTGAAAGGAAGATATCTCGATCAGTTTATCTCCCAGGCAAGGAAAACCATCATTTACTCATCTGCATATAATTCAAATAATAGTTCAACAATGATATCAATTATCGACGGCAGTCCTGACATTCATGTTGCCATCGAGCAGAGAAAGAGCGGATGCATATTAAGCGGAACAGCTTCTTCCTATATGGAAGGACATAATCATACATACTATTTTCAGGCTGGCAATTCAGTCATCGTTTGTGCGCCAAAAGAAGACAAGAAGTTTTATCAATTATTGGATCTGTTCAGCCGCAATGCTTCCAAGGGCTGCTTTATAGCAAACAGTGATCTGCCTTCTTTCAGCAGACATATTTTTCCATTGATTCAAGATAAAATGCAGATTGATCATTCTGACTTGAACCCAGCTGTATATGTTCCGCCGAGACCTTCTTTTGAAATTTACCTCGATCTTCCTCAGGACAACTTAATCACCTGTGAATTGAAAGCAGTTTATAAAGATAAGTCATTTAATGTGTTTGAAAATACACCAGATGTAGATGTACGTGATGAAATCAGCGAACAAGATATGGATCATTTCGTTTCGGCATGGTTTAACAGCTTTGACCCGGAGAAAAAGAGACTTGGCTTATTCGATGATGATGACAAAATATACACCTTTTTAAAAGAAGGGGTCCCTGCTCTCCAGGATCGAGCAACGGTCTTTATCAGTGAAAAGCTTAAAAAGCTCCAAATAAGAGAGATGCCCAAAATATCAATTG
Source organism: uncultured Galactobacillus sp. (assembly GCA_964385925.1). Lineage (GTDB taxonomy): Bacteria > Bacillota_I > Bacilli_A > Erysipelotrichales > Erysipelotrichaceae > Bulleidia. The sequence goes on along the minus strand of CAYLQV010000020.1, from coordinate 7,106 downwards.
GTGTATCTGTATCAAACGATCTGCTTCAGCTTGACTTGATCACAGACACGATGAGTCCAAAAGAACTGGCAGATATTCTATCCAGATACGATCATAAAAAAAAGTATTATCGTTTGAAAACAGGCGAATTCATCAATATTGATCAGTCTTTGGCTGAGCTGGATGAAATCAAGAGTTCCCTCTCACTTTCTACTTCCCAGCTTGCTTCAGGAAAAATCAATCTTCCTAAATACCGTTCCAATTATCTAGACGAGCTTTCAGAAAGTAATCTTTCTCTGCATTATGAAAAAGATCAATCCTTCAAAAGCATGATCCAGAACATGAAAGATTTTTCGATGCATGATTATCCTCTTCCTCAGGATATAAAAGCTGAGCTTCGTCCCTATCAAAAAGCAGGGTTCAACTGGCTGTGTGCACTCCGCGATAATGGTTTTGCCGGTCTTCTTGCTGATGAAATGGGGCTGGGAAAAACACTGCAGGTGATTGCCTTTCTTGGCGCATGGGAAAAGCGCAGCAGATCACTTGTTGTATGTCCTGCTTCTCTTGTATACAACTGGTCGAGTGAGATTCAAAAGTTTCTGCCTTCCCTGCCTAGTCGAATCATTACCGGAAGTGCATCGGTCCGCAGAGAATTGATATCTTCTTCCTCTGATAATGAAGTATTAATTACATCCTATGATCTGCTGAAACGAGATATTGATCTTTATACAGATATATCCTTCTCCTGTGAAATTATTGATGAGGCACAGTATATTAAGAATGCTGGCACACAGGCTTCAAAAGCTGTAAAGATGATCAATGCGAAATTCAAGATTGCTTTGACAGGAACACCAATTGAGAATAGACTGAGCGAATTGTGGTCAATCTTTGATTATCTGCTTCCTGGTTTCTTCTATGGATATCAAAAGTTCCGTGCAAATTATGAACTTCCAATCGTTCGCGATGAAGATAAAACAGCTGAAACGCAATTGCGTAAAATGATTACTCCTTTTGTGTTGAGACGTTTAAAGAAAGATGTCCTGCAGGAACTCCCTGACAAATTGGAGGAAGTCTATTATGCGCAAATGGAAGGAGAACAGAAACAATTGTACGACGCGCGTGTACAGAGACTAAAACTGATGCTGACAAAACAGTCAGATCAGGAATTTAAAGAAAATAAGTTGATTGTATTGGCTGAATTGACACGTCTCAGACAGATCTGCTGTGACCCAAGACTCATTTATTCTGATTACACAAAAAATTCGGCGAAAGCCGATATGTGTGTTGATATGATCAAGAATGCCGTTGAAGCTGGTCATAAAATACTGCTATTCTCGCAATTTACTTCTATGCTTGAAATACTCACAGACCGTCTCTTCAAGGAAGGGCTGTCCTATCATCTGCTGGAAGGATCAACACCGAAGAAGCAGCGGGCTGATATGGTCGAAGCATTCCAGAAAGATGATGTCCCGATCTTCTGTATTTCCTTAAAAGCTGGCGGGACCGGACTGAATCTGACCGCAGCGGATATTGTCATTCACTATGATCCATGGTGGAATACTGCTGTTGAAAATCAAGCCAGTGACCGTGCCCACAGAATCGGTCAGAAGAATGTTGTCTCTGTCTACCGCCTGATCATCAAAGATACGATTGAGGAAAGGATCCTGAATCTGCAGCAGTCAAAGAATGACCTCGCTGACAAGATCTTATCCGGTGAAGGCATGTCCAGCGCAAAGCTGACCAGAGAAGATCTGCTGTCTATTTTATAAGTTATATGATGCAGCTGTACTGATGTGCAGCTGCCTTTTTTTACGTTGATTTAACATATGCCTGGTTTTGGAATTAACAATTCTTTCATATGCTTCATGTGTCACAAATCAGGAGGAAAAGAAAAACGTATGTTTAACAAAAAAATGATCTCTGTATTTGCTGCAGGTGTTATGGCATTGTCTCTGACAGCCTGCGGTTCACAATCCAGTGCTTCAACAGCAGATTCTGCATCTTCCGCTGCTTCTTCAAGCATCAGCGGAACAGTTACAGCTTCCGGTTCTTCTGCTTTACTGCCTCTGGTACAGGCAGCAGCAGATGATTACATGGCAGCCAATCCAAATGTCTCAGTCACAACAAACGGTGGTGGTTCCGGTACAGGCCTGAAACAGGTAGCTGACGGTTCTGTCGATATCGGTGACTCTGATGTCTTCGCCGCAGAAAAACTTGATGCCACTACAGCAGCATCCTTAACAGATCACGAAGTTGCCACAATCACGATGGCAGCTGTTGCAAATAAGAGCCTTGGGGTGACAAACCTGACGACACAGCAGCTGACTGACATCTTTACTGCAAAGATCACCAACTGGAAAGAAGTCGGCGGCCCAGATAAGGCAATCGTTCTTGTCACGCGTCCTTCTTCTTCAGGTACACGTGCATTATTTAAAAAGTGGGCAATCGGCGGTGCTGATGAAGCAAGCAACTCAGCATTGGAAACAGATGACTCCGGTACATTGATGCAGACAATCCAGGATAACGACGGTGTAATTGGATACGTTGCATTATCCTATCTAGTCAATAATAGCAGCGTCACTGCTGTTGCCATCGATAATGTGAAGCCTACCTTGGAAAATACATACAACGGAACTTACAAAGTCTGGGGTTTCGAGCACATGTATACAAAGGGTTCTGACAATGCAGCTGCACAGGATTTCATCAAGTTCATTACTGGTGATACCTTCTCTGCCAAGATGGAAGCAATGGGATATGGCGTTGCATCAAAGATGAGCAGCACTGCTGTCAGCAGCCACAAGTAACTGTTCTGAAAAACATCATCTATATTGACGGCAGGATTATTCCTGCCGTTTACACTGATTCAGAAAGGAAATATCTATGAGCACACAGGAATTAGCTGTTCCAGTAAAGAAACAGGCAGACAGACAGATGTTCCGTAAAGAATACTTCTGGCGGATCCTTGTTTCTCTCTGCGGAATTCTGATTATCATCTTGACCCTTGCCATTGCTGTATTTCTGATCTACAAAGGCAACGGTACATTCACAACATTTGGTCATTCCGTCTGGGAATTTCTATTCTCATCCATCTGGAATCCAACCGACAGTCCAAGTGAAGCAGGCGGACAGGTCGGTGCTGCAATTTATATTACAGGTTCTCTGCTTACCTGCGGTCTAGCCCTGCTGATTGCCCTTCCTTTTTCCATCGCAGCGGCTGTATTTATGACTGAAATCAGTCCAAAGATCGGTACGAAACTGTTCCAGCCGGCAACTGAGATCTTCCTCGGCATCCCATCTGTTGTTTACGGCTGGGTTGGATTGACAATTCTTGTTCCGTTTATCCGCGATGTCTTTCATGCAAAGATGGGCGGCTTCTCCGTATTAGCTGCCGGCATTGTCTTGGCTGTCATGATCTTTCCGACAATCACAACAATTTCTGCCGATGCAATCCGCAGTGTTCCTGACTCTTATCGAACAGCGGCTTATGGGATTGGTTCGACCCGCTGGCAGGTCATTCATCATATCGTTCTTCCTTCTTCCCTCTCCGGCATCATGACAGGCGTCATTCTAGGTCTGTCACGTGCCTTTGGTGAAGCGCTGGCAGTGGCCATGGTCATAGGCAAGACGCGTGCATTCCCTTCCAGCATCTTGTCTCCAACAACAAACCTAACCGCTGCTATCGCTGCTGATATGGGCAACACTGCCAACGGCGGTGAATACAATGCAGCATTATGGACAATGGCTCTGCTGCTGTTCTTATTATCAATGCTGTTCATCATTTTGATCCATTGGATCTCAAACCGAAAGGAGAAAGCTCATGCAGGATGATTTCAAGCAGACAAATATCCATCGGGCAAAAATGGCTGATAAAGCAATGACCGGAGTATTCTATGCGGTCGGCGGCTTCTTCCTTGTCTTTCTTCTCTTCCTTGCCGGATACATTATTATCAAGGGCATCTCAAGTTACTATCCAGGACTTCTTTCCTTTACCAAGAACGGCATCGGCAATCAGCTGTTCAACACTGTATATCTTGTCTTCCTTTCTCTATTGATCTCAGTTCCGCTAGGCTTAGCTTCTGGTATTTATATGGCTGAATATGCTAAACCAGGCAGACTGCTGAAGTTCTTAAGAATCTGTATTGAATCGTTATCTTCACTGCCTTCCATTGTCATCGGTCTGTTCGGGTATCTGGTATTTATCTTAATGACTGGCATGCAGTGGAATCTGCTTGCAGGTGCATTGGCTGTCAGTATACTGTCCCTGCCAGCAATCACAACAACAACCGAAGATGCCATTCGTTCTCTGCCAAAAGGATATAAGCTTGGCAGTATGGCTCTTGGTGCCACCCATTGGCAGACAATCGTCAAAGTATTGATTCCTACCTGCACCGCACGGATCATGACTGGTGTCCTGCTTGTTGCCGGCAGAGGATTCGGTGAAGCAGCAGCTCTGCTGTATACCGCAGGACAAAGCACAAACATCAACTGGTCAAATTTCAACATCACATCACCAACATGTCCTTGGAACCTGTTCCGGCCAGGTGAAACACTGGCCCTGCATATATGGGCTATGCGTACAGAAGGAAGTCTCAATGCCCATTCAACAGATATCGCTAACTTCTCTTCCGCGGTTCTGGTCATTCTTGTCTTAGTCTTCTCACTGCTGACACGAATGCTGTCCCGGCGTTATGAGAAGAAAATTGGAGGTTCAAAATGAGCGAAACACAGAAATCTATCTTCTCGATCCAGCATCTGCAGTTCTATTATGGAAGCTTTCACGCCCTGCATGATGTTTCTCTTGAAATACCGCAGAATCAGATTACTGCCTTCATCGGCCCATCCGGCTGTGGAAAATCAACATTTCTGAAGACACTGAATCGTATGAATGATTTCGAACCAGGCATTAAAGTAGAAGGAAAAGTGCTGATGGATGGTGTTGATATCTATCACGATATTGATCCTATTGCTCTGCGCCGCAGAGTCGGCATGGTCTTCCAGCAGCCTAATCCATTTCCAAAGAGCATTTATGACAATATTGCTTATGGCCCGCGTCTGGAAGGAATCCATGATAAGAAAAAGCTTGATGAAATTGTCGAAACAGCTTTAAAGCAGGCAGCAATCTGGGATGAAGTCAAAGACCGCCTCAAGAAGTCTGCATTAGGACTTTCCGGCGGTCAGCAGCAGAGATTATGCATTGCCCGCGCACTGGCTGTAAAGCCGCAGGTCCTGCTGATGGATGAACCAACAAGTGCACTGGACCCAATCGCTACTGCAAAGATTGAAGACCTTGCGCAGGAATTGAAGAAAGATTATACCATTGTCATCGTTACACACAATATGCAGCAGGCTGTCCGTATCTCTGATCAAACAGCTTTCTTCCTTTTGGGTGATCTGATCGAGACCGGTCCTACACAAGAACTGTTCTCCCTGCCTAAGCAGAAAAAGACTGAAGAGTATATTACCGGGAGGTTTGGATGATATGAGAATTCAATATACTGAAGAATTAAAAAATTTAAATCAGCAGATGATCGAGATGTGTTCCTTATGCGAAGAGGCAATCACACATACCGGTAATTCATTGATCAACGGCAACAACAATGAGGCAAAATTAGTACGCAATATCCAGGAAGAGATCCTGCAGAATGAAAAACAGATTGAGTCCTTATGCCTCCGCCTTCTTCTGCAGCAGCAGCCAATGGCTGGTGATCTCCGTCAGATCAGTGCAGCACTGAAGATGATCACTGACATGAAGCGGATCGGGGAAGTAGCCAGTGATACAGCTGATATCATTCTTTATATCCAGCGCTTCCACCGCATGCAGGATATTGAAGAACTGTCGCAGAAAGCAGTCATGATGGTGCATCAGGTCATTGATGCCTATGTTAAACATGATCTTGAAGGAGCAGAAGCGGTGATCGCCTACGATGATATTGTTGACAGCCTGTTCTTGAAGGTGAAGTATGATCTGATCCAGGCAATCCAGAAGAATCCACAGTATGCAGATGATTACGTCGATCTGTTAATGATCGCCAAGTATTTCGAGAAGATTGGTGACCATGCGGTCAATATCAGCAAGTGGGTAGTCTATTCTCTCACTGGTGAGATTCGCGAGAAGCTTGATTGACAAAAAACCGGAGAATTCCGGTTTTTTACCTTTTATATTTACCTTCTTACCGATGAACGATTTTCCGTGGACAAACCTACCTGTGTTTTTATAATGGTATGTGTCGGAGGAAAACATTAAATTTAATCTTGTGATCAACAAAAATGCCGAAGAAGAGATAACAGCTGTTGTTCATGAACGTACAGAGATGATTGATACGATTGAGCATCTTGTCATTCATGAAGGAAATCTGGAAGAATTCTATGGCTACGATAAAGATACCATCAAAATCTTGAAGATTCAGGAGATTGAAAGCATCTTTTCTCAGGATAACAAAACATACGTTTCCTACACAGACGGCAGACAGTACAGCATCAAATTACGGCTGTATGAGATTGAACCGGAGCTGCCGGACTACTTTATCAGCATTAACAAATCTGCAATTGCCAACCGCAGGCAGATTGTGCAGTTTGATGTTCAGTTCTCAGGTGCTGTCGATGCAGTATTCAAAAGCGGTTATAGAGATTATGTATCCAGAAGATGCTTTGCGGAATTGAAAAGGAGATTGAACTATAAGAATTTTATGAAAGATTTTGGTAAAAGAGGAATGCTGTTTGCCTGGCTGGGTCCAGTTATCCTCTGCATTGTATGGTATTTACTAAATCGCAATGGTGTTGTGCCAGAATTATCCATTCCCGTGATCATTCAGAACATCCTGACAATTCTCTTCATGGCATTCATCGCTGCCGGAATCTCTGCTGTCTATACCGTCGAAAAGCTTCCATATGCGATGGCTTCGTTGATCCAGATGGCTGTGCTCTACTTTGACTATATGATTGTCTATCTCTTTAATGGATGGCTGCCAGTTTCTGCTCTTCCAGTCTTCTCTTTGATCTTCTTTGTCGGCTTCGCTGTGATCTGGTTCATCATCTACCTGTCTATCAAACGCGCCACCGGTCGGATGAACAGCAAACTGTTATGTAATGACCAAAGTCAAGTAGTATTTCAAAGATATTTGGAAAGA
>CAYLQV010000019.1:0-55564 GCA_964385925.1 uncultured Galactobacillus sp. | reverse complement strand
TCAACCAGCTTTCTTTTCTATGTTGAAAACATGGCTTAATCTGTAAGTTTGACAGTATTTTATGTTCTATGATTGATATATCTTTTCATTATTGAATTATTTCAAGGCTTATTCTCTAACGTTCTCATAGAGTTTCAGCTTCATACAATTTTAATAATGTTCTTGTATCATGGCGTCAATGAGCAGCACTTACAAAAAGAGCGAGCTCATTGCTCGTTCTGATATATTAATTTTTATGTGTTAAAAAATCTTCATTGATCGTGACATGGAAGTCTCTGCCGATTGCACGCAGATCATCATCCGTGATTGTCTGCAGTACATCCTTGCCTGTAGAAAGAATCTTGATGTAAATCTCTGCACTCTTTTCAATCGTGTGTGCCAAACCAAAGGCTGTATCAAAGTCTGGACCTGTCACAAATAAGCCATGATGCGTCCATACTGCGGCCTGATACTTCTTCATCAGTTCTGATGTAGCCTTGGCAATATCTGCACTGCCTGGCACCATCCAAGGCACAACGCCGACACCTTCTGGGAAGATGACTGGGCATTCGGTCATCGACTCCCATAGGACACGTGAGAATGTGCGGTCATTCAAAGGAAGAATAAAGGTCAAGGCAATCAGATTGGCTGGATGACAGTGATAGATGACTCTGTCATTTCCATTTGTAACAGAAGCACGCACACTATGATTCAGGAAATGAGATGGAAATTCTGATGTTGGTCTCGCGTTGTCTTCCAGTCCCCATACGATCCGCCATGCATTTCCTTCATCATTGATCTCGACAATGCCGATATTCTTTTCTGGCTGTAATGCAACGTTACGCATATACTTGCCAGAACCAGTTGTAATAAAGTAAGAACCGCCGAGTTCCTCTGCCTGTACACCCATATCATTCCATTCACGAGGTGCATTGAAGTATTGCTTTGCCTGTTCCACATCTTCCTCTTTCATACGGTATGTGAGGTTGCCGCCGTTGCGTTCATGCCATCCCTGGTCAAAGCCATCGGTACATAAACGGATAAAGCCCTGGATGCATTCAAGTTCTAATATGTTGTTCATCTTTCTTACTTCCTCTTCGATGTCACTTCATCTTCATACTGCTTGACTGTCGCATACCAGTCCCTGCCCTGCGGCACATCACACCTGCGGCAGTATTCACGCCATACTTCATCAAACGGCAGTGTCTTGACTTCTTCCTGCAGCATCAATCTCTTGGTATAATCACCAGCATATTCAGCTTCCTTCAATTCCTTGTTTGGCTGCAGCAGTGCATATAACAGGCACTTCTCGGCATTGCGGGTCGCAATGACCCAGGCCGCAATTCTGTTGATGGATGCATCAAAGCAGTCCAGACCGATCATTGATTTATCCAAGGCATCATTGCGTACGATCTCCTTGAAGATCTCCTTTGTCTCATCATCGAAGGCGACTACATGGTCACTGTCCCAGTTAACTGGTCTTGTTACATGTAATGGGATGTAATCAAAGTACATCAGTAAAGCAGAGATCTTATCGGAAACATGTTCACTTGGATGGAAGTGTCCGGCATCCAGCAGATTATAGACACCTGGATGCGTTGCCGCATATCCCATATAGAATTCATTGGAACCAGTCGTATAGCTCTCCACGCCGACTGCAAAGAACTTTGATTCCACGCTGTCGATGACATGCGGACACTTCTCCGCAAAGATATCATCCAATGCTTCCTTCAATCTCTGGCGAGGTGCCAGGCGGTCTGCTGGTGTATCCTTGAAGCCGTCCGGGATCCAGACATTGTTCAGCACCTTATCATTCAGTTCCTCGCCCATCTTTTCCGCAATCCTTCTGCTGGCAATACAGTGATCAAACCAGAATCTCCGTACTTCAGGATCAGGAGAAGAAAGTGTCATGCCATCCTTGACCATCGGATGACTGAAGATTGTTGGATTGAAATCCAATCCCAGATTGTTTTCTTTGGCAAATGCGACCCATGGTGCGAAATGCCTGTATTCGATCTTATCTCTATCCACATATGGGTTCTCATCTGTGAAAATTGCATAGCATGCATGAAGGTTCAGTCTTTTCTTGCCTGGAATCAGAGATGCCGCTTTCAGGAAGTCTGCTTTGAGCTCTTCAAAGTTCCGTGCTCTGCCAGGGTAGTTGCCTGTTGTCTGGATGCCATTGCCGGCACCGCCATTTGGATTATCGAATCCTACAACATCGTCTGCCTGCCAGCAGTTCATGGAGATTGCTTTGTTCATTGCCTTTGTGATGGCATCTTCGGTATTGATGCCGTAGCTGCTGTAAAGTGCTTCTGCTTCTGTATAACTCATAATGGTCTGACCTCCTTAATGTCAAAACTCTCTTTGATTGCTTTTCTAGCGTCTGTAATATCTTCGTAATCTTCATCTTGAATGAACTGTACGATCAGGTTCCCCAGGGCTGTTCCTTCAATTGGCCCAGCATAGACTGGCAGACCCGTTGCGTTAGCTGTCAATTGGTTCAGATACATATCCTGACATCCTCCGCCGACAATATTGACAGCGTCATAAGTCTTTCCTGTCAGTTCTTCCAGCTTCTTTACTGTCGATGCATAATCTTCAGCCAGGCTCTGATAGATGCACTGCAGGATCTCACCGGTACTGTGCGGTGCTTCATAACCTTCTTTGATACACGCCTTTGATACTTCATTCTTCATGGAGATTGGTGATAGGAAGCGGTCATCATCGACATTGACTCTCCCGAGATAAGCAGAAGCTTGCTTCGCCTCATTAATCAGTTCTGGGAAGCTGACTTCTTCTTCCCTTTCCTGGTTTTCTTCTTTCCGTACAGACTGGATCATCCAGAGTCCCATGATATTCTTCAAATATCTGTAGCGGTATTCCACGCCGCCTTCATTGGTGAAGTTTGCTTTTCTGCTCGCTTCATTGGTGAATGGCTTTTCATTTTCAACTCCTAAAAGGCTCCATGTACCAGAGGATAGGAAGACAGAATGTTCGCCAGCCGGCACTGCCGCAAAAGCGCTGCCTGTATCATGCGTTGCCGGCAGGATGACATCACAGTCAAAGCCGACAACCTTCTGAATCTCTGCTGTCAGTCTTCCGACCTTCGTTCCTGGAACTTGAAGTGTATTAAACAATTTTTCTGGGATACCGATACGTTCCAAGATTTCACTGTCCCATGTCTTCGTTTTTGCATTGACCAATGCAGTAGTTGTAGCATTGGTGTATTCATTCATCCGAATGCCCGTCAATACATAGTTGAGATACTCAGGAATCATCAAGAACGCATCGGCATTTTCAATCTGATCTGGATGTTCTCTCTTCAGAGCACATAGCTGATAGATGGTGTTGAACGGCTGATACTGAATGCCAGTGCGTTCATATAATTCTTCAAAGGTAATGATGTGTTCTGCCGCAAGTTCATCCTGAATACCTTTGGTTCGGGAGTCCCTGTAACATACTGCATCACCAAGCATCTTTCCCTCTTTATCCAACAAGACAAAGTCAACGCCCCAGGTATCGATAGCGACACTTGCTGGAATAATTCCACGTTGAGTACATGCCTTTAAACTGATGATCACATTCTTTATCAGGCTCTCAATCTGCCAGCATAGATGACCATTCTTTTCTATCTGAAAGTTCTGAAAACGATAGATTTCTTTGGTGATGATCTTCCCGTTTTCCACCCTTCCAGCTAATGCTTTCCCAGAAGAAGCACCAATATCTACTGCTAAATGCCATTTGTTCATATTCCACCTCATTTTTAATATATTTTTATTACCTAGATGAAGTATATATGCGTATAATATTGTTATCTATATCATTCCTTATACACTTTTTTTGATTTATTCTACTTAAAGTAACAAAAAAAGAATTGCCTTATTTGAGACAATTCTCACTTACCACAAATTAATGCTTACTTGCTTTAATACCTGATCTAGATGATCCAATCCCTGTTCCTGCTGCTCCGTCAAAGAGGAAGCCATCAGTCTGCGCAGAGATACCTGCTGCATTCTTTCTGGAAGCTGACTGATCATTGGGTTTGTTTTTAAAAGGATTGTTTTAATTTCTGGAATATTCAACAGGATCTTCATAGGATCATTTGTGCTGTAGATTTTTGCGACAGGTTCATCTGTGTCATAATCGTAGACATATGTTCCACTGTTCAGTTCTTTTTCGCTTTCTTTTTTTCCTGGCAGATATAATACAGCCTGCGCACCAAAAGGAATGGTCACTTCTAAATGCACATGTTGATTATCCTGCAGACGCCAGAAGATATGATATGTTCCGGAAGCTGTCTCCCTTACCAGATCCATGTTTTGGAGCTTATTGGAAAGATGCGGACGGATCACTGCTGTTCTGTATCCAGGCTCGCGCATCTTCAGACCTGCTGCTGTTTCAAACAAGAAACGTGCAATTGAACCATAGGCATAGTGGTTGAGACTGTTCATGCCAGTACTTGAAATATGACCATTTTCATCCAGACTGTTCCATCTTTCCCATATCGTAGTAGCACCCAGTTTCACCTCATACAGCCAGCCCGGATATTCTTCATTGAAAAGAATCTGATATGCTCTGGATACCTCGCCTGCTTCTAATAAAGCTGTACACAGATATGGAGTTCCGACAAAGCCAGTTGCCAGTTTACCGCCATTCATGTCCAGCAGACGCAGCAGTTCATCTGTTGCTTTTACTTTTGAGCCAAAATTAAGCATCAGGCTCAAGACCATGCCTGTCTGGGTATCTGCTGTGCACCTGCCCGCCTTAGAATAATATTCATCAGATAGATAGGATTTGATTATTGCAGCGGTTTCAGCATATTTCTTTGCATCTTCTTTACAGCCGATGATATCAGCTGTCTCTGCGGTCAGATGGACGCTGTTGTAATAATAGACATATGCGATAAAGCCTTCATCGGTACCGCCTTTTGTTGCATCCGATTTTTTCTCACCATCCAGGGCAAGCCAGTCACCAAACTGGAACACCTTTCCCCAGCGGTGGTCATCACCGTCCACAGACTTGATGTAGTCAATCCATGCCGTCATGGATGAATAGTGTTCCTTCAGGATGGATACATCGCCGCTATACTGATACATATTCCAAGGAATAATGACCGTGGCATCACCCCACACAGCAGCAGAAGAAGTCATACCGAACGACGGCACAACGAATGGTACCGCGCCTTTTAGTGTCTCCTGTTCGGAAGTCATGTCATATAAATATTTGCGGAAGAATGCATATGGATCGGCATAGTCCATCGCGGTTGCACTGAACACCTGTGCATCTCCCGTCCATCCCATGCGTTCATCACGCTGCGGGCAGTCGGTAGGCACATCGAGATAGTTGGATTTCATGCCCCACTCTGCATTATGGATGAGCTGATTGATCAATGGGTTTCCTGTTGTCAGCCGACTGCCAGCGAAAATCTCGCTGTACAGTGCAATGCCGGTCAGATCAGATGTTCTCAGGCCGGCTGCACCTTCCACCTTTACATAACGATATCCGTAGAATGTAAAAAACGGTTCTATGACATGTTCGCTGCCATCACTGATATAAATATATTCTGCTTTTGCGGAGCGGAGATTATCTCGGTAAAAGCAGCCATCCTGCAGAACTTCACCAAACTGAAGATGGATCTTTGTTCCTGCCGGTTCATGGACTCTCATTTGAAAGATACCGGAAAAGTTCTGCTTCATGTCAAAGACAGTTTCACCTTTCGGTGTATGCAGCAGTTCTGGTACAAATTTTTCCTGTGCATGAACCGGAGCGCTGATACGATCCATTAATTTTCCTTTTGGAGTATTTACCAGTACTGCTTTTTCCTTTTTTACTTCTGAGAGTGAATCATCACGCTGTTCCCCATCATAAATATTTGAAAAAATGATTGTGGACCGTTCTACGTCCCAGTTCTCATCAGTACCAATGACCTCTTCCCTGCCATCCTGGTGTAGGATATGAATTTCTGCAATCAGCTTCAGTCCATCTCCATAATACGGTTTTGGATTCCGTTCAAAGCCAAAGCGGCCGTTATACCATCCATTGCCAAGGGTAACTGCAAGGTGTCCCCCTTTCTGCAACTGTTCGGTAATATCATAAGTTTCACTTTGTACGAAGGCATTATAATTATTGCAGAAAGGCGTCAGATATTCATTTCCAATTTTTTCCCCATTCAATTCTGCTCTGTAGAGTCCAAGGCCGCAGATGTACATGCGTGCAGTCTTTACATCATCATGAGGCAGCTCCATCGTAAAGACAGGGCTTCTCTGTTCTTCCTTGCATCCAATCCACTTAGCCGTCCACGGCTCTTCTATCTTGCCTGTTTCAAAATACTGTTCTTCAGAAACAGCGGTCTCTCCATTTGTACTCTGGACGGTCACGTTCCATGTATATCTTGTACGCGGCAGAAGCTGAAGATCAACAGCTGTGCCTCTTTGGTTCAGGTCATCTTCACCCGTATCATATATAATAGAATTCTCTTTTTTGATCACCAGTCTCGCCGACTTTTGATTTCCTTCACCATCTTCCACTGTCCACGTAAAAACAGGATGATTCAGATTCCATCCGACTGGATTCTTAATGTGATTAAGCTTCATATTCACAATTTTCATAACCATGTCCGCCTTTCGAGAAATAATATCAGGCCACTTTTTGAAATATCATTCTCTCTATATTTTTAGTATATGTGTATATAATTGATTTAACAGAAGAATTCTTCTACAGTATTTTTGAAATATTACACAGAAAGGACTACATATGCTTACTTATAATATGGATGTTGAGAAAGGCAGTTTATGGCTTCGTACCACGCCTTCCGTGACCACACGTTCTTTACCATTTTATTGTACAGAAGCCGGAATCTTCTATGCGAGGAAAGACTTTATGACTTCCCGGACAAATAAAGAAAGTTATCTTCTGTTTTTTACGCTGGACGGAAAAGGAACAGTAACACAGAACAATGAGACCGTAACTCTGGGCGCAGGACAAGCTCTGCTAATTGACTGCCGAACACCGCAAAGCTATGGAACGAGCCCAGATTCTAAAAACTGGGTCCACTGCTGGATCCACTTGAATGGAGATGGTGTTGCTGCCATGTTTCCGTTAATCAATACAGAGAATCATATGAATGTGATCAATGTTCCAAAGGATTCCTTTACATCACAATTTGATATTTTTCTTAAGAACCTGGAAAGTGATAATACAGAAACAGTACTGCAGATCTGCCTTTCCATCCATACTCTGTTGACATTAATGGCCTCAGAAGACCTTTCAAATAGTCTTGGGTCTTCCTCCATACAGAAGATCATCGAACAAAATGCCGCTTATATACGGATCCATTGCTGTGAAAAGCTGAATCTGGACCAGCTGTACCAAAAGACAAATCTATCCAAATCCTATTATATGCGTCTTTTCAAGAGATTCATTGGCACTTCTCCTTATAATTATTTATTAGCGTGCCGTATTACAAAAGCAAGAGAACTGCTGGAATGTACGGACAGCACTATAACTGAGATAGCAGAAAAAACAAGTTTTCTGGATGTCAGTGCTTTTTCAGTAAGGTTCCTGGCAATGACCGGTGAAAGCCCGCTACATTATCGGAACAATGCACTTCGTCAAAAGCATCATCAGAAACAATGACAATTTAAATTCTACATGTTTTTCTCATTTACTAAATTTTGGTATATTTATCTATTTTTTGATAAATGTTTCCCTTTTAAGGTTGCTATATTGAAAACGCATACAGAAAGTATTGCAGCTTAGAAGTAGAAAGAAAGGGATAAAAATGACAACACAAAAGAAAGAAAAACCAAAAAAAGATCCAAGGAATCATCTCAGCTTTTTTAAACTACTGGCATTTAAGAGTTCTGACATCTCTGCCGCATGGATCAACTTGATCATGCTCAATTATTTATCAATCTTTGCATCTGACACATTAGGTGTTCAAGTGCACATTGTAGGGATCCTGCTGCTAGTATCCAAGATTGTTGATGCAATTACTGATGTTCTTGCCGGTAAGTTGATTGACAACACTCATACGAAGTTAGGCAAAGGCCGTCCATACGAAATCTGTATTCTGGGAATGGTCTTAACATCAGTCTTCATGTTCTATGCAAAACCAGAATGGCAATACTTTGCAAAGCTTCTATGGATCTTCAGTATGTATACATTATGCTTTGCAGTATTCTCTACTTTACGTGCAACTGGCGGCAATCCTTATACAATCCGTGCTTTCTCCAATAATCCAGTGGTGCTTCGTAAAGTTGCTAGTTTCGGCGGCATCATCACCATGGCTGGTTCCATTGTAATGAGTGTTTTATTCCCACGTCTGTTAGCGCATGAAGCATTATCCGAAGGTCTCAGCGCAGCAAGCTACCCATCGCAGGCAGGCTGGATGAAGTGTGTTGCAATTGTCATGATTGCCGCTGCCTTTGTTGGTATCTTCCGTTTCATCTTTGTAAAAGAAGACCCTTCCATTGATGCAAATACTGATCAAAAGCCTGTTAAGTGGAAAGAAATTGGTGTCTTGTTCAAGAAGAATAAATATACATGGCTTTATGCAATCATCATGCTCTGCTACAACATTTCCACAAGCTTAGCAGTCGGTTCCTATTACTTTAAGTACATTATCGGTGATGTAAAGGCTCAGGGTATGCTGAGTGTTGTCTCTATTGTGCTGCTTCCATTAATGTTCACCTTCCCTAAGATCATGGAAAAAATGGGAAGTATGTGCAAGATGATCAAGTACTTCTGCATCATTGGCGTCGTGGGATATTTGATTGTATTCTTCTCTGGCTCTTTCTTACCAGGTGTATATCTCGGCTATGTTCTAGGTGCTATTCCAGGTCTGCCAGTTGCTTATTATGGCATTCTGTTCATTATGAATATCTGTAATTACAATGAATCCATTGGCTTACCTCGTATGGATGCTTCCTCAAATATTCTGGCTGGCTTCGCAACGAAATTTGGTGGAGCTCTTGGTTCCTATATTACCGGACTTGTTCTGATGATTGGCGGGTATATTTCTTCTACCGAAACAGTTACCCAGTCTGCATCAGCGCTGCTCAGTATCCGTATTGACTTTGCATTGGTTCCTGCCATTCTGATGATCATCATGGCAATTGCCTCAACAAAGTTCATCGGCTGTGAAAAAGCAGTAGCAGAATGGCAGGAGAAAAAGAAGACTGCTTCTGCTGAAAAAGAAGCAGAGGCTTCTGTAGAGACTGCAGCATAAGCATATGATAAAGAAAGCTCGGCATCTGATAAGATATCGAGCTTTCATTCCCTCTGAAACAATGAAAGGATAAAAAATGAAAATTCAAGACATACAGTTTAAAGAACAAAATTCGTCACTTACTTGTTATCTTCAAGACTTATCAGCTGAACTGCCGCAGATGGATCAAAGACCTGCGGTGCTGATTTTCCCTGGCGGTGCATATAAAACATGCAGTGACCGCGAAGCAGAACCAGTAGCACTTGCTTATCTCAGCAAAGGCTATAATGCATTTGTTCTGCGCTATACCGTTACTGGCCATGACAATTCATTCCCGGCAGAACAAGTATTTGCCTCTGCCTATCAGGAAGCCTGTGATTCACTATCATACCTGCATGAACATGCAGAAGAACTTCATATTGATGCAAATGAAATTGCTGTTTGCGGATTTTCTGCCGGTGCAAACCTCGCAGCTGCGCTTGGCACAATGAGTCAATTAAAGCCAGCCGCTCTGATCCTTGGTTATGCATCTGTTGATAAAAGTATCAATGATGACCTGGGCATCAAAGAACCATGCATGATAGACCAGGTGACAAAAACAACACCTCCTTCATTTCTATTTGCAACGCAGGGAGATACCGTTGTCCCATCCGATAATACACTTCTGTTTGCCCATGCATTATATCTGCACAAAGTACCTTATGAGATCCACATCTTTGCGACTGGCGATCATGGCCTGTCTTTAGCAGAGAAATTCACGGGACAGCTTGAACCCGATGTCAGGCAATGGTTCAGTCTCAACCTATCTTTCCTAGAACACATATTCTCTAAAAAACAATTATTATGGTCTTCTGCAGATACGGACAGTCTAAGCATTAACAGCCGTTTGGATATGCTGATGACAAATCCACAAGCAAAAGCAGTCCTTCAGAAATATATTCCACAGTTTATCGACAAAATAACTGACAACCCACAGGTAAATGGTATTTCGCTGCAGAGAATATCGCAGTATGCCAATGGCGCAATCAGTAAAGAATTGCTGCAGACTATTGATTACGAATTAAAAAATATTTCAGCAAAATAAAACGGGAATTCCTTCCCGTTTTATTTTGCTTCATTCATTTTTTTGAACCATGTCTTCCATTCTTCCGCTGAAATCATTGGCAGCATTCTTTTTACTGTCTGCATTGGTTCAGAATCAAGTCCCATTTCAGCTGGACATTCATCTGCATAAGGAAGTTTCATTTTTGTTTCAGATCCACCAGTCATCCGTTTGATGACTGCATCAATCATCGGCTGATATTTGTTAAAGAATTCTTTGCCGGCCGGATTTTTCTTTACGTCACAGATTGGTGTCATGATGTCGTAAAGGATTCCTGATGTCATATATTCCTCTTCTGCCGTGATTGGAGCAGAGAGAACAATACAGTTTGCATCTGTACCGATTTCAATCTTGTAGGTACCGCCGCCAACACGCCAGTCATGAGCATGCGGGTCATAGAATGCAAAATCTCTTTTGCCTAGTTTGAAGATGATCTGTTTTGTTTCACCTGGCTGTAAAGCGACCTTTTCAAATCCTTTTAATTCACGGATTGGACGGTGAATTCCGGTATTCCGGAAAGGACTGCCGACATAGAGCTGTACAACGGTCTTGCCTGCCCTCTTACCCGTATTTGTTACATTGAGAGAAGCAGTGATCACTACTCCTGGCTGATATGCTGAAGCATCCAATACAAGATTGCTGTAGTCAAAGGAAGTATAGGTAAGACCATAGCCGAATGGATAACGCACTTCTGCTTTTTTCGTCGTGTAGTACCGGTATCCGGTAAAGACTCCCTCCGGATAGTTCGATTCATCCCCATCACCAGGAAAAGAAAGATAAGACGGATTGTCCTCCAGGTGCAGCGGAAATGTTTCTGCCAAATGACCAGAAGGAGCTGTTCTGCCAGTCAGTACATCAAAGACTGCATCATTCACAGCTTCACCGGCAAGATAGGCTTCCAGAATTGCTTTCGGCTGATCCGCCCACGGTATTTCTACACAGCCGCCATTTTCTAGAACAACGACTGTATTCGGCTGTACTTCACAGATTCTTTCAATCAGATGGTTCTGACATTTTGGCAGTTTCAATGTCCATCGGTCATAGCCTTCTCCTTCCATGACTTCCGGAAGTCCAGCAATGATAACAGCAATATCACTTTCCTTTGCGGATTGAATCGCTGCTGCTTCTTTTGCCTCATCCACGGTATCCTCTCTGCCATATCCCTCTGTATATACAATACCTGGATACGCCGCCGTCACTTCCGACATTTTCTTAATCTGCCATGCATTCACATGAGAACTGCCGGTTCCCTGATATCTAGGTTCCTGTGCAAAGCAGCCAATCATGGTGATTTTCTTTTGAGGATCCAATGGAAGAATTGCATCTGTATTCTTTAATAAGATCATGCTTTCAGCGGCAATCTTTTCCGCCAGCGCATGTGCTTCCGCAAAATCATATTCCGCCTTCTTTTTCTTTGCATCTTCTGCCTGAAATGCCAAAGCACAGATATGATAGACAGCTTCATCGAGATCCTGCATAGACAAAGTTCCATTTCTGACTGCTTCCACAATCTGATGATCATTGTCCTTGTCATCCGGCATTGTCAGTTCTGTACCGCCTTTTAGTGCTTCAACTCTGTTATGAACAGCTGTCCAGTCACTGACGACCATACCTTCAAATCCCCACTTCTTACGAAGAAGGTCTTTGCATAATGAAGATGTTTCATTCACATAAGTCCCATGAAATTTGTTATAAGAAGTCATGACTGTCCATGGCTTTGCTTCCTGAATAACCTTTTCAAATGCAGGTGCATAGATTTCATATAAAGTCCGCTCATCCAGATTTGAAGACGTCGTACGGCGCCGTGTCTCTTGATTGTTGGCAATAAAGTGCTTTACACTGACACCAACACCTTCACTCTGTGCTCCTTTTACATAAGCGGAGCCTAATGTACCAGAAAGAAATGGATCTTCGGAAAAGTATTCAAAGTTGCGGCCGCATAAAGGCGACCGTTTATGATTAATCCCTGGGCCTAGCACCACCTGGACATCTTTTGCCTGAGCTATCTTTCCTAATGCATGTCCCATCGCATTGACCAGAGTTGGATCGAAGCTTGCGCCGGTCAAGCAGGCCGCCGGAAAACAGGTTGCGGTGACGGCGACATTCTGCCCCATGAAATCCTGCTTCCCTTCCTGTTTCCGCAGACCATGCGGACCATCACTGAGATTGAATGCAGGAATACCGAGTCTTTCCATTCCTGTACTTTGAAACATATTGGAACCAGAACACATGGACGCCTTTTCTTCCAGTGTCATTTGATCAATCAGAGACTGTATTTCTTCTTTTGTTTTTGTCATATTTTCCATTCATCTTTCCATGCAATGACTGGCTGATCTCCGTCAAAACGAATCGGAAGCCATACATATTGTGCTTTCGAAGTATCTGCAGTACCCAGCATCGGCAATTCCTTCAGCAACATCTTTTCGTCCATACTGACTTTAATGCGTGGATTAAAATGTGACTGTATTGCCCGCAGCAGTATATTGTATTTTTCTTTGGTCATGACAACATCCGGAATCCAGCGGTCTGCCATGGCAATGTATTCATCTTTCTCCTGTACTTTGAAAACGCAGGAGATCTGACTGTTGAATGTTGCCGAGCTCTCATCCTCCTCACATAGATTTTCCTGCACAGTGAATGGTCCCATGAAATCGGAAGAAACTGCCACTTCACTTGGATTTGGAATATACCCGGTCATTCCGCTGGTGATCAGATAGTGTTTTCCATTTCTGCTGAAATGCGCCGGTGCTTCTCTTGTCAAAGGTGGATAAAGATTTTCATAAATGACTTTCGGTAATCCCGAAACATCTGTATATGTTTCATTCAGTTCACAGACATACATCTTTGTATGATTGGCTTCAAAATAAAGATATGCCTTTGTATTTTCTGCATCCTGTGCCAGATCAAAGTCGCCGCACTTATAACCAAACGGACGAAAATGTTCCTGCAGAACTTTGTATGGACCATGAATATGATCAGCCTGAAGAACGGCATAATCAGCATCTTCTCCGCTGAACTTCAGCCAGAGTACATACTTACCGTTACTTGGACATTTCAATAAATGAGGACGATCCAATTTCCTCGATGGATGAAAGATCGAATTGATCTCATCGGATGGATCAATGATGTGCCCCTGATTTTCCCAGTGATATAGATCCTGAGAAGTATACAGGTTGACACCCCATGTCCAGACAGAACTTAATCCATCTGTATGGCTTTTGTCTTCACCGATCCAATAATACTTATCCTTTTCTATGAACATGGTTCCACCATGTGCTTCAATCTTATTGCCATCGGTGTCTTTCCATTCCACACCAGGGAATATATTCTGATCCATATTAATTTCCGCTTTTCTTTTCAACCTGCAATGCCCGATTCTGAAGGATGACCTTCAGTATTCTTTCTGCACTGCGGAGAATATCATCCATATGGACAGTGCCGTCTTTTATGGCGGCCTTCAATGCCTCATTTTGATCTTTCCTTCCCGGCATGATCAGGTCACAGCCAGAAGAATGTGCCTTCAAGAGGTCCGCCGTCTTAGGTGTCACCGCATCCCAGTCACTCATCACAAGACCGTCAAAGCCCCACTCTTCACGAAGGATATGATTCAACAAGACTTCATTCGTCGGATTATATACACCATTGATCTTATTGTAAGAAGCCATGACACTCATCGGTTCTGCTTCCCGCATGACGATTTCAAATCCTTTCAGATAGATTTCCCTCAGTGCCCTTTCACTCATAATGCTGTCGGATTCATTCCGGAAGAGCTCAACATTATTTGCCGCAAAGTGCTTCACACATACACCGCATCCTGGATGCTTCTGTACACCATGGATCACTGCCGCGGCAAGATAGCCGCTGTGCAGCGGATCTTCTGAATAGTATTCATAGGTCCTGCCGCCCATTGGATTCCGCTCAATATTCATGGCCGGGCCAAGCCAGATTGTGACACCAAATTTCTCCATTTCTCTGGCTATTCCATCTCCCATCTTTTCTGCAATCTGAGGATCAAATGTCTGTGCCAGGACAAGTTCACTCGGCCAAGCAGTCGCATATTGATAGTGCACTGTACCTTCTTCCGGAGATGCCATTTTTGAAAGCAGGCCTTTGCCGGCAATGCCGAAAAGATATCTTTTGTATGCTTCCAGCACATGCGGTACTCTGGCTGCTTTTACTGTCCCCTCGGGCATTTCAACGATTGTATTTGTCAGGTTCAGCCCCTGTGGACCATCAGAAAGAATGATATTTGGAATTCCGTATTTATCATAGAGATGCGGTGTGGTCGAGCCACTGGCTCCCAACGCCGTAACTTGCAAGCTGTCCGGCTGGGTCGTTGCTCCGATGACAAGATTCACTAAATCATCACAATCCATCCGAGCCACTTTTTCTCGAATCTCATTTTCGGCATCCGGATAAATCTTGTAATTACATGTTTTATGAGAGATGCTTCCAACATTGATTTCCATCATCGGCAGATCTGCTGCCGCCATCGCATGATAGGGAGCTTTCAATGTTTTGCACTCTTCCTGCAGCGGCAATGCGCTGAATGCTGTCTCTGTCACAATCGGCTCCGACACATGCAGGCATAAGGATGGCCGCAAAGTATTTACAGAATCCCCTAGAAATACACTAAATTTACCTGCAGGCAGAAGGAACTGTGCCTGCTCTCGATCATAGATCGTAAGATCCTGCAGATTTACTTTTACAATTTTCAATACAGATTCTTTCGGCAGAAGAGAGTCTGTCTTTTGAAATCCAATCAGGCGTCTGTATTCATGGTCTTCTTTTGTTTCCGGCAGGGATGCATAGAGCAGAACTGGCGCTTTTCCGGCATGGTTCCCTGTGTTTGTAATCTTTACCGTAAAAATGATTTCTTCTTTTTCCTGAGACCAGTTTTCAATTTTCTCTTCAAAACTGGTATAGGAAAGGCCATAGCCAAACAGATATCTTGCTTTGATCTGGAAGGATTCATAATAGCGGTATCCAACATACTGGTCTTCTGTATAGAACTGCTTCCGCGGATCACTGGATGCTTCACCATAGACGGCAGCGGAAGGGACATCCTCATACTTCAGCGGCCATGTCATGCTCATGCGTCCGGAAAAATTGTCTTTCCCACAAAGCAGTGCTGCCAATGCATCGCCGCCTTCTTCACCTGCCTGGCCCATATGGATCAGCGCACTATAGTGGATTGCGTCAAGCGGGCTCAGATCAATCAGACCGCCGACATTGATTACCACGATTAAATTCTTGTAATGGGACGATACTTTCTGAAGATTATTGACCTCAATATCCTCCAGCAGGAAGTCCCCTTTTATATTCTTCCGGTCGGCACCTTCTCCTGCCTGCCGTGAGATAACATAGATTGCTGTATCTGAAGGTGTGGACATGTCTTCTTCTTTAATATCCATTCCCACTGGTACATTAAAACGGTTCTGCAGTGTGATGCCCAGAATCTTGTAGAACTCTGTAATTCCTTCAATTTTCTTTTCGATATTCTGACGGTATGCTTCATAGCATTCATCATAGTATTCATCAAAAGCATCCAGCCAGGAACTGGTCGTAATGGTAAAACCTTCTTTCTGCAGTCCCTGCTCTATACTGACAGAATATCTTTCTCTTACAGCGCCGCTTCCTGTACCGCCTTTGACGGTCTTCCGTGAGCCAGAACCAAATAAAGCAACCCTTTTTCCCTGCAGCGGAAGAATTCCATCATTTTCCAGGAGGACTATTCCGTCCTCGGCAATTTTTTCGGCCAGCTGGCGGTTTTCCACTTCAATGAGATCTGCTTCTTCGGATGTACCTGCTTTTATGATTGTATGCATAAAACACCTCCATTTACATCTTTACTATAATAAAGAACGCACCAATATACTTATCAAATAATCGTATTAAATATCATTTATTTGATATTTCTTTTATTTCCTGTTCTATAATGAAGTAAGAGGCTGGAATATGACAATTGATGAAAAAATAAAACTGTTTCTCGGGATGATCCGCTGCGAATATCCAGTCAGTCTTTATGAATTTGACCGGGACTTTTCCCTGGTACGCTACGATGCCGATGAGACACAGGCAGAATTTATCAAGAAGTACTTCTATCAGTCCGGCAGTTTCAAGCGTTTGAAAAAACAAGCTCTCTTAACAAATGAGCCAATGCTTTTAGCGACTGAGATCTTCGGGATTGAAATGGGAGTTGTCATCTACAGCAGAGAAAATGTCTGGCGCTTATTCATCATCGGTCCAGTATTCAGTGCCGAGAGCAGCTCGTATGATGCGGACTATATCCTGCTGCAGTATGTCAAAGACGGAAAAAAAGTAGACAATGTCTCGCTTGTGTTCCGTAAGAAGATGCTGGATGCAATGAAGTCTTTTCCAGTGATTTCACCAAGTCAGTTCTCCAGCATCGTCTGCATGCTGAATTACTGCATCAATGGTGAAACAATCACCAGTCTCCGGCTGCTGCAGAACAGTGATCAAGAAGGCAAGTCTAAAACAGTGACCCATAAAAACCGGCAAAGGACATATCAGACCGAACAGGCACTGCTTTCCATGGTGCGAAATGGTGACATGAACTATCGTACAGTAGTAAAAAAAGCAGTGGGTCTTTCCACTGGCGTACGGATGAATGCAAATGAACCGCTGCGACAGGCAAAAATTTCGGTGGAAACATTTATTACCCTCTGTGTCCGAGCTGCAATCGAAGGAAGTCTTTCCCCGGAGCTGGCTTATTCCTGTGGAGACAGTTATATTCAGGAAGTCGAGAACGCCCAGGATGTCGGTACCATAATGAATATCTCGCAGACCATGTATGAAGACTTTATCAAACGCGTCCACCAGCAGCGTTTGAATCCGGAGATTTCAAATGAAATTCAAAATATCATGAACTATATTGAAGTACATACTGGTGACGATATCAAAATCTCACAGCTGGCTAAAATTGCCGGCTATACAGAATATTATCTGTCACGTAAATTCAAGACTGAGACACGGTATTCCATCAATGACTATATTGCAATCACCAGGGTGGAACGGGCAAAAGTCCTGCTGGCAACAACTGATTTCAGTATTTCTACAATTGCTGATGACCTGCAATTCTGTACGAGCAGCTACTTTACTGCCGTATTCCACAAATTTACAGAGATGACACCGGCAGAATATCGTCAGAAAAACAAATAGGATGACTCTCTGCTATCAATTCATCAGTTAAAAATGCAGCCATTTCAAATAATGACTGCATTTTTTCAAAAGAGTTGGTTTCATCTCTGAACGTATCCTGCCTGGAATACATTCACTTATTTTTTAGGAATTGACTGCAATACCTTATTGAGCTTTTCAACGTTCTCTTTATCTACACCGCCCTGCTTCAACATATTGACAAGTTTCTGTCTTTCCAGCATTTTCTGCAGTGCCGGATTATCTTTCACCTGTTCAGCAACATCCCCTCTAGATTTTGACGCCTGTTCCATCATCCGATTTACAGTCGCACCGGATTTAGGATTTTGTCTCAATTCACCAAGCGTATCCTCGACTGAATAGAATGCAGGATCAATCGCAGTGGAATCAAACCAATTGACGACTTTTGCACCCAGATAGGAATAGGAAGGATCTGGTTCATTTACACTTTTTATGATCATTGTGTCAGAAGCATCCTTAGACTTAGCTTCAATCCGATAGGACTGTCCTTTTTCCAATGCCAGAGAAAATTGGAAGATTGTCCTGCCGGTCTGTCTGCCTGCTTCGATTCCATTCACAAATAAGGCAATGTTATCCTGATTAGAATAGACTTTGATTTCTGTATTCTGCTCAATCCGGTTGACATATCGGCTGCCGCATAGATGCACAAATGGTTCCTTATGGTTCCAGGCAGCTTTATAAAGATAGAATGCATCTTTTTTCAGCTTACGGTCAAAGGTGACCAAACCTTTCTGATTCTCACCATGTTTCCCGCCTTCATCTCTGCCGTCAGCTGCGAAATCAAACAGATTCCAGACATGTGTTGCCCATAAGTAAGGACGTTCTTCAATCATCTTTAACATATGTTCGTGATATACAGCCTGATAGCTTTCGGTATAATCCCCTTTTGCCGGATTGGCTGATTGATACTGCGGATTGGCATCGGCACCATATTCCGAAAAGCCGATTACACGCTGTGGATAGGTCTTATGATAGGCATCAAAGAACTGTTCGTTTTCCTCCAGTTCACCAATATACCATCCAAAGTATAAGTTATAGCTGTTTACATCCGGAATGGTCAGTAACTTACTGTCTGTTTCCAGCATGAAGACATCAGCCATCGTTGTAAATCTAGTCGAATCCAGTTTGTGGCAGAGATCATTCAATGCTTTATGATTTTCTAATAATTCATCGTTCACTGGCGAAGCCGCAGTGATTTCATTCGACAAGCCCCAGCAGATAATACTTGCATGGTTATAGTTCTGTTTGATCAGTTCTGTCATCTGCGATAAGGAATTATTTCTGCCATGCGGCATGAATTTCGAGATCATCGGGATCTCTGCCCATACGATCAAGCCATTTTCATCACACAGGTCATAGAATTCCTGGGCATGCTGATAATGAGCAAGACGCAGTGTATTGGCACCAATCTCCTTGATGATATCCATATCTTCCTGATGCATTTCCAGCGTCAGTGCATTGCCTGCATCTTTGTGATCCTGATGTCTCGATACACCTCTTAATGGATATTGCCTTCCATTCAAGATAAATCCCTTTTCTGGATCTGTTTCATATCTGCGGCAGCCAAAGCGCACTGTGACCTGATCCCCGCTGTCGCTTACAGCATCAAGTGTATACAAATACGGATCATCTAGACCATTCCATAGGTGGACTGGATTCAGATAAAAAACAGCAGCTGCTATACCATTCTGTATTTCAGCAGTAACAGTCTGCTCTCCAATATTGAAGTGTACTGTTCCATTTCCATTGATCTCTGCTTTTACCTCAACTTGAGCAGATAGATAATCCTCTGTAACTTTTGGTGTTACAAAGATGCCATTGGAACCATCATCCAGCATAGTAAAATGCTGTTTTGGAACAACGACCAGATTCACTCCGCGATAAAGACCGCCATAAAAAGTAAAATCTGCATACTGTGGATAGATATGATCGTTTGCTTCATTTGATACAACGATCTGTATTGTATTTTGTTCATGCAGCAGATCTGTCAGATCAAACCGGAATAAACTGTAGCCGCCTTCATGAGTGCCAAGGAGGTTTCCATTCAGTGTAACTTCGGTAGAATAAGCAGCTGCGGGGATTTCCAGATACACGCATTCCTCTGCTGTATGTTCCGGCATTGGAAATGTTTTTTCATAGATACATCTGCCGCGATAATAATCGTTCCCACCATCCTGACCATCAACAGCATTCCAAGTATGTGGAAGATCAACCTCTTCATAATTCTCTTCTGTCTTATAAAACTTCCAGTCTGTATTGAAAGCAATTGTTTTTCTCATAAAATATGCCTTTCTTTTAAATAAGATATATATTTTTTGAGGATATGTAACGTCATAAATTAATCATAAATATCATTTTTTTGTTATAGTTAATAAATATATTTCAGAAGAGAAATCAACACAGTAAAAATCTTCTGATTTAAAGTAAGACTAAATTGCTAAAACTGATAATCCGCTAAGTTTAAGTCATAAAGCTGCTTGAGTTAACAATATTAAAAATACAAGTATAACACCAGTACAGTATAGGTGCGAAAGCAAGTATAAGTCATTAATTCATTCTCTATCAAATTTCCTAAGACATATATTACATAATTCATAAATATCCTATGCTCTATCTGACAATAATTGATAATGATCGAAATATTAAAAAGTATCTGCTGATTATTAAATCAGATGACTATTCCACGGAATTTTATTTCGAAGCATCTTATGACAGTCAATATGATCAAATAACAGAGATCATAATGAATAAAGAATCTGACAAATACACTAGAAAATAAATGTGATCAAAATACTGTAATTATTGATATTTTCAACGGCACGATCCAAGTTGAAAGCACCGAAAAAAAGGAAGCACCTTTATTACTACGCTTCCTTTATCAACAAATTTGATATAAGGTCATCCAGAACGGATGGCCTAATAATTATTCCTGAACACTTCTGTAATCTTTATTTACTGTATTCTTCTTATCCTCAAGAACCTATTCAATTGAATATATTTAAACCTAACTCAGTCAAGATTACTTCCGTTTGCACCAATAACTTTTTTATACCAGTAGAAAGAATCCTTCCGAATTCTTGCCATATCCTTGAGGTCAAATTCATCACGGTTGATATAGATCAGACCATAGCGCTTTGTAATTCCTTGATGTGTGGATACCAGATCGAATGCTGACCATGGAGAATAGCCCATCAGATCGACACCATCCGTAATCGCTTCCTGACATGCCTGAATATGCTTGCGCAGGTAATCAATACGGTAATCATCGTGGATTTTGCCATCTTCCAGCTTATCCGGAACACCGCAGCCATTCTCAGTAATCAATAGAGGCAGGTGGTATCTTTCCCACATTTGACGCAGGGTGACTCTTAAGCCAACTGGATCAATACCCATGCCGTAATTTGTCTGCATCTGCAGAGGATTATCCACACCCTGTGCGATTCCTGGTTCAGTCATCATACCTGTCATGAATTTCGCCATATTCTCTTTTGTCATTTTTAAACCAGCTACGCTCTGTTTGAATTCTGTACCTTCTTTTTCAGAAATGTACTTAACGGTACCGCCGCCATAGTAATTGAACGCAAGGAAATCAGGATGGGCAGACTTTAACGCTTCCTCATCACCTTCAGCGTATTCAGGGAAGATATCATGATCCTTCATGAACTGGGCAAGCGCTTCTGGATATTCTCCAAACGCAGCCGGATCCAGATACAGTCTATTTCTTAACTGATCATAATCCATGGCAGCCAAACTATCCTCAGGTGAGCTGGTCAAAGGATAGATACATGTGATGTTCGGAGCTGGACCAATCTTAGCACTGCACATCTTATGGCAGCTGACCATTGCTTTTGCCTGTGCCACCAGCATGTGATGATTCGCCTGATATCTCTCTTTATCTGTTGAATATCTGCCCATATTGAACAGAGTCATCATGTTCTGTTCATTGATAGTCAAAAAGTAGTGAGCCTTTTCTCCATATTCCTTAAAACATATTTCGCAGTATCTGACAAAGTCATCTATGCACTGGCGGTTTGACCATCCACCGTATTTCTTCTGTAATGCCAAGGGCAGGTCAAAGTGGTACAACGTCACAACCGGTTCAATATGATACTTCAGGCATTCATCAATGACATCATGATAATGGGCAATACCTTTTGGATTGATTTGACCATCTCCATCCGGTATGATACGTGACCATGCAACAGAAAAGCGAAATTCCTTAAATCCCATCTCTGCCATTAAGGCAATATCTTCTTTATAACGGTGATAATGATCACTTGTTACTTTCCAGTCACTGGTGCCTGGAATAACTGGTGCAGCATCCTGTACAGACATGCCTTTGCCATCTTCATCCCATGCACCTTCACACTGGTAAGCGGAAGAACTGGCACCCCACAAAAAATCCTTTGGAAATGGTTTTAACTTACGATAATCCATATGACTCAATCTCCTTTGATTGTAAATCCTTGATTTATTGATAACACTGCTGATATAAGTACGATTATATTTTATGACAAAAAACTACTTTTGAGTTTTAGCAAGATGGAACTGTAATGCCCCCAAAAGATTTGCGTCATTTCCATATCTGCACTTCACAATTTCCGGTTTTCCGAATGGCAGAAATGGTTCATTTCGAAAAGCATAATTTACCGCACTGCGAATTCCCTCTGTTACTTCATCTCTTGCACTGATACCGCCGCCAATAGCAACCTTTTCTACATCAAGAACCGATTGGATAGAAAAAATACCTGCTGCGATTCCTTCACAGAAAGAATGGAATATCTCTTCTGCATCGGAATCACCTGCTTCATAGGCGTCAAAAAAGATTCTGCCATTTACAGTTGATATGTCAACGATATTTTTCTTCTCACAGTATTTTTTAACAAGACTCGACGAGGCATAATCTCTAGCCCATACAGGTGGGGTATACTCATTGCCTTGATAATGATAATGATAAAATTCTTCCAGATTTGTAGGCATGACAGAAAATTCACCTGCACCGAATGTACTGCCCAGCCATACCTGCCCATTCACAATAACCCCACCGCCAAGTCCAGTTCCAATCACCAATACTATTCCACTGCTGACACCTTTCAATGCACCGGAAACAAGCTCTGCATTTGCTGCACACTTGCCATCATTAGCCACTGTCACAGGAACTTTAAAGATGTTTTCTAGAACTTTTCCCATCGGTTCATTATGAATAAATGTATAACTTCCGCCTGTATGAGCAATCCCGTTTGCCGTGTCAATTCTGCCCGGCATTGCTACTGCAACCCCGCCATATTGATCATGCAATTCTTTTTGAATGGCAAGGAGCGGCTCCAGCAGGTGATCCATTGAATCCGTCATGCATGGAACTATTCCATGTTTCAGAATTGTCATTTCATCATCAATTAGTGCATACTTTATTTCTGTTCCGCCAATGTCTATTGCTAAATATGATTCTTTCATACTTTACACCTCATTTCTTTTATGTACTTTCATTTCAAGCGTTTACAGTTCGACTGGAAAGGCATTATACGTTTTTCTGATCAACTGCGATTCTTTAATGGTTTTTTGGAATAGCCTGAAGAATTTGATTCAGCTGTTTTACTGTTTTTTCATCTGCACCACTCTGTTTCAGTATTGAAATCAGTTTCTGTCTTGCCAGCATCTTCTGCAGAGCTGGATTATCTTTAACTTGATCAGCAACATCTCCTCTGGCTTTTGCACCTGCTTCCATCATTTGATTGATAATGGCACCTGCTTTTAGATCCATCTTTAATTCACCAAGTGTATCTTCGATGGAATAATAATCAGGATTGATGTCTGACATATCAAACCAGTTCATTACTGTCTTTGTGTCAGCATACTGATAAGATGGATCCTGTTCTTCTACACTCTTGATAGTCATCGTATCACTAGCATGTTCGCTCTTGGCAGTAATTAAATATGTATTCCCTTTTTTCATCTTCAAATGAAATCTAAAAATTGTAGAACCCTCCTGTTTGTCTAATGGCGTTCCATTTACCAGCAGGATAATAGCATTCTCATTAGAATATACCTTAATCTCCGTTTCATCCTCGGTACGGTCGATATAACGGCTGCCGCAGAGATGCACAAACGGCTCTTTGTGATTCCAGGCTGCTTTGTAAAGATAGAATGCATCTTTCTTCAGTTTTCGATCAAAGGTAACAAGTCCTTTCTGGTTCTCTCCATGCTTGCCGCCCTCATCTCTGCCGTCTGCCGCAAAGTCAAACAGGTTCCAGACATGCGTTGCCCAGAGATACGGCCGCTCATTGATCATCTTTAACATGTGCTCATGATAAACAGCCTGATAGCTCTCTGTATAGTCTCCTTTCGAAGGATTTGGTGACTGGTACTGTGGGTTGGCATCTGCACCATATTCGGAAAATCCAATGACCCTGTCTGGATACGTCTTATGATATTCATCAAAGAAAGAATCATTCTCCTCAAGTTCGCCTAAGTACCATCCAAAGTATAAATTATAGCTGTTCACATCAGGTATCTTCAGCAGTTCACTGTCTGTCTCCAGCATGAAGACATCGGCCATCGTCGTAAATCTCGTATGGTCCAGTTCATGACAAAGATCATTCAGTTCACGATGGTTCTCCAACAATTCATCATTGACTGGTGATGCGGCGGTAATTTCATTGGATAATCCCCAGCAGATGATGCTTGGATGATTGTAGTTCTGTTTGACCAGTTCCTTCATCTGCGATAAAGAGTTCTCTTTTCCATTTGCCATGAATTTCGAGATCATCGGAATCTCTGCCCATACAACCAGTCCGTTCTCATCACACAGATCATAGAACTCCTGTGCCTGCTGGTAATGTGCCAGCCGCAGTGTATTGGCTCCTATCTCTTTGATAATTGCCATATCTTCCTGATGCATATCCAAGATCAATGCATTTCCTGTACCTTTGTGGTCCTGATGACGGGAAACCCCTCTTAAAGGATACGAACGCCCATTCAGGGAGAAGCCCTTCTGAGCATCCACACGATAGCTGCGGCATCCAAAGCGTACCTCAACTTCATCTGTACTGTCACTGACTGCTTTCAATGTATAGAGATATGGATCATCCAGACCATTCCATAAATGAACTGAATTCAGATGGAATACAGCAGATGCAGTGCCATCCTTGATCTCTGCAGCAACTGTCTGGTCACCGATAGAGAATGTAACATTCCCATTTCCATTGATAAATGCCTTTACTTCAACATCTGCTGTCTTATAGTCATCGGAAACATGCGGTGTGACATAGATGCCGCAGGAACCGTCATCATCTAAAGAGAAGTGCTGAGCAGGTACAATCACAAGATTTACCCCACGGTACAATCCACCATAGAATGTAAAGTCTGCATATTGCGGATAGACGTGATTATTGGCTTCATTGGATACTTCGATCTTCAGAATATTCTGTGCCTGCAGATAATCCGTCATGTCTGTACGGAAGCAGCTGTATCCACCTTCATGTTCTGCGATGACCACATCATTCAGAATGACCTTTGTTGTAAAAGATGCTCCTGGGATTTCCAGATAGACTCTTTCTTCTTCCGTATGCGAAATCATCGTAAATTCTTTTTCATATACGCAGGTGCCGCGGTAATAATCATTTCCGCCATCTTGACCGTCGACTGCATTCCATGTATGCGGAAGTATAATAGTCTCACACTGATCTTCCGTTTTATAAAATTTCCAATTGTCATTAAAAAACATTGTTCTTCTCATTTGTTTTCCTCTCAATCTGTACGATGATTGCTTCAATTTAAAATGTTCAATGTGATACAATACAGTTATGAACGAAGCTGACATTAAACTTTTTTCAAATCTGATCAAAGGAACTGATCAAATTGACATAACATGCTACAGCAGCGATGGATTATTCCTGAGCTCAACGAGTTCAGCGGATTCCATTCTGCTGGATGCTTTTGCTGTTCTTGGATGCAAAGATACAATGCTTGCATATGGGCAGAATCATCGAATGCCAATTACCTTAGGCAGTGCGATTGGTCTGGAATGGACTGCCGCATTTCAATATGAAGATGACAAACTGGTAAACTGCTGGGTCATTGGTCCGGTCTTTTATCAGAATATAAGTGCTCATGATATCGATGAATTTCTTTCCAGCGATCCAAAGATCACAGTTGCATTTACAAATCGTTTTCGAGAAGCACTGAAGCATATCTCTGTCATTCCTTCAATCATCAATCTGCGCTATGTAGTGATGCTGCATTACTGCATCAATCATGAATGGATCCGCAATGCAGATATCAACAGTGAAGCTACAGCTACGCAAGAACAGCAGAAAGCCGGTTCTGTCCTGCATCATGAACATGTCCGGAATACAGAACAGACATTGCTTGGCATGGTCAGAGATGGAAATCTGAATTACCGTCAGGCACTGAGTGCAAGCCGTGCAATATCGAATGGTGTCCCCGTCAAAGGGAAGGACCCGCTCCGTCAGGCAAAAACTTCTATCATCGTATTTGTCTCTCTGGTGACTCGTGCAGCCATTGATGGTGGCCTGTCTCCAGATGAAGCATATAGTCTCGGTGATTCATATATCAATACAGTGGAATCTTCTCACGATATATCAGAACTAACTCAATTAACACCTGCCATCTACGATGATTTCATTCATCGTGTACATAATCATAAGCAGATACCAGGAATATCACCAAAGATTCAGGAGTGCTGTGACTATATTGATCTGCACTCCGAAGAGAAGATTACGATGGATACTCTTTCTAAATTGACTGGGTATGCAAAGTACTATCTCTCCAAGCGATTTAAAGCAGAGACTGGAAAACTGATCAATGATTACATCCGTGATGCAAAAATTTCTCAGGCAAAACTATTACTGCTTCATTCAACAATGTCCCTGCAGGAGATTTCAGAACATCTTTCCTTCTCTTCCCGCAATTACTTTGCAAATATCTTCCGTGATACTGTTGGTATGACACCAGTGGAGTATCGTAATACATGTAAGAAGACGGATTGAACATCCGTCTTTTACATTTTTTTACTTTTCTTCTGCTGCAGGACTAACAGCTTCAGCTGCCTTCTTTTCAGCTATGAGCTTTTCCAGTTTTTCAAACTTCTTGCAGCAGATAATGATTACAATGAGCAGAACAATTGGAATGAATGAGTTGTCAGCACGGATTGCAAATAACGCACTAGCAGGCTGCTCTGTAACACCAGCAGCAGACACATATCCGCCAGCAGCTAATATAATTCCTGTAACGAAGCTTCCTAAAGCTGCACCTACTTTTGTAGATAAGTTCGATAAGATCTGTGAAGAACCATCCATACGAGGAATTCCAATGATCTCGTTATAATCACAGATATTCATAATGAACAGGACTCCATAATACGATAACGGAAGCATTGCCAAGCTGGAGAAGATACTGCCAATCATTACAACGACAACATTTGTACCAGCCAAGAAAATCAAGGCATAACCAATGATGCTCAAGGTAGAGAAGAGAATGATCATTCGGCACATTCCCATCTTCTTCATGATCCAAGGAAATACTGCCATGACAGGGAGAACCAGCATTGAAACTACGCTGAAGATAGACATCAAACCGATATTGCCAAGGATCCACTTAAAGTAATAGGTGCCAACGGCTAAGTTTGTCATCAGATTGAAGGCAAGCATCATGATTGCATAGAACCAGACATACTTATTCTTACCGAATAACATTCCAAGCTCTTTGAAACGGATTGGTTCCTGAATAGATCCCTCATCAACCTTTGGATCTTCCTTCACAAAGATGAAACGGAGGACACCAATCAGTGTTGCCGGAATCATAATGATTGCAACGGCAGCTGTCCAACCTGTCGCAGAAGTTGCAACTCTTGAAACCAAGATTGGGAATACAATTGATAACATGATAGAGCCTGCCATTGTGATGATTCCGCCAAAGGAAGCAACCTTGCGAATGACAATCTGATTATTAGAGAAGGCACGGATGGTATACGGAACGTTTGCTGCATTTCTCAATGTAGCAAAGATTGAATATGTAAACATATAAGTTACAAATAACCAAACACATTTAACAACTAAGCTCCAGGATGGACTTGCCGCAAACATCAACAATGTGCACAATGTTTCACCAACAATTGCAATTTCATAAGGGCGTCCCTTACCAAGCTTTGTATGCGTATTATCAACGAGAATACCAGCAAACAGATCTGTAATTGCATCGATGATCTTACTTGCAAGAAGTAATGTGCCAACAAGACGGATATCAATTCCCAATGTGTCACTTGCGTACACTGACAGATAAGTAAGCGCAATGACATTTACCCATGCAGCTGAAACATCCGAAGACTTCCATAACAACAATTTGCCAAAACCTAGATGATTTGGATCAATTTCTTTTTTCTTTTTCATTCTCTATCCCTGCTTTCCTTTGTTCAGCAGATTCATACGAACGTGCGTTTCACTATCGTTGAATCTCTTTACACAAGGAATATACACGCAATACAAGCGCTTACATATTCTTAATTTAGCCATTTCGTACAATTATTCGCTCATTTTTCATGAATTATCCATTTCTTATATATAAGATCTAAAATTTACACTTTTATCAAAAAAAGCAGTTGCCAGTATGGAACTGCTTTCTCTGTATCTTTATTCTACATGCTCAACGATGCCATGGGCAATGCCATTTTCGTTGAAGGCATCAACGCGGATATAATATTCGCTTTCACTGTCCAACGCACGGATATCTGCTTCTTGTTTTCCTAATATCAGACAGCTGTGATACAGCTTATCTGGGCGGTGCCCCCAAAGCACATTATACCCTGCGGCTGTACCATGCCATGTCAGTTTCATCGACATCGGTTCATACCGATCTGCCTGCAGTGATTCAACTGGGAGGGGAACACTTCCAGTTCCTTGGCCAAACACACGCAGACCTGAGACACACGGTGTCTGATGGTATGGAAGTTCCATCCTACTCAATCGCAGATACCTCAGCGTCTTCCCCTCCCGTATGAACACAAGATCATGCGGCAGATCAGTATCTGAATTCTGTTTATCCTCCAGTATTTGCCAATGAACATCGTCTTCACTGCATTCTAGAAGCCATCTTGTATGCAGACTACGTTCTTCGATATATCTTCCTCTTCCTGTGTCTCCGGTCAAAGAAGCCCCTTCAGGCAGATTGACGAGTCCCATGTCATCTGCAAAATTGATCTGTACTGCATGCACATTGCTCACTTCACCAAGATCCAGTTCCAGCCAGGCATTGGCATCATCTGCTTCTGCCTTCCACCAGTTCTGAACATTCTCATTAACTGCATTCGATGCCGGCAGTGCTTCAGAGCTGGCGGTCATCTTCTTACCATAGGACAGCAGCATCCATTCTGGTTCTTCCCAAGGATCTGTTCTGTCTGCCTTCATTGGCCAGTCCCCATATCTTTGGTTGCAGAATAGTTCTCCATCTACATCGAAGCCCGCTGGCCAAAGACCAATTCTTCTTTCAAATGTATTGTTGATAGAAATACGCATTGTTGATGTATGCCAAAGATTTCCATTACGGTCTTCCATTGTACTGCCATGTCCTGCTCCAGGCAGAAAACCGCCTGGTGAATAGGAATAAGGATTATTCTTGGCAGGTGTAAATGGTCCTAATGGATTCTTTGCTACATAGACACCGTCTGCATAGGTATTGTACTGCGCCCCAGGACATGCATACTGCAGATAATAAGTACCTGCATGCTTTGTCATCCATGCACCTTCAATGTAAGGATTATCTTTCAGCATGTTCTTAATCTGCATCTGATACTGCTGCGGCATGGCAGCGATAATCGGTCCAAGGTCTTTAATATCTTCAGGCTGGCAGCCCATCTGTTTGGCTGCATTTTCCTTCAGCATCCTGACATAGATATTCTCATTTGGATCATAGTGATGGTTTTCACCCAGACGTTCATAGCCCATACGTTGATTATTTTTGGAGATCACTGCAACAGGATTTCCTACTTGGTGCATTGTCTGAGGATCCAGTTCCACACCATAGATTGGTGCTGCATTGGAACAGCCCCAATAGAAATACATTCTGCCGTCATCATCCAGAAATAGATCCGGATCCCAGAAATCAAAAGTTCCATCAATTTTTTCAAAGATGCCGCTTTCCGGATCTTTTGTCCGATAGAAATCACAAGGAGTGTCATGATGACTGGCACAGAAATACATCCAGTCTCCAACAGCTCTGACATCCGGAGCATAATCATACAATGGAAGCTCTTTTGGTAGTTCTTTTTGTTTCCATTGGACCAGGTCATTACTGACGAGATACCCTTCCGTCATACTTGGAAACAGATAATACTTACCTTTGAACAAGATCAGTGACGGATCTGCTGCCTCTCGATTCAAATGACATTTATCCTTATCTTGATTGTATTGATACTTATAGGAAAAGTTCAGTGGGTTACAGTAGTACTTTGTCATAAGGAGACCTCCGTCTCAAATTCATATTTACCAGAAGATAATGATTTTGAAGTGCCGTCCGGCAGGATGATCTCAGCCTTTATGCCATCAGGGATAGTGCAGGAAATAACTGCCTTTTGATTTTTCAGCAGCCAGCCAGATTCAATACATCCACATGGTGTCTTCACACTGCCTTTTGCATAGGAAAGACGAGGATTGATCACCGGCTGAAGAACGACACCGCCATCCTGATACTTTATCCCGCAGATGCCATTCAGGAGCCAGCCGCATACAGCTCCATAACTGTAATGATTCAAAGAGTTCGATGGGTGGTTGTTCTCATCAATTCCATTCCATGTCTCCCATATCGTTGTCGCACCTTTCTTGACCGCATACAGCCACGAAGGAGAATCCGTCTGCAGCAAAAGCTGATATGCCGTATCCACATAGCCATGATCGGCCAGTACTTGGCATAGATAAGGTGTACTTAAGAAGCCCGTGTTCAGATGATATTTGTTTGCGATGATCATCTCATTCAGATCTTCTGCTGCCTGTTTTGTTTCAGTTTCATTCAGCAGTCCAAATGAAATTGCTCTGACATATTCCGCCTGACGTTCAGAATGAATTCTTCCCTGTTCGGTAAAGACAGAATGATATGCTTTCTGTGCCTGCTGAGATACCTGCTGAAAATGAACTGCATCATCTTGTTTTCCAAGGATGCCGGCGATTTCAGAAAGCAGTTTTCCAGAATAATATAGATAGGCAGTACCTACACTCTTGTTCGGGTCACGCATTGCCTCTGTACCGACACCTGGTTCACACCATTCTCCATAATCAATACCTGAATCGATTGTATATTTTTCATAAGGATTCTTCGAAAACAATTTCTTTATCGGCTTTTGTTCCGCCCGGTCTTCTAAGTATGCATACCATTTTCGCATCATATGATAGTTCTCTTTCAAAACATAGGCATCACCAGTATATTGATACATTGCGTAAGGAACAAGAATGCATGCATCTCCCCAGCCAACGGAACCTGCCAGCATGCCTGAGAACATCGTTGCTTTATGATTGCTTGGAGCAATATTCGCAATACGCCCATCTTCATATTGAAGAGCACGGCATTCTGACAGCCATTTCCGAAAGACTGGATCACTGTCCATCAGCTGTAAGCCTGTCTTTACAAATACGCCGGCATCTCCAGTCCATCCAGCCCGTTCTCTGGTTGGACAGTCAGTTGGGATGTCACAGAAATTTCCTTTCATGGACCATACCGCATTTTTAAATAATTGATTGAGATCTTCATTGGAAGAAGTAAATTCTGCTGTCTGCATCATATCTGAATACACAGCAGCTGCTTTGATGCCAGCTAGATTGATCGACGCAGTGGTCTCAATCTTTGCATAGCGGAATCCCATGATTGTAAAGATGGACTGATACTCGTTCTGTCCTTCTTTACAGATATAAGTAATCTTCTGCTGCGTACCGCCTTCTTTATGACGCTTTCTATCCTGGAAGTTCTCCTGTGTAAAATTGCCATTCTCATCCAGAGTCTCACCCTGATATAGGATGATTTCATCTCCAGCGTGAGCTTCTAGATCCAGCAGGATCTGGCCAGCAATATTCTGGCCAAAATCAATGACCGTCTCACCATTTGGCGTATGGACCACTTTACCGTCAAATACTTCATGTGCTTTGACTGGAACAGTATCATTTTCCTTCAGGTTGTCGCAGCCAAAGGAAAGTACTTTGACTTCATGCCAGTCTGTAATCTTTTCCATGCGGGCATCATATACTTCACCCTGCTGAAGATCATTCATCCGCCAAGGACCATTGGTGCTCCCCTGCCAGCTGGCGTCACTCGTCAGGACAACACTTCCATTGATTTCCATCTGCAGAAGCAGACTGAGATCACTGCCGAATAGATTCCGGTCGCCATCTACTCCGCTGGTACTGCGGTACCATCCATCTCCCAAAGTGACCTGGATCTCATTGGTGCCTTCAACAAGAAAGTCACTGATTTCATAAGTATGTACAGCAAGCTGCTTTTCATATTCGCCTGTACCTGGTGTCAGCAATGCATCTGTAACTGGTCTGCCGTTGAGCATTACTTGATAGATTCCATGGGCAGTTACATACAATCTGGCATTGTCAGTATCCTGTATCTCAAAAGTACGATGCAGGATGCCGGCGGGCTGATGCGGTGAATCTTTCTTCAAAGGGGTCAGCTCCGGGGTAATCCATTGTGCTTTCCAGTCTGTTGAATGCAGCAGACCATATTCAAAGAAGGCAGGATCACTCCATGTTCCTGCGTTGCCTTCTGCATCATAGAGCTGTACACGCCACGTATATCTTTCTCTGCTGCTGATTGTTAAGTCAAAAGATGCATGCATCTCACTTGATGTTACTTGATTTGTATCTATGATGACTGTTCCATCTCTTCTGATCTGAATCTGATATGCGGCAGGACTTCCCTCTTGGCAGCACCATGAGAGAAAGACATGCGAAGTATCAATACCCACTGGACTGCTGAGTCCATTGCTTTTCAATTCCACTGCTTTCATCTGTATTTCTCCAAATATTTGCCGCTGATCTGCAGTGATTCAATCGGATCATTATGGATCCAGTTCCTGTGCATCTCTAAGATCACTGCTTCGCATTGGTTCTCTTCTGCCTGCTGTAAATATGCAGATAAATTCATATTCCCAGTACCTAATTCCATGCCGTCACTCTTCAGGATGGATCCTGTTTTCCCCTGCGGACGACATCCGCGGTCATTGATGTGATACAGTTTCATTCTTGTGCCGAGTTTCTTCATCCATACCAATGGATCCGCACCTGTTTCAATTGCCCAGTAACTGTCGAATTCAAAATTTACAAAGTCTGGATCTGTCTCATCGATAATGCGGTCATATGCTTTACGGTGATCAGCATCTTCAAGAAACTCACAGTTATGGTTATGGTAAAGAAATTGGATTCCCGCATTCTTCAATTTTCTGCCAATTGCATTTAGACGGTTGATCAAATCAGTTACCGCTCCCGCATCTGAATAGTCATAGTGGTACATACCTGTCAGAACTATCATATTAGTATGAAAGGAACGTGCTTCTTCAACAACTTCCTCTGTATTCTTTTCCAAGGTGCCAAGGTCGCAATGCAGGGATAGTACTTCAAGATTGTACTTTTCAATCAGATGATGCCAGTCCAGCTTTCCACCCGATCCCATTTCCATGCCGGCCGCTTTGGTCAGCAACCGGATATGCCATGGCAGTGTGTGGATCATAAATCGGTTGATTTCAATACCGTCATAGCCGCTTTCCTTCATTGCCTTCAAGGCAGCATCTGCTGTCTCTTCTTTTTTTAAAATGCTGCGGAACTGCACCTGCTGTACGCCCGTTTTCATGCGTGCTCTACCATATTTCCTAAGAAGGTAAGGCTTTCCTTAGGTGTACGCTTGAAGTCATGTTCACGGTCAACAGCAATCAGGCCGAACTGCATGGCAAAGCCCTTCTGCCATTCAAAGTTATCCAGCAGACTCCAGCAGAAATATCCTTTGACATTGATTCCATCTTTGATGCATGCCTCGATATCACTTGTTGCCTGATCCAGGTAAGCAATTCGCTGTTTGTCATCTGCAGTCGCAATTCCATTCTCTGTTACTAAGATCGTGCCATGGTAATCTTCAGCCGCTCTTCTGACGATATGTCCAATGGCTTTAGCATAGTTCTCATATCCCATCTGCGTCGCCCCTTGATAATCAGCTGGCTTGGTCTCACCATTTGCATCAAAGACATTGCGGGAGTATCCCTGGACACCTAAGAAATCATCGTCCTTAAAGTATGGAAGATAGTGCAGGAACTCATCATTCCAGGCGGCATCGGCTTTTTCTTTTCCACCTTCAACATATTGAATATCATGCAGAGAAAGAGTCAGTCCAACCTGTATGGATGGAAACTGCTTTTTAATCTCTTTGACCGCAGCCTGGTGTGCCTGCATGACAAGCATGTCGCCTTCTGGTGTACAGCCGCTGATAAAGACAGCTACCTTGCGGGGATCAGCCAGGCCAAAAGCCTTGGCAGATTCCATCGCCGCCATCTGCATATCTGACTGCATATTGATTCCAACCTGTACTTTTGACTCTTCTTTGGATGCATCTGCTTTCTGAGCCATCAAACGTGCCATCATGGAGCGGATCAGTGCTGCCAATTGCAAACGCATGTTGGCTTCATTGATGGTGCAGACATACTTCACTTCTGTACCGATCTTAGAAATGATGTAGGCAGTATATGCCCGGAAAGATTCCACAACAGATGGATCTTCCCAGCCGCCTTTACGGATCAGCCATGCAGGACTAGTGAAGTGCATCAATGTGACCACAGGTTCCAAGCCATTCTCCTTACAGCAGTGAATGACATCCAGATAATGCTGGACTTCCTTTTCATCGAAGTGTCCCTCTTCCGGCTCAATCCTTGCCCATTCAATAGAAAAACGATAAGCATTAAGGCCTGCTTGCTTCATCAGCTGGATATCTTCTTCATAACGATTGTAATGATCCACTGCCTTGCCCGATGGTTCGACGAACATGGAATGCGGAAGATTCTCCTGTACCCAGTAATCTGAATGGATATTGTTTCCTTCGACCTGATGGGCTGCGGTGGCAGCTCCCAATAAGAATTCTTTTCTGAACCTTGTCATGTGTTTTTCTCTCCTGTTTATGTAAGCGTTCTCTCACACAGCAAATATAGTCAGAATTTCCTTTCTTGTATTTCATTTTTAGATGATATATTATAATTTTCAAAGATGAAAACAGTTATTCTGTCTACACTGATCCAACAGGAAACCGAACTGACGAAGTGTCCCTTCGCACTTTTTGACAAGGATGAGATGCTGATCCAGTACGCTCCCTATCCTATGGATATTGACTGGAGTGCTTCTCTTCGCATGAACTTTTCAAATAAAAACGAAGTATCCTGTCTTGTCACAAAGGATATGCTTCTGTTCGGTAAGATTCATGACATTGAAAGCGGCATGGATATCATTGCCGGTCCTGTTTTCTTTGGAACTCTTTCCGCAAATCAGATCCGTTCCATTCTGATCAATCTGCAGCTGCCGATTCAAGCAGATACGCTTGTACAGGCAGAAGCTTTCTTTCAATCTCTTCGTTCCTACTCTCTCAATGATTTCATCAATCTTCTCTGTGTCTTAGGAGGTCTGCTCAACCAGAAGAACTATTCTTCCGAAGAAATCCTTGGCACCTTTGAGAATGACGACATCTATAAAGAACTTGTCCATACCGAACAGATTCAATTCGATAATGAAGCCAACACCGTTGAAGCAGACAACACCTATGAAGAGAAGATGCTATTCTATGTTGAACACGGCATGGTCGATGAACTGAAGAATATTGGTTCCTTCCAGGGTGTTGTCCCTCAGCTTGGCTATGACAGCGTCCGTCATTATAAAAATGCCATGATCATATTGAATACATTATGTCTAAGAGCCGCTGTCAAAGGCGGCGCAGATGCCAAGACCTGTTATCAGATGGGACAGGTCTTCATGCATAAGATTGAATCCTGCAGTACTCTTAATCAATTAATTGCAATGAATGAGAGTACTCCAATTGCACTTACCTTTGCAAATATGGTCAATGAGATTCCTTTCCCTTCTGTACAGAACCAGAAGATCAAAGATGCCTTGATCTATATTCGGGAGAACTATCAGAAACGATTGACTGTTTCTGAAATTGCCGATCACATTGCGATGTCCAGTGAGTACCTGTCTGTTCTGTTCCATCAGGAAACAGGAACAACGATACCTTCCTATATCACAGACCTGAAGATCCGTCAGTCACAGGCACTGCTGCTTTATACAGA
Organism: uncultured Galactobacillus sp.; assembly: GCA_964385925.1. GTDB lineage: Bacteria > Bacillota_I > Bacilli_A > Erysipelotrichales > Erysipelotrichaceae > Bulleidia. The sequence continues at coordinate 19,753 of CAYLQV010000019.1, read as the reverse complement.
TCTTTCCATATTACAGATATCAGAAATTCTTTCTTTCAGTTCGCAGAGTTACTTTCAAACGTTATTCAAAAAAAAGACCGGTATGACACCGGCCGAATTCCGTGCAATGAAAAAAGAACCAGTTCCACCGAAAAAGAAAAGAGCATACTGACAAAATTTCTTGTCAATATGCTCCCTTTTATTTTGCAATCTTCTGCAGCATTGCATTCAGTTGCTTCACCGCTTCCTTAGGCACTGCTTTTTCTCCTGCCTGTTTCAGCAGATCCTGCAGTGACATCTTTGCCATCATCTTCTGCAGCATTTCATTGCCCATCGTACTCTTGGCAACATCACCACGGGAAGCCGAGGCCTTCGCCATAATCTGCTGAATGATCGGTGAAGTCTTTGGTTCCGCCAACAAAGCACCTAGTGTATCCTTGATGGAATAGAAGCCCTCCTTGAAATCATCGGCATCGAACCAGTTTGTAATGGATTCTCCTTTGGAAATACTGTACGCTGGATTTGGTGCATCGACTTTACGGATCTTCATTTCATCTCTGCAGGTTCCAGAGACAGCAGTGATGGTATGTTCGGATGTCAATGCAATCTTCCAGGTAAATACTTTATCTGCCTTTACAGAAGAAATTTCTTTTCCATCCACCAATAATGTGACCACATTCTGATTAGAATAGACTTTGATTTCCGTCTCTGCTTCTAGGCGGTCAATATACCGGCTGCCGCAGAGATGCACGAACGGTTCCTTGGACCAAGCTGCTTTATACAGATAGAATGGATCTTTCCTGGTCTTATGATCAAAGCAGACTAATCCCTTCTGATTGCGTCCATGTTTACCGCCTTCGTCTCTGCCGTCTGCTGCGAAGTCAAACAGATTCCAGACATGTGTTGCCCATAAATAAGGACGTTCTTCAATACACTTTAATAATGCTTCATGATAGACACATCCATATTCTTCACTGTAGTCACCACGCTCTGGATGAGAGGAATGCAGATTTGGATTCGTATCTGCCCCATATTCCGAGAATCCCATGACTCTGTCCGGATGTTCTTTATGATACTTATCAAAGAACTCACCATTCTCCGGCATATCTCCGAGATACCATCCGTAATACAGATTGTAGCTTCCAATATCTGGAATATTGATGAGTGGACTGTCGGTCTCCAGCATGAAGACATGTGCCATTGTAGTCAGTCTTGTCTTGTCCATTTCATGGGCAATGTCATTCAACATCCGATGATTCTCCATCAGATCTTCATCAGCACTTCCGCTTGCGGTGATCTCATTTGATAATCCCCAGCAGACAATGGAAGGATGATTGTAGCTCTGTGTAATTAATTCACGCATCATATCCAAAGTATTCTGTCTGCCGTTAGGCATATGCTTTGTAATATAAGGAATCTCTGCCCATACAACAATTCCATTCTCATCACAAAGATCATAGAATTCCTGCGCATGCTGATAATGGGCAAGGCGCAGTGTATTCGCACCTAATTCCTTTACCACTTCCATATCTTCCTTCATCATGTCATAGGTAATGGCATTGCCAGCACCAAGTCTGTCCTGATGACGGGAGACGCCGCGTAATGGATACGACTCTCCGTTCAGGAAGAAGCCTTTGTTTGGATCCACAGAGAAACTGCGGCAGCCAAAGCGTGCTGCTATTTCATCAACTGCCTGATTGTTCTGCATCAGTTCTGCAGTAACGGTATAAAGATATGGATCTTTGACACCATTCCATAAGTGCGCATTAGTAATGGTAATGACAGCTTCACTATGTCCATCCACAATGGATGATTCCACACTTTGTCCATCAACATGCATGCATACTTTATCCGCAGCGGTGCTCCATGTTTCAATTGTGACGACTGCATCACTTCCCTTGACCACCGGTGTAACCTTAATGCCTGGCGTGCCGTCCTTGACAAGTTCAAAATGCGCATTGTTTGTTGTAATCAGACTGACATCGCGATAGATACCGCCATAGAATGTAAAGTCTGCTCTCTGTGGATAGACGTGATCATTTTCAGCATTGTTTACCGTAACAATTAATAGATTCTTTCCCTGTAATGTATCTGTGATCTCAACACGGAAAGCGGAGAAACCATCTTCGTGATGTGCCAGCTTCGTACCATTCAGATATACATCTGCTGTATATGCCGCTGCTTTGAATTCCAGATACACATGACCATCTTTTTCATAGTCAGGACATGTGAACTCTTTTACATAACATGCTGTACCGCGCCAGTAATCATTGCCGCCATCCTGACCATCGATTGCATTCCATGTATGTGGAAGTGTGATGGATTCCCAGTCCTGCGGATATTGTGCAGGAATGGAATCAGTCTTATGGAACTTCCAGTTTTGATTGAATGCTGTTATATTCCGCATGATTTTACTCCGCAGCCTTTTCTTTCTTGGCAGCTAAGATAGCCGCGTTCTCAGCTACTTCTTTCTTTCCTAATGGATAAATGAACTTCAAGACTAACGCTAAAGCAATAAAGCCAACAGCTGGAACTAAGCAGTATACGTTATAGATTCCTAATGTTACATTGGCATCAAAAGCAGTTGCAGTTGTATAACCAATTGCTGTTAATAAGACACCTGTCAGACCAGCAGAAGCCGCCTGTCCTAACTTTCTTGCGAAAGAATAAACAGAATAGATTGCACCATCACTGCGCTCGCCTGTCTTGATTTCAAAGTCATCAATGACATCGGTGATCATTGCCCAGATGACTAAGTTGAAGCAGGCAATTCCAACCTGTGAAAGAACACTGAGCATCATGAAGATATAAACATTCTTGGTATGCATGAAGTAGCATGCTATCATTGCCGCAGCACCAAACAGACTGCCGAAGATAGCAACTTCCTTCCGCCCGAACTTATTTGCAAGTTTGCCGATGAATGGAGAAATACCAAGCATAACAGCAACACCAAGCATACCGGAGATTGAGATTGCCGAAGCATTCTGGAAATAGTTTGGATAAACATAGTTGGTCATACTATTCTGCGTCAGCTGTGCTAACAACAGCATCAGTGCAGCTAAGATGATACCGATCATTGCTTTGGAAGAGAATGTTGTCTTGATGAAAGTACTGAATGTAAACTTCTCGTGTGTTGTTTCCATCTTGACGCGTTCGGTTGTCATGAAATAGCAGATAGCATACGTGATCAATGCGCCAATCGAACATACAAGAGAAGCTACGACCATACGGCTATCCGAAAGAACAGTATTTCCGCTGGCATCTTTGTAATAAACAATGACAGGAAGAATGACGCCCATCATGACACCAGCTAAAGAACCACCGATGGTACGGGCTGTTGATAAGGACTGTCTTTCCTTTGGATCCGAAGTGATAGCGGAAGCCATAGATCCGTAAGGAATATTAATTGCTGTATAGAAGACACTGCCCCATAACAGATATGTTAAGAACATCCAAACAACTTTGAATGTCATTGGCATGCCCTTGAACCAAGATGCATAAATCAAGAAGGATGCTACAGCGACAGGACCCATCATACGGCGAATCCATGGCTTGAACTTTCCTGCTGCTGTTACTTTTGAACGATCACAGATCTGACCCATGATGACATCAGTAATGGCATCGACAAATCTTGCCAGCATCATCAACAGACCAACAATCCAGGATGGAACTGCCATGACATCCGTATAGAACTTTAGTAAATACATGGAAGATAACATGAACGTGAAATCATTTCCGAAGTCACCGAACATGTAGCCAAGTTTGTCTTTGAACCCAAATGGCTTTACTGCTTTTGTTTCATTCGCTGTACTCATAATTAATCCCCTTCTGCGTTAACTGATAACGCTTACAGGTACAAAGTAACAACAGAAAAGAGTAATAGGTTAGTTCTTTATTTATATTTATTTGTATTTTATTTATATTAAGACTATTATGATAAATATAATTCATATTTAAATAAATATAGTCAAAACGGAGGTGCTCTATGAACGAATACATGGAATTCACAAGAGATATCTTTGCCCAGATGCAGATCCAGGCAGATTTTATTGGACCTCAATTCATCTTAGATGCGCATCGTGATCTCGGTCTGCGGGCTGCCCTGTTCCCTGCTGGTAAAGATCCTTCCGATACATTTCTTACACCAGATCCAGACTTCGTACAGAAAAATATTATCTACAAGATCTTTGATCCATTTGAGTGCAGCTACATTGTGATTCCTTCTGTAAAAGATCATCAAATTCTGATGATTGGTCCTTATCTTTCGGAACTTGCAAACTTTCAGAAAATCAAAAAGATTGCACGAGAAATGGAAATCCCTGCCGGCAGGAATGAATATCTGAATCAGTACTACTCAACCGTTCCTTTACTGCCGACCTCCAACTGTGTGGATGCTATATTGGATTCTTTAGCACCGAAGCTCTACGAAAAAGAACATTATGAGATTGAGTCCATTACCATTCCACGGACTGCACAGACTGCCTATAATGAGAAACAGCCTGTTGCCAACCGCAATGCCATCAAAGAACTGGAGATGCGCTACAGTATTGAAGGAAAGATGATGGATGCCATTGCCCGTGGGGATGAACAGATAGTCAGTTCTGCCATGGAAAGCAATGCCTACCGTTTCCGTTATGAACAGCGTGCCAGCAATACGCTCCGCAATGCCAAGAACTATATGATCATTGTGAATACTTTGTATCGAAAAGCAGTTCAGAGAAGAAATGTACATCCAGTCTATCTTGATCAGATTTCAAGACGCTATGCCATTCAGATTGAAAACATGAACAACATAAATGAGGGCCGAGAGATCCAGCGTGCCATGATCCATGATTACTGTGAACTGGTCCTGCATCATACGACCAGCGGTCATACCAAACTGATCCAGGATGTGTTGAACTATATTGCCATGTTCCCATCTTCCGATCTTTCTTTGGATCATATTGCAGATCAATATGCTGTCAATAAATGTTATCTCTCCACCCAGTTCCATAAAGAGATGAAGATCAATTATAGTGAATACGTCAATCAAGTGCGGATTGATAATGCACTTAAGATGATTGACCTGAACCAAGCAACCTTACAGGAAATAGCGGAAGAGTGTGGATATCATGATCTGACTTACTTCTCAAAGGTATTTAAAAAGCAGAAAGGAATGTCCCCTTCTGCTTACCGTGAAATCACTTCTTCACCAGCAGCACCGAAAAATCATTGACGTTGGTACCTGTTGGTCCTGTGATAACTAATCCATCGCACATCTTCAATGCATTATAAGAATCATGTTCGTTAAGCTTGTCCAGCAAAGAGATATTCTCGGCGGCAAGCTTTTCTTTTGTCTTTCCTGTTACGATACCGCCGGCCGCATCGGTCGGTCCATCGGTCCCATCACTGCCAACTGAGAAGAAACAGACATTCTCGAATCCCAAGATGCCATCCGCACACGCTAACGCCATCTCCTGATTTCTTCCGCCCTTGCCATTGCCCGTCACATGCACAACAGTCTCACCGCCTGCAATCAATGCATAACTTTTGGAATCGTTGTAGTGTTCTTTCGCTTTCTTGGCAAAGTATTCACCAGCATCTTTTGCCTCACAGCTGAGATCTGTTTTCCATACTTCTGTTTTATATCCTAACTGTGTACATACTTTTTCTGCTTCTTTGCATAGGATCTTTACACTGCCGATGATCTTTGTATGTACATTATCAATTTGTTTCGGTGTTTCCAGTCTCAAAACTTCTTCTGCTTTTTTTGAGACATTCAATTGATACTTCTCAATGATATGGAATGCGTCTTCACTGGTGGAAGAATCTGCGCACGCTGGTCCTGAGGCAATACTGTCAACTTCATCTCCCAACACATCTGATAGGATAATGCATTCTATTTTTGCAGGAGCACACAGTTGAGCAAATCTTCCACCCTTTACTGCAGACAGATGTTTACGTACTGTATTGACTTCTTTGATATCTGCACCGCAGTTCAATAACTGCTGATTAACATCCTGATATTCTTCGAATGGAATCAATGGCTTTTCAAAGAGGGCACTTCCTCCGCCAGAAATCAGAAACAAGATGGTATCTTCTTTCGTACATTCCTGTACAAGATCAATGACCTTCTGCGTTGAGGCAATACTGTTCTGGTCAGTGACTGGATGTCCTGCTTCATAACAGACAATTTCAGGAATTTCTTCTTTCACGTGACCATACTTAGTAATACAGATTCCTTTGGTGATTCTTTTCCCAAGGATTTCCTGTACTGCTTCTGCCATGGTCCATCCGGCTTTGCCAATACTGACAACATATACATTCCCATTTCCAAGATCAATCTTTTTCAATTCATTCTTTACTGCCGTATCCGGCAGTGAAGAATGAATGACCTGCTGAATGATTGTCTCTGCATCTTGTTTAATTGTTGTCATCAGAATTCCTCATATTTCTCGCGATACTCTTTTGGAGACATCTTTTCGTATTTCCGAAAGACAGTCGCAAAATAACTTCTTGTTGTAAAGCCAAGATCATAACTGATCTCTTCGATTGTTTTACCCGTATGTGTCAATTCAAACTTTGCCCGGTTGATTTTTTCCTTCTGAACAAATTCCGTCAGCACCATACCAATCTCTTCATTGAAAAGTTTGGATAAATAAGTACTGGTATACCCAATCTTCTTTGCGAGATGGTTTAAAGTAATCTTTTCGTCTAAGTGATTCTCAATATATTCAATACACAGACGGATCTGAACACTGCATTTCGCATAGGTCTTCATTCGTTTGACTCTTTGAATATAGTCAATTAAAAGATCATTGCTCAGCATGGCAACTTCACCGAAGGACTGACAGCGGTCAATCTGTTTCCGGTATTCTGTACACAAAGAGAACGATGTCTTCTGTGGAAGTCCTCCTTCGACTGCTGCCCTGCTGATCAAAGTCAATAATTGATCTACATTCCGTTTTGCTTCGCTGATAGATTTGGCTGATACATCAGAACTATGACGATTGCTGGCGGAAGCACGTGACATTAGATCCGAAATGTTCGTATCTCCATTCCGTACTTTATAAAGGATCTCCTGTTCCAGATTCCATCTTCCGGAACCTTTTTCAAACTGATCTGCTTTGGACTTTGCAGAATAATTTGAATGCGTGATCTGTTCGTTGTACGTCTCCACATCTTGTAAAGCAGCAGATTTCTCATAGACTGCATAATACAGCATCTGCGCATATTGAAACATGATAGAAGAAGTAATGATGGCAATCTTCTGCATTTCTTTCTGAAGATGTGCTCTTTTATTTGCTGGTACAGAAGTATATGTAAACAACATCTCTACACTCTTATCATCCAGTGCATTATTGAAGAAAGGACCTTTTACATAAATCTGTTGATGATTCTTTGATACAACAACAATCCAATACAACAGACTCTGAATGGAATAGATCATTGGATACTCTTTGATTTCATTTATTTCTTCTTTCATCTGCTTTGTCACAAGATTTAAGAATTCCTTTGAATCTGGGCAGTCTGTTTCTACCACATGAAATGAATCATCCAGGATCCAGTTATGGATCTGGACAGCAGAACCTGTCAATTCACGATATGCCTGCAGCCTCTCTTCTAATTTCACAATGATTGCCTCACATAATAGGATATCAACTATACCAGCTGATATCCTGTTTTATCTCTATCGTTATTATACCTTTTTATGTTTCTCTTTCCGTGCTAATTTCTTAGCTCGTTTCTTTTCGCGTTTTTCGAGGAAGGCATTGTTCTCTTTTTCAAAGTCCAGACCTTTTTTCTCACATTTTTCCTTGAGTTCCTTGATACGGATCTCTTCAGCAGCCTTTTCCTGTTCTTCAATTTCACGGTGCTCTAATTCCTGTGCTGGGATATATTCAATTCCCTTAGCGGCACATTCCTGTTTCTTCTTTTCCTGCAGCCAGTCATGAACAGTAGGAAGTTCGTTATCAATCTTAAAGAAGAAAGCAAATAAGACAAAGAAGAGAATGGCATCCAGAATGAAGCTTCCCTGATAGGCAAAGTTGATCCAGTTAGTCGCTGCAGCAGTCTGATCTGCGAATAATGCAACTCCAGAAGCAGAAGTACCAATCTGGATTGGGGTTGTATATCCAGCAGCGGACAATCCCATGTTGAAGATACTTTGACCAATTCCTCTTGAGAAGCATTCCGCAAAGCCAACAAAGGCAGCAGTAAATCCTTCCACACGAAGATGCTGTGAGTATTCCACGTGATCAATACAGTCTCCAATAAATGTCATCAACAAGAACTGGAACGTAATGGATCCAAGACCGCCGATGGCAGAACCGCCATAGACAAATCCACGGTTTCCTGCACCAATGTAGGCAATGATAGAACCAATGAGTGTGATCAAAGAACCAAGGATCATAGTCTTACGGCGTCCAATCTTATGATACAGTGCAAGCACTGCTATGATGCCGGGTCCCATCGGAGCTAAGGCAATCATTGCAAAGCTGCTCTGCATCTTGGCGAACTGGCGATATTGATTTCCCGAAATGACCCAGCCGCTGTAATAGACCTGTGAAATAGTATGCAATGCATTGAGAATCTGATACAGAAGTACCATGATGACAAGCATGATCCAATACTTATCTTTAAAGCAGTGAATTGCCTGTTCTTTGAAGGATGCTTCTTTAATTAGTTCTTCTGCTTTGGCATTTACAACACCAAATTCATTTTTTCTTTCTTCTGTGATTCTTTCACGTGTATAGAAGTATTGAATGAATGTTAATGGAATAGCAATACAGCAGAGAATTGTCATGATGTAGAAATAACTGGCACGGCTGTCGCCGCCGGTCAGATGACCAATTAGAGCCAATGCCGTTGGGAAGAGAATGGATACTGTACCAGCACCCATATTCTTAGCAATCTGTCCGGCAACCGAGTTCTTCTGACGCTGTTTAATATTACGGGTAGAAAGCGGAGCCATCATTTCATATGGCATGTACCACATCGTATAACCAACAGTATAGAACATGATATAGGCAATAACGATCCATACCGCCTGTATGGTCAAGCCAAGCTTTGGCACTGCAAATAAGGCAATACAGCTGGCAATGACAATTGGCAGGGAGAGAATGAACCAGGGACGCAGTTTTCCTTGTCTGCATGTCGTCTTGTCCATAATTTTTGCCATGATGACATTGGTCACTGCATCCAGTAATTTTGAAAGTAATGGGAAAATGACCAAGAAGCTGGCTATCCACATGCCCTTATCAGCTGTAAAACCAAGGACATCGGTGATGTACTGGTTAAAGTAACTGTAGACAACTGACTGAATTGTCATGATACCAAGGGGTCCAACGAAGTAACCTAACAGACGTTCTTTCGTTGTGACATTGGCAGACTTAATATGAGAATTCCAGAAGGATGACTTAAAAGAGTTCTGAAGCAGGTCGCCCTTCTCTTTCTGTTGGGCTGTCATTCCTTATTTCCTCCTGGGCATGAATCATCATATAAATTTGTACCGGTCAATTTTTCATAATACTTTGCTAAAGCGCTGTGGTCATAAGCACCCATGCCATCAGCGTGAAGCATCTGTAGCATTTCCATGACTTCAGCCGTCAATGGAAGCGGTGAACCTACTGCATGACCTGTCTCTAAAGCATTGTTGAGATCTTTGATGTGCAGATCAATACGGAAGCCAGGCTCTGTATTATTGCTCAGCATCATAGGTCCCTTGGCATTCATAACCGTAGAACCTGCTAAGCCACCCTTGATGGCAGCAAAGACTTTATTTGGATCCACGCCTGCTTTCTTTGCCAGCATGAAGCCTTCTGCTACCGCTGCAATGTTGGCCGCAACAATGATTTGATTTGCTAACTTTGTTGTATTGCCTGCTCCGGATGCTCCACATAATACAACATCAGAACCCATGCAGTGCAGGATTGGACTCATCTCATTGAACAATGCTTCTTCTCCACCGCACATAATGGAAAGTGTACCATTCACTGCCTTTGGTTCGCCGCCGGATACAGGTGCTTCCAGCATACGGATACCCTTCTTCGCACAGGCATCATGAACTTCCCGGGATGCTAGTGGAGCAATCGAACTCATATCAATTAAGATGGTTCCTTCCTTTGCATGATCCAGAAGTCCGTCTTCTGCCATAACGACCTGTTTGACCTGCGGTGAATTTGGCAGCATGGTAATGATGACATCACAATTCTCTTCAATCTCTATATTTGTCGATGCTTTGACATTGTCCTTTGCAACGGCATCCAGATTCTTCTGATTCATATCCGAACCATAGACTTCATAGCCAGCCTTAGCAAGGTTCCTTGCCATTGGCTTTCCCATAACACCTAAACCAATCATACCAATTTTCATCGTCAATTTTCCTCCTTAATAACGATTGCTTCATATTCTTTTAATTCATCTAAACGAATGACACATTCATGATCTATGATTTTTGGTTCTACATGGCCGCCGCACAATGTGATTACATTTCCCCGGCAGCCAGGAATTGTTAATTCAATTTGTCTTACCGGAACTGGGGCAACATAACTATTCAAGAACATGCCTGTATTGTTGATCAATTGAATGACATGCATCTTTTCTTTTTTCGTTATGACAACTTCCACCATTGGCGTCAATGTCTCCGAAACACTCTTTACTTCAGCAGCATACAGGAAGACATCTTTTAAGAAGTTGAAGGTATTGGCATAGCCTTCCGTTCGATAGAATGTTCCAGGCAGCCAAGGAACAGATATCCCTTTTCCCTTGCCGTATGTATTGACACTGACCGATGGATGATCCTGTACTTCCGTAAAATAGCATCTTTCCGGCGGACCAAACGGATGTTCCGGCACTAATTCCATATACTGTGCAACACCAGATACGTATTCATATGTTGTGACTTCTGCTCCTGCTGCAATATAGTTTTCTTCAACGCAGTGCGGGAAGATTTCCTTCTCATTTTCCTTGAGACGGAACATCGTTGACATTGCATCTTTCTTCTTTTCTATCGTCTTCTGAATTCCCAAGCAGTTCAGCAAGGTTCGTGAGGATGGCTGGAAGGTACTTGTATAACATGCCGTATCTCCGGTTGCCATCACCATGCCGCCGTCTTTTACATAGGCATCCAGTGCCTGAATCTGTGCATCATTGATCATTGGCACATTTGGCAGAATGACAAGTTTCCAATGTGCCAATGACTGTAATGTATCCATACTCTTGATGCTCGCTTCATCAAAAGGGATATGGCTTTCACTCAATGCACGAATCAGACCTTCTGCTTCATGATCATTCCGCTGCGGCATTCCGCTGTGCAGAACTAATACTTCTGCATCACTCTGCAGACCGGTATATATGTCTTCCTGTTCCTTGGCAAAACGGAATACCTTCTTCGTTGGTTCAAAACCGGAAATATCTTTGTGATTCTCCGGCGTTCCCATCAGATAGAAGCTGAGACAGTTACTGTTTGCAAGATTCTGCCACTGCCGCAGTTCCAGCTGCGCAGGAGATACCGAAATATCACGATAGCGGAACCCCATAAAATCAACGCTTGCGTTATCACTTGGAATCTTTCTTTCATGACCGCTCGACAGACGGGAATTCATGGATGCCGAATACTGCCACTGTTCTCTGTCGATTTCGGTGTTGGATTCGGTCCGCAGATAATCAAAGCCATTGACCGCAATCTCCGGATTGATTTTTTTAATAAAGGCATACAGAGATTCTTTTTGTTCCTTCATCACCTTTGTCTTGAAGCCCATGTATCTTAGGTACGCTGGATCTCTTGGATCATCTTTTTCCGGCAGTTCCATACCAAATGCTTTTTTAAATTCTCTCTGACAATTTTCACAATGACATGGACCATAGTATTTTCCGCTGTAGTCCACGACCATGAAGCCGGACATATTCAGGAAGACCCCGTCAAATGGAATCTTCGTTAATACTTCGTTCAGAATATCGAACATGTACTTCTTCTGATATTCCCCATTTGGACAAGTCTGGACATCCCCGTTGTAATTCATGATTTCTCCGGATGCTGTATGATATGCCCACTCCGGATGTTTCTCATATAATGCATACCGGACTTTGGAAAAGTCCGTACGGCAGATGACATGAATGCCTTCTTTATGACATGATTCCACAAGATGCTTTAAACTGTCACCATGAAGATAGCTACTCTTGGTTTGACATTCTAATTCTGTTTCATAGCTGGCAATGATTCCAGCTGCATTCAATGTAACAACATTTGCATTGAATTCTTTGAGCTGTCTGACATACTCTGCCGCATTGATATTCTCCATATCAATTTCCCGCAGATTCGTCTGGATCATGCGCCATTGGATCTCATTCCACCAATGTGCCATTATTTTTTCTCCGAAAGAATACTCGTCGGACGGACAAGATTTGTCATTGTTCCATTGTTTCGATATGCATCAATATTCTTTAATACATAACTGATGGTACGTTCATCACGATCCGGCAGCTGTGGGGTAATGTGCGGTGTGATCATCACATTTGCTTCATCCCATAACGGGCTGTCCGCTGGCAATGGTTCTGTTTCAAAAGTATCGAGGCCTGCACCGGCAATTTCTTTATTATGAATAGCTGCAATCATTGCCGGTTCATCCACCAGTCCGCCGCGGCCGACATTGATGAGATAGGCACTCTTCTTCATCTTGGCAAACTGTTCTTTGCCGATCATATGATAGGTAGAATCATTTAACTCTAAGCACAAGACAATGAAGTCACTCTCTTTGAGAATGTCATCATAGCTTTCGCCATCTTCCACCGCATAGCAGCGGTCGACATATTCACTTTCAATCTTATCTAAACGATAGCCAAGAACTTTCATGTTGAAAGCTGATTTGCAGAGCTTGGCAACTTCTAAACCATTTCTGCCTAAGCCAAGAATGCCAACGGTTTTTCCAAACATGCCTGTCCGCATAAAGTACTCACGGCTGACAGCCCACTTATGATCTTTCTTTGCCCTCTCCAGCATTGGTACATCATAGGTCAAGGCAATCATGAACATAAATGCATGTTCGCCGATGGCTGGTGCACTTTTCCCCGCTGAACTTGTCATGATGATACCGCGGCGGAAGATTTCTTCCAGATCCGACTTATCCTGTCCTGCCCGACAAGAGTGGATCCACTTCAGATTTTTTCCAGCTGCTAAAACATCGGATTCAACATCTCCATTTAAGATGGCAACATCCGCATCTTTGACTTCCTCTAAGATCTTCGGCTTATCCATGAACAGGACAAACTTTACTTCTGCTGGAGCAAATGCCTCGGCCAGCTTCTTCTTTGCGTCTTCACCTACATACGCAGTAAGTAATACTTTTTTTATTTCTGCCATATCTGTATCCCTTCAATACCTGCATTGTAGTTTTTCTGTTCTGGTTCTATAAATCATTATTTCAATATAATGTTCAATATTTCATGTATAATTAAGCGCTTACATTTTCCCTCAAAAAAAGAACAACCCGAAGATTGTTCTAGTCTGCTGCAGACACACTGAAATGGAGAACACTGCTCTTACGCGGGGATACGGTACTGCCGCCGTCACAGAGTATATCGACACCAGCCAAGAAACCGTTGCGTTCATCGGCTAAGGTAGCTAAGGCATACCCTAACTCTTCCGGTCTACCCATACGCTGTTCTGCCGAACGTTCAATCATACGGGCACCTTTTTCTTTTTCCAGTTCTCCCATATCAGTTGCGACAAGGCCTGGACTCAACGATACGACACGGATTCCCTTTGGACCAAGTTCAAAAGCTGATTCCTTGGCATACCAGCATACAAAGCTCTTGGACAGCGCATACGCCAATCCCTTCTTTGTATAGTCACTTGGCATCAGCTTGACGATATGCAGAAGGTGGCGAAGGAACTTTTCTTCATTCTGATAGACATTCGAATAATGACCAATGCTCTTCAGTACGGATGGAATGGAATAAGCAGCGGTCGATGAAACATCGACAATGACACTTCCCACTGCCATGACTTTGGAAAATTCTTCATTGATATAAACGGTCCCTAATGCATTGATCCGCAGCAACTGTTCTGCTTCTGCCATCTGCGGGGAAACACCCGCACAGTGAATGACATTCTTGATTGTGCCTAGACTGGCAGCGTATATGGCTAAGTCCTTGACACTGTCACGCTTTGATACATCACAGGCATGGAGATAGACTGTATGACCTTCTTCTCTCAGCTGTGCTGCGGCATGTTCGAGCTTACTAACTGTTCGGCCAGAGATCACCAAGATCTTATGCTTTGGCATACAACGGGCTGCTTCATAGCCTATACCGCTTCCCCCACCAGTGATGACACAGATCTCCTGTTCCTTCATGAAAGCTTACCTGTTTCTCTCAACCATACTACTTCATCATGAATTGTTTCTGAATATGGACGTGTCATATAACCAAGTTCTTTGAAAGCCTTGGTAGAATCAAAATTATTATTCCGTGCTAAGTTATAGACCGCAAATGTTGTCATGACTGGTTTGGTGCCATTCTTCTTTGCCTTCTTCTCAGCATGTTTAGCGATACTTGTTGCGATCGAAGCCGGTAAGAAGAACTTGATCCGCTTCACACCTGCTTCATCCGCAATCATATTGGAGAATTCCTTGAATGTTACTTCTTCGTTGCCAAGAATATAGCATTCTCCTTTTCTTCCCTTGTCAGCAGCCTGGATGGCACCAAATGCTAAGTCTCTGACATCACAGAGATTGAAGGATCCAGCAATACCAGCACTTAATTCACCATGCAGAATCTGGATCAAAGCACGCGTCGTTTCTCCGACCGCATAGTCCTCTGGTCCTAGAATTCCACTTGGGTGAATGACACATGCATTCAGTCCATCATTCTTCACTGCATCTAAGACAGCCTGTGTCGCTAATGCCTTGGATTGACTGTAGCATCCTAATACCTGCTTTTCATCAAAGGAATCCACTTCTGTGATCTTATTTCCTTTGGTTAATTCTGGAATCGCTCCGGTACTGGAACAATATACCAGCTTCTTTACATTGGCATGAGTGAGGCATTGATGAATGATATTCTTTGTCCCACCAACATTGACATCCATGACCTTCTGACTGTATTCCGGATTCATTGCCACAATACTTGCGATATGCATGACGATGACATCGGTATCCTCCGGTACATTGAATAATGCATTTAAAGAATTAAGATCGGTAAGGTCTCCTCTGACAATCTCTATAGCTGCCGGCAGAAATTCGTCACTCTTATCATTCGGCAGTACAAAAGCTCTGACCTTTTCTCCTCTTTCATCCAACTGACGGCAGATGGCACTTCCTAAGAAGCCTGCAGCACCTGTCACAATATATAGTTTCTTGTTCATATTCTGTTCTCCTTTTGACACTAACAGAATACGAAACAAATATTACAGTATCATTTCTGAAATGTTTCTATTTTGTTAAAAATGAAGTGTTTTTGTACTCTGTTTTCTATTTTAAATGAATTCTGATTATAATGTTGCCAACAGGAGGAAGCTGTTATGTTTCGAATACTTGTGGTTGATGATGACCATGATATTAATAAAAGTGTTTGTCTTTTCTTAGAGAAGAATGGATATGAAGTCAAAGGATGTCTCAGTGCAGATGATGCTTTCAATGAGATGTATGGCAATCCGTTTGATTTGATCATTTCTGATATCATGATGCCTAAGATCAACGGCTATGAATTTACTAAACGTATCCGTAATGAGAATAATGATATTCCTATTTTATTCATGACAGCACGCGATGACTTCGCGTCCAAGCAGGAAGGCTATCGGGCTGGCATTGATGACTACATGGTCAAACCAGTCGACCTCAATGAGATGTTGCTGCGCATTGAAGCACTTCTTAGAAGAGCCAAGATTGCCGCCAGTCGTAAGATTACCATTGGCTCTTTAACAATGGATATGGATGCCCATACTGCGGTATACAATGAGGAATCCCTTGCGTTGACTGTACGCGAATTCAATTTATTATTTAAACTCTTATCTTATCCAAACAAGACATTTACCCGTACGCAGTTAATGGATGAATTCTGGGACAATGCCTCAGATGCCAGTACCCGTACAGTAGATGTCTATATGACACGTTTACGTTCCAAGTTGGCAGACTGTACCGATTTTGAGATTCAGACCGTTCATGGTCTTGGTTATAAGGCGGTGATTGCTGATGAATAAAAAAGTAAATTCTCTTTTTACCTGGCGTGATTATATTCTGTTCTTTATTTTGAATGCTTTTACTGTCAGTTCAAATTTCTTTTTGTTTTTTGAATACTATATTAAAGAAAATAAATCTTTATATATTTCAGCAGCTATTACCTTTGGCAATATTCTCTTTGTGTCATTTCTTTGTGTCCTATTTTATGGATTATGGCACAAATTCTATATTGAAAAACCAGTCAAAAGGATCTTGAATGCAACCAATGCCGTTGCCTCAGGTGATTTTTCTACCCAGATTGAAATGAAACATAAGAGTTCCCTGCACTTCAATGAACTGGATCAGATCACGGAGAACCTAAATCTCATGACCAAAGAACTTTCCGGCACCGAAACATTACGTACCGATTTTATTGCTAATGTAACACATGAATTAAAGACCCCATTGGCTTCCATTCAGAACTACGCAACACTATTAGAGACAACACCGATCACTTCTTCGCAAAGAGAATATACCGATGCGATTGTACGGAATTCCAAACAGTTAAGTGAATTGGTTACAAATATTCTAAAGTTAAATAAATTAGAGAATCAGCAGATATTCCCGGAAACAAAAACATATAATCTCAGTGAACAGCTGACCGAGTGTATTCTTTCCTATGAAAATCTCTGGGAACAGAAAGAGATCAATTTAGATACGGATATTGAAGAACAGATCAGTATCAATGCGGATGATTCTTTATTGACCTTGGTCTGGAACAACCTGATGTCCAATGCCATCAAGTTCACTCCAGCCAAAGGAAAGATCAATATATCTCTGCATCGTGCCGGCAGCTCTGCTGTCATGACCATCAGTGATACTGGCTGCGGCATGAATGAAGATACCATGGCACATATCTTTGATAAGTTCTACCAGGGAGATTCTTCTCATGCGACACAAGGCAATGGTCTTGGCTTAGCCTTAGCTAAAAAAGTTGTTTCCATCTTTCACGGCTCAATCACGGTTGCCAGTAAGGAAGGAAATGGAAGTACATTTACAGTGACTCTTCCATTCAAACGCGGGGATAGTGAGTGATGGAAAAAGAAGAAGCGAAGTCTTATATTATTGAAGCACTGATCAAACTGCTGGAAAAGAAGAACTATAACAGCATCCGTATTGATCAGATTGTAAATACCGCTGGTGTATCACGTTCCACCTTTTACCGTTGTTTTCATACAAAGGATGAAATCATCAATGGATATCTGAAACAGAAGGAACAAGAATTCCTGCACCGTATCGGTACGGAGAATCACAATATCAAAGATGCTGTCTATACTGCTTTCTTGATGTTCAAAGAAAATAAGATCTTTTTTGAACTGCTGGAAAAGAATCATTTATCGTTTCTCTATTTAGAGTATATGAATGCCGCAATGGCAACTAGTTTCACCTCTACCTTTGCGGTGGATCCATTTCAATCGTATTTCTATTCCGGTGCTCTCTATAACATTTCGATCTATTGGTTAAAGAATGGATTTCTGCAGTCCGTAAATGATATGACAGAGCTCTTTTACAACATGATTACTCATGGAAACAAAAACTGATTTTTGTCTCAAACCATGGAACATCTTACAGCAGATGTTCCATTTTAATTTACAAATTAAATTTGATAAACTACTTTCTCATTGTCAAAAGACAAGGAGATTGAATATTGTGAGATCACCCGCTGGGAGAAACATTGTTCACCAGAATATAATGATTTTCTTGATTTCTCACTTGGTGTCCATGGCCCATTCAAGAATGGTGCTGATGAATATAAGAACGCAGTGATGAAGAAATTATCCGAAAATGGAATTGATGTTATAGCAATGATGCAAAAATAATATACTTAAGAGCCGTCGTTTACGCGGTTCTTTGATTTTTCTATCATAATAAATCATGAGATGGTCCACACAATCAATAATCGAATCTAAATGCAGCATAATGGTGGCAGACAAATAAAAAAGTCGCTGTTTAAGCGACAAATTTGTATATGGAGCCATCCCTCTCGTCACAGCGCAAAATTCTTTACAGCAAATCATCGTATATGCCTTGCCAAATTTCGGATAACTATCGATAAATTTTGCCATTGATCATAGTTGAAAGCATCAAGAAACGGCAAAGCAATTTCCGCAACTTACTCACTTTTGTGATTGAATTCAGGTTATTTGTATACTATACTGTAACCAGAAGTTAGTCACTTTTTCAACTAAGTTGTGATTATTGGAGGCACAATATGATCAAGCGAGACCAATATGTGAATGCACTCATCGAAAAACAATGGAATGGCAAAATAAAAATACTAACTGGTATTCGTAGATGCGGAAAGAGCACGATCCTTTTCGACCTCTTTAAGCAGTATTTATTGAATTCTGGCATCAAACCAAATCAGATCATTGAGATTCCTTTGGATGAGAACAAGTATGAAAAGCTCCGTAACTCAGATGAACTTGCAGCCTATGTCAGAAGTAAGATAGCTGATTCAAGCAGGAAATATTACTTAATGATTGATGAAATTCAATATGCCATTTCATCAGATGAACTGAGAAATAAAGATCTGCCAGTAAAAATATACGGTGTATTGAATGAATTCCTGCATATGAAGAACGTTGATATCTACGTTACCGGTAGCAATTCAAAGCTTCTTTCAAAGGATGTTTCTACAGAGTTCCGAGGACGCGGAGACGTTGTGCATATCTACCCTCTTTCCTTCAGAGAATTCTATACATCTTCCGGAATGGAGAAACGCGATGCATATGATGAATACATCATGTATGGGGGCATGCCATATTTATCTGTTCTCAAAAAGGATGAAGATAAATATGCCTACCTGTCTCAATTATTTGATGAAATCTATTTCAAGGATATCGAGGAACGATACCAGATTGAATTACCTAATGTCCTCGGAGAAATGACAAGTCTTCTATGTTCATCTGTAGGTTCTCTAACAAATGCAACCAAGATTTCAAAAACCATTAAAAGTGTACAAAATATTAATGTAGATCGTGAAACAATCAGCAAATACTGCAGCTATCTTCTTGATTCATTTTTATTCTCCGAAGCAGTCAGATATGACATTAAGGGTAAAAAATACTTTGAATATCCTTCCAAATATTATTGTGTCGATCTTGGTCTGCGAAATGTCAGGCTGGGCATGAGACAGATGGAAGAGACCCATATCATGGAGAATTGCATCTTCAACGAATTACTGATCCGGGGATATATCGTAGACGTAGGTGTTGTTCCAGTTAGAGAAAAGAACAGCCAAGATAAGATAACGCAAAAGAATTGTGAGATTGATTTTATAGCCAGAAAAGGAAGCAAGAAATACTACATCCAATCAGCATTGAGCATGGATGATTCTGCTAAAGAGCAGACTGAGCTTCGTCCTCTTTTGTCGATAAAAGATTCTTTTAGAAAAATTGTCATTTCAAAATCTTATGGGAAAAGTTGGATTGATGAAGAAGGCATTTTAAGAATGGGTATCATTGATTTTCTATTGGATGAGAATAGTCTAGATTTCTAAATGAAAAACCGCTGTTTCAGCGGTCAATGGCATCAACTTAAGGTAACTTAGGCTGATGCCTTTTCTTTTTGGTCAT
>CAYLQV010000018.1:0-58504 GCA_964385925.1 uncultured Galactobacillus sp. | reverse complement strand
TATTTTTCTTTCTTTTTCATAAATTTACTTGATTTTCTTATAGTTCAATCTCCTTTTCTTATTTATCATAGAAGTCTTCCTCTCATAAGTAAACCGTTTCACTTAATTTTCATAAATTTTAAATTATTTTTCTGCATAAAATAGACATTTCTTAAGAAATATGTAAAATATGCTGTTGACATCTATATATTTTAAGTGCTAGGATTTCAATGTAATTAAAAGAAGACGGAGCTTATTTTTTTATCTAGTAAGAAAACCCGTTTACCTCAAAGGAAGGCTGCATCTATGAAAGAATATATGGGCAGGGATTTCCTGCTGCAGAGCGAAACTGCAAAGCATCTGTATCATGATTACGCGGAGAATCTGCCAATCGTTGATTATCATTGTCATATTCCGCCAAAGGAGATCTATGAAGACCGCCGTTTCGACAATATCGCACAGGTATGGCTGGGCGGACATCAGAAGGCAGCCGATGGAAGTGACTACTACTTTGGTGACCATTATAAATGGAGACTGATGAGAGCCAATGGCGTCTCTGAAGAATATATCACAGGTGACAAGCCTGACCGTGAAAGATTCCAGAAGTTTGCGGAAACATTGGAGAAGTCTATTGGCAATCCAATGAATCACTGGTGCCAGCTGGAACTGCGTAAATACTTCGGCATCACAAAGCCATTGACTGGCAAGACTGCTGAAGAGATCTGGAATACTGCTAATGACAAGCTCCAGCACGATCCAAACTGTTCCGTACGGGGACTTGTTGCGCAGTCCAATGTTGCCTTTGTCGGCACAACGGACGACCCAGTTGATTCTCTGGAATGGCATCAGAAAATCAAGGAAGACAGCTCCATCAAAACAATCGTCGCTCCTTCCTTCCGCCCGGATAAAGCATTGAATGTACATCTTGCCGGTTTTGCGGAATATATGAAGAAGCTCAGTGCTGTTTCTGGCATTGCAATCACCGATGCTGACAGCGCCTTAAAGGCATTGGAGAACAGACTGGCATTCTTTGTCAGCTTAGGCTGCCGTGCCAGCGACCATGGCATTGAAGCAATCCCTCATACAGGTGCTGACAACGCAAAAGCATCGATTGCCTTTAAAAAGGCATTGAACAATGAAGCAGTAAGTACTGCTGAACGTGATGACTGGCAGTCCTATATGATGATGGGACTTGGCAGAATGTACAGTGACCACAACGTCGTTATGCAGATCCACTACAATGCGATCCGCAACACAAACGAAAAGTACTTCCAGAAATACGGTGCAGATACAGGCTTTGATGCAATGGATGCGCATGACTGTGTCCATGGTCTGCAGGGACTGATGTCTGGACTGACCTTGGAGAACAAGTGCCCGAAGATCATCCTGTACTCTCTGAACCCAATTGATATGGATATGCTGGCAACTCTGGCCGGATGCTTCCAGGCAGACAGCGATGTCCCAACAAGAGTTCAGTTAGGTGCCGCATGGTGGTTCGTTGATACAAAAGACGGTATGGAAAAGCATCTGCATACTTTGGCAAGACTTGGTGTCTTAGGAAACTTTGTCGGTATGCTGACAGACTCCAGAAGCTTCTTATCTTATACACGTCATGAATATTTCAGAAGAATTGTCTGCAACACGGTTGCAGAATGGGTAGAGAACGGTGAATTCGAAAATGATGATGAACTGCTGAAGAACATCATCGAAGGCATCTGCTTCTACAATGCACAAAGATATTTCTCCCTGGCGAAGTAATTCATCAGGATATACACTCCTTATTGCAAGGGCTGGGCAGGGTTGATCTCTGCCCTTTCCTTTGGTCTGACTGCTGAAGATATTCAATATTCCGTTATCGGTTTTCCGTTATCTCTTTACTTGGGATATAATTAAAGATATACTAACCACGTACCTAAAGGAGCGAAATTATGAACTATCGTATTGTATGTGATTCTTCTGCTAATATGTTCAGCTTTCCGAACGCTGATTTCAGAAATGTTCCATTAACGATTTTGGTTGAAGATCAGCCGTTTGTGGATGACGGCATGGTCAACATCAAGGCAATGGAAGATGCAATGCGCAATTCCAAGGAAAAGACAGGCTCTTCCTGCCCAAATATTTATCAATGGCAGCAGGCCTTTGAAGGTGCTGACTGTATTTTTGCAATTACAATCACTTCCGCCCTGTCGGGAGCATATAACTCTGCTCTGCAGGCGGCCGATCAATATATGGCCGAGCATCCAGAAGTTAAGATCGATGTCATCGATTCATTGTCGACCGGCCCTGAGATGCAGATCATTGCTGAGAAGCTGGCCGAGCTTTTCCAGGAAGGAAAAGACTTTGAGACAATTAAGAAAGAGATTGCGGAGTACCAGCATCATACACATCTGCTGTATTCCCTGCAGTCATTAAGAAATCTTGCCAAGAACGGACGCATTAATCCTGCTGTTGCCAAAGTACTGGGACTGCTGGGCATCTGCATCATCGGCAGAGCCAGTGATGAAGGTACTGTAGAACTGGTTGATAAGTGCCGCGGTGCAAAGAAAGCCAACCGTATTGTCATGGAAGAGCTGGAACGCAACGGCTACAACGGCAGAAAGGTCAGAATTTCTCATAACGATAATCTGAAAGATGCCGGTGCACTGAAGATGGAGATTCTGGCAAAGTATCCGTTCGCTGATGTTTCCATCATTGACTGCGGTGCTCTCTGTTCCTATTATGCCGAAGAGCACGGTTTCCTGATCGGCTACGAAGATTCTCTCCAATAAAGATTGAAAGCGCAGAAATCTGCGCTTTTTCTATGCATTCTGCCAGGCTGCCTCCGGGTCAATCACATCGTTCTGCTCAATGCATGCCCGAATGCGGAAATCAAAGATCGGCCCATGCTCATCATGACGGATCCGACCCAAATATCCTGTTGTGTCCGAGATAAATGGTCTGCCAATTTGCCTGGCATACATGATCATCGGTGCCAGCTGTCGGATGTTGATTTCTTCACAGTCCCGTAAGGATACGATCTGTGAGATGCATAGTCCATTCGGCACAACCACGGCATTGGCTGGAATATCCACCTTTTTCCGTTTAATCATGAAGCGGTAGAGACCGATGCCTGCTTCAATTGAAATAGTCTCATCCTTCACTTCTCCATTTAATATTTCTTGGGGAATATGAATTGAAGATGTTGTGGTCAGATAAAAAGAATTGAAATCCAGCTGTTTCAATGCCTGACAGATATCTTCTTCTCCATAATAGTCCAGCTTTTCATCAATGGACTGCATGACCTGCACACTTTCTTTGCCAATCTGTACGCTCTCGATGACGTGTCTTTTTTCAAAGCGGAGGAATCTCTGCATATCCTTTAGCCGCTCCATCTGTTCATTGATTCTCTGTTCTTCTCGGTCCAGCAATCCAATCATCTCATCAGAATCTTCAGAATGTTCATAGATGCGGACGTCTTCCAGCGACATTCCATACTCCCTCAGCTTGCGCAGATAGATCAAACTTGAGAAATCTGCAGCAGTGTAGTCATAATAGCCGTTTGTTTGATGTCTAGGAGAAAGAAATCCCATTTTCCGATACATCCGGATTGTTTCCGGATTGATTTGTGTAATTTTTGACAATTCATTGATTTTCATAGCCGCTCTCCCTTGACTCTGTATCCACTACAGGGTTTATACCATAGATATGGTTATTTGTGAAGTTTTAAACAAATAATCTTCGGGAGGAAAGAAATGAAACAGAATTGGGCTTCTAGGGCTGCTGTCGTAGGAATCTTTTCAGCAGCAATGATCCTGGGCGGTCTGCCGGGATGTGCGAAGAGCACTGGCTTTAAGGCAGGTACTTACAAAGGTACTGCCGCTGGCAAAAATGGTGATGTGACTGTTGAAGTCGTATTATCCAGCACTGCTATTGAAAAGGTAACAGTCACAGATCAAAAGGAAACAAAGGAAATTGCAGCGGGGGCATTAGAGAGTATTCCGGCGGCAATTGTCAAAGCACAGACACCAAAGGTGGATACGGTCTCTGGTGCAACCATCACTTCCAATGCCATTATCGAGGCAACCACAGCTGCACTGAAGTCAGCCGGTGTTGATGTCGATCAGCTTGCGGCAGCGGAATCACACAAGAATGTAGCAGTCACTTATACAGCCGGTACATATACAGGTACAGGCAAAGGATACAACGGACCAATCAACTTATCTGTTACCTTCTCAAAGGACGGCATCACAGATATTGATTACTCCGACAACAAGGAAACAAATCACATCGGCACACCTGCCTTTGACTATTTAGTCGCTGATGCCAAGGAAGCCAACGGTTCCGGTATTGACTCTGTCTCCGGTGCAACCTTCACATCAAAAGGATTCAAGGATGCATTGTCCGATGCTGCTGAAAAGGCAAAGGCATCTGACCTTGACGGCTTCAAGTCAAATACATACGTGCATGAAGCACAAAAAGCAATTGATGAAACATTTGATGTTGTTGTCTTAGGTGCTGGCGGAGCCGGCATGGCAACAGCTGTCCAGTCTGCTCAGAACGGCAACTCCGTTGTTGTGGTAGAAGAGAATGCTGAGATTGGCGGCAACACCGTCGCTTCCGGCGGACAGTTCCAGTCAGTACAGAAGTACCTCGTCTGGGATGAAGCAAATCCAGACGCAACAACTGGCGAATACAAGGGTGTCACTTATGACAAGGTCAAGGAAGCAGCAGGAAACATCTCTGTTTTGAAGACCATCTTGAATTGGAATGAAGATGCCTTCAATGGTGATTATTTCAAGGACAAGGAATTTGTTGCCGGTGATATCGCTACACTTTCCAAGGCTGGTGTACATGCAGAATATCTGCCGACACTGCAGGCTCTGAAGAAAGAGATCAAGGCATACATCGACTGGGCACAGCCGCAGCTTGATGCGGGCAAGGCAGAAACAGAACTTCCATTATTCTCCACGGTCAACCTCCACATCTTCCAGACATACTACGGCGGTCTCAGACAAAATTCAGAAAAAACTGAATGGGTATACGGCAATTACGATCTCGTCTCCCAGTTCATTAACGGCGGACAGGATCTCAAGGGCTGGCTGGAAGACCAGGGCGCATTATTTGATGAATCCATTCAGCCAACCATTGTCGGTGCTCTCTGGAATCGTGAGAACGACTTCAAGGGAAGCGACCTCGACGGTGATGGCAAGGCAGACGCAGATGGAAAAGTCGCATCCGGTAAGACTGTATGGTCAACATACTTCGCACCAACAAAGAATACATTAACAAAGACAGTTGCCAATGCTTCCAGCAACAAGATTATGTTGCGGACCAAGGCTGAGTCCCTCATCATGGAAAACGGCAAGGTCACAGGCATCAAGGCAACACAGTACGACGGCACTGAAGTCACCCTGCATGCAAATAAGGGTGTTGTTGTAGCGACCGGCGGCTTTGCAGCAAACATTGACCGTGTTATGTCTACAAATACATACTGGGCAGATGGCGATATTACTTCTTCCACACAGACAACCAACCGTTCTTCCTTAGTCGGTGACGGTATTGATATGGCTACTGCAGTCGGTGCCGGCACAACAGGCATGGGCTACACACAGCTGATGCCAATCTCCTGGGTAGATAACGGCGACCTGGCATTTGGCGGCGGCAACTATGCAATCTATGTCAATCCAACAACTGGCAAGCGCTATGTCAATGAAACAGGCGAGCGTGATGTCCTTTCTCTTGGTGAATTTGAAAACGGTGTCTCCTTCGACGGTTCCAACGGAACAGTCATTGAGATTGCCAACTCCAATCAGAGCATCCCTGGTCCATATCCTTATGGAACTGCCAAAGATACAGATCTGACAAACTGGGAAAGTGATGTTGAAAACAGACAGTACACAAGAACAGTAGATCAGTTAGGTGATCTGTTCCAGTCACTTGGCTTCAAGTGCACAGAAGAAGAGATCCGTTCTACAATTGAAGAATATGACAAGGCTCTGATGTCCGGCAAGTCCACAGAACTGGATCCTGCTAAGACAGGCTGGACCGCATTGATTGGCAATGCACAGAAGGATGCCAACGGCAACTACGACCCTTCTACATATACACTGGACGGCGTCAAGCTGAAGATCAGACTCTTAGCTCCTTCGACACACCATACAATGGGCGGTGTTACGATCGATGAGAACCGTCATGTACTGGACACGAACGGAAACATCATCAAGGGCTTATACGCTGCTGGTGAAGTTACCGGCGGCATCCACGGCGGCAACCGACTCGGCGGCAATGCAATCGTTGAGATCTTCGTCTCCGGCCGTACAGCTGCAAACGCAATTGTTGCTGACAACAAGTAATCTATACTAAAGAAAATCCCAGAATGATTGAATTCCTCAATCAATTCCGGGATTTTTTATTTCGCCTTTTTTGCCGCTTTTTTCTGGCAGCTTGGACAGATTCCTGAAAACAGGAACGAATGCTTGATCTCAGAGTATCCACTCATCGCCGCCACTTTCTTATCAATTGACATATGAATCGGACCGACATCCACAATTTTACCGCAGCTGCGGCAGATCAGATGATCGTGATTCTTCAGGTTCCGTTCATAACAGTCACTTGCATTCGGCATTTTGATCCGGCGGATCTGTGCATCATCCGCAAGAAGCTGGAGATTGCGATATACGGTGCCGCGGCTGATGTGCTCATCTTCTTTATGCACTGCAGTGTAGATTTCATCTGCCGTCATGTGTCCGCATTTTTTCTGTACTGCTTCCAGTACGGTCTGACGTTGTTTTGTATTGCGTCTCTGCATGATTTACCTCTTGTCTCTGACGCATGCATTATAGCACCGAAATTCGCAATTGGAAGCTACATTTGCTTAGGCATTGTCTCTGCAATCAGTTCATTGTTGCTTAGTTTAGACAATCTGCGTACTTCGTCTAAATTTAAGCCTAATGCTTCTGTCATGCGCGTACCATATTCTTCATCAGCTTTTAAGCAGTGTACTGCATGCCGGTATTTGATGTTTTCAGTCACTCCGTTCATATTGCGGGCTGTATTATCAATCAGGATCTGCCTCTTGTCTTCACTCATCAAGCGGTACAGATCACCGCCGTCACGGAAGTTGTCATCTGTAGGATCATCCTTAGGATCAAAGCGCCACATCGCACCCTCTAAGTCCAGCGGAGGTTCTGCAACTTCCGGTGAAGGAACCCAGTAGTTATAGCTGTTTGGTGTATATGCAGGTGCAGCTCCATAGTTGCCGTCCACTCTCATATATCCGTCACGATGGTAGTCATTGACATCGACTTTGGCACGGTTGACTGGAATCTGGTTGTAGTTGACACCAAGGCGGTATCTCTGGGCATCTCCATAAGAGAACAGTCTGCCCTGCAGGAAGCGGTCTGGAGAGAAGCCAATGCCCGGTACAACATGGGCAGGAGTGAATGCGGACTGTTCTACTTCAGCGAAGTAGTTTTCTGGCCAGCGGTTCAGTTCCAGAACACCGACTTCATGAAGCGGGAATTCCTTATGACGCCAGATCTTGGTAATATCGAATGGATTTTCGTAATGATTCTTTGCCTGTTCCTCAGTCATGATCTGTACATACATTGTCCATTTTGGATAATCTCCGCGGGCAATGGCATCATATAAGTCATGGCCGTGATATTCTCTATCCACACCGTTGATCTTGGCTGCTTCTTCATCACTGAGGCACTTGATGCCCTGCTGTGTCAAGAAGTGGAACTTGCACCAGACACGCTCATTCTTTTCATTGTAGAAGCTGTATGCATGTTCACCATAAAAATGCATGTTGCGGAAGCTTGCCGGAATACCGCGGTCACTCATTGTGATTGTTCTCTGGTGGAAGCTTTCAGGAAGCAGTGTCCAGTAGTCCCAGTTGTTCTGAGCTGAACGCATGCCTGTACGAGGATCGCGCTTTACTGCACGGTTGAGGCCAGGGAAGTTATGAACATCTCTGACAAAGAATGTTGGAGTATTGTTGCCAACTAAATCCCAGTTTCCATCTTCTGTATAGAACTTGACTGCTACACCGCGAATATCTCTTTCACAGTCTGCCGCTCCTCTTTCTCCTGCTACGGTTGAGAAACGAATGAACAGATCTGTCTTGGCACCAGGCTGGAGCACCTTTGCCTTGGTCCACTGTGAAATATCATGGGTCACTGTGAAATTTCCATAAGCTCCCCATCCTTTTGCGTGCATTCTGCGCTCTGGTATGACCTCACGGTTAAAGTGAGCCATCTTCTCTAATAGCCAAACATCTTCTAATACGACTGGGCCCCTAGGACCCGCTGTGATTGCATTCTCATTGTCTGCAATTGGTGCGCCTACCTCATTGGTAAGCTTTCTTCCATCTTTTGCCATTATACTCTCCTTTTATCCTTATTAGGACTATGTACTATTAACATAGCACTTCTGCAGAAAGATGCCAGTAGTATGCTCACAAGATAGTGAAATTTTTTCACATATATAGATTTCTCATGATCAGGCACATAAAAAGGTCTGACTGAAGTGCCAATTCTTCTGCCAGACCGACATTTCAATTATTCAGCCTTTTCTAGATTCTCATGATACTTGATGAACAGAATCAAGAAATTAATTCCAGCTAAAGTAAGGGCGCATCCAAGCCCTGTATAAAATACGGCAATAAATGCATTCGGTGCCAGACCGGAAGCTCTCAGCCAGATTCCGCCGCCCATCATGAATGCCATAATAATGTATGACTTCAGATCAAAGAAATGCCACACCGGCTTTGTTTCCTGCGGGTATCCTTTGATGCGCTTGCCATGCTTAACACTCATTCGATTGAACATCAGCCCAAACACCACAAAAACAGCGGCAGACAGTAAAATATCAATCATTGTGATCTGATCCAGGAGCTGATACGACAGAACACCTAGTCTGGCAACATTGAAACCCGCTGCCAGCCATACGCATCCAGCAATTACAAGCAGATTTCTTTTCTTAACATGAAAATACGGACAGTCTTTCTTCATATATCATCCTCATTTGAATTCTGTGATTCAGGCATTCACCCGAATTTCATTACCTTCAACATTTGATAATGAACAATGTTCATTTTACATGAAATATTCTCTCCGTCAATGGATATGCATCAATAACAGAAAAGAAAAAGCCGTTCATCACGGCCATCAATTATTAACTCTATTTGACTACTTCATCGAGCATGCCTGAGGAGCATCGTTCTTCACAAGCTCATACTCTGGATGCTTTGCAAACCAAGAAACAGCATATGGACAGGTCGCCGCAATCTTCTTGCCTGACGCTAAGATCTGCTCTGCTGCTGCCTTGACTAATTCTCCGCCAACTCCCTGACCGCGCAGTGAGTCATCTACAAATGTATGATCTACTGTCGCTACGCCATCCTTTTCTGGGAAAGTTACTTCGGCAATTACTTTGTTGTCTGCATCTTCTGCATAGATTCTGTTGGATTCATATTTAAACTCCATAACATTGTTCTCCTTTGTCGATTTCAAGGTAGCATGGCGAGGAAACTCTTGTCCATTTAAATGCTCATAACTGGCTTTCAGGCATTCTCTTCTGCATCTTATTGATTCTTCAGTTTTGTTTCCGCCGTTATTGAATGCATGCAGATTTCCAAAAAGAAAAAGACCACTGATGCTCAGTGATCTTTCATATACAAATGTCTGGATCTAATCAACTCTGACTTTTCCTACACACTTCATGACTGATGCAGGTGAATCCGGCGCAATTGCAACACGGTGTGCATCCTGCGGGAAACAGACTAAGAACTCGCCTGGTTTCAGGATACATACTGTACCTTCATCACCATCATACAGACCGAAGTCATTTTCTTCTGAAAACGGCTGGATCTCTTTGACTGTGTGGATATCACTGACAATGATCTCCTCTGTTCCTTCCACAACACAATGTACATCTGCAAATCTGCGATGTGCTTCAAAGTGTGTTTCAGACAGCGGCTTAGTGGTCAGATGTACAGGATTGATGAAAGATCTCTCTTCATCAATGATCATCTTTTCTGCAGGCATATTGTCCGCATGAATTTCTGCCAGAGCATCTAGGATTTCTTTCAATCCTTCAATGTCCTCATAGAAGTTTCTATTGTCGAGTGAATCGAAGATCATAACAGATCACGCTTTGCGGCATTGATCATCTCATATGCTGCCTTTGCGCATTCTCTGCCCTTATCTGTCAGCTGGCTCATTGGCAGTCTGACATCACCAACATCCGGTGCTCCCTGAAGACGGAGTACTTCCTTCATGGTTGCATACAAATTGCAGTCTGCTTCACAAAGCTTATAGATAATACGGCAGCATTCATTCTGCAGCTTTCTGCCCTTCTCCATATCTCCTTTATGGAAACAGCTGAAGATGCCAAGATATAGTTCAGGCATGACGGCATATGTACCGCCGATTCCTGCACCAGCACCGGCTGCAAGTCCAGAAAGAAGCTGTTCATCTGGTCCGTTGAAGACAAAGATGTCTTCATCGTGCCACATCTGAATATCCTGGACTGGCATAGATGAATTCTTTACACCCAGCAGATTAGGATTCTTCTTCATTTCCTTCAGCAGCGGCAGGCTCAATGCCGTACCAGCCAGCTGAGGAATATTGTAAATAACGAATGGTGTATGCGGCGCTGCTGCTGAAATGTCATTCCAGTATTTAGCAACAGCATCTGCCGGAAGATGGAAATAGATCGGCGGAATGGATGCAATTGCATCAACATGCAGAGATTCTGCATGTGCTGCCAGTTCACAGCTGTCCTTTGTATTGTTGCATGCAACATGGGCAATGATTGTCAGCTCGCCGCCGACCTCTTCCATGACAGCTTCCAATACAGCCTTACGTTCTTCAACGCTCTGATAAATGCATTCGCCGGAAGATCCGCCTACATAAAGACCTTTGACACCCTTGCTCTGTAAATAACGTGCAAGTGACTTTACTCGTTCTGTTGAGATGTTACCGTTTGCATCATAGCATGCATAGAATGCAGGAATAATGCCCTCAAACTTTTCGTAATCCAATTTGATCACTCCCTTCTATATGTATATGAGCGCGTCTAGATCAACCCTTGACTGCACCCATGGTGATTCCCTTGGTGAAGTACTTCTGGAAAATCAGGAATACTATGATGATCGGTACGGATGCCAGAACGGCACCTGCCATGATCAGACCATAGTCTGTAGAGTTCTCTGCCTGCATGGTTGCAATACCTAATGAAATTGTTAAGTTCTTGCTTGATGTGAGCATGATCAACTGCATGAAATAGTCATTCCAGCTGTTGATGAAAGTGAAGATGGCCAGAGCACCAATGCCCGGCTTGATCATCGGCACAACAATCTGATTGAAAGTTCTCCATTGTCCTGCACCGTCAATCTTTGCAGCATCCAGCAGATCGTCCGGAATTCCTTCAGAGAACTGCTTCATTAAGAAGACACCAAACGGCCAGCCGACAGTTGGCAGAATGACTGCCCAGATATTGTCATAGAGACCAAGCGCAGAAATCTCCTTGATCAGCGGAATCAGAATGACCTGTTTTGGCAGTGCCATTGCACAGACAATCAAAGTAAATAGTATGCCTCTGCCGATAAAGCGTTTCTTTGCTAAAGCATAACCTGCCATTGTTGCAGTAATGCATGTCAGTACCATGGCAGCAACTGCCATGAAGACTGTATTGACTAACCAGCGGATTGCGCCTGGTACGGTCGGCCCAACGATGCCCATGAATTCAAACAGCGGTGCGGAACGTTTTGCCAGAAGTTTGTCATAGTTGTCCATGACAAATTTCGTTGGCCACCAGATTGGACTTGTAGAGTTGATATCCTGCATGGTCTTAAATGAACCAGTAATGATCCAGTAAAGAGGGAACGCAAACAGGATTGCTAAGATGACAAGAATGATGACTGATATTGTCTTATAGACTGTCCAGTTGGACTTTTCGCCTGACGTAGGTTTTGCCTTCGCCGGCTTCTTTATTGCTACACTCATCTGTCTGTCCTCCTTACTTTTCCTTTGCAAGCTTGAACTGAATTGCAGAGAAGATTGCAATTACAATCGCAAGGATTACACCCATCGCATTGCCGTAACCGAAACGGTATACCTTGAATGCTGTGTAATAGATGTAATACATTACTGTTTCTGTGGAGTAGTTCGGTCCGCCAGATGTCAACAGCTGAATCAATGCGAAGCACTGGAAGCTGTTGATTGTTGTAATAACGAGAATATACAGAGTTGTTGGCATGATAGCAGGCCATTTGATCTTCCAGAATACCTGCATATCAGTAGCGCCGTCTACTTTTGCTGCTTCGATCAGACCCTGATCAACGTTGTTCAGTGCAGATACGTACAGAACGATTGGCTGACCAACAGAAGTTGTCAGAAGAATCAGAATGATACAGCCAAGAGCGAACCTTGGGTCGCCCAGCCAGTTGATATTTGCATTGAACAGGCCAAGAGACTTACCCACATAGTTGAAGATGCCGTAGTAGTTGTTGTACATCCATTTCCATACAACGGTAACTGCAACTGAGCCAGTTACTACAGGCAGATAGAAAATGCAGCGGAAAGCTGACAATGCCCAGTCCTTGAGCTTGAATATAACTGAAGATACCCAAAGAGAGAAGATTGTTACAACTGGTACAGAGACCAGTACGATCACCATCGTATTCTCTAATGCCTTAATGAAAATTTCGTCTTGGAACAGCTCTTTATAATTCTGCAATCCGATGAACACCTCTTGTGTTGTCGCATTCAAATTAGAATCAAAGAAACTGATATAGACACAGTAGACCATTGGAATAATGACAAAGCCGATGAAGAAGATCAAACTTGGCAGTAAGAACATATAGCCATGGAATGTTTCTTTCTTTAACTGTGCCTTGCTCATTGGAGCAGCTGTACTCATCTGATATATCCCCCTTTCATAGAATTAACGGAAATTGGTTCAGACTTGATGACCTATAGAAACAAATATCCCACCCGCACGAACGCGGGCGGGATATCGTTCCTCGTTTGAAACGTTCAGTTCAATCAGCTATTAGGAAGCTGTGTTGGCCTGTGTGTTGTACTTAGCAACTGTTGTAGCGATATCAGCACCTGTGCCGATTTCCTGCAGCATGTTCCACCAAGCAGTACGAGCATTTGCCCAGTTCTTTGTAACCTGATAGTAGTCACCAAGATACTGCATCAGAACGCTGTAGTCCTGCATTGTCTTATTGTCAGCCCACATCTTGGAGATGTCTGTGCCCTGGACTGCATCACGTACTGGGAAGTACTTAGCTGTCTTGACAGCATCTTGTGTATGTGTAGAGTTAGCCATCCAAGTGATGAACTGCTTAGCAGCTGCTGTTCTGGAATCATCCTTGTTGTCGAATACGCCGAAGCCCCAGATACCACCAGCAAGCTGTGACTTGCCTGTTTCTGATGGGAAGCTCATGAATGCGATCTGCTGGCCGTTGATTGTCTTGCCTTCGCCTGTATTAGCGGAGTTTGGATTCAGCTGCTGAGCAATATTCCAGCAGAATGCAACCTTCAGTGTTTCGTTGTAGAACAGAGCGATTTCATCGCCGCCTACTAATGAAGAGTCGAACTTGATGCCTGCTGTGTTATAGAGTTCTGTCAGAGCCTTGATGTTGGCTGCAGAATCCCATGTATAACCTGTGTGGTCAGCCTTTGTGAATGTGCCGCCGTAGAGATTGTTGACGATAGCTCTTGTTCCCTGGTCACCACCCTGGCCTGCGCAGTAAATTGCAGCATTTGTCTGGTCAGGATATTTAGCAGCTAAAGCAGCCATGGCCTTCTTGAAGTTCTCTGTTGTCCATGTGTGAGTTGTCAGATCCAGATACTTGTCTGCGCCAGCTTCCTTGAAGGCATCAACGTTGACTGCCATGCAGTGAGCTGTCATAACTAATGGATATTCATAAACTTTACCGGAGCTGTCCTTGCATGCGCTGAGAACAGATGGATAAATCTCTGACTGAGACTTGGAATCCATGATGTCGGAAAGGTCTACCATGTAGCCCTTTGCACCCCAGTTGGCAACCAGACGTTCTGGGCCTTCCATGATCAGATCAGGAGCCTGACCTGCGGATAATGCTGTGTTGACCTTGTCATCACCGTCTTTGTAAGTCAGATATTCAACTTTGACGGAAATGCCTGTGTCAGCTGTGAATGCGTCTGTCAACTTTTTAACAGATGCTTCATCTCCCCACTGGCCAATTGGATATGTCCAGAGAGTGATGGATGTTGCGCTTGCAGATGATGCTTTCGCTGATGCTGTTGCTGTAGCTGTTGCACCGGAGCTGCAGGCAGTCAGTGAAGCTGCCATCAAGCAGGTCAATGCAATTGTTGAAGCCTTTTTGAACATAGTTCTTTCCTCCTCATTCGGAAATGTAACCGCTAACATACCTGTAGAATAATCAAGAAAATTGAACCCGTCAATGGAAAATTGAAATTTTTTTTACGATTTCATCATTCTGAAAAATTTTTTCTAAACGACATGAATTTCCATGCGATTTTTGATGGGTGCGATTTTCTGGTTATCAAAAAATAGAAAATTGTTTTCAAGATCGTAGTTCTTTCCTTTTGAGATTTTTTTGACAAAAGGAATTTCAATAGGCAGAATGAACAAGAAAAGAAAGGATTCTTTCTCTGATGAAAAAACATATATTATGTATCGGTGATTCAAATACGCATGGCTACTGTGCTGATCCAAATGACTGTGCCGACCACGGCATCCGCTTCAATGAAGATGAGCGCTGGACCTGTCTGCTGCAGAAAGCACTGGGAGATGGCTTCCTGGTCACAGAAGAAGGATTGTCCGGCCGTACCACTGTTTTCTCTGATCCCCTCCATGAATCCATGGACGCCCTGCCAATTATTTATTCTTTATTGAAAAGCCATGAGCCAATTGACCTGCTGATCCTGATGCTGGGCACCAATGATACCAAGGACAGGCTTGGTGCCAATGCCGCCTGCATTGGACTCGGCATGCAGAGACTGGTTAATAAGGCCAAGAGCGTTGACTGCTGGGGAAATCATCAGCCAAACATCCTGATCATCTGTCCGCCGCCAATCGGCAGGAAAATGTACGATCCAGCCATGGGCTTTACCTGTGCAGAGAAAGCAGAACAGCTTGCGCCTTACTATGAAGAACAGGCAAAGCTGACAGGTTCTTACTTCCTCAATGCAGCCGGATGTGAATTCAATCAGATTGACTATATGCATCTGACCAAGAAAGGCCACGCTCAGTTAGCACAGATCCTGACAGACCTCGTACCTGCACTGCTCTAAAAGAAAAAAGTGCTTTGGGGAAATGTTCTCCAGAGCACTTTTTATAAGATATCATCCTGTTTATTTTCAAACTTCTGCTTTTGATCATCACTGAGATACTTAGTAAAGATCTTTTCCAGGAACAAGGAAGCAGCGAATGCACACAGCACCGGCATAAAGAAAATCGGCCACCAGTATTCAGCTGTTACTACACATGCCTCGACCATCAACAATGTCAAAATCACGGTTGTAAAGATATGCTTCATTGCCAAAATAAATGAGTTTACAAACAAGATGTTTGTCGGCAGTTCAAATCGTCCCTGCATCGGAAATATATAGCATAACGTTCCTAAAGGGATGACCAGCAGGAAATCATAAATAACAAACATCACCTGACCTAGAGAAGTAGACCAATTGGCCTTCATCACACTGTATCCATAAGCTAAGGCAAACAGAAGCACAGCCGAGATCAATGACAGCACCATGCCCTGCTTCAGATTGGCTTTGAAGGAATCCCAGTAGATATGAAAGGTATCTCTTTCCCCCTGCCGAAATGACTTTACAATCGTATAGTACAGAGCAGATGTTGCTGCTCCGCAGGTGATAATGGGCAGTGACAGAGCCGCCCAGAGAAGTGAAAGTCCGACAATATCAACACCTCTGCTGATGATCCGCCAGAACAAAGATTCGGGATTGAACATTACATATGCTTGCAGGCAAGTGCATCACGGATTGCCTGTTTCCTTTCTCCAATGGTCTTCATATCATGTCTGCACATCTCTGTATGGATGATCTCTAAAAGACAGATCTGTGCAATCTTAGCTTCTGCACTTCCTAACTGAAGTGCACTCTCATTTGCGCCGCACTGGAGGACAAGATCAGCCAG
Source organism: uncultured Galactobacillus sp. (assembly GCA_964385925.1). Classification (GTDB taxonomy): domain Bacteria; phylum Bacillota_I; class Bacilli_A; order Erysipelotrichales; family Erysipelotrichaceae; genus Bulleidia. The sequence goes on along the minus strand of CAYLQV010000018.1, from coordinate 42,367 downwards.
CTGTGCGCCCGGCGAATTCGGAAAGCGAGTGATCAGGATCACAATCACTTTGCGGGTATGGGCTACTGGCAGAAGATCCATCAGTTCCTTCGTTGCACCGCTGTACGAAAAATACAGTATGACATCCCCAGGACAGGCAATCGCCGCCCGGGAGATCTGTGTATGGTCATCCGTGACCGCATAGAAATTTGGATACGTTGTACCGAAAAGGCCGGCAGCTTCTTCCGCCATGATCATCGATCCACCCTGTCCCATGCAGAGCACAGTCTGTGCTCTTCTGAGATAATCGGCAGCCATTTTGATCTGATCCGGTTTGACCAGTTCATGGGTCATTGCAATCGCATCGACTTCAATGTGATATATTTTTGAGCACATCTCCGCAATCGTATCGTCTGGTGTCACCTTGCCGGTGATTGGTCCTTCCGATGCTTCATGGGAAGTGGCAGACTGACCGATAGATACGCGCAGTTCCATATAGTTGCGGCATCCCAGCTTATTGCAGAAACGAGAAATCGTAGCATTAGCAACATTGCATTCCTTGGAAAGTTCCGTTGCCGTCATATGCTGGACTCTGCTCGCATTGGAAATAATGATATCTGCCACCCGCTTTTCGGAAGAAGTCAGCTCATAGTAAATATCATTGATCTTCATCAGGTAATTCTGCTCTGATATATTTTCTTCTACTTTTTTCGTCATATATACTATTATTATAAGTCCTAAAAAATATTTTTCAAATTATTTTATTTTTGACAATTTTTTGCAGTATTGACCGCTTTTTTAGAGCTTTTTGTGTCAAAAATGGCATCAAACAGCTCTTTTAATACATGGACAACGGCATGGATTACGTGCTACTATCTCCGTGTAATCACTAACACACTAACATCAAAAACTTGGAGGATCCAAATAATGAATCAGCATAATACTGATATTTTGAAAGCGATTCAGGGTGGTCTAGTCGTCTCTTGTCAGGCACTTCCAGATGAACCGCTGCACAGTTCTTTTATCATGTCACGTATGGCCTTGGCAGCTTCCATGGGCGGGGCGGTCGGTATCCGTGCAAACACAGTTGAAGACATCACCGAAATACGCAAAACAGTTGATCTGCCAATCATCGGCATTATCAAAGAAGAATATCCAGACTCTGAAGTTTACATCACACCGACCATGAAAGAAGTCGATGCACTGATGAACTGTGGAGTGGAAATTCTGGCTATGGATGCAACAATCCGCATTCGTCCTAATGGTCGTACATTAGCAGACTTCTTCCAGGAAGTACGCCGCAAGTATCCTGAACAGCTGTTCATGGCTGACTGTTCCAGTGAAGAAGAAGGCATGGCTGCTGCTAAAATGGGCTTTGACCTGATCGGCACAACCATGGCAGGTTATACCTCTTATACAAAGGGCAGAGTTGTCCCGCCGTTTGATATGATTGAAAATCTTGTCGAGAACTGCGGCAAACCGGTCATTGCAGAAGGCAATATCGGCACACCAGAACAGCTGCGGACAGCTCTGGATCTAGGCGTTCACTGTGCAGTTGTCGGCGGTGCCATCACCCGTCCTCTGCAGATTACTCAGAAATTTACGGCGGTGATCAAAAAATGACTGACGACCTCCGTATCGCTGCCCTCGATATCGGCGGCACACGCATCAAAGCTGGCCTTTTTGAAGGAATGAAACTTGTGCAGACAGCGGAAACAGATACGCCTGCCAAAGAAGGAGCTAAAGCACTTCTCAAAGCAGCTGGAGATCTGCTGGATTCTTTTCAGCCTTTTGAAGCGGTCGGCATCAGTACAGCAGGACAAGTCGATCCGATTACAGGCATCATGCGCTACGCAAATGAAAATCTCCCCGGCTATACCGGTACGCATGTGCAGGAGTATTTTGCTAATCGTTTCAATTGTCCTTGCGCCGTCATGAATGACGCATACAGTGCAGCACTTGGAGAAGGCACCTGCGGTGCAGCCCGCGGCTATACAGACTATATCTGCATTACCTATGGGACCGGCATCGGCGGCGGTGTCTTCATTGATGAACAGCCATACTATGGAAAAGGCGGCAGTGCCAATCTAATGATCGGCGGTCTGCTGACTCATCCTGAATTACGCGATGTAACTGATCCATTTGCTGGCAGCTATGAGCGCTCCGCTTCTACAACTGCCCTCGTGAAAATTGCCAGGCAGAAAGATCCTGCTCTCGATAACGGCAGAAAGATCTTCGCCCGCATTGAAGAACCAATGGTGAAAGAAGCAGTCAACGCTTGGCTGGATGAGGTTGCAGTAGGACTCCTCAGCATTCTGCATATCTACAACATTCCGTGCTTAGTTCTTGGCGGCGGTGTCCTCGAACAGCCTTCTGTTCTAAACGGCATCAAAGCCCGCATCCGCAATGCAGCCATTCCTGGATTCCAGGATGTGACGATTGTTTCGGCCGAACTTGGCAACCAGGCAGGTCTGTACGGTGCCATGAGCAATATACTTCGCAAACTTGATCATGAATGATAAACAGCAGCATGCATGCCAGCATCAAGCTGATATGCATGTTTTTTTAATGCTCATGATTTCTGTTAAAAAATCAGTGTGCTTTAGCTTCTATTCTCAGTAATTTCAAACTTAGCGAAGAAATTTGAAAGCTTTTCAAATTAAGCCTCATTTCGCTTGAGAATCCGAAGTTTAAATTCTCTGATTTTCATGGCATATCTGCTCGTAAAGATCACGCCCACAATCATCATGCCAAATGTGATGCCTAGGCATAAACCCCCAAAGAAATTATCTGCTTTCTCTGTAAAGAATAATACGGAATACACCAAGGCAGCGATTGCACCAGCAATAAATAATATATGCATTCTTTTCGTAAGTTTCTGTTTTTCTTCATTACTGTAATCTGCAACTTTTAGTACTGTCTCTTCTAATTCTTTATCCATTTTCTCGCCTTTCCTTTCACCATCAAGCAGTTCTCTCAAATCCACATCAAAGAATTCTGACATCTCGATCAAGACATCCATATCTGGCAGATTGCTGCCAGTTTCCCATCTTGATACTGTTCTTCTAGAGACTGAGAACTTCTCTGCAAGTTGTTCCTGGGTAACATTTTTCTCACTACGCAATTCTTTTATGAAATTGCCCATTTTTATTAAATCCATACTTCCTCCTTTCCTAGAGACAGAATAGTTTACAGCATACTGAAATAACAGGACACAAAGCGAGCAATGCCCCGTATTTCAATAGAGACACGAATTGTCTCAGTCATTCTTATCAATATCAATAATTACTTCAAACGAATATAAAAAGTTGCCTTTCCTTTTCCTTCTCTCTTTAATTCTCCATTTGCGACCAATTTCCGCAATGCACCTTCTACAGAGCTTACACTGAGGCTCGGGCACAACTCTCTGATATCCTGTTTATTAAATTTCCCAATCTTAAATTCAACAGCCTTCTTTACCATTTCTACAGCAGGAAGTTTATCTTCCACTACAGTAAAACGGTCTTCAAATTCTTTATACGCATTCAGAATCGTACTCAAAATATACTTTATAAATGGGACAGGATCTTCCTTCCCATTATGCCAATCATTCTGTGAACGCTGTAATGCATCATAGTAAAGGTCTTTATTTTTCAGAATGACTGCTTCGAGTGAAATGTATTTCCCTACATAAAATCCATTTTGATATAGCAGTAAAGTAGTCAGCAGTCTGCTCATTCTGCCATTGCCATCATTAAATGGATGGATGCATAAAAAGTCATGAATAAAGACGGGGATGACAATCAATGGTTCCACTTCAAAATTACCAATTACACGATTATATTCTGTACAGATCCGGTCTAATGCTTCGGGTGTCTCAAAAGGAGACATTGGTGTAAACAGTGTTTCCGAATGTCCGTCCGGATAAGTTGCACTGATATAATTCTGCACATTTTTTGTTCGTCCACTCATAGGATTATTCATATGACTGTACATGATCTTATGAAGCTGAAGGATATAGTTTCTTGTAATTGGAATTGCATCAGAGCTTTCATGAATTGTATTTAAAACATCACGATATCCCGCAATCTCCTGCTCATCACGGTTTCTAGGTGTTGTCTTTTCTTCTACCAGCTGTTTGATCCGAGTGTTTGTAGTGATTATTCCCTCAATTGCATTGGAGGCTTCAGTACTTTGTATTTTGGCAATATCAACAAGTTTCTCCAATTCTTCTGGTCTTTGTTTCAGGTATAGTTCCTGTTTCCCAGCTTCTTTATAAATAGCAGCAATGTAGGCTAAAACTTCAGAGTCCCACTTCTGTTCCTTGATTTTAGAATAGTTAAAGTCTCTCATTCCCATATTTCTCCTTCTTTTCCCTTATTTTACATCTGTTATTAAGGGATTCAATAGAATCTAAGGGATTTTGATCGATTCCTTCCTACTTGAATGTATCATTTCGCATTGATAACATTTTCGAGATTTACGAAATGACATTTGTAATTTGGCGCAGAAAAGACTTCCTTGAACGGGTTATTGTTCAACGAAGCCATTTAGGTTAAATGGTGGTTCCTGTCGGGCTCGAACCGACGACCCACTGATTAAGAGTCAGTATGCTTTTATTCCTATCGTCAGTAATTGCAGGCACATCGCCAAAAACCGACAACTTTTTGACAACTATTTATTTTCGGCTATTATTTTGACCGTTTTGCTGTCATGTATCAAAGCAAACATTGCAGCAACTGTATCCGATCAAAGAATCAGAACCTGATATTCCAACAGGTGTGATGCCTAGTCAACTAAAGTTTGATATTTAGATTCTCAACTTGACGCAAGCACACCGGCTCTTATTATAATTATTTCTCGTGCTCTAGATTATATCATTTCTTTACGCTCATTCGAATTTTTGCGAAGGAATAATGACATTTAGTTCAGTGAAAAAAAGGATGAGATAGAGATTGTTTTATTGTTATGAAATCAGGAACATCTCATCCCGATTATGTAAGAGTCAAGATTTGTCTCTTTTGGATAAATATCTGATGATTATTTGCCACCTGCAAAATGATATAAAAGCTTTTCTTTATAAGGTTCTGGATCAATTTCTAAAGCTTCCATGATTTTGAATGCAAATGGATATGGTGTTGCCGGTCCCTGAGATGTCACAATGTTCTGATTGTACACAGCAGCATCATTCACGAAAATGCCATCTGTCAGCACTTTTTCATATCCTGTATAGCCAGTACACTTTTTCCCTTTCAATACCTGTGCCGCCTGCAGTACCTTTGTACCTGAACACATAGCCCCTATCAGTTTCTGATTGTCGTTGAACCATTGAATTGTTTCCATGACTTCAGTTTGGTCAATCAACCTCTGCCACGAGTTTCTGCCACCAGGGATAATCAAAATATCATAGTTTTTCACTTCATCTGAGAAGTGATGATCTGCTTTAATCTTCATTCCCTGCATAGATAACACATAGAGATTGTCCTGAAAGCAGAAAGTATCTGCCTGTACACCTGCTCTTCTCAGCAGATCCACAATTTGAATTGTCTCGCTTTCTTCATATCCTTCCATCATCAAGATGGCTGCTTTCTTATTCATGTTCTGCCTCCTCATGAAATGCATTGAAATAGACCATGCGTTCCTGAACTTTCAAAGCATCTCCACCCATCTTTGCGACTAAATAGTACGCAAAAGCATACGCTGTGGCCGGTCCTTGTGAGGTAATCAAATTTTCATCTTCCACGATGATCTGATGCAGGAATTTTCCTGTTGTGATCTTTTGTGATGTAGATGGGTAACATGTGTACTGATGGTTGATCAATAGACCTGCTTTGTCTAAGACAATTGGTGCCGCACAGATTGCCCCAATCACTCTGCCTGCCCGATACATTTTTTGAAGCATCTCAATGAGCTCTTTAGAATCTCTCATATTGACTGCTCCTTCATAGCCGCCAGGCAGTATGACTAAGTCATAATCCACTAATGATTCATCCATGACGGCATCCATCTTCATGATAATCTGATGACCGCCGGTGACTTCCAAGCTGTGCAGGCCTACCATATCACAACTCAGTGCTGCTCTTCGAAAGATATCTACAATTGTCAGTGCTTCTCCTTCTTCACACCCATCCGCAAAAATTACCGCTGTTCTTTTCATATGCATTCCTCCTGTTCATATTTACAGGATAGCTTTCAAAGAAGAAAAAGACCGGATTTACAAATTTTGTAAAAACACAAATTCCGCTTTATTTCTTCTTTAATGGAATTGGAGGTATTCTCAATGTCATATATAAAGAAGAAATACGGAATTGTCATTTTTGCTTTAGCAGGACTGGCTGCTGCTTCCATCGGCATCTGTCAGAACACACCCGGTGTCTTCTATACATCTGTTTCAAAAGATCTGAATGTCATGCGTGGCACATTTGCTTTTCATGCGACTTTCTCTATGCTGGCAATTGCGGTGACTTCTCTGTTCCTGCCAAAGATCATGAAAAAAATCTCCTTTCGCAAAATGATCATGATAGGTTCTAGCTTGATGATTATTTCAACAATCGGTATGAGTGCTGCCACAAATGTACTGCAGTTCTATCTATTAGCAGTATTCAGAGGCATCGGTGCTTCTCTGTGTGCCAATGTTCCAATTACTATTCTGATCAACCGATGGTTCTTTAAGAGCAACGGTACCGCAACTTCTATTGCATTATCTTTTTCCGGTATTGCCGGTGCAGTCTGCTCCCCGCTGCTGGCTTGGTGCATTGAACATGCAGGATGGCAGAACGGTTATCTTCTGCAGGCAGGAATGATATTGCTGTTTGTGCTGCCTGCTATGACACTTCCTTTCTCAGATGATCCCAATAAAGAAGGTCTTCTTCCCTATGGCGGTCATTCTTCCACTAGTTCTCCACAGATTCATTCAAAACAGATTTTCTGTTTTACCAGTACAGCTTTTTTTGCATTGTCTCTCTTTTGTTTACTGCACACTTCCATCACCGGCATCTCTCAGCATCTTTCTGGTATGGCAGTCAATGCAGGTATGACAACTGAGACGGGAAGCCTGCTTCTGTCTGCAGCAATGATCGGCAATATCTTTACCAAGCTTTTGATAGGGATTCTTTCCGATCATATCGGTCCAATCAAATCATCGATTCTCATGATTATTGCCAATGCCATCAGTATGCTGCTTCTCTATCTTGGCCTGACCACAGGCACTTTCTTGATGACGCTCATGGGTTCCTTTTTGTTTGGTTCTGTTTATTCAGTTGGTGCGGTTGGTATTGCTCTGATTACAAAGTCACTATTTGGCGGTGAAAGATTCTCACTTATCTATCCAAAGATCTCTTTTCTTGTCAGCGTTGGTTCTTCTTTATCACTTCCGCTGATTGGTTATGTCTATGATTTCACTGGTTCATACCTTTCTGCTCTGGCCGCGGCATTGATTTTTGATATGATTGATATCTGTCTATTACTATTTACAGTCTTTCAATGCCGCCGGCATACGCTATGATAAAGATAGGACGGAAAAAGATATGCTCTATAGTAAACTGGCAGTCGTCTTACTGAATTCAATCGCTGCAGAGAAGCCGGATGCGACCAATCGGATTATTGCTGAATGGCTTTTAGCACATCAAGAGGAAATCTCCTCAATAGGAATTGTCGATGCTGCTGAACAGATTCATATCAGCACTGCATCTATTTCCCGCTTTGCCAAGGAACTTGGCTTTGAAGACTTTACAGAGTTAAAGCAGGCACTATCCGAAGGCATGGATTCATTTACTGCAATGCATGGAAAAGAAGAAGAGATTTCTGCCGCATATTTAGCGGCAGTTGAACAGGGTCTGGAAAAAGCATCGACGGTTTCCATGAAAGAAATTCGTCAATGTGCAGAAAGTATTCTTCACTACGATACAATCTGGATCTTCTCTTTATTGAAAGGAGAAGCTGCCGCAATATCTTTACAAGCAGATCTCAGAATGTTCCATAAGAATGCAAAGACTCTCTTCTCCTACAAAGAACAGATGGATGCTATGAAGAACAGTACAAGAAAAGAACTGATCATCCTTTTCAGCTATACAGGCACTTACTTCAATTATGAAGGCAGAATTCCATCCAAAGGCAAGATCAAAGCACCGATCATCATGGTCTCCGGCGGAAAGAACGAATATCCTGACCTGCTGAGCCAATTCATTCATTTCGATTCATCCCTGGATTATTTCTCACACCCATACACGATGCTGTATATTGCCGGCCTGATCAGTCAGTCATATGCGTATTTACTGGAAACTGAATAGGAGCTCAACCCTGTATTGGATAATTGCTAATATTTTAATGTGAAATTGTTATTTGCACATTTTTATTGCTATCCTATAGCGAGTAGTAAAGATCCTCCGGCCTAGCCGGAGGCTTTTCAGTTTCGGGCATAGCCCTGCTCTCAAAGCTGCGCCTTACAGCGCTGAAGTGGCCTGCGACGAGCACTATTTCTTGTTTCCCGTGAACGGATCTTCTATCTCAAGTTCCATCTGCTCGGCTACTTGATCCTATTTCAATTGATTCTGGATGTATTCTGTTATTTTCTTCGTGTTCTTTCCCACCGTATCTACATAGTAGCCTCGGCACCAAAATTCCCTGCTCCTATATTTGAACCTCGCATTTGCCCACTTCTCAAAGATGATCTGACTGCTCTTCCCTTTCAGATATCCAACAAAACCGGACACGCTCATCTTCGGTGGTATCTCCACCAACATATGAATGTGATCCGGGCATACTTCCGCTTCGATGATGTTCACGCTCTTCCATTCGCAGAGATTCCTCAGGATCTTCCCCATCTCGAGCCTCCGAGCATCATAAAACGCTTTTCTCCTGTACTTCGGTGCGAACACGATGTGATACTTACAATTCCATTTCGTGTGTGATAAGCTGTGTAGGTCATCAGTATACTGTGACATGAGTCCTCCTTATATTTTCGTTTGTAGTTTTCGCAGACCACACACGAATTATACTCGGAGGCTCTTTTTTTCATTATCTCTCCGCTGAAGCTTGTACTGACCCCCAGCCTATGAACTGCACCCAAAAAGTTGGACACAACTTGGAGGGTGTTTTTATATGAAATTAACAATTGAACAACGTAAGCAGATCTACAAAAAAAGATGTCATGGGTATAGCTGTAAAGAACTGAGTAAAGAATATCACACCGATTTAGGTGTAATTAAATACTTGTGCAGATTTTCAGAAATGTATGGCCCGGAAGCGTTCACCAAAAAGAAGAACATCAGATTTTCTAAAAGTTTCAAGCAAAATGCGATTGATCGTGTCATAAAAGGTGAATCAATTAAAACTGTATCATTGGATCTATGTTTAAGCAGCCCAAGCAGCGTACAGCGATGGGTAAGTGAATATAATTTAAATGGCGGTAGAATAATAGAGAAGAAACGAGGGAAACCGCCAATGCCAGGAAAGAAGCCAAAGAAGGCAGAAAGAAAACTGACTGCAGAAGAGAAAATAAAGAAGCTCGAAGAAGAGAACCTCTATCTGCGTGCAGAGAATGCCTACTTAAAAAAATTAGACGCCTTAGTCCAGGAAAGACAGGCCCGCGAACAAGGGAAAAAGCCCAAGTCGTCGAAGAGCTAAGGCAGGAGTATCCGCTAAAGTACCTGTTAGAGATATCTGGCCTCGCTAGATCCACGTTCTACTATTGCCTGGAGACATTTGAGAAGGACAAGAAGACAAACGAGTATACCTGTGAGGAAAAGCTCATTTATGACAGCAAGACTTTCCTTTGACAACTCTTGTTTTGGCAAAATTATGGATTTGACAACTTTTTGACAACTTTTTCTAATAATAACACCTGTATTGGGTGTTATTTTTATATATTCTCTATCTGTAGTTGCTGTAAATTTCCGCACTGAAAAAGCATAAAAAAAGGCTTCATGAACGGGTTATTGTTCAATAAAGCCATTTAGGTTAAATGGTGGTTATTACATACCGTAGCCAAATACTAGGGAAGTTCTTGTTAACTAAGAGTATAATAGCATGATGAAATTCGATGTCAATAGTTTCGTGTTAAATTAGTATAACAAAAAATGGCATGTGCAATTAACATGCAGTCATGTCGTAATTGAAACGCTATTTTTTCCAATGAATCTTTGCATCCGTAGATTTGAAGTTTATAGATATGTTGTCTACATATTCCCTGTAGAAATCAATTCGCTCACTGCGGCTCAGATCCATGAAATTTACTGTCTGGACATCCCTCTTCAATTTTTGCATATCCGTCTCTAGTCTGCCTTTATTCGTTTCTGCAGCAAGCACAAGCTCACTAACTGTTTCTTCATCCAGACAGTATTTAACATACGCATAACTTAATCTCTTGATCTGTGATTTAGCCAGGTGATACTGCTGCTGAATCTTAACCATATCTTTTTTATACTTAACTTCCTGTAGTTTATCTGAGAACAAAGGCTCTACCTGCTCTGTAATCAGGTTCTGATTGATGCTCTTATTGCATGTAGGACATTTGTAGTACAAAAAAACCTGCCCTCTGCTATTGGTCGTGCATGTCAGCGTGAGGTAGGATCCACATTTTGAACATCTCGCAACATTCTTATAAATATAGTTATGCCGAACAGTCGTTCGGCTTTTTGAACGCATTGCATTTGCTTTCGCAAAATCACTCTTTGAAATAATAACCGGGGCGCAGTCTGGATAATCTTTTCCATATAATTCTAAGGTCCCGTAGTAAATTTTATTTCGGATCATCTTATACAATAGTTTGTCGCACCATTTTCTACCTAGTGCTTTCTCTTGCTTCAGCTTCAGTGCATATTCAAATTCAGTCATAGATCCGTCAATCATGATTTGAAAAGCGTGTCGTACAATTTCCGCCTGGTCTTCTCTTATAATCAAGTGTGAATTGTCCTCTGGATCTCTTCTGTATCCAAACGGTGCTCTTGGTTTAGGATATTTTCCTTCTTCTGCAGCCTCAATGATTGCTCTCTGAGTCCTTGTTCTTATGGTTTCCAATTCCCATTCCGCTACTGACGAAAGCACATTGGCAATCAGTTTCCCATGTGTAGTATTCATGTCAAAGCGTTCCTGAATGCTTATAAGCTTAATGTCATTCTCCTGGAACAATGTCAGCAGCCGTCCTAGGTCTACAACTTTTCTTGTAAGCCGGTCCAAATTGTGGATGACAAGGATATCAAACTCCTTATTCTTTGCCATCTTCATAATCTTGCTCATTTCCCGCCGGTCCAGATTCTTTGCACTTGCACCCGCATCACGATAGATCTCTAAAGAGTATTTCCCTTTATCAAAGAATAACTCAACGTATTGATCTATTCTTTTGCATTGCTCATCAAGATTGTAACCATTGTTTGCCTGTCGTGATGTTGATACCCGTGCATAACCAATAATTCTTGCAAATTTTTTATCTTCCATATTTTCCTCCTTAAAATTTACAAATTATTGTTATTTTATTGCGGAGCAGCCTACTTATGGTGTCAGTGGAAGCTATCTTATACAACTTGTTTAATCTGCTATATTATTACGCACTATAGCTATTACAGTACTTTACAGCACAATTTCAGTACTTCTTGGTTGACTTGAACCTGGTCATCCGGTCTTGCATGTGCGTAATGGAAGATTTTATATCGTCCTCCATTATCCTCTGGATGTTCTACAGCTATGCAGCCAATGGACGAATACTTCTTATAGTAGTCCGCATAATTGTCCTCTATTGCCTTCTGCTTGTTTGCAGGAACGACAATAAATGATTTATGGCAGAATGGTGTATTTGCATATGCCTGAGCATACACTTTCTCCAAGTCATCCAGTTTGAATTCAAAAGAGCAGATCTCAATATGAAATCCGCCCTTATCTTTATTTTCAACCTTCTCTACGGTGATCAGATCCACGCCTCCTGTTCTTGCCTTTGACTCGAACTGGTATGCTATGATATTCGTCTTACCTTTTGAATACATCTTCCAGAACTGTTCTTTCAGATCCACTTCGCTTACATATCTCATGCTTGTATCTTCCTATCTATTTCTCGTGCATCTTCCTTTGGCTCTTCCTTCTTACCAAAGGACATGCTGCTCTTTCCCTTTTTCTTTTCTTTGTTCTTTTCACTGATCTTGTCTACATCACCCATGATACGTTTTCTTCTTTCTGCCTGGGCTTCTTTATCCTCAACCTTTGGCTGCTCCGCCCTTCTCTCTTGTACATGCGGCTGGCCATTATCAATCTCTGTCTTAGGCTTATCGAAATGCGTAAGGTTCTTCCCATATCTAACAAGGTTATAGTAGTCATCATTGATGGAATATGTTTTTGGTTCTGGCAGCTCTCTGGACTCCAGCTGGTCATTCGCCATAAGCTTTTTAGCAAAAATATATTTGCTATAAGGATAGTACCTGGTAATGACCGGCATCGCTCTCTGGCGGATCACAACAGCCTCTCCCATGGATAGTGTAGATAATCGATCCGTTGGAATCAGCGGGACTTTTTCATAACATGATTTTTCCTTGTTCCACTTCATTGTGAACCCCGCTCTCTCAGATACTTCTTTCAATGTATCCGGATCTCCACCAAGCAGATAGATCAGATCCATGACATTGTTCTTGATAGCCTTTGCTACCATTTTCCCATAGGTGTTATCAATCTGTGAGAAATCCTGTACCGCCATTGTCATCAATACTCCACGGAAACGTCCTGCAGACAGCAGCTTATCAATATCGGATAATGCCGGAGAAATACCAAACTCATCCCATATGATCCGGACTGGAATTGGCAGTCTCAGATTTTTTTCATCACGGGATGTCTTAACAATCTCTTCATACAGCTGTTTGATAAAGACTGTAAGGAAGGAATAGTATGTTGATTTTTCATCATGAACGACCAGGAATACTGCAGTTTTCTTCTTGCCAATTTCATTGAAGTCAAATGAAGTCTTTGAAGTCATCTTAAGAATGTTATTGTTCAAGGTGCCAATCTTGATCTTTGTAGAGAATTCAGACATGATAGAGCCTCTTGTATCTTCTGGTGCAGATACAAAAGAATCCAGTCTGTCTACTGATTCGTCTGTCTTCTTCAAGCGGAAATTATCCAGGTAAAATTTAAGCAACGGCTTATGACCTACTGTGAGATCTGTAGTGACTTCCTCTTTGCCATCCATGATCAGCATCTTGATATTCTTGAAATTGATCTGGTCATCATTCAGCTGACAGAGATTCCCATTGTCATCCAAATATTCTTGTTCCAATAGGAACAGTACGCCACCTTCAATCAATGACTGTGACATCTGCCACCAGAACTGGTCCTTTGCCTGTGCCTCATAACAGAGCGTATAGGCTATATCAGTAAGCAATGTCAGTGCTTCAGAAAAGTCTGGATGGATGTTTATATTCTTTCCCTTTGCTTCAACCTCAATCAGATGTTCAAGGGATTGATTAATCTCATTGACCTTATACTGCAGTCCCATGATCTCTGCTGCTTTCTTCTGCGATGCGTCTTTATCTGTGATTGTCCTAAGTTCTGCAATGCCGGCTTGTACTTTTGCTTCCTGCCGGAGTCTTGCTTTCTTCAAATTGATATACTTCTGATAGATCTGCTGGCCCTCTGCCGTGCTCAGGATCTTCTCTTCATTTTCTTTTTGCGCTTTGCGGTATTGTTTGATTGTTGTACCAAACGGGTTCCATTGTTCGCCCTTCTCAGGGTCAATGAAGTTGACAATGATGACATGGTATCCATCTGCTTCCAGAGCCTTTCGATGCAGCTTGTTCAGTTCTCCTTTCAGGTCCGCAACAACCATGCACTCTCCGGACATCCGGGTAAAATCAATCAATGGGTTGATTACGGATGTTGTCTTACCAGAGTTCGGAGTGCCAATGATCAGTGTATGTGAGTCTGTCGGGTCTACCCATACCATCCTTTTGGATGTCAGGACCGGGATGCCAGAGCGCCAATAAGTATCCTTGTAATCAATGGACCATTTCCTTAAAGTATTCATCTTCTTCTGGTCCGGCTTATGCAGTTTCCAAAGGATCTTGTTATATATCTTCTTAACGGAATCAAATACCTGGTCAGAATAATCCCTGATATAGCGGTTCCCAATTCCAAGATACTGTGCAAAACAGAACGCCGCAATGACGCTGCACGTGTAGATGGAATTCATTAATTCATTATTAGTTGTCTTCAGCATTGAAGACATCCACTCCTGCACGTACATGATCAACAGGACAAATGCGGCAGCCGTCATGATAATCCCACCAGCAATCAACGCTTTCCCCACGTATACTTCTGTCTTTGAGAACAGTTTATGGTCAAGTTTTCCATCTGCATCGAACTGCAGGCGCTGCAGGCCCTTCTTTGCTTCATGTCTGGATGGAAGGTGCTTGTAGTTCAGCTTCTCTTCCTTTGTCAGAGCACGTTCAGCCTTCCTCCTTGCCCGTTCCTTCGTATCCGGGAAGAATAATCGGAAGACCAACAACAGGACACCCAGCAGGCATATAACAGATACAAGGTAAAAATAATCATTGTTGCCTTGCCAGAACATGACAGTTGGATCTGTTATGAACCTGGTATTTGACCGGTATGCAGATATGTCGTAATGGAATGACAGGAAATATGCTACCTGCATTGCCAGCAGGTAGACACATATGATCCATCCAAAGATTGCCAGCAGCTTAGAGAAAAACTTATACATACATCACCAAAAAACGGGCAGCACCCGTTTACCTTTCTATGTTCTTATGTAGTGCTCCACCTTGATATCATCATACGTCTGTGGAGCAATCTCCTCATTGTTATGTAAATAAGATCTTATTTCTTCATCCAGTGCAGTCGTTTTCTGGTTGACTGCCTTGCGTACTGCTGCAGAGATCTTTGGACCATAGTGATTAGCCAAGTATCTATGTTCGCCCTTTCGCAATTCATATTTGCGTTTATGATATGTGACAAATCTCTTTGCCTCCTTGTTCCCTTTCTTAGCAGACAAGTTCATCAGCACATAGCCCTTTGTCCAATCTCCTTCTTTTGAAGAATGCAGCATCAGAACGGTTGCCAATGCCAGATTTCTTTCCGGAGAGTCCGGTTTGTTCATAATCTGGTCCACGGCCACTTTGTAATTTCCTTTTGCTGCCAGACGGAGCGATGTCAGCATTCCACTGTCCAGGGTCTTGTTCAGATCCTTGAGCATCTCTTTCTCTGTTTCAAATTTCCTGTCCTTCATTGTTTCCTGGATCATGTTGCCTGAGAAAGACTTCATTGATTTCAAGATAGTATTAGCTACCTGGATACGCAGCTTCTTGTCTTCGACATCTTCAATATTGGTCACCTTCTCGTTGACCACTTCATTGATGTTGCTTGCAAGATACGCAAGATTATCTTTATATGTCTGATAGTCCTGCTTGATCGGATCGATATTGAGGAGACGGTCTACAATCTTATCCAGGTCTTCACGGAAAGGCAGCATTTTAAGTGAGTTGTACTGCAGACGGCCCGTCTTAGGCAGCTGCAGATACAAGTTGAATATATCTCTGTAATCCTCAAACTTTAATCCTTGTACTTCATCCACGATTCCTCGCTTTAGTTGCTCGGATTCTTTAAGCGCCTGTTCATGTGACATGCCATATCTTTCCCGGAACTTTCTCTTTGATACAATCTCCGTAACAAAGATATCTTTCACATGCTTCAGTTCTTTGGAAGTAAGTTTACCTCTGTCCCTGGTATGGTTCCGTTCCATGAACGTGATGTGCATGTGCGGGTTATCCGTGTTGGTGTGGTAGTCTTCCCACCAGATCATATTCGCCGGATCTAATTTGAGGTCCAGGAACATTTTATTCATGGCCACATTCACTATATCGGAAATATTGTTCTGTCCATCAATGCCATACAGGTCTTTCACATCCTGTTCAGCAAAAGACACGATCAAATTCCAAGCCAGGTCACCTTTCTGCTGGAATGCAGTCTGTGAATAAGAACGCCATCTGCTGCGGTCCTCTTCTGTAAAGAGATGCCCCATATTGCTCATAGTGAAATACTCCGGTGCTGAATTCTCTGTCGCATTTCCTCTTGAAGTATATCCAGCATATGACCCTGCAGAATCTTTTACAGCTTGCTCACGGTCCGTATATTGAAAGAAGGATCTGCCACCGCCAAGCAATGAGTCGTGGTCCACTATTCCCTTGAACTCGCAATTCTTTGGTGCATTCTTGCCGTATTCAAAGAAATATCCTTTAATGATCAGTTCTGTCATATTGATTACTGCTTGAACAATTCATTTAAGCTGCCAGTGCCTGATTGCGTCCCTGTAGATTCCGCAGCTTGCTGCAGCGATTGTTCTACTTTCTTAGATTTCTTCTTCGGCTTTGCCGGTTCATCCTTTAATAATTCATCCAGTTCAGCTTCGTGCTTTTTCTCTAATTCATCAAAAGCCTTTTTCAATTTTTTGAACTTGGCAATCCGTGCTTCGTACTCTGCATTTTCTTCCTGCAGCGTCCGGATCTTTTCTGAATTCCGTTCCACAAGTTTCTCATATTTTGCTACTGCTGTTTCCACCTTCTGCATGTCTAACATTTTATTTTTCCTCCATTTTTTCTACTTGTTCACTAACATAAGATTGGAATACATCACTGTATCCATTCTTCTCTATGACTTTAAGATTTTCGGTCAATTGTTCTAAAGGAACATCTTCCCCATCATTGATTGCTTGGCTGAACCATCCAAACATGATCATCGCTGCCATGTTCGTGAAATCAACTTTCTCCGCAGTATTTTTCTCAGACTTCTTTATTGTTTTATAGAAATCATCCCGCAGCAGATTCATGTACTTTGCAAGCAGCGCATCCAATGTAGAGGACACTAAGGACAGATACGCATTTGATGTTCCCGTATCCATCTGCTTTGCATAATATTCTTTCAAAGCCGTCCTGATGATGTCCGTCTTTGTTCTAGGTGTGACATTCAATTCTTTTGCATTCTTCGCTTCCAACAATTCCAAATCCTGCAGCATCGATGCAAAGGATTCATCTACTCGGATACAAATTTTCTTATCTGGCATATTCTACTTTTCTCCTCTTTTCTTTACGTTCCTTCAATGAACGTAGTGCCAATTCCTTGACGTCATCATTCTCGTCATGAGAAAGATATTTCAAAATCTTTTCTGACGTATAATCGCTCATTGCTATATTCATTCTCACTGCAGGACACATGCCCTTTGCCAAATCCATGATGCCTTCTTCCGAAAGATTTTCTAATCCGTAATCGCTCCAAAACTCTTTCCCTTTTCTCTTCATATCTCTCCTTTTTCAAATGCCGAAAATGCAAAATCCGAAAATGATTTTCCGAAAAAGCAAAAACGAAAATACAAAAAAACGAAAAAATAATTTCCCGTTTTTCGCAAAATTAATGTGTATATACAGCGTGCATACACTGTATATCTCCTAATCTTTTGTTGTATGCACAACGTATGCACACCGTCATACGCCTTTAAAAGCCTTTATAAAGCTAAAATCGAGCGTTGCTCGATTGTTCAAAACGAGAATGTATATACGCTTGCGTATATACGTGCTCCTTAACTTGTTTTTCAATCAAAGACGGGAAAAGACCGAATTTCGATTGAAATAGGAGATACAGGGAAAGAGATTTTTTTCTCTCTCCCTGTCTGTCAGCTAATTGAATTTACTCTCCGTCATCTTCTGATTTTGGAAGGTCTTCGCTCTCGGTGGAAGGAACATTCCCTGCCATCATCTGCTTATATTCAGCAAGCAGACTTGCAAAGTTTGCATCTTTACCGGCGAACTTTTCAAGAGTATCCAAAGTCTTGAGTTCCGTCATCTTCTGATTGAGAATGCGCTCCATGTTTGCCATCTGTGCTTTGGCAATTCTCGAATTTTCATAGTCCTTGACATCAATGACTGAAAGTACTGGAAGTACTTCACCGCAATTCTGTTCATGTGCCAATCCTGCAAGCGTTGAGACCTTAGCGTTCACTCTCCCGCAAGTGTAATCGGTGTCCCCGACTGGAACGACAACCACCTGGTTCTTGCGAAGGAACTTTTCTGTGGCGAAGATATCCTCGTCACCATTTTCAAAACGAATACTGTAATACAACATATGTAATCTCCTTTCGACCTTATGCGGTCATGTACCTTTCTTTACCTTGGTACGCTGACGACATCGCACAGAATGGAACTGCATGGAACGTGCGAATGGATAGAACTTGCGAAGCCCTTGACAGGGTTCCAAATCGTTTCTATTAGCTTGCGGTCCTTTTCTTTTCCAAGGGACCAGGGGCACTCCGCCCCAGGGAAAGGAAAAGATAAAGGAAATAGAAACATGCAGGAACATTTAATCTCGAAGAGATTGAATACCGGTCAAGGGTTCTCGTAATGAGCCGTGAAATGCGGTGGAATGCTCCGCAAAAGATACAAGGACGGCGCAGCCGCCTGATAGAGTTTCGCAAGAAACTCGTATCCTTGTATCATGAAGCGGACCGTGCGATAAGAAAAGCGTACCAAGAAACAAGTATCTTTTGCATTGCTTCAAATTGAAAATTTGAAGCTAATCAATCAGAAAAGAACCGATCTAAGGACCGGTGACTGAACCAAGCATTTGTATTGTTCTTGTCTTTAAAAGCCAGCCGGGAAGCACGACTGCTGAACAGCTGGCAGAAGTATTTACTGATTTGGAGTATCGGTCTTGGCAGGAGGCTCTGTGCCCTGCTTTTCAAGCAGATAATCGAACCACATGGTGTAAGTATGAACATGATAGCCTGTGATAGTGCTGCCATCTTTATTCTCTGTGAGATAGTAGATCCCATAGATGGAAAGACCATAATCATTGGCAGCAGTCTCTGCTTTTTCCAAGGTACCATACTCTGAAATTGAAAAATCCGCATTGTCTTTGTACTCATAACCCAATCCTTTAATGTACTGTGGATGGAGCGGGTCCAGGGCAGATTTTGAAGCAACCGGATCATAAGTATTAGTGATTGAAGTATCCGGATTTGAACTTGGAGCGGGTGTTGGAACAGACGTGCCAGATTCTTCTGTTGCTGATGAAGTGGCAGTTTCTGCTGTAACCTTTTGTGCAGCAGTACTGTCCTTAATCATTGAACTTATTACTGTAAATGACCCAACAATCAGAATGATCACTAGGCCAACGACAGTCAAAATAGCTTTCTTGTTATTCAAAATTTTCACCCTCTAACTATGTATTGGTGCTGCACATTGAATGCCACCATTCTCAGTAATGTAATCTGAAATTCGTTTCCTGGTATTGAAGCGTATCCCTCCGCCAGAAACATTCCCATCAGAGAACCAAAGGTAATCACCTTCAACTTTCTCAATCCACTGGACATGGTTATATCCCATTGTAGAGACGATTGAACCTGCAACTGGATAATCTACAAGTTCAAATCTATCCGGATACATCGCAACAGTATTGGGGGCCATCTGGTCCCCGTTCCCGCTCCCGGCATCCATGCCATACTGCAGCCAGAAACGCCAATGTGCAAAATTTGTACAGGTCCTTGGATCTTCGCTCCAATAGGCAAGATTGTTTGCAAAGATATCAGCATGGATCCTATCCCACCATGCGGAACATTGAGAAGATGTTCCTGGGTAATAAGTATTGTCTCCAAGGTTTTCAATCTCTGCAACGCTGGCAGCACCGTCAATTCCGTAGCGTGTTCCTTCGCCTGCAGCACGCATCTGATCAGCAAGTCGATGGATACAGTTATAAGTATCCAGGGCAGAAGAATTGTTGACATCTCCTCCTATCCCCCACTTGAGATAACCGACAACCGGAACGAACCAAGGGTCATCTGCAGAAGAACTATAAGTTCCTTTGAAGCTGGCCATGTAATCATTCATGCTGCCAATGTCAGTAACTTTAGCCCCGTGATGTGCCGCAGAATAGAACAGTGAAACAGACGCAGCCTCATATTTATATCCATAGTCCTCTGAAGGATATTTTAAGAATTCATCCAGGTCATTCTGCTGCCATTCCGATTCATATTTTTGGAAGTCATCTTTCGTACATCCAAAAGTAGTCAGGTAATCAACATTGCTAATAGTATTAAAGAAGCTTCCTATTGCATTTGAAATGGATTGAACAGGTGCTGCCACTGCAGCAATGATCGAGCAGATCATAGTAACGACCAAAGCTGCAATGACAATGACAGAACTGATCCAGAATAATACCTTCTTTGTCCGGTTCATACTATTGCGTATCCTGAAACATTGACCCAATGTCCCTCTGTTCGTCACGGGAAGGATCTACATGAATTGGAATACGTCTATCTCCACAAATAAATAATGCATCGCCCTGATAAAATCTCTGTATGAGCATCGCCTCATTTGTATTGATTGACTCAAGCTTCGCTACATCGTTACAGGCGTCCTGATTCATTCCCATGAACAATTTATAGACGGCATTGTTAAAGATTGCCTTACCATCAGTAAGAACACTTGGATCAGCAAAGTCTCTTGGCTCCTGGGTTCCAATCAGCATCACATTTTTGTACTTTCTGGATCTGCGATAGAACTGAGATACCAGGCTCGCTGTTCTGCCTTTCAAAATCAATGTATGAGCCTCATCTATGACGAATGCAGAGAGTTCTCTATCATCCAGGCACAATGACCAGGCGTACGTGAACATGATGTAATACAGAGCATTCTGGAGGTTCTCAGGGGCATTGAATAGTTTCTTCGTGCCAAAGGAGATGATCTGTCTCCCATTCTTCGGAATTGAAACAGTAGTATGGCCAACAAAGTATATGGACCATTCATTCATAATCGGAACAAGACGATAGCTGAGTCTCTTCAGTACTTTAGCTTCATCAGTATATTGGCTGCTCTTTTCTGCAGCATGCAGGTATTTCTCAAGACATTCATTAAACGTAGTAAATGTAGGCATATCAGAAGAAGCCATGTTCTTAAAAGAAGGATACTTCTGTGTCTGTGGGTCCTTCTTGATACCAACTGCATCAAAGGAAGCAAGGACCAGCTGTGATACGATTGCCAATTGTTCTACATCAATATCTGGATAGAGTGATTTGAATATTGTCTTGATCTCATCAATGACATCATAGATAGCCATTTCTGTGTCCCACATATCCGCATCACTAAGATCTTCATCAGAGGATCTTGGCTTCAAGTCAAAAGGATTGATGATATTTCCGTTCTGTCCCCAATCAATATAGGTACCAGAATACTTTTTTGTCAGCATCCTATTCTTATTCTCAGGATCTATCCATACTGTCTTGATCTTTCGCTCAATAAAATTGCGGATGATCATATTCATAGCAGTTGTCTTTCCAGAACCCGCTTTACCTACAACAACACAGTTGCCATTGTATCGTCCATTATACTTTGCATCATTAGGCTGATTGAGATAATAAAAGATGTCATACAAAATGACACCTGCATTCTGTCTCTCGTGGCCAATCAAGAAACCATGCTCATCTTTCAATGTCTCGAATACCCACGGATATAAACCACCTATTCCTACAGAAGGTAGTGGCAATCCATAGTTTGTCTCAAGGATCTCTGGAAGCTTATTTGAAGTCCAGATTGGGCTGCAGAGACGATATAGTTCTTCCTGTTCAAAGAGTCCATCAAAGGTCTTAAAGCCATCCATAGAGAGCACCTGTTTCAACTGTTTTTTCTGTTCCTGCATTTCCTTTATGTCATCTGCATAGATTGAGAAAACCAGGTAAGTATCCCAAGTCTGATCATGATTACGGGCAACCTCATCAATATAGTCAGCCTGCCCTTCCATCTCAAGCTGCAGCCTCTTCTGTTCTGTCAGGTCATTGACTGCATGCTGCCAAGCCTGCCTTGTCTCTTGGTAAGCACCTCGCAGTGCCTTTTCAATATCAATGGATGATTTATTAATCTTCATCTGCATGTGGATGTTCTGCTTGCCTAGATACTCACATAGAACAGCTAAGTTATATACTTTAGGCAATGCTGCAGCATAAATATTGGTTACATACTTATCGCCAACGATCATGTAGCCTTCATTAATCTTCATCCCCAATGAAGCAATTTTAGATTTCTTGATTTCTCTTCTTCCAGGAATAATATTCATGATTGGGTCACCATAGTCAGAGAAATTATTTGTATGATCAATCAGATTAAAACTTCCATCTGGCTGCTCTACATATTCCTGCTTTATGTAAGAGAACATTCCTCTTGAAAAATAGAAGTCGTTGATAAATGGAGATAACGTCTGATTTTCGAGATAATAGTAGAAATCTTTTTCGTTCATGGGCTTCGGCTGCATCCCAGCATTCCGCATAGTTACCAATAATGTTTCCAGGTCTTTTTCCAGGATCTTTGGATCCTTGTTGCGAATCATCATGTAGAAGTTCAATTCTCTGTTGTTCTTTTGAAAACCGATTGCTTTGTTCAGGTCGCTTTCCATCATGTTCAAACATGTAGGGTCTTCTTCATTTGCTACGGCATCTCTTAGATTCTCTATATGTCTGTCAAGGTCAACAGGAGTAAAGACATTTCCAAAATAAATGTCTGTCCCCACCTGGTTCAAGGACAGTTCAATACCTCTGATCAGCATTGCCTGTTCCTGTTCTGTATCAACAAAAATATTATGTGGATTAAGGCGGATTCCCTTGACGTAATAAGGATGTGAACCTTTTCCTACAATCATCTTATCAGGCTGCACATCCTGCAGATCAAGATAATTTAATGTAGTAGCTGTCTTCTTACGGATCCTTTCCACTTCTTTTTTAGTACGTTCCAATTTTTTATATTCAGTCAATTCAACCTTTGACATTTTCTTCGTATTTATCTTCTTCATATGATTCTTTGTGGACTCCTTCCCAAATAAACTTGCGCTGCGATGTGTAAAAATTCAAAACCACCTGTAGAAACACTAAAATGTTGTGATATTGACCTGCAGGGCAGACCAATATGACTGCAATGACGGCAGGTATCATCATAACAATCAGCCAAAGCATGTTGTGAAGCAATGGCATGAAGGTATTGACCAGAATAACAGAGATCATTATTCCGACAATGGCAATAATCAAATCAATCACACGGAACCTTGATGCAATCAAGCGTCCTTTTTTAAAATTCGATGGAGCATTGAATTGTAGCATATATTCTCCTTTATCTAGGATAGAAAACAGGACAAGTCCTTATTCAGGACCTGCCCTATTTGGTTTCCGATTTCATCCAATTCTATTTGCAATATCACTTACTCTCTTCTGTCTAGCCGCAACATTGCCCTGATAGGCAGTCTTAGCTGCTGCACCTGCAGCTCTAGCAACCTGAGAAGGATAAGCCCTTAATGATGTACCGCCGCTTCTGCTCTGGTTCCATCTTTTACCTGCAGCCTCATAGATTGCCTGGCCATAAGCCCTGGCCATTCCACCAGAGGCGGATGACACATTGCGGGACGTCCCACCCGATAAAGATACAGCATTGTAACCGCCATCCGTACCAGTGAGAACAATACCAGGTCCACCTTGGTCATTCATGATTGGAGATTCTACACCAAGATTGTTTGTGCCTTCATAGAAAGAACTCTCTTCACCAAGAATAGATGGACTACCAGATTGTCCAGAAACAGTAGCCCCTGCATCACCGAGACTACCTCCAATGCCTCCACCAAATCCGCCGCTTTTACTGCTTCCTGTGTTTGTACTATCACCACTATTACCACCTCCTGCAAAGGCTTGTATTCCCTGCATTAATGGATTCATAGAAGTATTGCCCTTCATACGACCAATTCCATAGACAGCGCCGGCACCCGTTGTAAGCATTGTGCCACCAGCTGCACCAGCCATAGCAATACCAGCTGCTCCACCACTCCGCAATGCGCCTGAGAAAGCTTTCAGCTGTGCCAGTGATTGTATTCCACTTGAAGTACCGATGTCAGATCCAATGATCTGAGCAACTCCAGTAGGAGCATTCATGATTGCGAACAAAGCGCCAATAAAGAATATTCCCTTTGTCAGTCCTGTCAGCTGAATATTTGCGCAAGTAAACAGTACCATCCATATCAAAGCCATCTGAAAGAAATTACCTAACAGATCAGCCATACAAAGCTTGAACCAGGTAGCGGTGCTCGTATCCTTTGGGTCTACCATTCCGGATAGAGCATAAGGTGCAAGCAAAACCTTAAACAGCAGGCTAATTGTCCTGGAAGCAATCTGCAGGGCAACATATATAAGACAATAAACAGACATACCACTAAGAACACCTGTTAGCAAAAGATTTGACCAATCAGGAAAATACTTATATTTCTTATCTGCTGTCTTATCATTGATTGTGTCTTCTGTCAGAAAATCTACCAAACTAGCGTTTGCATCAATTCCCGCTTCACTCTTGGCGGCTGCAACTGGGTCCGTTGTCTGAGCAGTATCTGCAGCCTTTGACATATCAATTAGCCCTGCTTCTAAGATTACATCGGATGGAGCAATCTCCTGCATATTGACCAAAGAAGGAAATTTTGTAGTCATATCTGCTGACAGTTTAGATAATGCCGGAAGTCCAACAGGCAGCAACAGAATGATCAGTGCGATACCTACCATCTTTCTAATGATAGCCAATCCATCAATATGTTCTGCCGCATCTTCATCCCAAATCGTCTTCAGATACATAAGAATCAAACGGATGATAATAAACAAAACCAAGAACCCGCAAAGTGCTCGAAACCAAACCCATATCCAAGAAAAGTTATCGCTCAAATTCAGGCCAAACAAATTGTTAATAATGCCATAGATACCATCCATCATCCATAGAATCAGTTTTACAACAGCCCATAAAGCTTTTCTCATAGAATCATTGAACCAGGTATTAATCCAGCTAGGCATATGCTAATCTCCTTTCCCGAGGTTCTGCGCCCCGTATCAAGCAATACCGATGATTCTGGCAATCAGTGGTACGCTCCAAATCACAACCGCAGCAATTGCAAGCTTTGTGATTGTTTTGGTAATAGGTTTCTGTTCCTTTTCCCGTTCATCCATGAAGAAGTATTTGACACCAGAGACCAATGCAGAAACAACAAAAGCTAATGGCACCATCCATAACATGAATGAGGTGAGTCCCTGCAAATAAGGGTTGACTGCATTCTTTGCCTCATCCCCATTGAACTGTGGAGCATCTCCTTCATCTGCATTTACTACGATTGTAAATAAAAACGTTGTGGCCAATGTAGCCGCAACGCTTAATCTCTTCAGCATTTTCATATTTTTATTTTCCTCCATAAGAATTAATCTTCCATGCTAGGATGTCCCATGGACACCCTTCTGATTTTTTTGTTTTTTCATCAAATATATTGATGTTTGTATCTTCTGGCATATAGACGGACAATCCTCCATATAGTTCAAGAGCATTGTTCAAAGCTATATAGAAGAACTTGCCTGCATCCGCACAATTGTCTGGAAAAATGATTTTATACCGGTCCTCTTCTTTAATTATACGAAATGGGCTTTGCAGAATGACACGGTTATTGTTGCTCATAATCCAAGCCTCTCATAAAGCGTCATTTGTTCATCCTCTGCGTCAAGAACATAAGTCTTTCCATTTGCACTTTTTGGCATCAGGATATAAATTCCTGGACTTGCATTGCTGGAAAAGATCCTGTAATGGCTCAGCAGCACCTTACAAACATCTTCTTTACTTGCATCATTCTTATTCAGATATTCGTTTGCAAGTTGCGTCAGCCCAGCTGAATTGTTCTTCAGGAAGATCTCGTAAAATGTTTTTTTCATAGTTCTCCTTTCCCGGGGTTCAGCGCCCCGTAATCATTTTCTTCTTCTCTTTGGCTTATAAATTTCCGGTTCGGTATCAAAGAGATTCAGGCTCTCATGAAATGGCGGGATATCCTTGGACTTATCAGAACCAAAAACAAGTGGATTCTGCAGTTCCTTTACCGTAGTAACATAGTCTTTATCATCTGGGTCGATATCATCGTGTGCCGCAAACGAATAGAAATCATTTTGGCTCACAATGATATGATCAAGTACATCTATCTCAAAAATCTTCGCTCCGCTTGCCAATTTGTTGGTCGTGCTGTAATCATTCATTGAAGGTTCAACATGACCACTTGGATGATTATGGAAGAACATGATCTTTGGAGACTCCTGCAGTAAAGCAGTTGTAAATACTTCCTTCGGGTCTACCAAGGCAGCCTTCCACCCTCCTTTAGAAACGATGTGAAAACACATTGGTTCATTTGCGTTGTTAAGATAGATGACAGCAAAGAACTCACTGGACATATCACCAATCGTGCGCTTCATAAAATCAATGCAGTCTGTTGGCTTGGTAATCTGGATGTCATCAATTGGCTTGATATTTACAAGCTTGATTCTAGTTTCATCCATTGTTCTGCTCCTTCAGCACAAATACAATGTCTGTCGGAAAATCACATAAGCCTTCTTCATTCGGCTTATCATATTCCTTTAAAAGTCGGTGCATCTCTTCCTCTGTCAACTGCTTCTGTTCCTCATTTCTTTTATCTTCCATTTTTTCTCCTTTCCGGGGCGCAGCGCCCCCATTATTTTGTTTTGTGTTTTTCTTTATGTTCATAAGGCAATACGTTCTCCATGACATTTTCTAATAATGGATTATCTGCATTGCATAGAAGTTGATGTACGGCTTCTTTGTGCTGCACAGGAATTTCAGTTTCTTTGACATCCTCTTGTGTTTTTTCACGCAGCACATCCTGTTCCTTTTCAACTTCACGGATCTTTGCCAACGCCACTGGTGCATGTTCAAGAACATAGTCAGAGATTGACTCAGCATCGTGGATTGCCTGGAATAGAATATCCGGTTCATTCTTCAATACTTCAATCCAGTTCTGGATATACGCTTTATTGTTATCCAGGGTACGTTCCGTTTCCGGCATATGAAGGTCTGCATAGATCAGAGAGGATCCAATCTCAGCTCGCAGTTCCTCTTTTGCATATTGTTCGCTGCCAAAACCACCCGTGAGTTCTCTATTCAGCCTTTTCTCTGCTCCAGTAGAATGTCCTGTCTCGTGCAGTCTTGTTGCATAGTAATCATCTGTGGACTTGAAGTTCTCATAATTAGGAAGATAGATCTTGTCCTCTGAAGGAACATAGCAAGCTTCGGCTCCACCATGGACCACTTCTACTCCCATTGTCTTATTGGCTTCTTCACAGAACTCCTGCAGCAATTCGTTAGAAGGCTTCTCATACGTTTTTACCTGGTATTCAGGAGCACCTTCGACACATGACATATTAAAAACGGAAGAGACTGATACAGTGTAATACCACTGTCCTTCTTCTTCCGGATGCTGTGCTAATCTGTCCTTTAATTCCCAGGCATTGATGTATGTTTTTTTGCCAGTCTCAGGGTCTGTTCTCCTTAAGTTCCAATGCTCGATTGGGACTCCTTTACTACCAGCCTTCAGATGCCATTTTTCACCTTTATGGTATTTTCCTTCTCTATCAGAGATCTGGTTGAATGTTACCCAGCGTGGATCTGTGTACTTCTTCTGATATGCTTCAATCCAGATCCGCAGCTGATTGATTCCACGATATCTCGCACCAGAGATTTCGTTATGGTTCGGCTCTCCGCCAGACCACCCCTTTTCCCAAGGGATTGTATCTTCCTTAAGAGCATTCATATAGAACTGCAGAAGTTCTTCCCTGGTCTTCGATGTAAATTTATTCGTTGGCATGGAGTTCTGTCACCTCCTCATAGTCATCTGGATCATAAGGGATATCTTCCTTCACAATCTGTCCTGCTAATTCATCAAGTTCTTCTTGGCTGACGGTGAGTACCTTATTCTCATTGATGATCTTTTTCACTTCAGAATGAGATTTCCAAGATGGTTCTATCGGTACGATTAAGTCACCTTTACGCTTTTTACCAAACAATTTCATAGTTCTCCTTTCTCCGGGGCGCAGTGCCCCTTGATTGCTACTCCTTCTTTGCAGCAAGAGCCTCACCAATCTCTTCTTTCATTTCCTGGATCTCCGCCGCTTTGTTTACGTGATAGTTGTATGAATCATTAAGAACTTCCAGAGGGTCACTGCCTTCTGCAATCTTGTGCGCATCAATGGAGTTCAATTCATACGTCTTTCCATTCAAGTAGTAGATATATCCAGGATGTGGTCCAACGGCACCTTCACCTTTGCTTTTCTGTCCATAAATATAGACTGTTCCATCCTGTGGTTCCTTGATATACAGTTCACCGGCATCGCCTTTCTTTGAACCTGTATATCCTCCGATATAGGTATCTTTCTCAATAACGGCTTTCCCGTCTTTCCCTAAAGCTGCAATCCATGGATCTCCATACTTCTCTGCATCAAAAGCTTTAAAACTCTTTACACTTATCATCTTGTCTTCTCCTTTTATTTTTGCTTTCTATGTTGTTCGATTTCTTTTGCTTTTTCATCCCAGGAGCCACTGTTCTGTGTTCTCCTTAACTCTTCACAATATTCATCACTGGTCAAGACTTTACCGATGTGCAAAGAATCTAACAGTTCATCCCTGGTAAGGACTCCTAGAACGCACTCTTTGTTCGCACTGGCAATGTCCTTCACCCTTTCAAGAAGTTCAGCTGCTTGCTGACGTTCTTTATCATCAGTATTTGAACATTCCACAATATCCTGCAGTGTAGTTTGAATCGCTGCAGTGCTGCCATTGCTGAAGTTCCCTTTTAATTCACGGATGTTTTCATCACGGTCATCAACACGGTCTCGATATTCATATGGATCATATTCTTCCAAGAACTTATCCAATCTGACTGCGAGATCCATCCTGGTCTGGTCTACATGCTGCCGAATGACTTCATTCCATAAGTCATTCTCACTGATGTCACAGTCATGTGCGGCCTCATACTTTTCTGCCAAAAGTTTTAAGGTCTCTTGTCCTTTATAGTAAGGCTCTTTCAACTGCAGATCTTCTTCTGTGAAATAGTCCTGCAGATGGTTCTGTGCATCTTCTAATTCATATTTGAACTTCACTGAACGATAGATTGCTTCATAGTTCCCTAAGACATCTTCATTGACTGCATCTGTCAAACCATTGATGCTCTTCTGAAGATAATCCAAATCAACCTTCTCCGTTGTATTCTCGACCAGGTCCTCGAACGCTTCATGTAGCTGTTTCTCCTTATCAAGAATTCTTTCTTCAATCTCTGCTAAATTGTTATTCATTGTTTTCCTCCTTTCAGTCTGAATATTCATATCCCGTATAGATACCGCTGCTGTTTTTAATTGGTGTGCAGCTGCCATGTCCTACAGAGTCCATCAGGGCCTTGCACGCCGCAAATCCAGAGTCGATGTTATATCCGTCCGAAAAATTAAAGTATTCTGTTTTGTGGCTTGTTTGGCTTCCTGAAGAGGTGCTGCCACCTGATGCGTTGTTTCCAGTTCCACCGCCGGAAGACGAACTGTTGCCTGGTACATAGATAATCTCTTTTTCAGGTGCTGGCGGATCATTGAGATTCAATGTCAGTACAGCCTCTGCATTATTTCCGGAACTATCAGTGACAGAATATTTAACAGTCTGTTGGTCAAGCGTCTTATCAATATCTCCACATGTGACTTTTGATGTAATGTCTCCATCCACATTATCAATTGCTGAAGAGATAAAAGCCTTACATGCAAACTCATCTGTGCGGTATTTGACTGCAGTGGTCTCTGTCAGTTTCAGGACTGGTGCTTCTGTATCTATGACTGTGACGTTCAAAATGCTGCTGATTGAGTTATATTTATTCTTCAATGTATATTTGGCAGCGTATGTGCCTAACTTATTGGTATCCACATTCTCCGGGACGCTCAATTCAATATCATTCCCGGATGTCCTTTCCTGGATGTAGCTGATTGCATCAAAGTCTGACCCATATTCAATATCTACATCCTCAGATGTCAATTCCAACTTAAGTTCCTGGGAAGACTGCTGCCAATATCGGTAGAAGATATATCCACCTCCTGCTGCCGCAATAAATAAAAGAGCCACCGTTGCCAGTAAGCCCGTATTCTTAATGCGTTTACCATGGAGTTCTGCAGCTTTATGCTCATCGACCAGGTTCTCATTTTTGATGTTTGTCCGGATATGGTTCATCTCCTGCCAGCCAAATTCTTTTCTGGCAAAGAAATGGATCTGTTCTTGCGTCAACCCGTTCTCTAGGCCAAGCCTGATCTCCTGCATCTGCAGATGGTCATATTCAACATCTGCGTATAAATCGATTTGGTCACCATTCAGCCCATGCTTGAAGCCAAGTTCTACCTCGTGAATCTGGAAATTGTTGAATCCTTTTGCACGACACTCTTCTATGTAATCCATATCATCACCTCCTTCCGGGGCGCTGCGCCCCCATTAATCGTGCTCATGATGTCGTTCGTGCTGCCGGCTGTGTACCGGAGTACTTTCCTTTTCTAATTGTGGCCCTAATGCTTTTGATACATTATCAAATTCATATTTCTTATCTGCCAGCTCATCAATTCTATCCAGGTATTCCCTGGCCTTGCATACATTATCTTCAGTATTATCCTGTGGCTTGAATGCTATTTTTGCTAAGTAGTTCTTTGTCCCTTCGCCATCATGGAGTGTCAGATCTGCCAAGGTATTCATAGATTTATCAGCATACTTGCCAGTGTCCTTTTCAAAGACAAATAGGAAGCTGTCAATCTGTTTTGAAAGTTCTATATAGTCATCAGCTATATCTTTGACCTGGGTATCCTGTGTTTCTTCTGTTTCTGCTGCAGGAACAAATCCATGCAGCGTCTGTGTCGGGACATCTCTTTCTGTCACCTTAAAGCCGTCATCATTCTCATAGGTGACCATTACAGGATGCGGCATTGTCTTTCCCATCATCATATCGCTCACTAATGGTTCAATCTGTTTATATATATCCAGGTCCTGTCCATTCGTGAAACCAAGAGAACTGTCATATCCAAGAGAATGATTGCGGTCAAAAGCAATAATGCAATTCATATCCGCATGGCACATGATGAAATTAGCAATATTTTCTGCTGACATATCAAAATCATAGTAAGTGCCATTCTTAATATCTTTTCCATGCCATACATATGCTGTTATCTTATTGTCTTTCATATCGTTCACCTATGCTTTTCATGTTTATCTTCCATTTTCATTTCAGTAAGTTCTTGTTCCTTTTTCTGCGATGAGTTCTCAAGAGTCTTATTTGATTTTTCCATCAATTCTGCAAAGCGCTTTTTATTTATCTTGAACTGTTCAAGTGTATTCTTTGCATTGTATTTGAACAGAGATAACTGAAATTTATCATCTGCGTAGTATCTATATCCGAACTTTGATTTGTCAGGATTATTCAACTCCGTAACAAAGCTGTTTATCTTCAGACGGACACTCATTCCTTCGTGCGGCACACCTGCAGGCAGCTTTAATGTTATGTATTCCTCTGTCTGTTTCGTTATCAGCTGCTTATCAATGAATACCGTTTTGTATTCAGGTATATCCCTCCCGTGTGCCAGGTCATTTATCCAGGTATCAAATCCTTTCGACGCTATGGAGACCTCATGCACCAGGTCTGGCAACTGGCTGCTGACATCCTCAAATTTTTTGATGGCATCTTCACCAAGGATTGTCGAGTATTCCTCTTTCATTTCGTCCAGCATCTGCTGAAGTTCTTTGAACTTCGTCATGATCTCGAATGAAGTCTCTATGCCTTCATCAATGTATTCAAATCCCTTGGTGAACTTCTCGTGCTTGTTATCTTTCCTTTCCATCACTTATTTTCCTTTCTTCGGAACGCAGCGCCCCCGCAAATCTATTGGTGCCATTCTTCAGGTAGTTAGCCTCAGAACAACATAAAAAGGAAAGACATCTCTGCCTTTCCTTGGTCAAAACCGTTTAGTTGAGACTATGTTTCTTCTTCATCATGATAGCCCACGCTGCAACTGCCATAGAAGAAATGAAGAACATGCCATAGAGCAGTGCATTTGTTGCATCACCTGTATTAACAGATGCTGCAGGAACTGCTTCATCATTGACTACAATCTTGTAAGCATTGTCCTGTGCAAAGTTGTAATCCTCAGCTAATGTGACTTCATATTTCGTATCATTGATCCGATATCCGACAGGAGCACCAGTTTCCTGGACATAGTATCCGCTGTTATCTCCATTGAATTCAACATTCCATGTGATGACACCTTGTCCATCCGTTGTACCCTTGCATTCCTTACCGTTGATATCTTTCGCAACTGTACCATCCTTCAGGAACAGTGTGATCTTTGCACCTGGCAGCAGCTTTGTCTGATCCTGAGCATCGACTTTGACAGCAGAGACATAAAATGTCTTTCTGCAGTCTGTCATTTCAATGACCTGAGCAGATGTATTTGTACCTGTAACAGTGAATGAAATATCCTTGCTTGTCTCAAAGCCGAAAGGTGTATGGACTTCATGAAGGATATAGGATGCTCCGCCCTTGACATCATCTGAAATATCAATGCCCTTGGCATCAGAAGTTGTCTTATATTCCTTCACCACAATATTCTTGCCATCCTTGTCAGTCGCTGCAGTAATGTTACCGGAAGCATCCTTAGTGGCTTCAAGGATCTGCAGAGTAGCATCGCTCACAGGATTTCCATGGTTATCCAGTTTCTGAATAGTGACCGCTGTTGCAAGGTCCACCATCTTAATTGTTGTGATATCAGCAGTACCTGTCTTTGGTACAGTGAAGTTTACGCTTGTGGCCTTATAGACACCAGCAACATATTCGCTCTCTTCTAATAGATAGCTGTGTTCTGCATTGAGAACACCAGCAAGATCGAATGGCTTGTCTGTAGTGATTCCGTTGTTTGGTAATGTTACTAGAGTGTTTGTGGTTGTATCTGTAAGCTTCAGTGTAACTCCTTTGACGTAATTGCCTTTGTCATCGACCTTAGCAATCTGATAATGAATCTGATTATCAATCATATTGACCTTGTTGACAGTTCCATCCTCATTGACCTTAAATGTAACGGCTGTCGAATAGTAATAACCGTCTGGTGTGGACGTTTCTTTCAGAGTATATGTCTTCCCTGCAGTAAGGCCCGCAATCGTGTGAGACTTATCTGCTACAGAAGTCCATGTAGAAACGACTGTTCCTTTGGCAGCAGAAAGTTCAAGCACTGCACCAGCAAGTTCTTTTTCGCCAGTCGCATCTGTCTTAGAAATATCGGTCTGTGTAACCTTGTTTGTAATAGGCTCAGCAATTGTGATGACCGGTGTTGTATCATCTTTCACAGCAACTGTGAAATCAACAGATGAAGCCTTGACCATTCCATCAGCGACCTCTTCTTCAACAAGAGTGTACTTTCCTAATGGGATCTCAGTGATAGTAGCTTTCCCATCTGCGTCCAGGTTGAACTCCTTATAGGTCTCTCCCGTTTTGACGATTGACGTTCCATCAAGAACATAATTGATATCTTCTTTTGCAACAATCGCAAATTTTACTTTGGTGAAATCCTTAGTTGTAAGGTCTTCATCTGCAGTAACTGCTTCAAGCTGTTTTGTTACATTCAGAGTACCTGTAATCATCTGGTTCTGAACATCTGCTTCCACATAGTCATTGCCATTGATGTTCTCTGTGATTGTATCGTTTGACAATGTAACTGTCAGTGGATTTTCCGGCAGTGTATAGCCGTAAGGAGCCTTCGTTTCTTCAATGCGATAAACACCTGCTTCAAGTTTCAATGGAGCAACAACTGTGCCACTGACTTCATCCTTAGAATAGAATGTACCATCTGGCAGTCCATCCGTACCGTTGTTGTTCGATACTGTTCTGAATGTAGAATACTTTGTGGATCCAACCTGCTGTTCTACATAAGCATTAACTGCTTTTCCAGTTGCATCTGAGATCTGATAGATCTTAAAATCTGCTCCGTCAGCAGTTACGTTCTTATTTGTATCCAGATCCTTCTTCTCAATTCTGAGATAGAATTCAGAAACGATATTTGAAATATCGAATGTCTGTGTGCTGTTCTGCTCAGATACAGTGAAATTGAAAGGCTGTTTTAATAGTTCCAGCCCATCCATGCAGCCAGTCTGCTTAACTGTATAGTCACCATAAGCCAACGCTCCAGAAGTGGCATTGCCATCCTTGTCCGTTGTAAATACTGACCATTCCTTTGCAGAGTAATCAGCAGTATACTTCATGGCTTCTTCAAAGGATCCATACTGTGTCACATATTTTGTCAGGATTGCTTCAAAAACAGCATTAGGTTCTGGTTCTGTAAAATCTGACTGCTTAGAATTTGCAATGACCTTATGGATCGATAGAGTTCCTGTTTTCACAGAATCATATGCAGTGATCACAGCATCTGAATCTGTGATAGTGATTTCATGTACTGCTGGATCGATATTGTATCCATCTGCCACATGGGACTCTTGATAGGTATATGTATCTGGTGCCAGTCCCTCGATCGTATTGGAAGTACCGTCTGTGCTAATGGTCAGCGTCCCTACCGTTTCACCAGATGCCTTGTTCCTAATGACATAAGAGGTGCCTGCAAAGCTTGCTACATCACCCTGTGTTCTTCCAACACCATCTGCATCTGTCTTTGTCATGGAAAGATTGAACCCAATGGCATTTAAAGTAACAGTACCACCCTGTGGGTCAGTCAGGTCGCCAGCAGTCATCACATGCTGGGCATCATCTGCAACACAAATCATTGGTCTATAACCAATTCTGTTATACTTAACTTTCTGTGAAAAATGAATAATATGATTCTGGTTCAAATCGTCTTTAGTTAAAGTAATTGAGATATCGTTGCCACTAATAGATGAAGATGAAAACTGATTTTTAGAAGCTGTTCTATTTGAAATGATTCCGTTAGTATCAGTTACTGTATATGTTTTACCAATAATTCCACTATCGTATTCAGCATTTTGACCAGAAGTTCCTACAGTGTTACCTTTATCATCTTTAATGACTAAGTTTGGAGTACCAAGAGAAGCTTCATAGGCATTCACATCTGCCATGATATCAGCCACATGTGAATTGATGAGGCCTGTCTGTTTCTTGTCATCTGTCCTGACGAGATAATTTCCATCATCTGGTGCATAGTAGACATCAATGCCAAGATATCTGGAATCGATTGCGCCCCAGATTGCCTCCTGCGTTGCGGCGTACCAATCTGTGCCCGTACGGTCCCCATATAGATAGCCAAAGTAGCTGATCTCTGAGAGTCTTGCCTTTGTCTCAGGGGACAGTGCATTATACTCGCTCAATGTCGATGTCGTATACACATCCTGTCCAATGACCGCCTTCACCTCCGGCTGGATGCAGTATGCCGGTGTGCCGCCTACCATGAAGGTCGCATTCATCTCTGCTCCGCCATTGCCCGGGATGAACATGGAGCCATCTCCTGACCAGAACCAGTATCCATTGAAATCGCCATCGATTGTCTCTGCATGTACAGGGACAAGCGCGAACATCATGAGAAATGCTGTAAATACTGCCAATAACTTTTTGAATATTTTATTCATCTTTTCTTTTTCCTCCTATCGAATGAATAATAAAAAGCAGACCATTAGGTCTGCTGTAAAACACTATAAAATTTAAGATGTGTCATTCCTTAACGTCATACATGTCACCATTCCTCTTTCTGTGTTCCATAAAAAAAGCAGATCATTTAGATCTGCTAGGAAAATATATTTAATGTTTTTAATCTTCACCAAAAGTAGCTGAACCATTATTCAAACGGTATACCCAACAGCCATCCCCATCACTATCTCCATAAGTCAAACCACCCACATCAAGTTTTGGATTTTGACTTGCCCACGCATCATATTGAGCTTCTGCTTCATCTGCACTTAAACAAATTGACTGTTTAGGTGCTGGCGCAGGTTCAGAACTTCCACCTGTATTAGATGAACTACTATTGGAGCTGCTGCCACCAGAATATGTTGCCGTGTTGCCTGAGCCACTATTGTTATAGCCAGAATTGTCATTCCCGGAGTAACTATATCCACCGTCATTGCTTGCTGCAGCCTGTACCACTTTTTTCTCAGCAACCGTAACGGTAACATCCTTAGATGCCTTGTTGCCGTTCTTATCAACTGCATCGACTGTGATTTTATAGTTTCCTGCAGTAGCGGTATCCACATCACTTGTAATCGTATAGTAGCCTGCTTCATTCTTATCTGGAGCCTTATCCGTCTTGGTGATATCACCATCTACATCGTCTTTGACACTTTGAACAACAGTAGCTGGGTCAAAGCTGTCTCCTACCGTAAGAGAATAGGTATCTTGATTAACAGTGATGACGGGGTTCTTAGTATCCTTGACTGTGATTGTACAGTTGAAATCTTTTGATACCTCTACACCAAAACTGTCTTTATCCTTAACGGTATATACAATATCTGTATTTCCAATCTTGCTAGGGTCTACTGTAGACGGATTCGCTGTGACCACCAGTGAATCATCGGCTTTTTCACCGTTGGTCGCTGTGACCAGCGTAAGAGCGTCCACAGGGACGTCCTTAGAGTATTCCATGACACCCTTATCCTTCTGCAATTGTAAGTTCAGTGCTTCCAATGCTTCTTTCTTTGCACTTGTTCGCTGTGCCTGGTCTGCTTGATACGCATAGATACCATAGCCGCTGCCACCAGCAACTACCACTGCCGCAACACTAATGGCAATCCATTCCTTTTTTCCAAATTTCTTCATATTCTTCCTCCTCGGGGGCGCTGCGCCCCGTAATCTTTCTTGAACTGGCTGCCGTCCTTCCATTGGGGTTGGTCCTATCGGCAATTTAAGATACTTCTGCAGATATTGAATTGGGGGTATCTGCTAAGGCATTGCACCATCTTGTTTGCTGCATATTCTCTCTTAATTCTATTACACTATCATCCCGATCCACAATCGCCGGGGCGTTGCGCCCCCATTATAGGTCAGCTGCATTCATCAGTGATTCCAGTTCGTTCTGGAAAGTCGTAAGTTCATCGCCTGAGAGCATTCCTCTGTCTGCAAGGCTCTGCATTGTATATGCGGTATCCTTTGCCAGGATCTGCATATGCCAAGTAAATGAGCGATGCTCCTGAACTACAGACTTCATCAGCAGAATGTTCTCTTCCAGATCTGCTACTGTTTTTTCTTCGTACATGTCCTATCCTCCTTTACAAATAGGGAATCAATGTCCAACGGATTAACATATTCCAATCCCTTGTCTTTTACTATCGTATGTTCTTCATCCCACTGCCGGCATACATTTGATAATTCTCTATAATTGATACTGATCTTGCTTATGACATCATCCGGGAAGACAATCTTCCTGGCATATAGGTTCATAGCTGCTTCATTGATGTACTTGCTCTGGCTATTGGCTTCATCCAACTGTTTTACCAGCAGCCGTTTAAATTTCACTTCATCTCCATAGGTGAGGAATTTCCTTGTCATTCCAATATCATTGAGGTCCACCTGTGCCAGTGCACTATTCGGAACAGGAATCATATATCTGAGATTAACTGTGCTGAGTACTAATCCAGGATGGTTCCTGTCC
Source organism: uncultured Galactobacillus sp. (assembly GCA_964385925.1). GTDB lineage: Bacteria > Bacillota_I > Bacilli_A > Erysipelotrichales > Erysipelotrichaceae > Bulleidia. The sequence continues at coordinate 4,941 of CAYLQV010000018.1, read as the reverse complement.
ATCATCTTGAATGTGAACAGCTTTCCTACATCATACATTGCTTCCTTGTCAGGCTTGTATGATGAGAAATCAACGAACCAGCGGTATCCATCCAGATGCATGACCGGACCTATGAAGGGTCTCCAATGATATGGGTCATTCCCTTGCAACGGCACCCTTTCATCCGTCTGCCGCAAGGTATCCATATACACTGGGTCTATCATATACAATTTATACTTTGCCATAATCATTCTCCTTTCCGGGGCGCTGCACCCCCGAACAACAAAAACTAGATAACTTAAGTCAATAGGAAATTGAAGATTTTGTTCAGTTTCCTATTTTTATATTTTTTTCACGACGAAAAGGGAGAAACCTCTCCCAATTCATTTTGAATTGTCCTATACTGTCGTTAGAACGAATAAAGAGTCCCGTTCTTGCACATTGCATAAATTACTACTAATAATTTATGCGCAGTAGCGACAGTGGCAGCTTTGGATTTATGCGATCCGAATTGCTGCCTTTTCTTTTTGTTGAACTCATAGACTGGGTCATATTTCTTTGCTCGATAATTGCACGAGGCTGCCAGGTACAGCAGGCACCGCAGATGCTTATTGCCCTTCTTGGATATCTTCAGATGTGTCCCATCGATGTCGCCAGACTGCAGGATCTTTGGGTTCAGCCCGGCATAGGCAACTAAGGCAGAATGGTTATGGAAACGATCGATGTCGCCAAGTTCAGCGATGATCCGTGATGCCAGGTTGTCCCCGATGCCTGGGATGCTCGTCAGACATGCATAATATGGGACTGCTTTTGCCAGTGCAGTGATATCTGACAGTATGCTCTGGCACAGCTGTTCCTGTTCCTGCATCTTCTTTATCATCTCTGGGAGTTCTATGACCTCGATATCATATGGCCCACATCCTGAATAGCACTCCTTGGCTGCCTCATAGATCTTGTGCACGATCTTTTCCGCATATTTCTGCGCATGCCCTGATGGCTTGCAGATGCGCTTCACGATCACATCCTCCCGATGCTTCAATAGAAGAGATGGATGTGGGTACTGTTTGAGCACTTCCATTGGCAGAGGGTCATAGATGTTCTGGTTGCCGCTGAACTTCTTATCTATCCTTGGATAGATGATGTCCAGATAGCTCCGCAGTGCCACCTTCCTTTTCCTAAGGTGCACAAGCTCTCCTTCATAATACCGGTTCAGCCGCATCAGCCTGAGATACTCCGGGCTCTGCTCATAATATGGGCGGAGTTCTTCACTGTAATACGCTTTTGCGATATGCGTGCAGTCCAACGAATCTGTCTTATTGCCGTTCAGCGTCGTCTTGCGATATGTCGCGGACAATAATGGAGAGATGATGTAATACGGTATCCCATTGTCCTGCAGGTATTTCTGCAGCGGCCTATGGTACACTCCTGTGGCTTCGAATACAACTGGCAGTTCTTTGGCTCCTGTCTTCTTCTCCAGATCTTCAATGAGCCTTGATATCCTGCTGAATCCATCGATCGTGTCATCTAGCACTTTCGGTTTCCTCATCGGATGCCCATTCTCAATGAACGGCTGGTAATGACAGTTGCCCTTTGATACATCAACTGTGATGACTGGTCCTTCCATGCGGACCTCCTTTCTCGCATGTCTTGGTAAGTCTTCCCCGATCCTGCATCCGACTATTTTTCTGGGCTATATACGGCATGTCCATCTGCTGCTTTGACTGCTCATCTAGATTAACCAGGCTGGGAATACAAGAGGGAAGCAGGACGCTTTTTGTGACAGACTCATGGACTGATCCAGGTCTAAAAAAGAGCGCGTCCTTCACTTTGCCCAGACCTTTCTCACTACATGCCTGTAGAAGAAAGGCCAGGAACACCTAGTGTCCCTGACCATTTCATAATATTTCTTCTTCTGAAGTTTTCCATATGATCAGGACTAGGATGTTCCTGATTTCATAATAGAAAAAAGGACCGCATTGTATGCAGTCCCATGTTGCTATATTCATAATCGGCCAAGCTTTCTATCCAGTATTTCTGAATAGCGCCGTTGGTTATCTTGGACCCAATCGGCATATCATCGGCCTGTACTTTTGGATGCGGGAGACAGGATCCCATATGTTGTATTACGACTGTTCTCCATGTAATATTCGTTTGCTTACACTTCTAACAGTCTACAGAAATTATACCTCCAAATCGGACTCGGTCAAGACCAAAAACGAGTCCAAAATGAGCACAAAAAGCACAAATCACTAAATTATGGCTCAACAGAGCCATTTCGTTTTTTTCATTCTTTCAAAAATTGATAAAAAAATTTCTAAAACATGATGATGTATAGATATTCCGGCAGATCAGCCTATATCAGCAGTCAAGAACGTGTCAGGATTTATTGACGAAATACTATATGATAATTATAATATCAGTGTAAGAAGTGAGGTATACCAGAGTTTCCGGTTACCCCTTCAGTGATTATTTCTTAAAAATAACCGCATTGGTGGTAGGCCGGCGGTTATTTTTATTTTTACTAGGATTCTTTTTCTTCAAAGCCTTCAGCTTTATTAAAGCTGTCAACATGTTGCATATAGCAGCAATCGCTCCACTGCATGCAGTGAGCAGACCAAGAACATTGTCCATAGTAACCATCTCCCTTCTCTAAACTTGTTACAGTTCTGAAGGGGCCTTTTTGCAAGGAAATAACCGTACTATTCTGATATACCTCAGTTTTATTATACAGGAGCACCCATCTGCTGTTAAGACCATATTTCATTTCTGAATCACCTGGGCACAGCGCCCCGGAATTATTGACTGACTGAAATCCAATAGTATGATATATGCATAAAAAATAACGTAAAAGGTAAATCATAGGTACCTGTCGTAATACTTAAAAACCTTGGATAATAGTTGAGAAAACCTAAGGTTAATCAGAGGTACCTAAAATGGACCATATGACACATCAGATGCGCGAACAATATTGGCGCGGGATCATCAAGGAATACAACGAGAGCGATGAATGCAAAGAAAAATGGCTGACAGAGCACGGGATAAATTCAAAGAGCTTCTATTACTGGCAGAGAAAGATCCGCAGTGATGGGACACTGCAGCTGGTGGCAGCACAAGCATCCGCACAGCTGCCTGAACAATGCACATTCAGCCGGCTCGAGGCACCAGCCGCACTGAATGCCGCAGGGCCATCAGCAGTGATCCACAAAGACGGCATCACGATCGAGCTGAACAATGATATCTCAGATGACCTGCTCATAAGGATACTGAAGGCTGCATCTCATGTTTAAGGATGCCAAGGATCTAAAGGCCGTATATATCGCTGTCGGCAGGATAGATCTCCGGTATGGCATCGATGGGCTGGCCTCACAGGTACAGAATGTCTTCCATCTGGACCCGTTCGATGAAGGGACACTGTTCCTGTTCTGCGGCACAAAAGCAGACAGGACCAAATGTCTCCTATGGGAAGGCTTATCCGCAGGCTTTTGTTATCCGCACATTTTTAAGTTAAGTACTATTAGTGTTAAGCACAGTCAAAATAATGTTCGGATAAAATTCACCTCAGTCCGCAGAGTTTTGCCATTTCTTCTTCGTCATCTGGCCATACTTGAATATCATTTTGTTCTCCGAGCACATTTGTTCCTTTTCTCATTGCTTCTCTTTTTTTGTTTCTGTGCAGGATGCTTTTATAATCGCATTTCATCCTATTTTAGAGTCTTTTTGATATGGTTTTGTTTCTAGTTTTTATGATTTGGATACTGGTGTACCCAAATTGTACCCAAGCATGTTATCGCTAAGATAATGCATTTTTCATCGTTGTATTTAGTTCATCCCATAATTTTTCATATTTTCCTTTACATTCATAAGCATCCTCTTTCAAATCATGCTTATACCCGTGACTTTGCTTATCAAAATCATCTGTATCATTATATTCGTCCCACTTAGCAAGAAAATTATCTACCACCTTATTCATTTTTTCTATAATACCGTTATTTATTGAAATGAACGGATAATATTCTTTCATTTGCTTCCTTAACTCCCTATTAGCCTTTGCCATATTAATTTTATGCTTCTCTATATCTCCCCCTCTGACCAACCGATTTCATGATCAGTCATATAAATTGGAATCAAAGCATTAAATTCATCCCAAATCTCTGCGCAACTTAAACTAATATTCTTAAAAGCCTCCAACTGACAATCATATGCCTTTGAATACTTATACATCCGCTTTTCCAAGTCATTCTCTGATTTTTGTATTTCATTTTCAAAATTTTTCTTACTTTTACTTACCGCCCAAAATGCACTGCCTATACCAGTAAGAATAGGCACACCCACATTTAGGATATCAATAATCCAGCACAATTTTTCCCCTTTATTATTTCATTATTCAAATATCAATATTAGTTCCATATTATTCTATATGTGTTTCAAACATTTTATTCAATATCTCAACCAGATTATTTCTTTCTTCACTTTCGTCTTGACTCCATCTATTTGCCAAAACTGAAATTGTATCGTTAATATGTGAGTCATCACCATGATCAAATTCAGAAATTTCTTTCACAACATCCTTGGCATTTCTAGCATCTATTGCACCATATTTTTCGATAATTGATTTATAATTTTTCATTACATAAGTACTTTTCAAAATAATTTCCTCCGGGATTTTTCTCCCAGGAAGATAAAAAACATTCGTTGCATAATATCTTAAACATTTTAAATATTCTTCACATTTCTGATCCGTGCGTGTTCCAGTATTTCCAGAATCAGGATGTACATCTACCGACATTTTGTACGCATTCTCAACGCACTGTTTAAGAAATTTCTCGTTTTTCAATTTTGCTGGGGTTAATTTCTCTTCATTAAACTTATACCCAGTCTCCATATCTCCATCAAGAATAGCATATATTTTTTTCTAACAGTAAACAATCGTGTGGTTGACAGATAGACAGTTGACATATAATA